>CAZTBF010000002.1:0-433428 GCA_964611875.1 uncultured Gammaproteobacteria bacterium
CCAAGTACTGACGCTCATGGACGAAAGCGTGGGGAGCAAACGGGATTAGATACCCCGGTAGTCCACGCCGTAAACGATGATCACTCGATGTCGGGGGTTCGACCCTCTCGGTGTCTAAGCTAACGCGATAAGTGATCCGCCTGTGGAGTACGGCCGCAAGGCTAAAACATAAAGGAATAGACGGGGACCCACACAAGCGGTGGAGCGTGTGGTTTAATTCGATATTAAGCGAGGAACCTCACCAAGGCTTGACATCCTGAGAACACTCTAGAAACAGAGTGGTGCCGCAAGGAACTCAGTGACAGGCGTTGCATGGTTGTCGTCAGCTCGTGTCGTGAGATGTTCGGTTAAGTCCGTTAACGAGCGCAACCCTCATACTGTGTTACTACGTGTCACAGTAAACTGCCCTGGATAACAGGGAGGAAGGTGGGGATGACGTCAAATCAGCATGACCCTTACGCCTTGGGCTACACACGCGCTACAATGGCCAGTACAAAGGGCCGCGAAGCCGAAAGGTGGAGCTAATCCCAACAAAACTGGTCCCAGTTCGGATTGAGGGCTGCAATTCGCCCTCATGAAGCCGGAATCGCTAGTAACCGTATATCAGCCACGGTACGGTGAATACGTTCTCGGGTTTTGTACACACCGCCCGTCACGTCAAGGGAGTCGGGGGTACCTGAAGGTCCACATTTGTGGGTCCAAGGTAAAACCGATGACAGGGACGAAGTCGTAACAAGGCATCCGTAGCGGAAGCTGTGGATGGATCACCTCCTTTCTAGGGAGTTACGTTTTCTCTCTCACAGAGAAAACATGCCGGTCGACATGGTATCACTCTTCGAGTATACCTACACGGCTCTTGCCCACCTCGGCAAGAAAAAAATATTGAGTAGTGGAGTCATCTTCTATACGGTGTATAGAATTGCTACACGGCGTTTTGCAACCTTATGAGTATTCAACCTAAAAAATGGTTCAAGAATATTGGCCATTTTTTTGTTGCAAAAAAAAGTGCGTCTTGATACGCTATGTATATGCTTATCAGTAACATGAAACCTTATGTCTATGGACTCATGCCCAGCATGCGGTAAGGAACCATGCGAATGCGGTTCAGAATAGCCGTATTGAGAGCTGAATATTTGCAAAACCTCGAATACTCGGGGTTTTGTTTTCTATTGAAAAATATGCTAAGATCTGCTATTCTATTCAGGTATTTTATATATGCAATGCGGGCGATTAGCTCAGATGGTTAGAGCGCGTCACTGATAATGACGAGGTCCCAGGTTCAATTCCTGGATCGCCCACCAGCCGCGGTAGCTCAGTGGTAGAGCAGGGGCCTGAAGAGCCTCGTGTCGGGTGTTCGATTCACCCCCGCGGCACCATTGAAGATTTAAAACGGACGCGGGCAATTAGCTCAGGTGGTTAGAGCGCCACATTGACATTGTGGAGGTCATTGGTTCGAGTCCAGTATTGCCCACCAGAGTCACCTCTGGTGACAAACATCAAATTCCAAGCACCAATAACCAAAATAGTTTTGATTATTGCTCGTTGGAACTTTGCACCAACATATATACATATTATTACTTGGGCCGAGGTACTCCGAGGTTAAGTAATAATATGAAAGGAAGACGCGAACGTAAGGCGAAATGAATTACTATGGTACTCCATGTAATTCATGAAGCCTGCAGTACGCGACTGACGCCGGGGTATGGCCTAATTGGCTAAGGCATCACGTTTGGGACGTGGGGATTCTCGGTTCGAGTCCGAGTACCCCGACCAAAAAACCCGCCTCTTCATTGAGGTGGGTTTTTTGATATTGAAACTAATGCATTGCAGAGGTGTGTTGATTACGGTATGATTATGTGTAGACATCTTACGATAGAGCACTGACCACCCCCTACCCCCCTCCTGAGTACAAGAGGGGGAATAAAAGAAATAAAAATAAACATATGAAACACAAATGGTTTAAAGCTACAAAATTTGGATACTTCCCACAAACGTCTGAGGGGTGGGAGGTTTCCCTGCTCGGAGATGCTCTCTGTATTTTTTCGGTATATGCGGTACTTACGACTATTGGTTGGAGTGTAACGAGTTATATTAGTATTGCGATTTCGTGGAGTATTATTCTTTCACTCTGGCTTTGGGTTGCGGCTCTGACTGGTGAAAAACAGTTATGGTTTAAGGCGAAACGATATGGCTATGGTTGGTACCCTTCGACTGCTCAGGGATGGTTATTTATATTGGTTGTGTTGTTGCTTGGTTCTTCGCTGATGTTATGTGTGGGTATGACGAGTGAAAATGATACTGAGGCTATTAAGACTGCGTTGCCTTTGTTGTTGGTGCTGGTGTTGGTGACGATTTGGGTTTCACATAAGTATGGCGAGGAGGCGAAGTGGCGTTGGGGGAAGAAGTAATAAAGCATTACCCATCTTAATGATTATACGAAAAGCTCAAGACAAAGACTACGCAGAAATTGCTCGCTTGCACAGAAAAACTATTCGTACGATTAATGCTCAGGACTATCCTCCACGTGTTATTGCTGTATGGTCTGGTATAACCAGTGCCCAACGTTTTCGGGAGAGTGCTGATATGTGTAACCGATGGGTTGCTGTTAAAAAAAGTAAAATTGTTGGATACTGTGATCACAATTTTAATTGTGAAATTTGGGGACTGTATGTTCATGCAGACTATCTTAAAAAAGGTATTGGGAAAAAACTACTGACGGTGCTTGAAAAATCTCTTAAAAAACAAGGTTGTGGACATATTCAGTTAAAAGCAACGATTACTGCAAAATCGTTTTATCTAAAGCATGGGTATCGAGTGGTAAAAAAAATCCCCTACCGCATGCAACATGTTACATTGGATATATACAGGATGTCTAAAAAAATATAAAAACCGCTTTGGGCAGTTTTTTTGATTATGCGAGTATCTACTTTTTTATAAAAAAAGGCCCCCACAGTATTTTTTACTGTGGGGGGAAATAGGTTTAATGATCGTCTTCGTGACAGGTGCACGATGCGTTATTGCACCGTTCACAAATGTGCACATAGGACATGAGGAGCATGGAAACACTTTTCCTGCTTCCATGTCCACCATTGGCATTCAGGTCATATACTTGTTCAATAGTTTGAATCATTGAACTGCTTTCATCTTTAAGATTTTGAATCTCTTCTCTCAGAAGCTCAAGCTCTTTTTCTGCCTGCTCGAGCTTCTCCTGAGTGACTTTTGCCTCGAATTCTTTCCAACTGGGAAATTCAATGGCTCGATGGTACTCTCCCCATTGAATATTGTGTACCTCTCCTCGAGAATCTCTGAGAGGGTACCAATTGGTATTTGATGCTAGGATGGTCCATTTATGAGGAGAAACGACTGTATGTTCTCCTGTATCAGACCACATGATACCAAAGGCTGTTTGAGAAATGACTTCTTCTGATGGTCCGACAAACTTTTTTTCCTGCGTAGCTAAACGTTTCATTACTGCCTCCTTTGCGTTGACGAGCTTTCACTCATCGGTGCGGTGGAGTTCTTCCTCTCGGATTGTGGTATCTTGGCTATGAGAGGACCAGTTCGCCAAGATATATAAAGATCGGTATGTATTTAGTGTAAATATAATTATACACTATTTTTTATATTTTGTCAATATTTATATATATTTTACTTTATTTTAGGTAAAATATGTATGAGATATGACCTTATGATGAGGCTCTGTGGGAGAAGCAACATTTTGCGTCTTTACTAGGGGCAGTTGGTTGCTTTGCGGTAGCCTGCTTCGATCGCTTCGGCTTCTGTTTTGAAGTACTGCTCCCCTTTTTCGAGGTCTATTTTGACGAGGTTGTAGTTGTCGCATCCTTCTATGAGGTAGGTTTTGCCGTATCCTCGGGTGGAGATGTTTCCTTTGATGGTGTGTTCGGGGGTTGGTGGTGGATCGTTTGTTTCTCTTCTGCCAACTAATTCGTCCTCATATTCGCAGGATGCCCACATTCCCCTGTTTTCTCGGATTGCTTCTTCTTGTGCGGATATTAAGAGATCGCGATAGCGGTTGTCTGGCGGGCTGGCGACTGCTTGGGCGTTGCCTGTGCGGACAAGCATATCGTTTACGAGGGTGCGATCTTGCGTGGTGTTTTCTGCTGGGAGGATTGCGTAGCGGAGGGGGCGGTGGTAATCGTCTTCTGCGGTGATGTCTTGCTCGAGGATGATTGTTTTTCCGTTTAATAATTCTTGTGCGTAGGTTCTGGATTCTTCGTAATAGCACTCCCCTTTTTCCGGTGCGTCTATTCCTATTAGGCGTACGCGTTCTCCGTTGGTGAGTTTTATGGTGTCACCGTCTATTGCGTAGTCTATGGTTGCGGAGGTGTTACCTATGAGGGGGAGGTTATCTTTTTTTGCGTACAAAAAACCCAGTATGAATAGGGTTGCGCCTATTATGGTGGTACTGAACAGTAGGCTATATTTTCTCAATGTTACCAAACGTGTCATTGTCCACGAATTACAAATACAATACAAATCTACAAATAAGAAAGAGAGTGTTGTATGCTCTCTTTCTTATTTTTCCCAATCTTTGATGGTGATGGTGTTTCCTGCTTTTTTGACGACTACTTTTTGGGTGTTTCGCCAGTTGAGTGCGGTGATGATCTCTTTTGGGAGTGACACATATACGCTTCCGCCGATGCGGATGAGTTTGCGTGTGTTTTTGTTTTTGAGTTTTGGACGGGGCATAGGAACGCTGATTTAAACTGATTACACAGATTACGCTGATTAAAAAGATATATTTTTGTTTAATTATTATTTATATTTTAATTTAACTTTTTGTGGTTTGTATGAAATAAATATGAGATTTTGTTCAATATGAAATTGTTTTCAAGTTTTTGTTTTGTACTTTTTGGGGGTTGGGTGTAAGGTTGGGATATATGGTTATTTTGGGTATACATGGGGAAGAATTCCATTATTTTATAGCTACGCAACATCTAATTTATTAATCATAATAACTATGACGCAAGAAAAACAATCAAATGATGAAATAATGGAAAAACAAATAAACCAAATGGAAGATGAATTAAAGGCACAACACTCAAAGAATGCTATTTTCTTTTTCTTTGTATTTGGAGTCATCATTTTTATTTGGAAAAATGCATCTTTATTTTCTTTAGAGGCTTTAGCGTTCTTTTTTATAGGAATGTTTTTAGCTTCATTTTTATCTATACCGAGCTATCTTATCAAAATGCAAATTTCAAAACATATAAACTTAAAACAGGTGATGATACTCAAAAATTTCTATTGGATTTTTGAGCTTGCTAGTGATTTCTTTGTGACGTATTTTTTGTTTTACCTTTACACGATGATCATCTAAAAATATGATTAGACATGTTGAACAAGCTAGGATGTTCATAACAAATTATATAGAATGTGATACTGGTTTTTTAAATAGCATATTAAAAAACCTTGACCCATCGCTTTTCCAAAACATTACGTTGGGTGTTTTGGCAATATTCATACCTTTTGCGATTGTTTTTCTTACTGATGTTCTAAACTCAAAAAAAGAAAAAAGAAGCGAGTTTGAAAAAATGGTATTGAGTGACGAAGTTTTTGGCACAAAAAAAGTTTTTTGGCTGGCAATCATTAGTGTTATTTTCTTCGCTTTTTTTTCCGGAACCGATACTTCAAATTTAAGAAAAATCTTATCCATCTTTGCAGCCTTAATTTTGATTTTCCTCTTCTGGATACCGTTTAAAAAAATAATTAGATTCTCTGAGGGATACAAACCTGAATTTGAAATACCATTTTTGAAAAAGCTGAATTTTTCAAGAGTATTCAAATTTAAAAATAACGGAAAGTCAGAAAAAATGCTGCGCGCTTGGAATTCTTTTTGGTCTGAAAAATCAGAATTTAATGAACTAGACTTTATTAAAATTTTTATATCTCATATTGAAAATGCGATAAAATATAAAAAATTTGAACCTACTATCCAACTCTCACAGACTTATGTAAGTAATATTGATAAAAGAAACGGCTTTTCAATTAGTTATGAGGTGTTACCAAAAGTGTTTGAATGGAATGAGATGCTTTGGAACGAAGAACAACTTTGGCTAAAATATTATGACAAGGAAAAAAGGATTCAAAATTTTCTCTCAAAAAAATATTTCCCATCTTTTTTTAAGTCTTGGGTAATTAAAACATACAAAAAAACAAATTCAGAAAGAGATAATTTTTGGAATTGGCATTATTTCGGTGGAGATTTTTTTCAAGCTATAATCAAAGAACTGATACTAAAAGGCGGAAACCGTCCATACCAACTCTTCTCGTCATTTGAGAAGCATGTTAAGGAGAGTGAAAATAAACTTGACAAAATAGCGGACAAAGAAGAAAAAGAAAGATACTGGCACTATATTACGGGTCTGTTTGCGACATTCTGTCCAACATTCTTTGACGAAATAAATAATTCGCCTTCAAATTATCAAATTTGGAGACACGACTTTCCGGCCGATTGGAAAATCTCTGTAACAAACATCGATAAAAGAATCTCCCGTGTTATTCTGCATGAATTTATACAATGGTCACGAAATCGGCTACTGGTACAAAATAATACTGAACGAGATCAAAACTTATCAGAAGTTATTAATGGGATATTCTCAAATGTACACCCTACATTATTTAGAGCGTTCCTAATGTTATTTGAAAGAGTAGAAATTGCAGATGCCCTAGAGGAAGAGCCTAATTTTTACATTCTAGGAACCAGTGTTTCCTGGTCTGGCTCTGTGGACGAGAGCGAGGAAGATAGGGATAAAAGAATTGCTAAAATGATGGACGAAAAGGAGGCTTCACAAAAAGATGAAACTATTCGTATTATATTAAGCTTCTTTCACTTTTGGCGACCTCTTATAATTTACAAAAACGACTTAACAGACGAAGAATCGAAAAATTGGGAGAGTTTTACAAAAGAGCAAAGACAGGTAATAGTTAAGAGAGTTAGAAAGAAAAAACTTGAAGAAATGCAACAAGAAATTGAAAGCGACGAAATCAAACAGATCTGCACAAATTCTGAACTCAAGGAAACATACAGAAAGGATTTTTTGGAATTGACAAAATTATTATTAAGAGAGATAAATAAGTAAAATATTCTGTTCTGGGTACTTAAGTCTTTTTTATGCAAAAAAATTTAAAGATTATAATAGCAATTGCCCTAATCGCATCATCTGTTTTTCTTTTTTCGCAAGGAGAAAACAAAATGGGGGCCTTGCTTATGATATTACTTATTATAGTTCCCAATGCGGACAAGCTTACCGACTTGGTAATTAATAAAGATGGGATACAAGCAAAATTTGAAACTCCAAAAGAAAAAATTGAAGAAAACATAAAAGAAAACCATGAAAAAATTACGAAACAAAATCTGGTACTCTTTCAAAATATAGAGTCCTCAATTCTTGAGAAACAACAAAAGAAGTATGACAACGAAATGAAAACATTAGTTCATTATATGTATGGGAAACCAGACAAGCCACAATTTATATATACGCCTGACGGATCGTTACAAACAGAGGATGCTCTATACTTTTTTGAAATAAAATATGTCCTCAAGCCAGAATTCGCGAAAGCCATTATTAAAGAAACTACGGATTATCTTTCAAAAATTTATAATTCTTTTTCTCCAATGTCAGGGAAAAAGCTAGTAATGAAATTAATACTTGCAAGTCAACACGATTTAGACCTGACAAATATCAATATCCCAGATGGAATTGAAATTGAATTCACTAGAATTTAAATAAGGTGTTTTGGGCTTCGGGCATTCCCGCCAAAGACGGACAGGCACCCCGTTGATTTTCCCTCCTACGCAAAGGCTTCGGAGGGCAGGCCTCTGCCCTCACTCAAAACAAAAAAAATCTGATTTTCTTTTTTAATTCTTTTTAGGAAAGGAAAACTCCAAAGGATTATTTAAAAATATGAATAAAAAACAACTAAATGAGGCACGCAAAAAAATCAAGCAATTTAAAGCTGATGAGAACATTAAAGAACTGGAAGATTTAGTACCTGCTATTATCAAAGAGTTACATTCAGAAAAAAAATACCTAGAAATTGTCGAACTCTTTACAGGGCTTTTGGAAGCTGAAGATCCAGGTTACTACGAATTTGAAACAGCATACGCCTTTAATGAATGTGAAAAAATAGACGAAGCAGAAAATATTTATGAATTTTTGCTCAATTTTGATGAAGACAACACGAGTATCCTTAATAATCTTTCAAACATTAAGAAAGAAAAGGGAAGTGTAGAAAAAGCATACGAGCTAATCGACAAAGCATATAAACTTTGTGGCAATAAAGATGAAATTGTCACTAGGAATTATGACAATTTGACACGCATAATGAGAGAAAAACAGGAGACAGAAGCCACATACAAAGCTGCGGAAGAAAGTCTAAAAAAGGAGACACAATGGGCTATAGACAAATTGAATAATTTTTTGTTAAACGTAGAAAAAGATATAGAATTAATAAACGGTAAAATCCCTATCCCTCAATGGAAATTCAAAGTTCTAATTGGCACAGATCAAATCAAAGCAGATTCGCTAAGGCAACAATGGTTAGATAAAGGCTACATTAGAAAAACAGATGAAAAGGGAGACTTCAGTGTAAGAATCTACGAAATTAATCCATACTTAAAGAAATTTCTTAAATCTTCAACTCCTGTTCAGCTCAACAAAGAATGGTTTGCAGGAATCGAAAATATCAACCCCGAAACATTAGAAAATTTCGGCTACTTCGAGATTCTAGAAAAAATCAACAAGGTCAACAATAAGTACAAAAAATATATAAAACGCGATTTTGATGAATTAGTATTTAATTACTTTGTAAAAAACAAAAAAGCTGCAATTATTTTATCTGGTTCTTTGATTGAATTACTTTTTACTTATCATTGTGAAAAGAAAAAAATTAAAAAAATTTCCTTTACCCTCGGAAGTAAAACATTCAGCAAAAACCTGTATGACTGTACCCTATCTGATTTTTTAAATTTCTTTGAAAGTGATAAAAACTTCAAAAAAATCATCATTTATATTGGAAATCTATCACGTGTATACAGAAATTTTGTTCACCCAGGAAATGAAATTAAAAACAAGGAAATATTGGATGCATCGAAACTAGAGTTATGCTTTCATTCAACACTAGAGATTGTTAAATATTTATTGGGATAAAGGTGTTTTGGCTCGTACAACTCACCCCACTTTTGTGCCCGCCCTGACAAAATCAAATTCTTAGACCTAAAAAACAGAAATCTAATTTCTGTTTTTTTATAACACACTCCGCCTCCGCTCCGAGTACGGAGCTACGGCGAGACGAGACCCGCTAAAAAAGAACGTTGCAGTGCAACGATCCTACGATAGAAATAACATACAACAAAAAAATTTATGCAAAAAAAACATCGCATATATAGCATGAGCTTTGGGGACGTATACCCACACTACATAGCCAAAGCAGAAAAAAAAGGACGCACAAAAAAAGAAGTAGATACTATCATCACCTGGCTTACGGGATACACAGCAACACAACTCAAAGCACAGCTAAAAAAAGAAACAGATTGTGAAACCTTTTTTAGTAAAGCACCAAAACGCAACCCCAAACGAAAAAAAATAACGGGCGTGGTATGTGGGGTACGAGTAGAAGACGTAAAAGAACCCGTAATGCGAGAAATACGTTACTTAGATAAACTGATAGATGAACTTGCCAAAGGGAAAAATATGGAAGATATCTTACGGAAGTAGCACGGGATCCCTGCCTGCCGGCAGGCAGGCCATCGCTTCGCTAGAGATAACACAGATTTTCATCTTATAAAAAAAAGTTGCACATATATGCAACTAAAGGAACAATACTTACTGTGGAGCAACAATAGATATAACAAGCCAAAATAATCCACAACATATTAATACAAAACATGGCAATGCCCAAGTCGTTGTTCGACATAATTCCTCGAACTGCCACAGCCTTCTATGAATACGACTCCATACGGCACCCATATACGCATACCATAGACAAGACATACACACCCCCAAAGAAAGAACGGAAAGAAAAATAGTATACTAAATTTTTATATAACACACTATCTATATATTGTATTATGCCTCACCACGCACAACAATACAAACATACACAAACACGAACCAACACACCAAGCACCAAAACACTCCGCACCATAGACCAGATATGCACCGTGTTCTCAGTACTCATGCCACTCACGGCAGTACCACAAATACTTAAACTTTACACCACACAAGACGCAAGTAGTTTATCCATATGGATGTGGGTGTTGTACGCCATAACAGTACTCCCCTTTTTAGCCTATGGCATAGCACACAAGGTGCGACATTTGATACTGCTTAACCTGTTGTGGTTAGTGGTACAAATTATTATGATTGTTGGGATAGTGATGTATTGATATATTCACGGGATCCCATCGCCCGCCCAAGGCGGACTCGAGATGACAAGAAAAAAGAAAGACCCACGAACTACTTATGTAGAACGTGGGTCTGGGTTGTTGTTATGCAACAAGAGATTTAGTAAAATCCCAACCATATGTGAACATGAGCTTAGAAGCAAGCGTTCCATGTCCGCTCACCTGAATATTTTCTTCTGGAGAGCCCGGATGAGGGTTACAGAGGTTGACTGATTTCCCATTAAGGGTATAGATGCGTACCTGATTTTGTTTTTCCATACGAGCATAAAAATGCTTATGGAAAAACTTTCGAGCACTATCTTGATTTTTTAATGCATCCAGATATTCCGTTACTTCCGTTGGAATGTCTATCACATCATACCCGTGTGTAGCTACTAGCCGTCCAATTGCACCAAACCGACCACCAGGAACCCCAGTGATGTCAGTATGATCATTGGACCGCAATACAAAACCCTCTTTAATCGTACTGAACCATTCATTTTTGAATGTATATCGAAAGAGGTATCCATCTTCTGGAATTATTTTTGGTGCTTCAAATTTTGAAGCAATCCATTTTTTTGCGAGTTCTGAATCCTGCAAAGCTTCAGCAAACGCATAGTCAATTCCACGCCCATATACCAAAGGGGCAAGCACTTCAGCCAAAGTTTCTGGTTTACAATGCTTCCACACCACGACTCTTGAAGGGCGACTCCATTCGCAACCATTCAAATGCCTTCCACCTGAGATGCTTATTGCATAGCTGGCATTTTTGATTGCTTCATAAATCGTTCCACCACCTGAAAAATAATTTCCCGATGGCTGTTCGATCATTTCTGTATTAACTTCGATAACTTCTCCATCGTGCTCCCAATGTGTGGTATCCCGACCATTCGGACAATGCTGATTGTCATACCAGCGAGTTCGAATACGAAGAATTGGATCCTCAACCCATTCAATACTATTAACGGGAAGATCAAGCATTCGTAGAATACGTTTGAAGGGATCTTTTTCTTCCGATGGTGGTATCACTCGATGACCACGTTCGGGGCCAAGACGATATGTACCATCTTGTTTTAATCTAATAGAATAAGTGAAATTCCCATTTTTACTAAAACGAGCAATATGCAAACCTGCTTTTTGGGTCTTTCGTAATTCAATGGAGCCAAGCCCCATCGAAACCGACTGCCACAATGGTAAGGTGTTACCATTGTTTGTAAATGTGACATTCTGGTTCTTGACCTGTACTTCAATCCATTTAGACATGGCAGTTCCTCCTATACAAAGAGTTGCCCCCGTTTTGTGTCGTTTCTGCCTGAGACGACTGGGGTAAAAGTTGTGTTCCACCAAAATTAACTTTTTGATGGCGCCGAGGATCGGCCTGCACAAGCCAATATTATAGCATGTATAGGCCAATCCACGACTAAGCATATATATCTCTTGTTTATTAATGAACATTTTTGTGAATATATTATACCATATTTTTATATTTAATGCAAGTGTTATGTAATTTTAATACTAATATTAGCCAAAAATAACGCAATTTGCCTATATACCTATAAAAAAGCTATGATTCCCCTATTATGATAGCCATACTCGACAACATACGCTCCAACCACAACGTCGGCTCCATGTTCCGCACCGCAGACGCCTTTGGCATAGAAAAAATATACCTCGTAGGCATCACCCCCACTCCACTGGATAAATATAAACGAGAAAACACCGCACTCACCAAAGTATCGTTAGGAGCAGAACAAACAGTAGCATGGGAACATGTGCCAACAGCGGAACTGGTGATACCAGAACTCAAAGCAAACGGATATACCATACTCGCCATAGAACAAGACGAAAAAGCGATCACAGATATAAAGGATTTCGCAGATGACACAGATTTTGAAAAAACTGTGCTTATTTTTGGTAGTGAAGTAGAGGGTGTTGACCCTGCACTGATGAAACTGTGTGATTATATTTTTGAAATACCCATGCACGGGAAAAAAGAATCACTCAATGTAGCCGTAACCTTTGGTATTGCCACACATTATCTCACACGTCAACTTCACGGATAAAAATACGCATGTTACACTTTGAGTACTACTCATTAGCGAACATGTTATGCCAAAAGAACTTTCAACAGAAGCACAAGGATTAGAACCCGGAACCTACAAGCATTACAAAGGAAACTATTACGAAGTATTTGGCGTAGCACATCACAGCGAAACAGATGAAGAACTGGTAGTGTATCAATCCGTTGCAGATGAAGGATTGTGGGTACGCCCACTGGGAATGTTTTTAGAAACCGTAGACGTAGATGGCAAGCAAGTGAAACGATTTGAACCGGTGAATGAATAAACAATGTAAAAACCATTGGTGTATAGATCAATGGTTTTTTGTTACAATGCTTGACAAAATGCGTATCTTTTGAAATAATCACGTCTTGCTCTTAAACAATCAACCTCTCACATGGGAGAAAAAAACAATGCGGATACTACACCAAACACCAGAAGCAGCACTGGCATATATTCGGGAACAGCAAACAAAACATCCAGACACCTTGGCCTTGTGGGAAGCATTCTCTCAATATTCACTTGAAGAAAAGATAGCCACACAAAAAAAGGTAGTGGCAGACCTTTCAAAAAAATTAACTGAACAATCCCCCTCCTCAAATGCAAAACAATACGAAACAATCGTTGCGCTACAAGAAGAAAAACGAAAAGCAAACGCACGTTTGAACATTCTGCTGGGACGTGAGAAATATCCAACACGCCCCACAGATATCAAACAACTGTTGCGATTCGAGACCATTTTAAGTGTACAGTTTGATGGCACCATGTTGTATGTATACACTAATATGATATATGCACCCTGTGCCGATACATGGTATAAACTGGGCATGTATGAAATAGCGTTTGATGCGTATGCAATAACTCATACCATCACTGCCCTGTATTCTGGTCATCGACTCCAAGAAATGGGACATCCATATGAACATGCCCAGAAATCGTGCATGTTACGATCTATTCTATGGACCACCATTAAAACAGGAGGGATCACAACCGTTATACAAGTCATGCTTGGCGTATTACACGATGCAAATCAGATATTGCGATCTGCATCCAACGACTGGGAAATCACCAATCATCCAACACCCCTCACATTGTAAGGAGTACCTATGGATTTTAGCAGACAGGAAGACCTGCTCACCCCTATTGATTTTACCGAACCAATTACCTGTATTGGATGCGGAGGCATAGGGAGTCCAAATGCTTTGCTCTTAGCAAAAATGGGTTGCCCACAGATGCATCTGATTGATGGGGATGGTGTTGAAGAGCATAATGTACCAAACCAAATGTTTGGGCCACAGGATGTTGGCATGAGCAAGGTACATGCGCTGAAAAGTATGATTCACCATTTTAACCCAGACTGCGAAGTAAGCGTAGACGCACAATTTTGTACCGAGAAAACATCACTCGAAGGCATTGTTATTAGTGGTGTCGACAGTATGCACTCTCGCAAAAATATCTGGCAATGCATACGCAACAATCCGCTGGTACCAGTGTATATTGATGCACGTCTGGGAGGTGAACATCTTGAAATACAGACTATTCACCCCTGTAATCCTGCTGATATAACGCACTATGAAAACACCTTGTTTGATGAAGAAACACAGGGAATGCAACTCCCTTGCACCGCTCAGGCAATCATGTATACTGGGTTTATCGTCGCTGGATTCATCTGCTGTCAACTTAAAAAATGGTTGAAGCAAGAAGAATACCAGAGAATGATCATCGCACATTTAGGAACCAACAAAATACACACATTCTAAATGTGCACACATGAAGGAGGACATGTTATGTCCGCTACACAAGTACTCGACCGCCCCGCTGCAACGCTGACGGATACGAATGGACACAGCCGAGAAGTCCCACTGCCGATAGAAAAGGTGTGGACACTCCAGGATATGATGGCAGAAGCAGGTATTGCCGAGCCTCATACCGTAGAAGGACGCGTGATGCACAATGGTTCGGTGGTAACGGATTTCACTGCCGAAATCGCCGATCAGGATCAGGTTGCCGTGGTGCCCAATATTTTTATGGGCTAAGACTAACCACGTGAACAACAAAGAAACACCAGGATGAACAAACGTTCATCCTTTTTTTTATGGATAAAAATTGTTACAGTATCTATATATGCATATATTACGAACCAGATTTAAAAAAGACATTGTAGCAGAATTTGTGCCACCCACTCGAAAAAGCAATAGAGTGATTATCTATTGTGATGGCATGCCCACCGTACCCAAAAGAAAAGAAACACTTTTGTTTTGGGCAAAAAAAGGTTTTTGGGTATTTCACCCACGCTACCGAGGCACGTGGGAAAGCAATGGAAAATTTTTACAACACGAACCAACCAAAGATATTCTTGATGTAATAGACAGCCTACCAAAAGGCTTTGCAGATTTACATGACAAAAAAACATACAAGATAACACCAAGCGAGATCTATTTGTTTGCAGGAAGTTTTGGTGGACCAGCAGGCATTATTGCATCCAAAGATCCACGAGTAACCAAAGTAGTAGCTATTTCACCCATAACAGACATGCCAAGCATGGTACATAGTAAAGCAGAACCATTAGATTGGCTCAACACCTTTGTGCAGGATGCATTTGGGCAAGCGTATCGATACACCACACGTGATTGGAACAAAATGAAACATGGTACATTTTATAATCCTGAGCATCATAAAAAAGATATAGACGGCAACAAACTCATGATTATTCATGCAAAAGATGATAAATCAATCGCCTATGCACCAGTTGCTCGCTTTGCACATGAGGTAGATGCAGAACTCATAACACTCAAAACAGGAGGACATCTCTCCTCAAGCATTACTATGACACCACGTATCTATAAAAAAATACGTGCATTTATGAAAAAGAAATAATATGAAAAAAATATACACACTCATTGGCATACTCATATTCCTTTGCGCACTCGGGTATTGGGCATACCCATTTATACAAGGCGTATTACCCGTACTCAAACCAGCACCACAAGATATTACACAACTCATACCAAAAGAAGGGCAAGACACCGGAGAAAACGAAACCAATATACCACTTACGTTGCCAGAAGATTTTCGTATAACCATATACGCAGATAACGTACCCAACGCACGAGTAATGGGCTTTGATGAACAAGCAAATATGTATGTGAGCCAAACAAAATCTGGCACTATTTCGCTTGTGACCAAAGAAGGAGACACCATAACAGGAGCATCCCCTATTCTACAAAATCTCGAAAGTCCACATGGATTAGTATTTGATTACGCCAACCCCGGCATGATGTACTACACCACAGAAACAGCAGTATATCGATTACGCGTACCCAGTAGTGCACCACCAGAAAAAATACTCGACCTCCCCGAAGGAGGCAGACACACCACCCGCACACTACACTTTGGTTCAGACGGAAGATTGTATATCAGCATAGGATCCACCTGTGATGTATGTTATGAAGAACACCCATGGGTCGGCACCATAATCGTAACAGACAGAGAAGGCAACACCCCCGAAGTATATGCAAAAGGATTACGCAATGCAGTGTTTATGACCACCAACTATGTGACCGGTGATTTGTGGGCAACAGAAATGGGACGAGATAGATTAGGAGATGATTTACCACCAGACGAAATAAATGTGATACGCGAAGGAAACAATTACGGATGGCCCGTGTGTTACGGACAAAATATACATGATACCGATTTTGACAAAAACACCTACATTCGCAACCCATGCCAAGAACCAACAGAAACACCTGCAGAAATAGACCTGCCTGCACACTCCGCTCCCCTTGGGTTAGCATTTATACCCGAAGAAGGCTGGCCAGAAGACTACTGGTATGATTTGTTAGTTGCGTATCATGGTTCGTGGAACAGAACAGAACCAACGGGCTACAAAATAGTGCGACATAAATTTGATGCACAAGGTAATTACGAAGGAGTAGAAGACTTTATTACGGGGTGGCTTACACCAGACGGTGCATTAGGTAGACCAGTAGATATTATTGCTCAACCCGGAGGCATACTGTACATTTCGGATGATAAGGCTGGGGTGATTTACAAAGTAGTGTATACTAAAGAAGTTACTTATTAAAAAGACTCTTCGGGTTAGGTTAAAAAATGCAATGATGAAGAACCACCCCCTTACCCCCTCCTGATTACAGGAGGGGGAATAATCACACTTTTACATATTATTAATACAAAAATATATGCCTCAATTTGATCCAAATTTCGTAGCTATTCTGGTTGCTGGAGTAGCGTACTTTGTTCTCGGGTGGATCTGGTACATGCCTCTTTTTGGAGAAGCATGGATGAAAGCCCAAGGAATGACAAAAGCAGACATGGAAAAAGGGAAAAAAGATTCCAACATGCCACTCATGATGGCAGTAAATTTTGTACTCACGCTTGTTACAGCAGGAGTACTTTCGTATGTTATTATGGCATTTGGTGTTACTACACTTAAAACAGGAGCATGCGCAGGTGCCCTCATGTGGCTTGGGTTTAATATGACCGTACTTGCGACCACACACATGTACGGTGGTAAATCAAAACAGCTGTTTATGATTGATGCATCGTATCAATTAGTTGGGTATGTATTGATGGGAGTTATTTTGGTGGCGATGTAGGAATCTCTTGCTCTCCCCCTTACTAAGGGGGAGTTGGAGGGGGTTAGTGACATCATTGCGTTAATGACAAAACCTCCCCCAGCCCCTCCTTAGCAAGGAGGGGAGGAAAACGGGGTAGGTAGGGGTAGAAAATTTTCTACCCCTACCTACCCCGTTTTTTTTACGTGACAAATACGCTCTGCCTTTATATAATACCCTATATATTAGTAATTACACCCTATGGAAGAACAACCACAACTCTCGAAAAAAGAGCGAAGAATGCTCAAAAAACAACAAAAAGAAGAAGCTCGCGCTGAACGAGAACAAAGCGAAAAGAAGAAATCATGGTTCCGATGGGCATTAGGTATTGGAGCATTAGTACTCATTGTGTGGGGGATTATTGAAGCAGGAAGTGGCGGTCAAACACCAACACAGGCATTACAAACATCTGACCAAGAATGGGTAAAAGGTACCAAAGGCTCACCAGTATCCTTGGTTGAATATGGTGATTTTGAATGCCCAGCCTGTGGTACGTACTTCCCTATTGTACAAGAAATCGCACAAGAATTTGGAGAGGTGATAGAAATTGTGTATCGACATTTCCCATTGACCTCTATTCATCCAAATGCGTATCCAGCATCGTTGGCTTCGGAAGCTGCCGGTATGCAAGGAGCATTTTGGGAATTTCATGATCTATTGTATGGGAATCAATCGGAATGGGATCGCTTACGTAATCCGCAAGAACAATTTATGACTTATGCGGAAGAACTTGGCTTAGATGTTGCACAATTTGAAACTGACTATGAAAGCAATGCTGTACACGATGCAGTACAAGCAGACCAACGATCAGGTCGTGTATTAGGGGTGAATGGTACCCCAACCTTTTTCTTGAATGGCACCAAGCTAGAAAATCCAGCAGGGCTCGAAGCATTTAGACAAGTAATACTCGGTGCTCTGGATGAAGCAGGTATTACGCCACCAGCAATGGAAAAGGCTGGCGAAGAAAACACAATGGAAGAAAATGAGGAAGCAATGATGGAAACCCATGAAGAAACGCAAGAGTAACACACAAACATCTCGAACCACACAGAACGGACTTTCCTCGAAAGAAGTCCGTTCTTTTCGATCCACCATATATACCCATTACCATACACACGGAAGGCACGAACTCCCCTGGCGAAAAAACATGACACCATACCGCATTTTAGTTTCGGAATTAATGTTGCAACAAACACAGGTTGATCGAGTAATACCCAAATTTAATGCGTTTGTGAAAGCATTTCCTTCGTTCCGAGCGTTAGCCAAAGCACCTACCAAACAAGTACTGAGCTTGTGGCAAGGCTTGGGGTACAACAGACGAGCACTCGGGTTACAACAATGTGCACAAAAAGTTGTTGCAGAGCACAAAGGAAAACTCCCTGATACGTACGAAGAACTCGTAACACTCCCCTACATTGGCCCAGCAACCGCAAGTGCGTTGTGTATGTTTGCTTTTGAAAAGCCAGCAGTATATATCGAAACCAATGTTCGTGCCATATATATTCATCATTTTTTTCCACGCAAAAAAAAGGTGTCTGATACTGAACTGCTCCCGTTGATTGAACAAACCTTTGATACAAAGCATCCCCGTGCGTGGGGATCTGCATTGCTTGATTATGGTTCACACCTTAAAAAGCAGATGCCAAACCCTTCTCGCAGAAGCAAGCACCACACTATACAATCCCGCTTTGAAGGGTCGAACAGACAAATAAGAGGTGCTATACTAAGGACATTACTTGCAAATACCGAATGTACCCTTTCTGCGTTGTGTGCGGATATTAAGAAAGATAAGCCTGCTGTGTTGAAGAATCTTGAGACTATGGAGAAAGAAGGATTGGTTCGGAAGCAGGGTCGGCGGTATTCTGTGGTGTAGATGTCCTAAAAATACAAGATCCTGAATCAAGTTCAGGATGACGGTCTGTAGGGTACAGGCATGCCTGTACCCTACAACGTAGAGAGAACGTTGCAATGCAATATTCCTACGGGAAGGGAAAATTCACGGGATTGCTTCGTCATCATCCTTCGCTTACGCTACGGATGATTCCTCGCAAAATCATTTAATTTATATATGGATGCATTATTCTTCTTAATTATTGGCTTTATTTTACTCATCAAAGGAGGTGATTGGCTTGTTGATGGGTCTGTTTCTATTGCAAAACGAGCAAAGATTTCATCTTTGGTGATTGGGCTTACTATTGTTTCTTTTGGTACGAGTGCACCGGAGTTTTTTGTGAATATTTTTGCAAGTTTTGAAGGAGCTTCTGGTTTGGCTATTGGAAATGTGTTGGGTAGTAATACTGCGAATATTTTACTTATTTTAGGGGCGTCCGCATTGGTGTATCCATTGCGTGTGGTCCGCAGTACGGTGCTGAAAGAAATTCCTTTCAGTTTGTTTGCGGTGGTTATTTTGAGCTTTTTGGTGAGTGATGTATGGATAGATAGTGCGGCACACAATATGCTGAGTAGAATTGATGGTGCTATATTACTTATCTTTTTTGCTCTATTTTTGTACTATACCTATTCTATCTCACGCAACAGCTCACATGATGAAGAAGAAAGTGAACACACGGAGCTCTCCCCTAAAAAATCAATGCTCGCTGTAGTTGGTGGGTTGATTGGGCTGACACTGGGAGGAAGACTGATTGTACTTGGGGGTACGGCGTTTGGTGCGATGTTTGGTTTGAGTGAAACTTTTATTGGATTAACTATTGTGGCTTTGGGGACGTCGCTCCCTGAACTCGCGACCAGTGCTATTGCTGCATATAAAAAGAATACGGACATTGCGGTTGGTAATGTGGTTGGCTCAAACATTTTTAATACATTATGGATTTTGGGTGCAGGCTCTGCGATTAAGCCATTACCTATTACTGAAAACATTACTCCTGATTTGATTGTGGTGTTTGTTGCCACGTTGTTACTCTTTATTCCTGTGTATACGGGAACGAAACATCGTATTCAGCGGAGGGATGGCGCGATATTTGTTGCATTATATATTGGGTATATTATCTATTTGGTGGTGCGGTGATTGTAATAAAATATTGTGATATATGTGTCATGACGTATAAGGGATTCCTCGACTCGGGAGTACCCTCGCTCGGAATGACATGGAGGGGAACGTTGCAGTGCAACGTTCCTACATACAAAACAATCTATCTTTTCACGTAGGGAACAGGCATGCCTGTTCCCTACAATAAAAATAATATCTTGATATCAAAAAGACGTCTGAGTAGACGTCTTTTTGTGTGGGCCCTCACCCCAGCCCTCTCCCAAAGGGAGAGGGGGTATTGTATATTATTATTCTGCGTCCTTTTGATGTGAGGCAAATCCAGTACCAGCAGGAATTAATCGACCGATGATCACGTTTTCTTTGAGACCACGGAGACGATCCACTTTTCCGCTGATAGCTGCGTCTATCAATACGCGAGCTGTTTCTTGGAAAGAAGCAGCAGAGAGGAAACTTTCGGTAGAGAGGGAAGCTTTGGTAACACCAAGCAAGAGTACATCCGCTGTTGCAGGATTTTTCTTGTCCTTTTCGAGTGCGCGGTTTACAGAATCAAAGTGTGCACGGTCAATGACTTCACCAGGGATGAAATCAGAATCTCCTGCATCCTTGATGTAGACACGTGAGAACATTTGTCGTGCAACGATTTCGAGATGTTTATCGTTCAATTTTTGACCTTGACTTGAGTAGATGTTTTGAATTTCTTTCATGATGTATGCTTTTGCAGCTGCTTCATCTTTTAATTCATAGAGATCATGTAAATCAACACTACCTTCGGTTAAGATATCACCTGGGTTTACCAAGTCACCTTCTTTAACTGATACACCAAATGATCCTGGAACGGTGTATTCTGCACTTTCACCGGCATGTGATACCACGCGCAAGTATTTTTTGGTGGTTTTAATCACCCCATCGATAGATGCATTTACCACATCATCACCGTCTGAGAAGATAACATCACCTTTCTTTACTCTATCGCCATCTTGTACTTTTACAGCTTCTGGTGCAAAGTCCTCGAGGTTGAATTTTTCTTCTTGGTCTTCTGAAGATTTTACTAAGATCACACGTTGGTTACCTTCTTTTGCAACTTTTTCTACGGTACCACGCATTTCTGATACAACTGCACCCTTGGTAATACGACGAGCTTCAAAAATTTCTTCCACACGAGGCAAACCTTGGGTAATATCTTGTGTTGATGCCACACCACCAGTATGGAAGGTACGCATAGTCAACTGAGTACCCGGTTCACCAATAGATTGTGCGGCAATAATACCGACGGCAGTACCCATAGCAACTGGTTTGTTAACGCTTAAGTCGTATCCATAACATGAAGCACAAATACCACGAGCAGATTTACAACTGAGTACAGAACGAATGCGAATGCTTTCGAGTGTTTCGTTTTTAACAATTTCTTCTGCTTCTTCACGGGTAACGATGTTGCCTTTTTCAGTAATAGTTTTACCTTTTGCATCAGGAACATCTTCGAGCACCATACGGCCCCAGAGACGTTCTGCAATGGTTTCACCCATTAAATCACTTTCTGCTTTGGTAACAGCATATCCTTCGGTATCACCACAATCTTCTTCAGTAATAATGATATCTTGTGCAACATCAATCAAACGACGGGTAAGGTATCCTGCGTTTGCGGTACGCAACGCGGTATCGGTTAAACCTTTACGAGCACCATGAGTAGAAATAAAGTATTCCAACACATCGAACCCTTCTTTAAAGTTTGCTTTAACCGGCAACTCAATAGTTGCACCAGATGGAGAGGTCACCAGACCTTTCATTCCCATCATCTGTGTGGTTTGTCCCCATGAACCACGAGCTCCTGATTCGATCATGGTAAATACTGGGTTTAATACATTGCCATCAAAGGCACCTTGTGCAAGTTCTTGTACTTTATCTTTAATACCTGCCCAGATTTCAATTACACGAGCGTGGCGTTCTTCGTCGGTTAAGAGACCTTCTTCGTATTGATCATGAATTTGATCTACCTCTGCTTGTGCTTCTGCCATCATGTCGTTCTTGTTATCAAGCGTTGGAAGATCTGCCATTGCCCAAGTCATACCAGAACGGGTTGATTCACGGAAACCAAGACGCATCATATCATCGAGCATGTCACTGGTGCGTTCAACACCATAGCGGTGGAAACATTCACCAACGATATCCTTGAGTACCTTTTTACTGGTAACGGTGTTTACGTATGGAATGTCTTCTGGAATAATTTGGTTGAAGAGTAAACGACCAAGAGTGGTTTCTAAACGTTCACCTTTGTGTGACACCGTAATTTTTTGGTGCAAGGTAATGTTGCCATTGTCGTATGCGAGTTGTGCTTCTTGGTACGAACTAAATGGTTGTGCATATGCTTCGCGTGAAGGATCTTCTTGGGTGACGTAGTAACAACCAAACACAATGTCCAAACCTGGAGAAGCTACCGGTTCACCGGTTGCTGGTTTTAAGATGTTGCGTGATGCAAGCATTAATTCACCAGCTTCTTTACGTGCTTCGCGAGTAAGTGGAACGTGTACAGCCATTTGGTCACCGTCGAAATCTGCGTTAAATGCAGAACATACGAGTGGGTGTACTTGAATAGCTTTACCTTCGATCAAAATTGGTTGGAAAGCTTGAATACCTAAACGGTGCAAGGTAGGAGCACGGTTTAAGAGTACGTGTGCGTCGCGGGTGACTTCTTCTAAGATGTCCCATACTTCTTCGTGTCCTGCTTCGATGTAGCGGTTTGCACTTCGTACGTTATGTACGATTTCACGTTTAATCAATTGACTAATAACGAATGGTTTAAAGAGTTCGAGTGCCATGGTTTTTGGCAATCCACATTGGTGTAACTTGAGTTTTGGACCAACCACAATTACTGAACGTCCTGAGTAGTCAATACGTTTACCAAGCAAGTTTTGACGGAAACGACCTTGTTTCCCTTTTAACATGTCCGCAATAGATTTGAGTACACGACGTTGTCCTGTTGATGCGGTAACGGTTTTACCGTGACGAGCACCGTTGTCGATTAACGCATCTACTGCTTCTTGCAACATACGTTTTTCGTTACGTTGAATTACTTCTGGCGCGTTTAATTCTTTCAAACGTTTGAGACGGTTGTTACGGTTGATCACACGGCGGTAGAGGTCGTTTAAGTCGCTGGTTGCGAAACGTCCACCATCTAACTGCACCATTGGGCGAAGATCTGGTGGAATAACCGGAATGCTGGTCATGATCATCCATTCTGGGTGGATGTTGGTTTTTTCTAAACTTTGGAGGAGTTTTAATCGGCGAGTAAGTTTTTTACGTTTACCACCCTTTGATTTATCGAGTTCTACTTGGAGTGTTTTAATTTCATTTGAGAGATCAAATTCTTTTAACAACAAGTGAATTGCTTCTGCACCAATACCCGCTTCAAAGATATGTCCATATTTAAGAGAGAGATCATGATAATCGCTTTCTGAAATAATTTGTAATGGTGAGAGGCTTGCGAGTTCGCGCTTTGCAACGTCCATTGCTTTTTCGAGTTGCTCGAGTTTTTCCATTTTAAGCTGTTCGAGCTTTTCTTTTTCTGCTGACATCTTTTTGGTGAGTTCTTCACCTGAAGTGCCTGATGAGGCAAGTTCTTTATTTCGTGCAGAAACGGCATCTTCGTATTCTTTGTTCAAAGATTGTTGCTTTGCTTTAAACTCTTGTTTTACTTGATCAAGCAATGCTTGTTTTTGTTGTTCATCTACTTGGGTGACGATAAAACTTGCAAAGTAAATAACTTTTTCAAGTTCTTGTACTGAGCGGTCGAGTACTAACCCAATTTTTGATGGTACCCCACGGAGGAACCAGATGTGTGATACTGGTGCTGCGAGGTCAATGTGTCCCATACGTTCACGACGAACAATGGCACGAGTAACTTCTACGCCACACTTATCACAGACAATACCTTTGTAGCGGATACGTTTGTATTTACCACAGTAACATTCCCAATCTTTAGTTGGACCAAAAATACGTTCGTCGAACAAACCGTCTTTTTCTGGTTTTTGGGTACGATAGTTAATGGTTTCTGGTTTGGTGATTTCACCGTGTGACCAATTGTGGATGTCGTCTGGCGAAGCGAGACGCAAACGAATTGAGTCAAAATCACTACTGGTGGTTGATGGTTGTGGGTGCATAGTAGAGAGTGTTTTGGTTGATGATGGTGTAGACATACTATTCTTTTGTTGTTTCAGTTGATGAATCAGACGCTTCTGGTGTTTCTGCTGGAGCTTCGTTTTCTGGTGTTGCTTCTTTCTGTGGGGTATCTGTTTCTTCTGATGATGGTTCTGCGACCAAAGATCCATCTTTTAAGAGTTCAACATCAAGTGCCAACCCTTTGAGTTCGCGTACTAACACGTTGAATGACTCAGGCACGTTGCGTGCTTGAATTGGCTCTCCTTTAATCACTGCCTCATAAGCTTTTGAACGTCCTGGGACATCGTCTGACTTAATGGTCAAAATTTCTTGGAGGGTGTGCGCAGCACCGTATGCCTCAAGTGCCCACACTTCCATTTCTCCGAAACGTTGTCCACCAAATTGTGCCTTACCACCCAATGGCTGTTGGGTAACCAATGAGTATGGACCAATAGAACGTTGATGAATTTTATCTTCAACTAAGTGATTGAGTTTTAACATGTAAATGTATCCAACGGTTGATTGTTGGTCGAATGGTCGACCGGTTTTACCGTCGTACAATTGGATTTTTCCGTTTTCTGGGTATCCTGCTTTTACCAATTCTTCTTTAATAACTTCTTCTGGTACGCCGTCGAGTGCTGGACTTGCTACGGTGTAGCCTAATGCTTCTGCTGCAAGACCTAAGTGTGTTTCGAGAATTTGTCCGAGGTTCATACGACTTGCCACACCAAGTGGGTTTAGGATGATGTCCATTGGACGACCATTTTTATCAAATGGCATGTCTTCTACTGGTACGATTTTTGAAATCACACCTTTGTTTCCATGACGTCCAGCCATTTTATCCCCTACTTGTACTTTACGGAGGGATGCTATGGTTACTTGAATGGTTTTAATAACTCCTGATGCGAGCTTGTCGCCGTTTTCTCGTGAGAAGATGCGTACATCTACTACTTTTCCGTGTTCACCATGTTCAAGGTAGAGTGAGCTGTCGCGTACATCTTTTGCTTTTTCACCAAAGATCGCACGTAAGAGTTTTTCTTCTGCGGTAAGTTCTGCTTCACCTTTTGGTGTAATTTTACCCACTAAGATATCGCCAGATGATACTTCTGCACCAATGCGGATAATACCTTCGGCATCAAGATCTTTGAGTTTATCTTCCCCTACATTTGGAATATCACGGGTAATGATTTCTGGACCAAGTTTGGTGTCGCGAACATCGATGGTGTAGTCATCAATATGAATTGATGAGTAACGATCATCTTGTACTAAGCGTTCTGAAATAAGAATAGCGTCTTCGTAGTTACCACCTTCCCATGAAAGGAATGATACCAACACGTTTTGTCCAAGAGCGAGTTCACCTTTATCGGTTGCTGCTCCGTCTGCAATCACTTGTCCTGCTTCTACTTTGTCGCCTTTGTTTACGATTGGTTTTTGGTTCATGCTGGTTGAAGCATTTGAACGCATAAACTTACCAAGGCGATATTCTTTGGTTTCTTTCTTATGTTTGATAGTAATCTTGTTTCCTTGTACTGCAATAACTTCTCCATCGTCTTCTGCGAGCACTACTTGTCCTGAGTCCATAGCTGCACGATGTTCTACACCAGTACCCACAATTGGAGCTTGTGGACGTACGGTTGAAATTGCCTGACGTTGCATGTTTGTTCCCATCAATGCACGAACCGCGTCGTCGTGTTCGAGGAAAGGAATGATTGAGGTTGCAATACTTACGATTTGTTTTGGTGACACATCCATGTACTGCACCATATCAATCGATACGAACATTGGTTCACCTTTTACACGAGCTTCTGCTTTGTCGTTTATGAAGTAGCCTTCGTCATCTACTGGTGTGGTTGCTGCTGTGGTTACGCTCTTGCTTTCTTCCATTGCTGAGAGGTATACGATTTCATCGGTAACGCGCATTTTGCCGTTTGTCTCTTCTACTTTTCGGTATGGTGTTTCAAGGAAACCAAATTGGTTAATACGTGCGTATGATGATAAGTGACCTACCAAACCAATGTTTGGTCCTTCTGGTGTTGCAATCGGACAAATACGTCCATAGTGAGTACGGTGTACATCTCGAACATCGAATCCTGCACGTTCACGTGAAAGTCCACCCGGTCCCATTGCTGACAAACGACGTTTGTGTTCAAGTTCTGCAAGTGGGTTGGTTTGGTCCATGAACTGTGACAACTGTGATGACATGAAGAACTCTTTAATAGCACCTATTACCGGACGTGCATTAATGAGTTGGTTTGGGGTTAAGGTGTTGATGTCTAAGGTAGACATGCGATCCTTAATAATACGTTCCATACGAGCAAGACCAACACGCAATTTGTTTTGTACCAATTCACCAACGGTACGAACACGTCTGTTTGAAAGGTGATCAATATCATCCGCTGGTTCTTGTGATTCGTTTAAACGCATGATTTCTTTAATGATGAGCATTAAATCCTCACGGCGAAGTACACGATTTTCTTTCGTGTTTTCTACTTCAATACCAAAGCGTTCATTAATTTTGTATCGACCAACTTTACTAAAGTCGTAACGATCAAAATTGAAGAACATGGCATGGATCAATTGTTTTGCGTTGCTTGCAGTTGCAAGATCTCCTGGACGGATACGTTTGTATACTTCTTTTAATCCTTCGTCTTCGTTTTTTGCTGAGTCACGTTTGAGGGTTTCCTCTAACATGAGTTTTCCTTCTTCTGAAATGTCGGTAAATTGTGCGCGAATTTCTTCGTCTGTACCAAAACCAAAAGCACGCAAGAGAGCGGTTACTGCTACCTTACGTTTACGATCTATTTTCACCCAGATGGCACCGTTTGCATCGGTTTCCATTTCTAACCATGCACCACGGTTTGGAATAATTTTTGCTCCGTAGTTCATTCTACCTCGTACCATTTCTGAGGTAAAAAACACACCAGCACTACGGATAAGTTGAGAAACAATAACACGCTCAATACCGTTAATAATAAAGGTACCGCGTGGGGTCATGACCGGGAAATCACCAAGATAGATTTCTTGTTCTTTAATTTCACCAGAGCGTTTGTTTACGAGTTTTGCTCGAACACGGATTGCCGCTTCGTAGCTTACGTTTTTTTCGCGAGCCGTGAGTTCATCGAACTTTGGATCGTCGAAATAATAGTCTTCAAAAGATACTTCGAGGTCTCGACCGATAAAATCGGTAATAGGTGAAACCTCATCGAAGAGTTCTCGTAACCCTTCGTTCATGAACCAGTCGTATGATGCCTTTTGTGATTCGATTAAATCAGGCAATGGGACTGCTTCATGCAGTTTTGTAAAAAAGCGTCGATCAGTTTTTGGCGAGAATCGAACTGATCCGCTTGGTGTGTGTGTATCAGCCATGGGATTGTTGGCCGACTGGGCGATGTTACTCGCACAAGCCAGCGTGATCTCTTAATAAATAAAAGGAATGTTTAGAAAATGTCTGCTATCCGATCACCAAAATAAAAAAATCCGGGGCACTCAAAAAAGAGTACTACCGGTACTGCGCGTCTGTATTCAATTACGAATACTCCCTACGCTTACTATAAAAAGCGGTGAAGCATGATGCATGACAACTGATATTGTATCTACTTTTATGCTGAATGTCAACTGTTTTTACACAAAAACACACGTTTGTGTATCTGCTATCGTATAGCACGCATATTTGTATACTTTTTTACTAATATTAGTTTAATTTTAATCCCCGCCCAAGGCGGATTACATATAAATTTATTGTATTTTTGCATTAGTTTGGCTATTTTTAGCTATTTCTGTGGATAAGTTGGGGAGATGTGGATATAAAAAGAAACCACTATGCGTGGTTTCTTAAATATTTCTATATTTTTTACTATTCGATAGTCTTTTGTGCCTGTTCTTGCTCATCTAAATGCTTTTTCATGCGATCGCGCTCCCAAATACGCCATAACTCAGGCTTTCTCCAAAAAACCACCAATGAACCAATAATAAATACCGCATAAATACCCACAGAAATAAGATTATGGTCCGCAGCACCCGCACCAAGGAAGCTGGTGGCGAGTTTTCCTGGTATTTTCCCAATCGCAATCATCCATAAAAAGGTACGAAATGGGATAGATTTAGAAATACCAAGGAAATACACTAAAAAGTCGTCTGGCGGGCCTGGGAGGAGGAATAATATGAATAACAGGTATCTCCCCCGTGACATAAGGTCATCAAAGCCTTCGAGTTCCTCTATTCTAATAAATACCTGTACAAATGCTCGCCCAAACCATCGAGAAAACCAAAATACAAGGATTGCACCCATCATCCAACCAACATAACTATACAGAAACCCTTCCCATGGTCCAAAAATAAAGCCACCCGCAACATTTACAAAAAAATTATTGAGTGGAGCGACGACTACTTGAATGATTTGTAGTGCTAACAAAGCAACTGGTGCCCATGGGCCATATCCTAATACCCACTCGCGTACGGTTTCTGGAGAACTGAAGAATACAACGAAGGTATCGCGAAAATAGACAAACGCAAGAATGACAAACACAAACAACCCTGCATAGAGGTATGCTTTTGCTTTATGGTTCTTTATGTATTGTATGCGTAGCCAGTTCATGTTGGTAGTAGGTTTTTAGATATTGGAAATGGGGCGTGCGATGTAACGTAGGGTACAGGCATGCCTGTACCCTACAAGGAGGGAGAACGTTGCATTGCAACGTTCCTACAGGGACAATGACGTATAAAGGATTTCTTGGCTATTGACGGGATCCCATCACCCTGAGTACAGGGCTCGGGATGACATTGAACATCTATTTCGTACCACCCGTTTCTTCATCTAACAATTCCTTCACCGCATCCATATCATTCCACTTGATATACTTACCACCTTTTACTGCCATGGTTTGTTCGGAACCTTTACCAAGAAGGAGAACAATATCTCCCTTTTTTGCGAGGGTAAGTGCTTTGGTAATGGCTTCTTTGCGGTCTACTATTTTCCACCAATTGGTTTCCTCTTGCCAGCCGTTGCCTGTGGCTTCGATACCTGGGGCTATGGCATCTACTAATTCTTGTGGGTCATCATCGTAGGGATCATCGGTGGTAAGAATAATATAATCTGCGTGTTTTGCTGCAATAGTTCCCATAACTGGACGTTTTGAGGTGTCTCGCCCACCACCGGTTACTCCGAAAAGGACAATCATCTTTCCTGTGCTAATATGTTCTGCTGTTTTCATGATTGCCTCGAATGATTTTGGTTCGTGCGCGTAATCCACCATGACATGTACTCCCTTTTTTGTGGTAAAGATATCTGAACGCCCGGGGATATGGGTTATGTGTTCGAGCGCTTCTTCCCCTGCGTTTATTGAAACACCAAGTGGTTGCACGCAGGCAAGTGCAAGCAAGGCATTTTCTGCCATATGTACTCCATGAAGTGGAAGATGGATATATGTTTTACCAATAGTAATAGTGGTGCCGTCTATGGTTTGTTCTATAGCATCTGCACACAAAATGCGTTCTTTATTTTTGTCGGTTCGTTGCCCATTGCATTGTTGATGCACAATCCATTTTATATCTGCGCCATAGCGTAAAAACTTTTCTGAGAGTTCATCATCGCCATTTACTACTATTGCTTTGGGTACATTTTTTTTGCGGTGTTGTTTGAGGAGTTCCTTAAAAATGGTTTCTTTTGCATGGCGGTAGGCGGTGAATGAACCGTGGGAATCGATATGTTCGGGTGAAAGGTTGGTAAACGCTACAATATCAAAAGCAATGCCATGATGACGGTGTTGTAAGATACCTTCGCTGGTTACTTCGAGTACCACATGGGTACAGCCTGCACGCACCATTTTGCGAAGCATTTTTTGTAATTTTAACCGACCAAGCATACTTTGCTTGGTTTTATTTGCCCAGTGCTTTTCCCCTATTTGAAAAAAGATAGAGTTCATGGAACCGACGGTGTGCCCTGCTTGTTCAAGCATTTTAGTTATCATGAGTACGGTGGTGGATTTTCCTTTGGTTCCGGTAACACCAATAACAACCAGTTTTCGAGAGGGATACCAATAGCGAATATTGGCACACATGGCGAGCATTTTGTGATAGAAGGAGAGCACTCCTGCTGGTATAAGTTGTTTTATGACTGATTTAACCATATGGATAGTATATATGAGGAGGGCAAAAAAAAACAGGATAGGGGTATCCTGTTGGGGTTATCGGTATATGGTTGCCAACAAATTTAAAATAACTTCTGTGACAATTCTTTGATAATCAATATCTCGCATATAGCCCATTCCATTTTCACAAAGTATAGCTTCATGCAATAAACGTTCATGGTCAATATCTTTTTCACCATGCACATCAAAATATTCTAAAGCAGAAACTCCAAGACGTTCGGCACGAGCACGTAGGTCTGGAATAAAAACCAGAGACATGTGCTCTAATAACCAACACACGTGTAAACCAACATAGCCGGCTTCTGCAACGGGGCTAAACAAAGAATGAACACCTCTTACAGCAAGATATGTATCTTTAACATCCATAGGTGAAAGATTTTGTTTAACACCTAATGTTGCGCCTAAGAGTAAGCCAAAATGGTCTCGCTCAATTTCACATCGTAAGTTTTCCGTTAAAATATATCTTGCTTTCTCATGTCGTACCCATGGTATGGTTTTTCCCATCCAGGAAGTAAAGTTCCCTGAAATAGCCAACAAATATCTTTGTAGAATAGTTGCATCGTCAGAGCTGGATGATTCTATAATCCCTTGCATAAGCTGAGATTCTCTTGCCATGGCAGATATCCTTTCTGGAAAAATGTTAGTCTTGGTAGACTTTGGACACGAATTCTAATGCATGAGGAATAAGGAATTTTGAAATCTCAGATGGTACCTCCAAAGTATCTTCTTCAAGGTAGAGAAGCATTAAAATATTTCCTTCACGTGTGAATACGTTATGCATATCAAAAAAGGACACATCATGATAACCACATTAGGGTAAACGCTTTTTTATATCATCGATAATTACAAACAAAAAATGTTCAACAAGTGCACACAGGCAAAATCCTTTTACAAAAGTACTTTCCTGGGTAAGATACAACCTTTCAATTTTACCTCGTATTTCTTCTATATATTCTGGCACGGTGAGTTGTGTTGATTCTTCTATACCAACTTGGCTTGAAAATTTTCTCAGATGACCAATGATATCTAACTCATCTCGTTTGGAAATATTTTCTTGTATTGCTTGATCCATACGATCGATACCTGTTTTCCCTTGTATTGAGAGCAACCAATCATGCAAAAGCACGAATGGTTGTATTAACAAAAAGCGCCTGATAATGGTTGCTGAATCAAATGCTGACAATTTACGGGTGCTTCGCAGTGTTTGTTCTGCATTGTTGAGAATATCGAGAATCTCTTGTTGTGCCATTGGTGTTTCCTTTCTTGAAACGGTGGACAAACTGGATTGTTGAAAGAACGTGTTACTGTATTCAAAAATACAGTTGCTGTCAATGTATGTTTAATATTAATCTATATTTTAATTAAACAACATATATTGTTGTTTACACATTTTTTTGTGTGGGTGTTTGGGGTTATCAAAAAGACGCCCCAGCGGGGCGTCTGTACGGTTGCGTTGATTGAACGTTGCAATGTAACGTTCCTTCGGATTATAATTTCCCTTCATCAATAAATTCGGAAACCTTTTTCAAATCATCTGGATTACCAAAATCTAACCAATAATCCAACATCTTGCGCGCCTTTACTTTACCTGCTTCTGCCAACTCGCTAATGGCATCGGTTAATTCGTACTCGCCACGTTCAGATACCTCAACATGTGTTGCTGCTTCAAAAATATCTGGTGTAAATTTGTAACACCCAATGCTTGCCCAATTAGAAATAAATTCTTTTGGCTTTTCTACAATGCGTTCAACTAAATCTCCATTCATAACGGGCACACCATATTTTTCTGGTGTTTCGGTGTGTAGCAAACTCAAATAACTAAAGTCATCATCGAGGTTGCGAATGGTTTCGAGATCACGTGTACTGTAGAGATTATCGCCATAGATACACACAAAGGATTCGTTTCCTACGGCTTCTTGTGCGGCAAGAACTGGAATAGCGGTGCCGTATTTTTCCGTACCCATGGTTTTAAACTGATCAACTAAAGTGATTGGAAATTCTTTTCCTTCATTTTGAGCAAACGCTTCCATTTTTTCTGCATGGTTACCAATGACTAAAATCATTTCTTCGAATCCTGCTTTTTCTAAATTTTTTAATACGTAATATAAAAATGGTTTATCGAGTACATCGATAAGATGTTTTGGTTTATCTTTTGCAAGATCAAGCATGCGTGTGCCTTTTCCTGCTGCGGGGATGACTACTTTGGTGATCATAGGAATTTTTTCAATTTCTGTAACAATTTATATACCGTATACCACGAACGATCAAAAATCAAGTCAACTGACGGCGCATAGCAGACAAGCTCACCACCAAAACCTTTTTTAAAACGAGTGATACCTTCCCATGTTGGTTTGTATGCGGGATGTGTGGTATCTGTTGGATTGCATCCCCACCAATCATAATAGTGTGCACCTGCTTCCTTTGCTTGTTGTATCACATGCCAATGTAATGCATAGGGTGCCATAACGTTGCGTTGTTCATTTGATGAAGCTCCATGTACGTACGTTACCGTGTCACCAAACGTAACAACTAGTGCAGAAGCAAGAATTTCTTCATCCAGCCGTGCGTGCCAGACCTGTAAAAACGATTCCGGTAAATGTGATGCCATGCGTTGATAATGGTTGTCGCTGTGGGATACAAACTTATCTCGCTCGGTGGTTTGGTGATTCAATGTGTTAAAGGTAGCAATATCTCCCTTTTCAACAATAACACCTTTTTTTTCTGCAACACCAATATTGTATCGAGTTTTTTGGTGCATGTTTGCTTTAATCATCTCGAGCGGTTGTGAGAGATCGAGTATGCGTGTGCATGCTGGTTGTGTTGCTGGTACAAACCGATATGGAACATTGGTGTATGAACCTGCAGTAATAGGATCAACACGACAAAAGAGCACATCTTTTTGTGTAAGTGTATGTTTAAGGGCATGGAGCATGTCGGTGGTTACTTTTTTACCCTGTGGAGCAATGGGACCATGTGGTATGTACCAGTATGTTTTATTGTGTGGCAAGGTATGCTGTATTGCTTGTATAAAAAAGGTGTTGTTCCAACTGAGTCGCACTATTTTTTTACCACACGCTTCTTGAAAGGCACCCCATTCCCATGATTGTAAAAAACGAGCTCTATGTTGAGAGCTCAATGTACTGTTCCACTCTTGTTTGTCTGTAACTTGTTTCCACATAGGGTACCAGTTGTTTAGATGTTTGGAATTTTAGAATTCTAGAACAACGCTTTTAGTATTATTATGATCCTTCGTCATTCCGAGCGAGGGTACTCCCGAGTCGAGGAATCCCTTATACGTGCTATTTTTATGAAAGGGATCTCTCCGCTTCGTTCATCGTTGAGTACAACGATTCTCTTCGGTCGAGATGACGAGGGATAGATACTCTATCGTCCTAACATTTTTAATGCTTCGCGAATACGCTCTTCTGCTGTTTTGCCTGTTGCTTCCTTTAATGCTTTGCGTGCTTGATCTCTTCCATATCCCAAAGCTTCCAATGCTTGCAAGGCTTCGGTATCTGCTGCGATATGTTCGGCAGTTGCGGTGTCTGATTCGATAAAGAGGGCTTTTGCTTTGTTCTTAAGTTCTAACACAATACGCTCTGCACTTTTTTTGCCCACACCTAGATGTATGAGTACTTCGGCATCTTCTGTTTGAATGGCAACGGACAAATCGGCTGGGGTTACTTGTGACATAATGTTGAGTGCGGATTTTGGCCCCACACCTTTTACTTCGAGTAACACCTTAAACCAATCAATCACTGCTTGTGAGGTGCTTCCGTATAGATCGAGGGCATCTTCTTTTACTACTAAGTAGGTATAGAGCGATACTTCGGAATCGGGTGGAATACCCATGCACTCATTTGCAGGAACAGATACGAGATATCCTAAACCATGCACATCGATAACGAGTGTATTTTCTTTTTTTTCTATTATGGTTCCTGTTATGCGAGAGATCATACGAATGGGTTATATTGCTTTTCTTGTTCTAAGGTAGAAAGAGGTCCGTGCCCTGAAAGCAAAAGTGTTTCTGGGGGTAGGGTTATTATTCTTTGTTTTATGCTTTCGAGCAAGTCCTCATATGACGTATTTGCTCTGCCTGCTGATCCTGCAAAAAGGGTATCACCAACGGCAACGCATGCAAACGCATCATTTTGTAGATGGTACGACATACCATCTACGGTGTGCCCTGGGGTAGCGAATACGTGTATAGAGAGTGTGCCTGTATCCAGTATTTGTGTATCAACAACTGGTTTGGTTACTCCTTTGATATCTGCGTGCCCGTATACAGGGCAGTGATACTCGTGTGCAATATCTGCAACACCAGATATGTGATCATCATGACTATGGGTTACGAATACTGCTTCAATTGTTTTATTATGTTGCTTGGCAACAGCAATGCACTGTTTTGGATCTGCTCCTGTATCTATAAGAATGGCTGTATCCTCGGAGGTATATATAAGGTAGGCGTTTACACCATATGCCCCATAGTCACACGGGATATGAATGATCTCTTGTGGAAGGGTGACGTGTGGATCGTATGTTGTAGCGGCACTTGCTTGGAGTGCATTAAAACGGAGATCGAGTATGCGTGCTATGTTTTGAATGGTTTCGCTTTCGGGTATGAACTTGTATGCTTCGATATTTTCTACTTGTTCAATAGTGAGCCCTGCCTGCTCAGCAAAATACGCAATAGGCATGTGTAGCCCTGCGCGTGCTTTTGCTATGATGTCGCCGAATTCGTCTTCTAATGGCATACGTTGCTTTTTACTGGTACTCTTAGTAGTATCATATCATAGGACAGTACGGCAAACGACTCATTGTTATTTACATCTATGGAGGGGAACGCCATGACAAAAGAGTATCAAATCACTCTTTGTATTACCCCAGACAATAGAGGTAAGGCAGTGGTACATGAAGTAACGTTGCCTCCTTTATTGGAGGAAGGGGATGTTGAAATAAGCATATATAATCGAATGGTCTTTGAGATGCATGAACTTGAGAATATGCAGATTGAAGATCTTCCGGTATTTGCGGAGGCAACAGCCTGTGCACATGAAAAAGCACAGACATTCCAAAGAGGCATACAGCCCATTGGGGTGATACATGTTCTTCCATAGCATTCTACGTGAATGCTTTTTTTATACTATAAAACATGCTACTCTGGTCGCACATATGCAATTTAAATTGGCTTCAACATTTAAACCAACGGGCGATCAACCGCAGGCAATAGAACACCTCACGAAAGGTGTGCTTTCTGGTACCAAAGAACAGACGCTCTTAGGGGTAACAGGTTCTGGAAAAACATTTACTATGGCAAATATTATTGAGCAGGTGCAAAAACCGACCTTAATTGTAAGCCACAATAAAACACTGGCCGCACAGCTCGCAAGTGAGTTTCAAGAATTTTTCCCAAACAATGCGGTGCATTATTTTGTTTCGTATTATGACTATTACCAACCAGAAGCATACGTCCCAAAGTCTGACACGTATATTGAAAAAGAAACCCAAGTAAACGAAGAAATTGACCGCCTGCGTTTGGCTTCTACCACTGCCCTACTCACACGAAGCGATACTATTATTGTTGCATCGGTTTCATGTATTTACGGTTTGGGAAAACCAGACTCTTACGAAAATATGCGGTTGGTATTAAAGGTAGGCGAAACCATAAACAGAAATGATGTACTCCGTACGCTTACCAGTTTACAGTACTCTCGCAGTGATCTTGATTTAAAACGAGGTACCTACCGAGTAAAAGGAGATGTGCTTGAAGTGCAACCTGGATATGCGGAGTTTGCGTATCGCATTGAGTTTTTTGGAGATGAGGTTGAAGCAATGAAAGCGTTTGATCCGCTCACAAACGACCCAATATTGGATGAGCAAGCACAGGTAGGTGAAATTCATATTTACCCAGCAAAGCATTATGTGATAGAGCGAGAGCAATTACAAAAAGCATCTGGCAATATTCGAGATGAATTGCGTGAGCAGATTCAATTATTTAAAAAGCAAAATAAGTTGATAGAGGCACAACGTATTGAAGAACGCACGACATTTGATTTAGAAATGATGGATCAGGTTGGGTATTGTAATGGTATTGAAAACTATTCCCGCCATTTAGATTTTAGACAACCTGGTGAAGCACCTGCAACATTGCTAGATTATTTTCCTGATGACTTTTTACTCTTTATTGATGAGTCGCATATTACGGTTCCACAGATTGGTGGTATGTATAATGGTGACCAAGCACGTAAACGTTCGTTGGTTGATTATGGATTTCGGTTGCCTTCTGCATTAGATAATAGACCACTAAAATTTGAAGAGTTTAAAGAACGCACCAACCAAACTATTTATGTATCTGCAACGCCGAAGGAATATGAGTTGGGATTGTCTTCTGAAGTTGTTGCAAAAAATATTGATGCTAAAAAAGATAGTACAAAAAAAGAATCTCCGCTTGCACTCATACCAAAGGATTCTAAGGGACGCATTATCTACAATGATACGAATCATATTGCTGAACAACTCATTCGCCCAACAGGCTTGCTTGATCCATTGGTAGATATTAAACCAACTGAACATCAAATTGATGATTTAATGGAACATGTGCAAGAGCGTATTGCAAAGCACCAACGCGTACTGATTACCACTCTTACCAAACGCTTAGCAGAAGAGCTTGCGGAATATTTAGCTGAAATGAAAATAAAAGTGCATTACTTACACTCTGATGTTGATACCTTGGAGCGTTTAGATATTTTGAGGGATCTTCGTTTAGGTACGTATGATGTGGTGGTGGGTATTAACTTGTTGCGTGAAGGTTTAGATTTACCAGAAGTTTCTTTGGTAATTATTTTGGATGCGGACAAAGAAGGATTTTTACGAAGTGAAACTTCGCTTATTCAAACCATGGGGCGTGCTGCACGACACAGCGAAGGTCATGTGATTATGTATGCGGATAACATGACCGGCTCGATGAAACGTGCGTTGAGTGAAACTTCACGTAGACGTTCTATTCAAGAAGCATATAACCGCACACATGGCATTACACCGAAAAGTATTCAAAAGAAAGTGAAAGATGTATATCTCAAAGGTCAACGTAAGAAGGATGATCCGCATGCACTCAAAGTTGATTTGAAGAAACTTGCGGATGAAGAGATTCCAGTGCTCATAAAAGAAATGGAAAATAAAATGGAACTTGCTGCACGTAATTTAGAATTTGAACGAGCTGCTGAGATTCGGGATCAGATTAGTGAAATTAGAAAGCGCACAAAGAAATAGTCCAACGTTATTTCCGTTGGACTATTTTGAAAAGTAAAAGCCCCACTACACGAATGTAGGGGGGCTTGGGGTGAAAAAAAAGAATGAGTTAGTATCAATTCCTACGTCTTTTTTGATGACGTGAATGAATTGACTGAAAGGAATTTTGAATGCTTAAAGCCTTAACTCCAACCATTGGAGATGCTCCACGAGCTCCAACGGTTGAAAAATTCACCACGAGACGTGCTTTGCTTTTAGGATAGTATTTCTTTTTTTCAATAAAATAAAAGAATAGCAAAAAAACAAAACACCCAAAGAGGATACAGCTGCCTATTGATAACTCCATTGTAGCTCCTTTTTTATTGTTAATGTAGATATTTTTATTATTCAGAACATGTTACTATAGCACATTTTGCTATTTTTGTCAATATATTGTATTTTCCCCTAATATAAAGCAAAATGCTATACTACGTATATGAAATCAGGATTTTTACTCATACATAAACCAAGCGGCCCCACTTCATTTGATATCATCTATCAACTTCGTAAAATCACGGGTATTAAAAAAATAGGTCACGCAGGAACACTCGACCCCTTTGCAAGTGGGTTGCTTATTATTGCGATTGGCGAAGCTACAAAAGTACTACGCCATTATATTGGCATGGATAAAACATATGTTGCGACATTGCGGTTAGGTGCGACAAGTGATACGTATGATAGAACTGGGGAAATAACCAATAACCAATCATCAATAACCAATAAAATTACAAAAACCAAAATCGAAAAAGTACTCAAATCTTTTGAAGGGAAACAGAAACAATTACCACCGATGCATTCTGCTAAAAAAGTTGGGGGTACACGATTATATAAACTGGCACGGAAAGGTGAGGAAATTGAACGGAAAAAGATTGATATAGAAGTTTCTGACATATGCATGGATTCTTTTAAAGATGACCTTTTAACTATTACCTGCACCGTTTCCAGTGGAACATATATTCGCACACTGGCACATGATATTGGGCAGGCACTTGGTTGTGGTGCGTATGTAGAAGAGCTTAAACGAACATCGATTGGTGACTTTGCATTGGAAGATGCTATTACTATCGACCCAAAGAAAACAACAAAGGAAGAAGTAGAAAAATACGTTACCCCACTCAAAACAGTGATTGTTTCAGGAACATTCGATGGAGTACACGAAGGGCACAAAAATTATTTTCAACAAGCACGTACATACGGACATCGGTTGGTTTGTATTATTGGACGTGCAAGTGTAGTAAAACGTATAAAAGGAGCATACCCAAAAAACAATGCAAAAGAACGTATTGCTCTGGTAAAAGCATGCCCTGAAATAGACCAAGTATATTTAGGTATTGATGGGAGTGATGATGAAGTATTTGATTTTGTGGCTTCTCTAAAACCTGATGTTATTGCTTTGGGGTATGACCAAACTGCGTATACAGAAAATCTTGAGAAGGAGATGAAAAAGAGAGGGGTGGATGTGGAAGTAAAAACTATGCAACCGTTTCATCCTGAGACGTATAAAAATTCGAAGATAAAAAAACGCCCTGAATAAATTCAGAGCGTTGTGTGTGTTGTGCGGGTTATTAGGTTATAAAGAATTGATAAGATCTTTTATCACCTCCGCATACGCACGTTGCAGAGCAATACCAGATTGATCTGTTCCGTCGGTTCGTTTGCCATCGGCAAATCGACGTTGGGACCACTGATAATTTTCAACATCAGGATCCGTAACACCCGTTCGTTCTTGGATGTCATTCCACTTCTTCTCATACTTTTCCCACTCAAGTACATTTGTAGAGTACTCTTTAGAAATATGTATGCGTTCTTTGATACCTCCTAACAATTTTTCATCCAGAGTGCCATCAAAAAACTTGAGCACATTCTTTAAATCACCTTTTACTTCATCGGCGAGGCCATTTAAACGAATTTCATGTACCAAATTCGTTTTATTTTTTCTGTACTCAACCATAAGTTCTTCTGGGGTATCGATTCGTGGACGTACAATCTCTCGCAACTGCGCACCAACATAGGCAGTGAAGGTTTTCCACCAGTCTTCTTTCCCAAAAAACTTGTACATGGCACGTTCACTTTGATTTGTGCCCGTGTGGAGTACCCCCCAATCTTTAACCCCATTTCGACGCCAAGATACATTTTTGTACTCTTTTACAACGTGAACAATAACTTCTTGCGTAATGATTTCCTCGAATGTTGTTGGGACAACACCTTTAAACGCAAATACAGGGTGAAACATCAACAAGAACAAGAGAAAAAAGCGAGATACCTGAGTCATGGTGACCCCCTTACTATAAGGTAAAAAGTAATGAAACTATGAAATTACTTAAATAAAGGAACATTGATAATGTAAAAATATAGCATAAATGATAAAAAATGTCAAGTATCAGTAAATAAAAGCATTGACAAAACACAATAAAACGGCTAATCTATAGTGGTCTAAATTATTGAAACATCTTATGACAGAAGAGAAAAAGGACGCCCCACAAGGCGACGAAACAACAGAAAAAGAAGAAAAACCCACCCAAGGCGGGTCTGACAAGGCAGAAAAGCCAGAAGTTTCTGATACCAAAGAAGAGAGAAAAGAAGAACAACCAGCAGAAAAAGCTGAAGAAGTGAAAGAAGAGCCAAAAGTTGAAGAGAAAACAGCTCTCGAAGAAGTAACCACAGAAGCAGAAGAAAAGAAAGGTAAAAAAGGAAAATCAGAATACGTAGAAGTAGATGCAGATAGTATTCGTACCGGAATGATTGTACGCGTACACCAAAAGATTGTAGATACCAACCCAAAAGGTGAAGAAAAAGAGCGTATTCAAGTATTCCAAGGAATGGTACTCTCACACAAGCATGGAAACGAAGCAGGCGCTTCAATTACCGTACGAAAAGTATCAGGAGGCATTGGGGTAGAAAAAATCTTCCCATTACACATGCCAGCAATTGAAAAGATTGAAATGGTACGTAAATACAAAGTACGCCAGTCACGACCGAATTACTTACGCACCACAAAGAAGCGGTTACGAGAAATTAAAGACTAATACCAAACCCGCCTCACAAGGCGGGTTCTTTGATTGCATTTTTACAACTCTTTTGCTACTATTGTTTTGTTAAAAAGCTACGATTCTCTTTTAATAATTTTTCACTTGGGCTGAGCGTTAGCGAAGTTAAGTGAAAAATTAAAAGGAAGACGCGAGCAAAAGGCGGAATGGCTTCTGGGTACTCCCAGGAGACATGGAGCCTGACGCTCGTGGCTGACGCGCCCAGGTGGCGGAATTGGTATACGCACTAGGTTGAGGGCCTAGGCACTTCGGTGCGTGAGGGTTCAAGTCCCTCCCTGGGCACCAAACAGAGCTACGCTCTGAAATAATCAAACATCAAAAATCAATAACCAAAATTTTCTCAGGACAGTTGTCTTCTCTTTACAAATTTTTACTTGGGCCTTGTACTCAAGGTTAAGTAAAAATTTGAGAGGAGTAGACGGGCGAAAGGTGAAGCGGCCTCTGGGTACTCCCAGATGACGCGGAAGCCTTACGCACGGCTACGACGACGCCGCGGGCGCTTAGCTCAGTTGGTTAGAGCGACTCGTTTACACCGAGTAGGTCGGGGGTTCGAATCCCTCAGCGCCCACCAGACTTCGCCAAGGCTTCGACTTGGCAAGCCATCTAAAACAAATATATGCGCATTGTAGTAGGTCTTATTCTCATTGTTCTCGGTTTTCTCATGGTATGGAAAACAGAACCATTAGTTCGCTTTACCGGCTATAACAGTTGGGCAGAAGCAAAGATGGGAACCATGGGTGGTACACGCATGTTGTACAAACTCATAGGCATACTGTTAATTTTCTTTGGAATGCTTGCAGTATTTAACCTCTACAACAGTTTCCTTAGCGCAACAATCGGCACCCTCCTCGGAGGAGGACGATTGTAAATAGAACACTCTTACCGAATTTTTACTTGGGCCGAGCGCAAGCGAGGTTAAGTAAAAATTCGAGAGGAGTGAGCGGACGAAAGGCGAAGCGGCCTCTGGGTACTCCCAGATGACGCACAGCCTGAAGTACGATCACGACGAGGGCCTGTAGCTCAGCTGGTAGAGCAGCGCCTTTGCAAGGCGAAGGTCAGGAGTTCGAATCTCCTCAGGTCCACCACAAAAACACTCACTGAATAGTGAGTGTTTTTGTTTGACTAACAAAGAATATATTGGTAGATTGATACATTCTCACGCAAAACGTTCATTACCAATAATTCTTTACTTAGGGGGTGTTGTGACTACACCACTTGTTCCTCGATGGTATCACAAACACGGCTCAAAAGTAGTCGTTGTAAATGCAAATAATCAGCAAGTCCAACTACGTACAAATGCTCTTCATTTATATATATATAAAATAACAAATGAAAATGTAATGACATTTCGTATTAGTTGGATTTTAAATCATGCATGGGGGGAATCAAGAGGGAACCTAAACCATGTTAATAAAAATATGCTTTTATGTATGTTTACTATGGAGTATCAAGAACCTTCGGATGTGCCTCAATTTTTAAAAGAGTATGGTTGTGATGCAGGTGTTCAGGGAAAATTTATTAGGAGTAAAAATTTTTTAAATATCCCCTGTCCAGGAACAGCCGAAGATGGCGATCCCAATGTATCAATTAACGTCACTCCTAAAGTTGAGCAAGCAATTAGAATATTAATTGCATAACGGAAAAATATTTTTCCGTTTTTTTATTTTTATAAAACTTTTTTGTTAGAAAAGTTTTCCACAAGTTTACAAAATAACTATATTGTTTTGTAATGCAACATGATATACTTGTATTGAAATAGTTTTTTTATAAAATTATTTTGTTACAAATATTTTTGTGTGTGATGTTCGTCGTATCACCACTAAAAACATTTTAGATAATAAAAATTAACACAAAAGTTATGCCAGCAAAAAAACGTAAAGCAACTGCAAAGCGCAAGAGCACTGCAAAGCGCCGCCCAGCTGCAAAGAAACGAACTACAAAGAAACGTGCTACTAAGAAACGCGCAACCAAAAAGCGCGCAACTAAGAAGCGCAAACCAGCAGCGAAAAAACGTACCACAAAAAAACGTGCTACAAAAAAACGCTCAACTGCTAAACGCAAAACGACTCGTCGTAAAAAGCGCTAAAAGCAAAAATAAAAACAAAAAAGGCTCCGTTCTGCGGAGCCTTTTTGTATGTCTAAAATAAAGTTTTTTGCTTGTTTTTTGCGGATATTCGTTCTTCTTCTTTAAACACACTGACCACACCATATTCCCCATCATACCCCGGTTCTACGTGTATTTCTTCTTCACGTACACGGCGTATTCCTTCTGCTAATTCACTTATACCAAATGCTTCTATATCTGTGAGTGGAGTATCAAGCAACAAGGTAAATTCGTTGTTGATATCACGAATCATTGCATCGTATGTTTCTTGCACTCGCTTGGTGTTTTTTCGTTGCCCGTAAGCGTCGGCAATAATTTCTTGCAATGGCACAATATATTTAAACTCGCCTTGCAACTTTGGTTTTGCTCTATCTGCAAGTTCATGTACACGGTAATGCACACCAACAGTTAATTGTTTTTTACATTTTGGACACACACCTTTGAGCTTTTTTGTTTCGCTTGGTTCACACACAAACTTACAATCTCTGTGTCCATCGTAATGGTACTTTCCTTCTTCAGGATTAAACTCAATAGTATATGCAATCTTATTTTTTTCTGATTTATTTTTTTGAAATGCAATTTCTATATTTTTAATACTTGGTTTTTCTAATTCAAGCACAGTTGCTTCTCTTCCTAAATTGGGTAATGAATGTGCATCTGAATTAGAAATCAAACTTACGTTGTCGAGTTGTGAGAGCATCCAATTCATTGGTGGATCGGAGGACAACCCTGTTTCAATTGCATAGATACGATCAGTCAGATCTCCAAAACATTCTTCTATAGAATCAAAACCAGATTTAGATCCAAAAATAGCAAACCATGGAGTCCATACATGTGCGGGTACAATAATAAAATCTTTGGATACACTCCAAATGAGTTTTGCCATATCGTACACATCCATACCGAGAATAGGTCTACCGTCTGCTTTGATGTTCCCTATTTTGTCGAGCTGTTTATTCAGTTCCAACATTTCTTCCATACCAGGGGCTACAACTACGGTATGTATTCTGCGAACTTTATCGTGGCGTTTATAAATATTTGAAATTTCTGCGGTGAGTGCAAACAGTGGTTCTCTTTTTTCTCCACCAACCGGTACGGTAATATCGTCTCTTCGTTTAAAGTAATAGAGCCCGCCACCTGCTGGCTCGAGTTCTTTTTTCATTTCTTTATTATATGCAGGATGCGTAAAATCTCCGGTACCAATAATGTGAATACCTTTTAATTGTGCCCCTTTATATAATCCCTCGATATTGAGATCTTTTGAGGTTGCACGCGAATAACGGGAATGGAGATGTATGTCGGTAATGTATTGCATAGTACTATCTTATTTAAAAAGCTCTTTTATTCTATCTGTTGCATAATAGTATATGTTTCTACCTCTTTTTTTTGATGAAATAAATTTCAAATCACGAAGTACGTGAAGATCCTTTAAAGCTGTGGCTTTTGATATTTGATTAATATTCATGTGTGTTTTTGGTGAAGTTGCCTCATCTTTATTGGTATAATAATACTGAAGCAACCTTATTTGTCTATCGTTAAGATGATATTTGACTTTAGCTAATTTGTTCATTTTAACATTTTCTAAAGATTTTCGTTCTGCATACACCTTAAACTCACGTATCGCCAATTGTATTTTCCGAACATTGTAATCAATAAAATATGTTAGGTCATTATCATCCTGCTCACTGTATATGTATGCATGTCCATATTGAATTGGCGAACGTTTAATAATTTTTGAAATAGGGAGATAAGCAAAAGCCCAATATCTGTTTTTCAATAAATACCAGTAGAACAGTGATCTAGCGAGACGACCATTTCCATCAACAAAAGGATGCAAGTATCCTATCCAAAAATGTAACATAATGGCCTTGATAACAGGGTGAATAAATGTACCAGTATCTAACTCATCGTTTGCAAATTTTATAAATCTATCAAGTTCCTCTTTTACAAAACTAACTTTTGGTGGAAGATGGTATATGGTTCCATCTTGATCGCCAACTACGACATCATCAGAATCTTCCCTGATTTTTCCTAAACGTTCTTCTCTGATTTCTGTATTTTTTGATATCATGATATGAAGATCTAAAAGCATTTCCATATCTAACTCTCTGTTTTTATAATCATCTTCAATAATTTTCATAGTTAGATAACTATTTAAAATCATATGTTCGCTTACACTTTTAGGTTTTCTACCTTCCCTTAAAAATTTTTTTGCAATTTCTCTAGTAGTATTTGCTCCTTCTAGTTGAGAAGTCGCTATAGCTTCCTCCATAATTCCCCTACTTATGAACCTGTTTTTTGAATTTTCATCAATATCATTATCTGACAAAAACAAAAGACCCCCAGTATTTAAATCCATTTCATGAAAAAATTGATCCATTGATTGTAATTTAATCCAATTAAAATACTTTCCTGATTCACTTTTTATGACAGTTGGCTCTTGATACTGACTTCTCAAAAATTTTATAAGTGCCCAAGACTCTTCTGGCTTAATATTTGTTTTTGCATAATCCTTATATTTAACATTTTCCCAATGCAAATATTCTGGTCGTGATGTTTTTTGAAATAACTGAGTAGCTTTTTCTAATCCAACTTTCTTAAAAATTTCCCAAAAATCCTTTTCATTAAATTTCTTTGGTTTTTCTAATTTATAAAACATAAAAAAATAGGTATAATTATACTTAAATTATACCTATTTTATACCTATTGTCAAGATAGGTATAATTATACCTAAATTATACCTATTTTATACCTATTGTCATCAAACAAAAAACACCATTGTCTTGGCGGCGACCTACTCTCCCAACACCCTAAGGGTGTAGTACCATCGGCGCTAATGGGCTTAACTGCTGTGTTCGGAATGGGAACAGGTGTACCCCCACCGCACAGACCACCAAGACAATAGTGTTTTTTTTATACTATCAAAACAATATGGCAATACACTACAGCGTATCACATTGTTTTAATAGAAAATGTTGGAAACGAGCATATCATGTTGTAATAAAACAACATGCCACGCACTTATAAACTTAAGTGGTTGCACACTCGGGCTATTAGTACACCTCGGCTCAATATATTGCTATATGTACACCTAGTGCCTATCAAGGTCGTCATCTCCGACCGCCCTATAATGAATACTAATCTTGAGAAGTGCTTCGCGCTTAGATGCTTTCAGCGCTTATCACTGCCGCACGTCGCTACCCGGCAATGCAACTGGTGTCACAACCGGTACACAAGAGGTGCGTCCCCCTCGGTCCTCTCGTACTAGAGGGAGGCTCTCTCAATATTCAACGCCCATGGTAGATAGGAGACCGAACTGTCTTACGACGTTCTGAACCCAGCTCGCGTACCACTTTAATCGGCGAACAGCCGAACCCTTGGGACCTTCTCCAGCCCCAGGATGTGATGAGCCGACATCGAGGTGCCAAACCTCCTCGTCGATGTGGACTCTTGGAGGAGATCAGCCTGTTATCCCCGGAGTAACTTTTATCCGTTGAGCTTCCGCCGTCCTATATCGGACTCAATATCTGTATACACGTAAACGTGTGCACAGATAAAGAGCTTTTACGGTCGGATCACTAACTTCTGCTTTCGCAACTGCTCGGGTTGTAGCCCTTGCAGTAAAGCTGACTTATGGGTTTGCCCTATCGCACCGATTTCCTTCCGGTGCTAGTCAACCTTTGTAAACGCCTCCGTTACTTTTTAGGAGGCCACCGCCCCAGTCAAACTACCCACCAGATACTGTCCCTTGGCCGGGTAACGGCTCAAGGTTAGCTACACCAAGATTCGAGGGTGGTATTTCACTGGCGACTCCCCTAGAGCTAGCGCTCCAGGATCAACGTCTCCCACCTATACTAAACACAAATATCAATATAGCAATACCAAGTTATAGTAAAGCTTCACGGGGTCTTTTCGTCTAACCATGGGTAATGAGCATCTTCACTCATCTCGCAATTTCGCCAAGTCCATCGTTGAGACAGTTCTCAGATCGTTATGCCATTCCTGCAGGTCGGAACTTACCCGACAAGGAATTTCGGTACCTTAGGACAGTTATAGTTACTGCCGGCGTTCATCCGCGCTTCGGATCAAGGCGTGAACCTCTCCCCTTAACGTTCGGACACTGGCCAGGCATCAGCCCCTATACATCACCTTACGGTTTAGCAGGGACCTGTGTTTTTGGTAAACAGTCGCCTGAGAGCTTTCGCTGCGGCCCCGCAGAACGGGGCGGACCTTATTGCAAACGTACGGTCGCTGTTTTGCCGAGTTCCTTAACGATGGTTATCTTGTACGCCTTGGTCTTCTCGACCTACTCACCTGTGTCGGTTTACGGTACGGATTGTATGTGCTTAGCCCTAGAGGCTTTTCTGGACAGTCCGCGCGTCTGAATTGAGTCCACCCGAAGGTTTTCTCTCTTCATCACCTGATGTTGATGCATGCCTTTTAACTCATGCGAACACCGTGTGACAAACGTTTCAATCCAATAAAACGTTCAAATACTTAAGACTGCGTCCCCTCATCGGAAACACATACAAGGGACGGAATATTAACCGTCTGGTCCATCACCTACGCCTTTCGGCCTCGGCTTAGGATCGCCTAACCCTGAGTCGATCATCGTTGCCCAGGAATCCTTGAGTTTTCGGCGGGTAGGATTTTCGCCTACCTTTTTGCTACTTATGCCAACATTCTCGCTTCTCATCGCTCCACACCACCTCGCGGTGTATGCTTCAGCGCAATAAGAACGCTCCTCTACCACTCAACTAAAAGTTGAATTCGTGTCTTCGGTACATAGTTTGAGCCCCGTTAAATTTTCGGCGCGAAAGGACTGGACTAGTGAGCTGTTACGCTTTCTTTAAAGGGTGGCTGCTTCTAAGCCAACCTCCTAGTTGTATAAGTCCTAACACCACCTTTCCCACTTAACTATGATTTGGGGACCTTAGACGACGATCTGGGCTTTCATCCCTTTAGACTAATGGAGCTTAGCCCCCATAGTCTAACTCCGTTGCTTAAAACCGCAGTATTCGGAGTTTGATTAGGATCAGTAGGCTTACGCCACCTAATCCCATTCAGTGCTCTACCCCTGCGGGTATACAACGGGCTAGCCCTAAAGCTATTTCGAGGAGAACCAGCTATTGCCAAGTTCGATTAGCATTTCACCTCTAACCACAGGTCATCCGCCGGTGTTGTACGGCCGGTCGGTTCGGGCCTCCTCTTGGTGTTACCCAAGACTCACCCTGCCCATGGTTAGCTCACTTGGCTTCGGGTCTTATATATACTACAAAATCGCCGGTTAAAACTTGGTTTCCCTACGCCTCCACCCCAGCGGGGCTTAAGCAAGCAGTATATATAAACTCGTTGGCTCATTCTTCAATAGGAACACTGTCACCCAATAAATTGGGCTCCAGCTCTTTGTTAGTAAACGGTTTCAGATACTATTTCATCCCCCTTCCGGGGTGCTTTTCACCTTTCCCTCACGGTACTAGTTCACTATCGATCACAAAATGTATTTAGCTTTGGCGCATAGTCACGCCAGGTTCCTACGAGGTTTCTCGGGCCTCGTAGTACTCGAGAAATATCGCAATAGAGGTTTACTTTTTTTCATATACGGGACTATCACCCGCTTTGGTACTCCTTTCCAGAAGTTTCTACTAAAAAGTATCCATGCTCTATCTTGCTCTTGTATGAAAGCAAACGCAATATTCTCACAACACCGAATAGACATATGGCCATACAGCCTTCAATGGTAATTAATCCCGAAGGATTGCTTACTACGCAGTCTACTTGGTTTGAGCTGTTCCCGTTTCGCTCGCCGCTACTCAGGGAATAGAACACACGACTTTTGCTGATTCACGAGTGAGTGAGCCAGCAAAAGTGTGTGGGTTACTTCTCTCTTTTCCTCTAGCTACTAAGATGTTTCAATTCGCTAGGTTCCCGCCAATACCCTATGTATTCAGATATCAGTATCTAAGACTTCCTCTTAGATGGGTTTCCCCATTCGGACATTCTCGGGTCAAAGGTTGCTTAGGACCTCTCCGAGACTTTTCGCACCTTGCAACGTCCTTCATCGGCATTTTGTGTCAAGGCATCCACCGTTTACCTTGAGATGTGTGCAACCGCTTAAATGTATAAGCTGTTGTACGATCTATGCAAATATAGATCTTTCTCGTGGTAATGAATCAACTAACATATTGATTCAATTAATTATGCAATCTGCTCTATTGAAAACAGACTACATAAGATGCTCGTTTCCCGTTATTCATACTGGTTAAGATATGAATAACGTTCTTAGTTTTCAAATTGCTATCATTGGTATCTACAGTAAAACTTTCGGGAAAAGCTCAGCTGTATATAGCAATGAGGACTAAAAAATCCGCTGTATGCGGATTGTTGTACTTCATAGTTTCACACAAAACTAATCTTCATCCGCTAAGATTATTATTAATTTTTGCTAAGGTAAGCATACTGTTGAAAACTATGTGGATTACTTATGTATAACTCAATACGTAAGTTATATAACGCAATAATTATAGTGCAACTTTGATATAATGTCAAATACTATAGCCCTGTAAAAATATGTAAATATTTAGCTTATATTAGCTAAATATTTTCTATACGATATCAAGCATTTTTACACAAATGAAAAAGGCGTACAATTACAAAAATTGTACGCCTTATTTCGAAAGAACGGGGGAGCTCTTCCAAACCCCCATTGCGGACCAAAATGACCACTTCCTCGGCCATTTTTCGTCCGTAGCCACATTCGCTTCGCTTTCGGCGGAATGGCCTTTGCTGAATGCTTAAGTAAGCGATTCCACAATTGGGTTCGGTTGTGAGCCCAGTGAAAGCAAATCGTGGACTTATTGGATTGAATCCAACCACGATTCACGTAATCGTCTACCCAAACCCAGAACCAAGTACAGGCATATGCAGCAACTTGTCCGGTTTGAGTAAAGAAAGAGGTAATCTGTTGACTGGCTTGTATTCGATACAACCAATCAACAAATTTAATCAAGAAAAGGATCAGAAGCCAGATATACAGTGGCGTTTTGTCATATCCCTCAAACGGCTCTGGACGTTCTTGCAGAGTATTTTTGTACTTTGCTGGTTGCATCCGAACCTGGGGTTTCTCAGGTTTTGGATCAAATTTGCCCAATAAATGAGCCTTTGCGATCCACCAGAGAGTAGACTTTGATGTCCGCCACTTTTCTACTGTGACGACCATCCCATGCCCCAGATTGACCTTTTCACCAGGATTAACCCAGTGATTTGTCCGTGCCTTGATCTCTGGATTGAGATCAAGAATCCGTGACACTTCAGTGATAATTTCTGAAGTGCTTGGCTCTACATTTTCTGCATTTGCCGTATTTGCCAAAATAAAAAAGCAAATAACAGCAATAATAATGCTCAAGATGCTCGTATATACATTGTTACGAGCAATATCGTCCATCATGTTTCGGTGTAAGCGACCGAATGTCATGTTTCCCTCCAGGAAAAAATAGTTTTAAAGGTAGTTTTTTATTTATAATTATATTATACCACAATTAAAAAAATAAGTCAATACTTATATTGGCTTATTTTAGACAAATACTTAAATTTTGCTTTATTTTAGCTCTTTTTTGACTATCTCAACAACCTCTTTACTATCCCTTACCGAGTTATGCCCAATAACAGGAACCACGTAATTCTTTGCCCCTTCTAAATAGGAGCTCGAGGTAGGCCAAATGGTTTGATCCCTTTTTGCCCGAATCGACACTATCCGATCAGTAAAATCATTCAATGTATTGAGTTCTTGTACAAAATCCGCATTGGGCTTCATCATCCGTGCGGCACGAGTATGCAACGCAAGATATGCAGAACGCGTACCATGAAACGGAGATCCCACAGCAACAATTTTCTGAATATGTGCACCTTTATCAAACTTTTCAAGTGTATAACGAGCAATAACACCTCCCATACTATGCGCCACAAGAAAAACTTTATCTTTTCCTTTCTTTTTACAAACTTCTTTAATAAATTCATGCAAATCTTGAGATAATGCACGAATATTAGATTGTAATGTCTGACCAGGATTAAAAACAGCAACATCATAGCCTTCAGCCTGCAATGCATCCGTAATACCAGGAACAATAGGATTATGCCAAAGAGTGTAACCAGGAATAAAAATCAGAAGACGTCCAGAATGATTATCCTCCCCAAAATGATGAGACGTTTTCTTCACCCAACCAATAACACTTCCCGTTAAATCAAGAATATTTTGTTTTACTTCGTTAATAACACTCTTCATATCCTCTATTATAGACAAAAACCCCTTTTCAGTATACTTTGAATGAGTACTCTTAAGTTTATTACAAATTTTTTGCTTGGGCCGAGGTACTCCGAGGTTAAGCAAAAATTTGAGAGGAAAAGGCGAGTGAAGGCTGGAGTGGGCACTGAAGCGTAGCGGAGGTGCACACGGAAGCCGCAACTCGACTTTGACGAGCCGGAGTGGTGAAATTGGTATACACGGTAGGTTTAGGACCTGCTGCCGCAAGGCGTGAGAGTTCGAGTCTCTCCTCCGGCATTTACTCGCTATAGCTTTTAAGCGAAGGCGGGCCATAAAGAAAATCAAATGAAACAAAAAACAGCCATCATACTTTCGGGAGGAGGAATGACCTGCAGCTACTCAGTTGGAGTGCTTTTAGCTATTGCAAAACATTATGGATTCACACAACCAGATATCGCAATAGGTGGATCCGGAAATGCAGCTTCTGTTGCATACTACGTAGCTGGACAATGGAACGATACCGCATATATTTGGTCAAATCTTATTGGAAGTAAAAAAATGATAAACTTTTGGAGATTTTGGAAAGTTATTGATATTGATTATTTAATAGATGATGTACTTCGGACACAATCTCCAATTCATCTTTCTGCTTTTTATAATTCGCCAACGACCTGTTTAATCCCAGCAACAAATATACATTCTGGTGAACTCACCTACTTTTCAAATAAAAATAATGATGATGTGTATGAAGCATTACGAGCAAGTAAAGCAATGCCCATTGCTTTTGGAAAACGCATTCGTATACATGACAAAGATTTTGTAGACACCTATGCATCAAGTGATACGACTCTTCATGTAAAAACTGCTCTTGAGATGGGGGCAACTAAAATTATTGTTATAGATAATACGAGAGATAATGCTTTTCATGATACGATGTTTAAGTTATGGTCCAGCTTGCGTGGTGCTGAATTTAAACATACGTATCAACAACATGTTGAGGATATGCGATCGTTTAATGTTCCTGATGATAAAGATGTATTAGTCATAACACCGCAAGAACCATTACATATAGAATCTCTTAATAACGATTCTGTAAAGCTCAGACGAACTATTAATCAAGGATTCCAAGAAGCACTTGAACATACAGAACTCAAAAAATTTATTGAAGATATAAAAAAACCGATAGAGTAACATCTATCGGTTGTATTTTATTCTGTTAAACGTCTTTGCTTTTTTACTAAGGTAACAAGAGGAATATCTGGTTTATAATATTTAGCGTTGCCATGAGCAACATTACGAACAACGGTCACAGTAGGATATCTCTCTTTTAAAATAGAAAGAAGGCTCTCTCTTGTTGTTAAACCAACTCCCGTAGCATCCCACTTTTTTAGATTACCATATCTACAAAAATATCGAGCTGCATTTTCTTTAGCCTCAATAATAGCTCTTTTAGTCCTATTATAGGTCGCCATAGTAAACCTATTTGCTTGTCCTGATTTTGCTTTAATGTACAAATTTGCAAGTGCCTCGTTACTTAATACTTCCTCACCCTTCCGACATGGTTGACCCATGCTTCCTCCAGGGAATAAGATTGAGAATAATCTACGCACAATACAACTTTATATAGATAAAATATATTTCAATTTTTGTCAATAATAATTGAAGAAATAAATATATCCTATTCATGCTTATTTTAATTTTCATACGTCATACTACCCTATAATATGAAATGGAGGGAATATATTGCAATTTCTGTATGCATCCTTGTGGGTGTTCTTTTTGTTACGACATCAGAGCACATCCATGCGGCAAGCACAGATATTATTTTTTCTGAAATCATGTACAACCCAGAAGGATCAGATACCGACACAGAATGGATAGAAATATATAACGCAGGAACAGAAGCAGTAACCATACACGACGGATCAGGAGCAAACAGTTGGCGAGTATCGGACGGCAGTAACCACACACTCACACTGATAGAAGGAAGTAGCACATTACAACAAGGAGACTTTGCAATACTTGCAGATGATGCTGAAACATTTAGAACCCTGTACCCAACATACACAGGCACACTTTTTGATACCGTACTTTCATTAAACAACACAACTGATACGTTGAGTCTTTCCGCAGATGCTGGAGAAACATTTTTTACCAGCGTTACGTATGAGGACACCTGGGGAGCAGATGGCGACGGAAGTACTCTTGAAAAAATAAAACTTACACAAACAAACACTCAATCCAATTGGGCAACAACATCAGTAGGAGGCACACCTGGGTATAAAACAATAGTTGAACAAGACTCACCAGAGGAAAATGGAGAGGAAGTCACACCAACACCAGTACAATCCCAAGCAACTATCATAAGCACAACAGGTAATGCGCAAGATGTTCGTATACACGAGTTGTATCCAAACCCAGAAACATCTCAACAAGATGAATTTATAGAACTCTGGAATAGTGGGACAGGAACCGTTGACATAACAAACTGGAAGCTCGCAGATAACAGCAAAGTATATATCATTCCAGAAACAACCTTAGTACCACATGAACGAAAAATATTTTCCCGCACACAGACAGGCATTGCACTCAACAATACATCAGAGGAAGTAACTCTCTATGACACACAAGGAAGCAGAATTCATAGTGTGAGCTATGCAGAAACCATAAAGGGATACAGCTATGCCTATGACACTTCACACAATATATTCACCTGGACACAACAAATAACTCCCGGTGCCGAGAATATTATTCTTGTTCCCAATGACCCACCAATACCACACATTACGTACACACCACAACCAGTAGCACCAAAAGAACGTGTATTTATCACCGCAGAACAAACAACAGATCCCGACAACGACACACTCACTTTTTTATGGAAGATTGGAAATACCTTTCAAGCATTTGGTACAACCGTTGCTTATGCCTTTCCCTATATTGGAAAGCATACAGTAGACCTTATTGTTTCAGATGGAAGAAATACCGTGCAAGCTTCAACAACTATAGAAGTATGGTCTGCTATTGATGTGGTATCACACAGGAGCACACAGCACGTGGTGTTAGAACAACAGATTATTTCACCTGTAGATATGCAATCTGTGTACATTACAGAAATATTTCCCAATCCCGTTGGTGCCGATGATACCGAATGGATAGAACTGTACAATCCGAATCCATTTGCAGTATCCCTCGATCAATGGATACTTGACGATGCAGAAGGTGGTAGTAAACCGTATGTATTTGAATCAACAAACATTGATGCTTTGGCATATCTTGTTATAGGAAAAGAAGAAAACAAACTTATATTAAACAATACCAGCGATGAAGTACGATTATTTGATGATACCGAAAAACTCGTAGACTCCGTGCTGTATGACGATACACAAGAAGCATACTCATACGCTAAAACAGATGAAGATCTCTGGTACTGGACTGAACACATAACGAAAGGAGATGCTAATGTGTTTAGCATTCTTGTGGAAACAATACCCAGTATATCTATCGGCACAGAACAACCGAGCACTCTATACGATACACCACTCGTAGATATAGACTTACCCTACATTAGAGAACTTGAGCTTGGTACAGAAGTGCGCGTACAAGGAACCGTTGCAGTTGAGCCTGGTGTCCTTGGTAAAACTTTTTTTTACATCACCGGCTCTCAGGGTGTGCAAGTATATTTTTCAAAAAAAGATTGGCCACCACTGCACATGGGAGATGTGATTGGCGTATTGGGTACTATTGCAGAATCAAATAATGAGAGAAGAATTAAAATAACATCAAAGGAAGATATTGTCCCACTGTATACGAGCGACCCACCAGAACCAGAAGAATATAACACTGGCGATATAGCAGAAGCAACAGAAGGATACTTGGTGCAGGTAGCAGGATCACTCATTGAAAAAAAGGGAACAAGTTGGTATATCGATGATGGATCAGGAGAAGCACGAGTGGTGTTTCAATCAACCACAAACATTACCAAACCCAACATACAAACAGGTACGTGGATACAAGTGGTTGGTATGGTAAGCGAAACACAAAGTGGCTATCGCATTCTTCCACGGTATCAAACAGATATAGCAGTCAGAGAAGGAGATGAAGGTATTGTTCTTGGTGAAGCGGTTGTTGCAAACGAAATAGAACGCTTTCGTATTGAAAGTAATAATAATACAGAAGAAATATTAAAGTATGTTGTGGTGCTTTTTGTTGCTTGTATTATTCTCCTTGTTTGGACACAGCTCCAATTGCGTACACAAACAAAAAAAGCGTCCGAGGACGCTTTTCCAAAATCACACTAATTACAATTCAATATTATGAATGCGTACAAACTCTCGTAACACTGGAGCATCTAGGGTGTATCGTGCAACCGTATCCGCAATAGTAATAATAGAAGGGATAGCAATAAGTAAAATAATGGTCAAAAATACTTTTTGCCATTTTGAAAAGCTTGCTTGCCAAATTTTTGGCAACAAGAAAATAGCATACCACACAGAAATAAACGGCAGCACCGCAGATAAAGTAAATATCACTCCCCATGCAGCAAAGTCTAAACCAAGTAATCGTGCAGATCCAACAAACGTAAAAAATCCAAATTTAAATGCAGCCCAAATATTTCCTGCATAAAAGAGAATTAAATAGACCAGTATGAGCAAAAAGTGACTGGTGAGCCCTGTTTGCCAACGTGCTTGGAAGTAGAACTTCCAAATAGATTCTTTCTTTTGTTCTTCGTCTGCCATATATATTGAGTATTAAAAACATTTCCTTATACCACACTAACATATTTTTGTCAAGATGTCATGGATTTCATACACAAAAAAACTGCATATGTGCAGTTTTTTTGGTGCCCGGGGCGAGACTCGAACTCGCAAGCCATAAGGCGCAGGATTTTAAGTCCTGTGTGTATACCGATTCCACCACCCGGGCGCGTCAAAGTCGAGTTGCGGCTTACGCGTGCTTCTCCGTAAACTACGAAGCCCGCTCCAGCCTTCACTCGCCTTTTCCTTTCAATTTTACGCTTAACCTCGGAGTACCTCGGCCCAAGTGTAAAATTGTAAAATACTTATGGTTGCCAAAGGAACGTGTTGATATCTACTTTATATAATCCTTTTTCTGTATCAAGCGTTACTGTTATGTATTCTTGCTCTAATAACTTTTTTTGTAGTTCTGCGGTACAGGTATGGTGTTGTATGGTGAGATATCCTGATTGTGCAATCACTCGGTGCCAAGGAAGACCAGCACCTCCTGAACGAAACAGGAAGTAGCCAACTTGCCGAGCTGCACGAGGACTGCCTGCTAATGTAGCAATTTGTCCATACGTTGCAACAACCCCCTCGGGAATAGTGGTCACAATATCGTGTACTCTATCGTAAAAAGAAGACATAAGAAGTAAAGAACGGCTTGTGCCGTTCTTACAAACTATCGTAAATACAGAGATAAATCAAGATCAACGGATATTTCTAGACAAATGGTAAATTAGTTGGAAATTCTGCTTGAGACGAACTACTTCCTTTTGTCTCTTTTTGTGTTTCAAGAGAAGGCACTGCTGGAGATTGCTCTGGCATAGGATCAAGCGCAAGTGAGTCTGGTTCATCAAGGGATGTACGCAGGGTGCGAGGAGCTTGTTCAAGTGGTAGTGAAACAGGAGCACTTGAACGTTTGGATTGTGTGCGTGAAACAAGAGGAGCTTTTACGGTTTCTGTTGGGAAATGGTACATAGTAGCAAGTTCTTCAGTATTAAATACGACACCACTTGATCCTGAGGCACGTGAACGATCTTGATACGCACGCAGAATATTATTTTTTCTGTAAGCCATTCTTTTTTCAACCATCCAATAATCAATTCCGGATGTTTTGGTCCATTTGTGCATGTTTAAACTATTCGTGTTTGCAGAACTAAGTTGTTTCAATGAGCCCATCATTGGAGCAACTCCTCGCGCTTTTGAAAATACAGCCTTCTCTCCGATATATACAAATCGAAACTTGCTCCAAAAACCAACCTTGTCGGCCTTGAGTTGTATTGCTTCTATTTTTTGTTGTTCACCAGGCGTTAAATGCAACATTAAACTGGGCATGTCCTCTTCTTTCACTGATTCAGTTTTCGTATAAAAAGGAAACGCAACAGCACCAAAAGCGTCGAGCCACTTTACCATACTTCCCACCCCTTTATCTATTCTATCTTGCTTCACCTCCACTTTTTTACCAGCAATACCCAGTGCTACATTTTCAGCTTGTGGTTGCCATTTATAATCATACTCAGGAGTGATTACCCACTGTAACCACATTTGTTCACCTGGACCTATCTTATTCATGTTTTCTAAAAGTGAGGCCATTGGATCTTTTAACTCTTGAGACATGGTGTGCTCAAAAGTTCTCCACGAACGAATAGGGAATGCTTGGTTTTTTGCAAGAACAAATTCTGTGCCAAAAATGTCATACTTCTCACTTGGAAAAGTAAGATCTCTAAATTCTTCATTTTGCCCATATACGTAATCTTCCACTTGTGTTATTTCGGCATCTGGATATTGGGCATAAAATGCACTCTCCACAATGTCTCTATATTCTTCTTGTGTATATACCAAAAATTGAACATACCCTTCTATGCTTACTAATTCAACACTGAAATAATCTACTGTTTTCCCTTCCCACCAATTCTCATACATGTTATTGCTTCCTGGCAAAATACCATGTAAATGGGTGAAAATATTTTCTACTGCTAGTGGCGATTGATTATTATCTCGAGGAACATCTATTGCAAGAATAATAAAACGGCGTGTACGAATGTGATGTAGTGTTTGTCTCCAATCTTGCCACATTATCTTGCCTGCCCCCCACAACATAACAATAAAAGGAATCCATAATCCGTTTACAAATAAAATAAGTGCCGCAATAAACGGATTGGGTGCAATAGAAAGTTGATACCAAACTTCTAAAATGAATTGCCAAATTAACTCAAGGATAATCATGTATTTTTATTTGTGTGCACTTTATTATACCACAAAAGTAGATGTTCGGGTTAACACCACAAAATTAAAAACCCACAGGTGTGGGTTTTTAATGGAGCGGGTAACGGGAATCGGACCCGTTTCTCTACCTTGGCAAGGTAGCATAATAGCCATTATACGATACCCGCTCGTCATAGTCGCACTGCGGGTTCCGTGTTTTCCTTCGCTACGCTACGGAAAGCACTCCACCCTTCATGCGCCTATTCCTCTCAAATTTCTACTTAACCTTGAGTACAAGGCCCAAGTAGAAATTTGTAGAAGTGTTTGAGTACTTGCATATAGTAACAAAATTGCTGATTTTGTAAAGATATCAATATGCTTAAATGCAAATGACTTGCATTTAGCAATCAACTATGCTATACACAATATATGAAACAGGCAAAGATATTACAAAAAAATGGGTACAAGCTCACCCAACCACGATTGGACGTGCTTACGGTACTTAAAAAAAACAATGAGCCACTCTCTGCTCAAGACATACATGCATACATACCAAGCAGTGATCTTGTTTCCATCTATCGATCTCTTAAATTATTTGTGCAACTTGGTATCTGCTATGAAGAACATCTTGAAAATAATGAATCAACCTATGCTCTTGCGGAACAACATCATCACCACATTGTGTGCAGGGTCTGTCAAAAAAAAGAATGTATTCCGTGCGATCATCATGTCCCAACATTAAAACATTTTACTCATATAACGCATACGCTTACCCTCACCGGTGTGTGTCTGCACTGTAATCAATAATATCTATGTATCTTTATCCTATCCTTGCAACGCTTGCCATTAGTCTCATTGCACTTATTGGTATAGCCATTGCATCAAAGCAACAAAAAAATCCCTTATGGATGCGTCGCTTTATTAGTCTTGCGGTTGGCACACTCCTTGCGGTTACGTTTTTTGATCTCCTTCCAGAAACAATAGAAGCATTTGATGAACCTCATACTGCTTTTCAAATTGTACTGATAAGTATTGTTGGATTTTTCATTATAGAAAAAGCTATTCATTATCATCACTGTACGTGTGATGATGCACATGAAAAAAGTCATAGCCACGGGCACACCAAAACACACTTGGTTACCACCAATCTTATTGGGGACGGGCTTCACAATTTTATTGATGGAACTATTATTGCTGGTGCATTTTTAGTTGATACCACACTGGGTATTACCACCACAATTGCAGTTGCGGTGCATGAAATTCCACAGGAAATATCTGATTTTTCAATTTTAGTGTATGCAGGGCTTTCAAAATTAAAAGCTGCAATACTCAATGTTTCTTTTGGCTTATTAAGTGTGGTAGGCGCTTTAAGTGTTCTCTTATTTGCGGACCGAGTAACGCACATGGTCCCGGTATTGCTTGCGGTGGCTTCAGGTAACTTTATTTATTTAGCCATGGCAGATCTTATTCCTGAATTACATCATGAAGAAAACCCAAAGCGTATTTGGTTTCATCTCTTGTGGGTGTTGCTTGGTATTGCTATTCTATATGTATTAGGAATATTTTTTGGACATGAATAAACGTATTATTTCTTTGTATGGTGTGATAAGCATGCTCGTTGGCATGCTTTTTCCTTTTGTTGCACATACACAATCTCCAGATGGACTCGAACAATTTACCTTTAAAGCACGTGTGCTTGAAGTGATAAGCCAAGAAACCATAGAGGATGAATACATTGGCACCTACACCGAACAAACACTTTCTGTACAAGCATTAACAGGTCCAGAAAAAGGCAATACACTTACCATAGGCAATAGTGTTGATGTCGTAGTCAGTGCATCCCAAGTATACAAAACAGGTGATACTGTTGTGGTATCTGGAAGTGAACATATTGATGGATCCGTTCGATACTATATTATTGACTATGCGCGCACCACATCCTTGATATGGATGCTCATTCTTTTTATTGTAATAGTACTCATTGTTGCACGACTCAAAGGGTTACGTGCACTTATCGTACTTATTGGAACGAGTGCTATTATTTTAAAAGTTATTATTCCTTTTATTATTTCAGGATACAGTCCATTATTGGTAAGTACGCTTGGAGCACTCGGTATTCTTGCATTGGCAGTATATATAACTGAAGGGGTAAACAAAAAAAGCCATATTTCATTTTTGGCTATTGCATTGTCACTTATTGGAGTGTTGGTTGTATCTTGGTTTTTTGTTGAACTGGCACATCTTTCTGGAATAGCAGCAGAAGAAGCATTATATATTGCGGGTATTCCTGAAGTAACCATTAGCCTCAAAGGACTATTGCTTGCAGGAATTATTATCGGTACCCTTGGGGTGCTTGATGATATTGTAATTAGCCAAATATCAGTCGTGCATGAACTGATTACACAAAATCCAGAAGCAAAAAGAAAAAGCATCTACGATGCTGCCATGCGTGTCGGTACTGATCACATTGCGGCAATTATTAATACCTTGTTTCTTGCGTATGCCGGTGTTGCGTTACCTCTTCTTATTTTGTTTTCGGTATATGATCACACCAATCTTTCGCTTGAATATATTATTAGTGGAGAACTTATAGCAACCGAAATTGTGCGTACTATTGCAGGATCAATTGCTTTGTTAAGTGCTATGCCTATTGCAACATTTCTTGCGGTACGGTTACTAGTACCAAAAGAAAATACAGAAACCACTATAGATGTAACATCGCACGGACATCATCACTAAGTGATGCTGTTATGTCCATTACCTTCTCTCGGGTAGTATCTCCTTGCACCATGATGATACTGCTTTTTGGTATATGCCATTGTTTTGATAACAAATCAATCAGTGCTTTATTTGCTTTTCCTTTTTCAGGAGCCTGTGTCACAGATACGAGTAAAACGCCATTGCGAAATCCTCGAATGGCGTTTTGTTTTGCTTTGGGGGTGAGTTTTATAGTGATGCGTTGCATGTTACCCTCTTATTTTCTTTAACAATGCAATGTCTTTTTTCATGCCTTCTGGGGTTGGTGTTTCAACAATCATATCAACATGTTTGAGTTTTGGATGTGTTACCAATGCTTCAAAGCCAGCTTTCCCTATTTTGCCTTTACCAATATGTTCGTGTCTATCTTTTTTTGCATTCAACTCAACCATAGAATCATTTGCATGAATCAATACTAATCGATTAAGCCCAATGGTTTCATCAAAATGTTTTAGAGTTTTTTGTACTGCTTTCTTGTCTCTAATGTCATACCCCGAAGCAAATACATGCGCGGTATCCATACATACCCCAACAACATTTTTTTTCTTGAGTATTTTTTCTGCTTTGGTAATAATGGCTGCCATGTCTTCAAACGTTGCACCAATAACCAAACCTGCTCCAGCGGACAACTCAAGAAGTAATTGTGCAGAACCTTTGTATCCTTTTAATATCTGTGCAATACCTTCTGCGGTTTGAACAATAGCATCTTCGGGGGTGGTGTCTTTTGCACTACCCAGATGTGTCATAATTGCTGTCACCCCCAATTGAGAAGCACGTTCTAATTCGGATCGCACAATTTCTACTGATCCTTTTTTTATGCGTGCTTTTTCTGATGCAAAATTAATAAAATATGGTGTATGAATATATGATGCAGATTGTGCATATTCTTTACACTGTGTTTTAAAATCAGCAACGACTTCCTTGGTGATTGCTGGTGGGTTGCCCCCTCGTGGAGAGCGAGAAAATATCTGAAACACTTCACACCCGCGTTCTGCTGCACGTTCGGGTGCGTTCGGAATACCTCCTGCTATTGATACATGTGCGCCAAACCTCATAGAGTTATCGCGAATATACAAATAAAAACTAATATTTTTCTCGTCACCCTGAACTTGATTCAGGGTCTGGTATTCTATTTACGCAAAATACGAGATGCTGAATCAAGTTCAGCATGACGACTTTTATATAATAACATCGCTTTTCAACAAAAAAAAGAGCCTATCGATTATTTTCGATAGGCGTAGTTGGTGCTAGGCATCGTGTGTATCTACACGCGACTTAATGTCTTGATATTAAGCCACATCCCCGGAAGATGCTCCTAGCATAAAAAAGTGCGACAGGATGAGTGGAGGGGGGTAACCTTGTGCTCATCCTGTCACTTGATAAGGAGTTTCAACTCTTAAAAGGATCCTCAACTTATCAAATATTTGGTGGAGCTCAATGGATTCGAACCAATGACCTCCCTTAACTATTCTACTCGGCGCGCCAGAACAACAAACAACCAGAATAATTAAGAGTGCTCTACCAACTGAGCTAGAGCCCCACCATAAATTAAGGCCTGCTATCCCCCCTTCTTTTCCAACGCTCCCCCGAGGTCAGAAAAGAATCGAAACAGCAGACCAATATATGGCTCAGCACATATAACACCGTCGCGAGGGTGCAACCCATGTATGTCGGGGATACTGGGTTATGTGCAGAGCAATGCTAAAAAAAAGAGCAAAATATGTTTGAAAACCTATAGTACACAATGAGCAAAAAAGTGTCAAGAAAATAAAAAACAGCCAAGTATACTCGGCTGTTTTTTGTGATTATTTTTTTTCAACCATGTTGGTGAGTTCGGTAAACACTTTTTTGCTTGCAAGTGCATTGCGTAGATAGCTTTTGTATTCTTCACTTGCTACTTGCGCCTGCATTTCTGGATTTTGTGCGTATTGTTGTTTAGTGCGTTCGTATTCTTTGTTGAATTCTTCGTCAGATACTTCGATCTTATGTTCGGTATTAAATGCACGGGCAACTAATCCAATTTTTAATCGTTCTTCTGCTTTTGGCACAAATTCTTTTTCAAGATCTTCTTTACTCTTTTTAATACTTGCAAGATAATCTTCGAACTTACCACCTTGACGGGTAATATTGTCTTGCACTTCGTGGATCATTTTGTGTGTTTCTTCGTGTACTGCTGATTCTGGTAACGTGCCAATGTTTGAAAGTTTTACCAATGCATCCATACACGCCATTTGGAATCGTTCTTCTTCTTCACGTTCTTTTTCGTGCTTCATATTCTCTTTAATTTGAGAACGCAAATCTGCAAGATCTTTTGCACCAACTTCTGTTGCAAATGCATCGTTGAGTTCTGGAAGCTTTCGTTCAAACACTTGTTTTAAGGTAACGGTAAATTGTGCTGGTTTGCCTGCAAGAGATTTTTCAAAATATTCTTTTGGGAAGGTAAGTTCAAATTCTTTTACTTCACCAACTTTCATACCAACAACTTGTTCTTCAAATCCTGGAATAAATTTCTTTTCACCGAGTACTAATGGATAGTTGTCTGATTTCCCTTGATCAATGGTAACGCCTTCTCTCTTTACTTCAAACGCGACAACAACTTTATCATCTTGTTGTGCTGGGCGTTCTACTGCTGCTTCGGTTGCACGCATCGTACGTAATTCATCGAGTACTTTGTCTGCATCTGCATCAGCAACCTCTACCTTTTTTCTTTTTTCTGTTATCTTGGTTGGATCGCCAAGCTCAACAGATGGCATGAGTGCTAAGGTTACTTGGTAGGTAATGCCGAATGGAGGAGTCATTTTTTTGATAGCAATTTTTGGTTGGCCAAAGAAATCCATATTTTTTTCTTCAACGGCTTTCCCTGCAGTGCGTTGCACAATACTTTGCAACGCATCTTCATATACTTTTTCTTCCCCACCAATAGTACGACACACTACATCGTATGGTGCGGTTCCTTTTCTAAATCCTGCAATATCTAATGATTCAGAAATCTTTTTTGCTGTTTTTTGCAAATCAGTTTCAATATCTGCTCGATCAAGTTCAATAAGTAACTCAATAGTTGATTCTGATGGCTTGTTTTCGGTAATTTTCATAATACAATACGGTTTAATGACGAAACACTACTTTAAATTATTTTCTCTTTTTATGCAACCGAGGACGTTTGTCGCAAAGTTTTCCAATCGCAATCATAAGATCATCGGTTGCTTGGTGTAACAATTCTTTCGTAATAGGTTTATTGCGATACTTGGATAAATCAATTTCTTTTCCAATAATAATACGCCCTCTATTGCGTTTAAAAATATATTCTCGAATGGTGTCCCACAAGGTTTTAATATTGGGTCCAAAATATCCTGCGGGAATAAGTGGCACATTGTATTGCAACGCTAAGCGAACGGCTCCTGTTTTACCTAAACACAATGTGTGTGGATCAGGATTTCTGCTTGCTTCAGGAAATACACCAACAACCCATCCTTTTTTAAGTACTTCGGTATATGCGTACTCTAAAATAGCAGCAGGGTTTCTCCAATCAATAATAATACCTCCAATGCGTGGAATAATTCTTTGGCTCCACCAACGGCCCCACCACACATCATCACGAGACAAAAACCACAATTGATCTTTGCGGTGTATTGAAAAATGATTTCCGTAGAGCCATGCGTCGGGAAAACTCACATGATTTGAAGCCAACACAAAAGGACCTTTGGGTGGCATATGTTCTGCTCCTTCAAACCGTTCAATAAATAACCAGTCAAAAAAGCGTGTGAGTATTTTTGTAATATAAAAGTCTTGTACACTTTTTACCATAGCAATAAAAAGAGAGGTAAACCTATCTCCCATGGCACCACTCGGTGGTGCCATGAAAGAGGGTCAATCTCAAGGTGTTATACCAAGAAAGCAACAATCAATAATGCAACAATGTTCAAAATTTTGATCATTGGGTTAATTGCAGGACCAGCAGTATCTTTGTATGGATCACCAACGGTATCTCCAGTAACTGCAGCTGCATGTGCTTCGCTTCCTTTACCACCATGCTCACCTGTTTCAATAAGTTTCTTTGCGTTGTCCCATGCACCACCACCGGTAGTCATAGAAATAGCAACAAACAAACCGGTTACAATAGATCCTACCAATACACCACCAAGAGCAACTGGACCAAGCAACCAACCAACAAGTACCGGTGCAAGTACTGGAATCAATGCAGGTACAAACATTTGGCGAAGAGCATCTTTGGTTACAATGTCTACACATGCGCTGTAATCTGGCTTTGCTTTACCTTCCATAATACCAGAAATTTCTTTGAACTGACGGCGTACTTCTTCTACCACTTTACCAGCAGATTTACTTACTGCTTCCATGATGATTGCACCAAAGTAATATGGCAACATACCACCAATAAAGAGACCAATAAGTACTAATGGATCAGAGAGTCTGAACAATAATTCACGTCCATGTAATACAAATTCTTCTGCATATGCACCAAAGAGTACCAATGCAGCAAGCGCAGCAGAACCAATAGCATATCCTTTGGTTACTGCTTTTGTGGTGTTACCAACAGCATCGAGCTTGTCGGTTACTTCACGAGTTTTTGCAGGAAGTTCTGCCATTTCAGCAATACCACCAGCGTTATCGGTAATAGGACCAAAGGCATCAATGGTCACAATAATACCAGAAAGAGAAAGCATGCTCATTGCAGCAATAGCTACACCGTAGAGGTCTGCTAATGCATATGCACCCCAAATACCCGCAGCAATTGCAAGTACTGGTAATGCGGTAGAACGCATAGACACAGCCAAACCAGTAATAATATTTGGACCATGTCCTTTTACTGATGCATCAGCAATACTTTTTACAGGAGCAAATTTATCAGAAGTGTAGTAATCGGTAATAATCACAATCAAGGCGGTTACCCCTAATCCAACAAGTGCTGCATAAAAGAGATTCATTGGTACGTACAAACCATTACCATCCATGATCATGTCTGTTACGTAGTAAAATCCAGCTGCAGCAATAACACCAGAAGCAACAAGTCCTTTGTACAATGCTGCCATAATGTTTTCGTTGCGTCCTAAACGGATAAAGAATAATCCAATAATAGAAGCAATAATAGAAACACCCCCAAGTACTAATGGGTAGATAAGTGCATTTTCAAAATCAGGAAATACCAATGCACCAAGCAACATAGCAGCAACTGCTGTTACCGCGTATGTTTCAAATAAATCTGCGGCCATACCAGCACAGTCACCAACATTGTCACCAACGTTATCTGCAATCACTGCTGGGTTACGTGGATCATCTTCTGGAATGTTTGCTTCTACTTTACCTACCAAGTCTGCACCAACATCAGCTGCTTTGGTGTAAATACCTCCACCCAAACGAGCAAAGATAGAAATCAAACTACCACCAAAACCTAAACCAATGAGTGCATTTACGTCCCCGTTGAGTGCATAAAAACCAGCAACTCCAAGTAAGCCAAGGCCTACTACCAAGAAACCAGTTACTGCCCCACCGCGTACGGCAACGGCCATTGCTTTATCAAGCCCCTTGGTTGCAGCGTGTGCGGTTCGTACGTTTGCGCGTACGGCAACATGCATACCAATAAAACCAGAAAGGCCAGAAAACACAGCTCCAACTAAGAAACCAAGTGCGGTTCCCCAGTTTAAGCCAAAGCCCAAACCAGCAAATACTACTAAACCAACAACCGCAATAGTGCGATATTGTCGGCTCATGTATGCTTGTGAGCCTTTTTGAATTGCGTCTGCAATTTCTTGCATTTTTTCATTGCCAGGTAAGCGTCCTACTACCCACGCAACGAGTCCACCTCCCACAACAATTGAAAGCACCGCTGTAGCGAGTGCAAATAATGTAGCATTATCCATAGATCGTATTAAATGATAATTGTGTGTACTTAATAATATTATTCTTTTGATTCATCAGATACTTCTGCATCGTCTGATTGTTCTTCGTTTGTAGATGCATCTGTTGTTTCTTCTTTCTTTTCTTCTTCATTTTCTGATTCTTGAGTGTCTTCAGTAGCAGATTCTTCAGATGCTTCTTCTGCGTTTTCGTCACCTTCTTCGGCACTTACTTCTGATTGTTTAATATCTATTTTCCAACCAGTAAGTGAAGAAGCTAAGCGAACGTTTTGACCTTGTTTACCAATAGCAAGTGAAAATTGATCTTCTGGTACTAAGGCTGCAGCTTCTCGTGTTTCTTCGTTTAATTCAACACTTACAATTTTTGCTGGTGATAATGCATTCTTAATAAAAGCTACATCATCTTCGTCCCATTCAATGATATCAATTTTTTCTCCACCGAGTTCGTTAATAACAAACTGTACGCGAGTTCCACGTTGTCCGACACATGAACCAACTGGGTCTACATTTTCTTCGGATGTGTGTACCGCAAGTTTAGTGCGAGATCCTGGTTCGCGTGAGAGTGCTTTGATTTCTACCACACCGTCGGTAATTTCTGGTACTTCCATAATAAAGAGTTGGCGTACCAATTCGCGGTCTGCACGTGACACAATAACTTCTGGTCCTTTGCTTGATGTTGCAACTGACTTAATAAAGAAGCGTAATTGTGTTCCTGTGGTGTAGTGTTCTGAACGTACTTGTTCTGAAGGAGGCATAATAGCGGTTGCTTGCCCAATATCAACAATCACCACACCACGTTCTACACGTTGTACGGTTCCATTAATAAGGGTGCCTTCTTTATCTTTGTATTCGTTGTACACCACTTCTCGTTCTGCTTCACGCAAGCGTTGAATGATCACTTGTTTTGCAGTTTGTGCAGCCATACGACCAAAGTCTCCTGGTACTTCGAGCTCTTGTACGAGTTCTTCTCCAAGTTCCACATCTTTTTTGATTTCTTTTGCTTCAGAAATCATGATCATGGTTTTTGGATTAAAGCGTTCTTCTTGTTCTTCGTCTTCTGATCCTTCTTCTCCTTCGGTTGAAGTTGGTTTGTGATCATCAAAAGGAACAATGTTGCCTTCTTCATCAAGAAGATTACCGTCTTCATCATATGCTGGTAATTCTTGATCTTCTACCACAGTTTTTACGTCAAAAACACGGATATCCATGTTTTCCGGATTAAATTCGACCTTTAAATTTTGCAGCTTATTTCCGAAATCTTTTCGGTATGCTGCTGCGAGTGCTTGTTCGATAGTGGCAAGAACAGATTCCACTGGAATATGTTTCTCTTCACATATCGCTTTTATGGCACTGAGTACTTCTTTAGACATAGAGTATCTCGATACTTATATACAAATTGATCTATAAAAAATGGCTAGTCTACTTATCAGTAAACTAGCCTTATGTAGGTACTATACTCTTTTTTTAAAAAATTGCAACTTAGCAAATACATTGTCCAGCAAAGTGAATCATCAATGAGGAATCCCAATCACCAACATGTTCAACAGAAATTTTAATATAGGATTCTTCACCAAAAACAAAATTTTCATCAACTATTTCTGTTATCTTATATAATCCATGAAGAACACCAGCCGATGACGCAAAATTCATCAACACACCCACCTCTGGCAGTTCATCGGTTTCAACTGCATGTAGCAATGTATCAACCATCAACAAAATGGTGTCTTCTTCCTTAATATTGTCAGATTTCATGCAGAGCCACCTACCATCTGGACGCTCTAAAAAAGGTTCTCCTATTTTGTAATACGAAGTTTCTCCTGTTTTTGTTTGCCGATAAAAACCTTCAACACAAGCACAATTGTCAACAACTGCTTCAGACATAATATTCTCCTTGTTGGAATTTTTATAGAACTGTCACAAATGTAAAACAAAAGCATCATAACTGTCAAACATGTACAAAAGGTTCCTCTATACGTTATTATGTATGTACTATTATTTAAACGTATAGTATGGATTTCAAAAATAAAAAACTTGTGACTGGTCTTCGTGTGTTGTTTGGTGCTTTTTTTGTTTTTAGCGGAGCAGGTGGACTTATGTCCGGAACTAATTTCGAAAATGTACCACAACCATTAGTAGATGCATTTACCTCACTTTGGAATAGTGGTCTTTTGCAAATGATAAAAACAACCGAACTTATTGCTGGTGGCATGTTGCTGTTTAACATTTTTCCTGCTCTTGCTATTATTCTTTTGGCACCAATTATTGTTGGTATTTTGGTATTTAATGCAGTACTTGCACCACAGTATGTTGTGGGTATTCTTGTTTTTGTTGCAGTAGAAGCATACTTTGGGTACGTGTACTGGGATAACTACAAAGCTTTGTTTGAAAAAAAGTAATATGCAAGAAATAACGTGGAATGATTTTGAACAAGTAGAACTACGCACCGGCACCATAACAGATGTGCAGGATTTTCCTGAAGCGCGCAAACCAGCGTACCAAATAACCGTAGATTTTGGCGAAGCCATTGGAACAAAAGAATCCAGCGCACAAATAACACACTTGTATACAAAGGAAGAACTTATTGGTAAACAAATTGTTGCCGTGGTAAATTTCCCGCCAAAACAAGTAGGACCTTTTATGTCTGAGTGTTTAATTACTGGATTTATACAAGAAGACAACACCGTAGTACTTGCGGTTCCCGATAAAAAAGTAGCAAACGGGTTAAAACTTGCGTAAAAAAAGACCACTCATACCTGAGTGGTTTTTCTTTCTACTGATCGTTCATACCCTTGTATAACCTGTGCGGTAATCACCATATGTGGAATACTTCTTTTTGTTTCCAAAATAAACGTAATTGCACGACGCCCTAAAATAGACCCAACGAAGTCACCATAAATTCTACCATGGCACACCAAACCTTTTGCATGAGTAATAATTTTGGTAGCTTCATCTTGTGGAATTTCAGGATGGTCTTCCAAAAACTTTTCAAAGTTTCTCACCACATATATCATGAGACTCCCCTTTCTCAGATACCTCGCACGTGAACAATCAATACGACAAAGAACCATATATCATATGTATTACGAATGCATTGAATTGTCAAACAAAAAACCGCTCGAGTGAGCGGTTTTTATTATTTAAAACATTGGCGGCGGAGGCGGAGGTAAATCATTTTTATCAATCGACTTTGCATCTTTACCCGCTTTGAGTGGATCTTTCGTATTCTTTTTTGTGTGGGGTTCAACCACAATTTTTTCTGGTTCACTGGTTACATTAGAAGATTGATCAACAGCTTGATCTGCATTCTCTTTAAAAATATCAACAACCTTCGTACCAAGCGCTTCCTTCTTTTCTTGAATGTACCACACCAAAATAGAAAGGAGTAAGAATACAAGAATCACAATACCGATAATCAAAGAAGTATTAAACGTAAAATCTGCGTCCTGTGTTTCGCGTTCAGATACTCGGCGCACAGCATTTGGTGCAACTTCGATAGCATCATCTTCATCTGGTTCCTCCATGGTCATCGCATCATCGCTATCTTCTGTAGACAAAGCAGATCCATTGTTCTGTACATCATTAACTGCAAGTAATGGTGAGGTATCATCATCATCTGCAACAACACGTCCACTGGTTTGAGTATCTTGTACAAGTGGAGTTTCTGATTCTTTCACTTCCAGTGTATCTTTTACGGTTAACGGTTTTGCAGGTTCTTCTGGAGTTGCAACGCTCAATGGTTTTTCTGGTTCCTCCATTACATCAGGATCTGGCCCGCCTACTCCATCAACAGGAGGTTCTTCTGGGGTTTGTACAGCAAGAGGTTTTTCTTGCATTGCCATTGCGTCTTCTTTTTTATCATCTACCTTTAAGCGTGTTCCTCCCTCTAACTGAGCAATAACTTCTGGATCCCCTACTTGCCATACTTGTTTGGTACTGTTATTAGACAATTTTCCATTGTCAGATGCAAAGGCTTCAAACGTGTAGGTACCAAGAGCTAAACGTTCTTTTGGTTGCCATGAAAAAGAAGTCACCCCAGATGCGTGTGCTTCAGGTGTAAGGGTTTCTTGCACCACACCATTCATAACAATACTCACGCTTAAATTATTTTTTACCAAACCAGTAATAAATGGTCGCTCAATACCAGCATCTGCGTTAACGAGTGGTTTATTCAAAATTGGAGAAGGTGTTGGCGGAACAATAGTAATAATACGAGCATTTGAAGCAAAACTTTCTTTTCCCTGTGCATCACGTGCAATAGCAGTAACCACGTGATTTCCTAATGGTAACCCAGGAAGATTTACTCCAAAACTACCTACTCCAGAAGCATCATTCTTTACTTGAGTACGTGCATACTCAGTACCATCAACTAATACACGAATTAACGAGTCGTTTGCAGCAACACCGCCAACCCAAGCACGATCTTGGCCTAATTTTTCTTCTCTTTTTGGGTTGGTAAGTGTAGGTGAAGGGTTTGGCACAATAGTAAAGCGTATGGTTTCGCTATACATGCTCATATCGCCCATAGCTCCTTTCGCTCGAACATGCAACTGATGTTCACCAGAAGCTAATGGAAGAAACGGCGTATATGAAAACACACCATCCGCAACGGGAGTGGTGCCATTAAGCTTGCCATCAATAAAAACAAGCACTTCTGCAGTATCATATGCCTTTCCCATGATCATTGGCAGTGGAGAAGCAAAAGACTGCCCCGTAATCGGTGCGGTGATCATTGGTTTTTGAACGGTTGCTTGTGTAGTAACAGCTGTTACCACATCTTGAGCAGATACAGGAAGTGCGCTTACCACAAAGGCACTCACCATAAATGAGCTCAATACAACTAATTTTTGTACAGATTGTCGAGTGGATGTTACCACACCAACAGCCATACCAAGAAAAGACAAAATACTGTGTACCATATGTTGCTATTGTTAGGAGTTTCCCCCAAAACTCAGTTAATACATACTAAAGGAGGCAAGTAGCCAATCCGCACATCTCATATCATAAGATGTCTGGACTAAGCTACCTGCCTCCTGGTAACAGAATTGTCTGTTTCTAATAAAAAGAACGTATAGATTCTTCAGAATGAACGGAAAGAGCGGTCATATCTACTATGACGGTGTTATTTTACCTTATTGATCATAAAAATAAAATACCAAAATAAAACTCCCAAAGGGAGTATCTGTGCATAAGCCTGTGAATAGCGTAGGGATAACTGTGGATAATATGTGCTATACGATAGAACGTACATTACATCATGTGATTCCTCTGATCGGATAATGCCATATGATAGCGAAAAAATATTTTACCCATTTCTTTGTTGTGCGTAATACTACATACATCAATTCTAAAATTTTGAATATTTTTTTTGCTAATATAATACAAAATTGTTCGTTTTAATTTTTTTAATTTATATCTATCCACATAATCCTCAGGTAATCCACAGTTTTGTGCATAACCTTTTATTATTCGATACTTCACCTCAACAAAAACGACCTGATCACCATCTTGGGCAATCAGGTCTATTTCACCAAATCGAGAATATATGTTTCGAGCAGTAATACGGTAGCCTTTTCGTTCAGCAATATACCATTGAGCAAGCTTTTCTCCGTAATTTCCTACCTTTCTACTCATATCCCCCCTAAATATAACTACCGAGGCAGGTAATCTCGTTTACTCGAGTCCTTTTTCACCTGTTCTCTGCGTACCGGTACTACCTTCATCCAATAATGTGCAATGTATCCTGCCCATAAAATACCTACAATAAGCCAAATAAGTAAGAATACTGGCGCACCAAGGTATAGCACATAGAGCTGTCTAAACAAAAAGAGGATAAACGCAATAGGCCCCATGGTCCACACAAAAGCTCGAATTTTTTGAGCAATTTTTTTGCCAAAGATATCTTGTTTGGCTAACATTCGGGAAACAATGCTTCCCGCAATCATACCAACCAGCACCACAACAAGAAAAACAGTTGCTAGTTCTGAGGTAAACGGTCCTAATGCCTTATTAAATAAATATTGTGAAGATAAAAGATGGGTAATAGTTTCCATACGTTACTCGTTTTCTTTAATAACTTTTTTTAACTGATCTAGCATATCATGTTTATCTAGATATTCAATGAATGTTTCACATACCGCCTTGAGCGCTCCTGTTGGCTTTGTGCCTTTTTTGTTCATACACACAACAGGTCGTCCTGCAGCATGTGCCCAGGCAAGCTCAATTCCTAAACCTGTTGAAGGAAAAGACACTTCAGCAATAATAAGGTCACTTTTTTCAATAATTGGCTTAGAAAAAACAAAGGTATCTGTTTCATGAGGAAGCACAAATTCGTGTGCAGTGTTTAAATCACTTGCACGGATAGGTTCATATAACTCAGAGGCAAAATCAAACTCTCGAGAATGTGCCACGTATATTTTCATATTTATGCCTTTACGTACGCCAAACCATAGTGATGCGTGCCTGCATCAATAGCCTTTTCGCCAGTAAAACCAGTTTCTTGTGCTAACGCACGCATGGTTTCGGCGGTGATGCGAGATTCGGCAGATGGACCAATTGCTTCTGTTCCTGGTTTCCAATCTACAAATAATAAGGTTCCATTGGGCTTTAACAAACGACGAGCCTCTCCAAAAACGGATTTTTTGTCAGGAACTTGGAACAACACATTTACCATCATAGCAATATCAATGGTTCCTGTTTCTATTTTGGTTGCCCCAACAATTTCTAAATCAGACCAGATAGTTTGTACATTTTGTAATCCTTCTAAACGAGCTTCTTTATCTACCTGTGCTAATACATCTTTTTGAACATCCACTGCATATACTACGCCTTTCTCACCAACCATTCTTCCTGCCTCAAAAGACATGTACCCAGTACCGCAACCTAAATCAGCAACACGCATGCCTGCTTGCACGGTTATTTGTTTTAAAATATCTACTGGGCGTAAAAATGATTGGTCTGCCATATGGTATTAGTATACTAAAAATTTGGCATGGTGCATATGCTGTGCATATTTTTTCTTGCGAGTATGTAAGAGAAGCGTATACTACAAGTAAGACAGGGCTCGTCCCCTTGTCGCTTACAAATCAAGGGAGGACATATGTACAACACAACGATCTCTGCGTGGTGTCTTCGGATACTCAAGAGCGTTGGTTCATATCTCATTCGGTTTGATGAACGTTTGCTTCCTCGTTCTGATTTCCCCATTGGAGATATTACACGTTTAACCTGTTAAACTATGAGTATCGAAGCACATCATCCTTCCTAAAAACCCACCGTAGTGTGGGTTTTTAGTTTGTCTAAAAATTGTGGAATTATTTTGACAATTTATTACATTATTATATTTATCAACAGATTTAGTATTTTATACACACAAATTGTGGAAAACTATTGACAATATTTTCTACACACGCTACACTGTAGCTACCATGAATGGCAAAGGGGTGGTGGACCAATTCTACAACTATCGCAATAGCGTGGTTGCGGAATTGAACCATCACCCCTTTGTCTTTTTATCACATGTCGCATTACCACGACCTCATACAGCTTGGGTTTTCTACAAAAGAAGCAAGAGTGTATCTTGCACTGTTATCATTGGGCACGGCACCAGCAACAACGATTGCACACAAAGCAGGCATCAACCGCACCACCAGTTATGATATTTTGGACGCACTTGTTGCCGACAAATTAGTGCAGAGTGTTGATACAGAAGCAGTACAACAATTTCGAGCAGAACCTCCGGAAGCGGTGGTTTCTTTTTTGCAACAAAAAATCAAACGCACACAGCAAAAATTAGCTGAGGCGCGCAAATTGGTACCACAACTGCATAAGTCCTACGAAATAGCTAAAAAAACGAATACACGGACATTTAAGAGCTCTGAAGCTACTGTGGTGATAGAGAACAACTCAGCAGTAGTACGTATAAAAGAAAACGGAAAAACAAAGAAGTATGTACTCAAGGAGAGCTAAAAACAACAAATTAGTCTTGTAAAAAAAGCTCTAACAGAATAATATACTGTGTAATATAGTTTTTTAGAAAAAATCGTTCATTCTGTTTTTAGGAGGAACAATGGGCACAACAGAAGAGGAATTGTTAAAATTAAGAAAAAAAATAGGAGAGAAGCTGCAAAGACTACGAAATCAATCTCTTTTAACACAAACAGAATTAGGAGAAAAGGCAGGGATAAGTCTTGAAGCCATATCAAAAATTGAACGTTTTCAAACAAGTCCAAACATTGATACCCTCGCACGCCTCTGTATAGCACTAAATGTAAGCATAACCTCTTTTTTTATTTTTGACCAAATACCAGATAGTTCATTTAAATCTAAATTGGAGACTCTTGTTTTGCTTTTAGAAAGAAAAGATGTAGAGACAATTACTTTTATAGAATCAATACTGCCAGCACTAGAAACTTATAGAGATAAAAAGTAAAATCAGGCGTACTAAAATTAATGTGTCTTTGATAAAGCAAAGATACATTGCAACCTCAAAAAAATAGGTTGTTTTTTTATTGTCTGGTCATCGCATCAACAATCCGTTTTACCCCAACCATAAATGCAGCTGTACGCATATCCACCTGTTGAGCGGTATGCATATTCCAAATAGCTTGAAACGCTTGAGTCATAATTGGCTCAAGTTTTTGTAATACGTCCTTTTCGCTCCAATGCTCACCCGCTTTATTTTGTAACCACTCGAAGTAACTCACCGTCACACCACCAGCGTTTGCCAAAACATCAGGTACTACCTGTACACCGTTATCGTGCAGAATGGTATCAGCCTCCGGTGTGGTTGGTCCGTTTGCGAGTTCAAGCACAATACGTGCTTTAATATCTTCTGCATTATCTTTGGTAATAACATGCTCAAGTGCAGAAGGAACTAATACATCACACACCTGTGTTAAAAACGATGAAGCAGAAATTTCTTCAGCACCAGAGTACGCAACAACAGAATCATGTTCTTGTTTTGCTTTATATACTTTTTCAGGATCAATACCATCTGCATTGTAGATTGCACCTTGTGAATCAGACACACCAACAATGGTATAGCCAGCATCATGCGCAAGTTGCGCAAAATGATATCCTGCATTACCAAAACCTTGTACTAACACACGTGTGCCTTTTTGCTTTTTGTGTAAGGCATCAAGCAATGCAGACAACACATAAAAACCACCTTGAGCAGTTGCGGTGCCTCGGCCTTCACTCCCTCCTGCTTCAATTGTTTTTCCGGTAAACGATGCATGTGTGGTATCTCCGGTAATGGTTTCATACTCGTTCGTCATCCAATCCATAATCAGTGGATTGGTGTTTACATCGGGAGCAGGAATATCTACATCAGGTCCAATGTGTTGTGACATCTGTTGTACCCAACCACGAGCAACGGCTTCTATTTCTTTTTCAGATAATGTTTTTGGATCAATCTGCACACCACCTTTACCACCACCAAGAGGAATATCAACCACCGCAGTTTTTATTGCCATCCAAAAAGCAAGCGCTTTTACTTCATCCAAATCTACTTGCGGATGAAAACGAATACCACCTTTGTATGGACCTCGTGCATTATTAAATTGCACACGGTAGCCATGAAATGTTTTTGCTGTTCCATCATCACCAGATATTTCAATATCAAAATCATGTATATGATCTGGCTTGGAAAGCTGTGCAACAATATCTGCATCTAACGATAATTTGTGTGCAGCTTTTTCGAGTTGTTGTATTGCATGTGTAAAAGCGGACATATAAAAAATAGTAGTTTAGAATTAGAGAATTTGGGAATTAAGGAAAGCGTGATCAATACAACTCTCCAATTCCCAAATTCACAGATTCCTAACTACCGTTCTCTAGCCACCGTTCAACATCAATCGCTGCCATACAACCAAACCCTGCAGCGGTAACTGCTTGGCGATATTCGTGGTCATGTACATCTCCTGCACCAAATACGCCCTCGATACTGGTTTGTGTTTTTTCTTTTAATACCAAGTACCCTTTTTCATCTAATTCAAGTACATCGCGAAACACATCAGTATTTGGTTTGTGTCCAATGAGTACAAATAATCCTTGGCACTCAATGGTTGATTCTTCGTTTGTTTGATTATTCAAAACACGTACACCAGTGACATTGTTTTCACCAAGTACTTCTTTAATTTCGGTGTTCCATACAAACTCAATTTTTTCATGATTCAATGCACGCTCCTGCATAATCTTTGATGCACGTAACGTATCACGACGATGCACCACTGTTACAGACTTTGCAAACTTGGTTAAGAACAATGCATCTTCCATTGCAACATCACCACCACCAACAACAATTACATCCTTATCTTTAAAGAAAAATCCATCGCACGTAGCACACGCACTCACACCTTTTCCACGTAAGCGTTGTTCTGATTCTAAGTTAAGCCACTTTGCACTTGCACCAGTACTCACAATAATTGATTCCGCTTGGTAGGATTCTTCTCCTGCCCATACAGTAAATGGTCGTTTTGAAAAATCAACGCGATCTATTTTTTTATCTATAAGAGTTGTTCCAAATCGAGCAGCTTGTTCACGAAACTTTTGCATCATCTCAGGACCTTGTATACCTTCTGGAAATCCTGGATAGTTTTCTACATCGGTTGTGGTGGTTAATTGTCCACCAGGTTCTGGTCCACTAAATAACACAGGTTCTAACGAAGCTCGTCCAGCATAAATAGCCGCTGTGTATCCAGAAGGTCCTGATCCAATAATAATCAATTTGTGTACCTGTGTATTCATAAACAATTTATGCTGTGTGTGCGTCTAACTTTGCTTTAAGATCTTCTTTTTGGTGTAAGCCAACTAATGTTTCTACTGCTTTACCATCTTTAAAGATAATTAACGTAGGAATACTCATGACTCCGTACTTTTGGCTGGTTGCTTGGTTTTCATCTACATTAATTTTTCCTACCTTCGCATTTGTTGTTTCATCTGCTAACTCATCTACAATTGGTCCTTGTTGTTTACATGGTCCACACCAAGGTGCCCAAAAGTCCACTAAGGTTACTCCTTGTCCATTTTCTACTTCTTGTGAAAATGATTCATCGGTATATGTTTGTACTGACATAATATTCAAATGATTATTTGATTAACTTTTTCATTATAGATCTTTTAGGTTTGTGTGTCTACGAGAAGATGTTCCATCTGTATTAGTATTATATTAAATACATAATATATATATACAATAATAACTATAATATAACGGTGGATAACGTTGATAAGTGGCACTTTGTATCTAACCTTAGGTGTTTTTTGCTTCTGCTTGGGTATGGATAACCTACTGTTTTTATATGTCTAAAACTCTGTTTAAACTGTGGGTAATTTTGTTCTGTTATTTTGTCGATATTGAGAGGGCCTTTTTATACACGTTTTTAACAGAGCTATACACATAGTTTTATATAAGCTACTCACAGGTTATTCTATGCACATATATACAAGTAATTCACAGGTTTTGGGGATAACTCTGTAAAATGGCTAATATTAGCATAAATACTGAATAAATAGACGTCTGGAACATGGTTGTTGGTTTTTGTGCTAATATTGGTATAAAAAACATGTTCCAAATGAAACATGCTTAATTGTGACGTTTAAAATTTAGTATTTATCTAATATATATTTAATAAGTTTCAATATATATTGAAAACTAAAAAGTAGAAGTGCTGAAATAATGAACCAAACAGGTTTAACATCCTCCAGCCAAACTTTAAACCAGCCGCTAAATCTAGCAAAGCCATTATCTGTGGATTCAATATATAACTTTTGCCTCTCATTGTCAGATTTAATCCAACCTCTTCTTATACAGTCAAGAACAATTCTTTTAATCTTTTTTTCTCGTGTAGATAGCCTTTTTTGAAAATTACCAAATTCTATGGATGATTTTATTTTTGGTAATTTCCATAAAAGTTGAGTTGCAAAATCTAAAAAATGTTGATGCATGTGTGTATGTATACATAAGAAACTTACAAAGTCATCGATATTAACATACAACTGACTAGATACTTGATAGCTATAATATTCATGATTTAAGACTTTTCTATCAGCATAAACTTCTATCCATAACTTTGGATTTTGTTCGTATTCCTTTTCAGCGTGTAGTATGTCAATTTTAAGCAAATTTTTTGTTGCTTTTTTATATCTTAATAAGTAGAGCATATTTTTAATTATACTTTATTATAATTATTTCTCATATGTTCCAAATAGAACTTAAAATATAAATCAAAAAAGCTGTACGCATTTACGTACATCTTTTTTGGTGGACCGTACTGGATTCGTCCTCCTACGCTTGTGAGTACCCTCCAAAGGCGGGCAGGCACAAGCTGCGGAGGATAAAAACCATTGAAAGTATATCTGGTGGACCAAAGGGGATTTGAACCCCTGACCCCTTGCATGCCATGCAAGTGCTCTACCACTGAGCTATTGGCCCGCGTCAAAGTCTGGACTTCGTGTTGCGCGTATCCCGTGAGTACACGGAATCCGCTTCACACTTCGCTCTCCTTTTCTCTGCCTCATCGGCAGACCTGCCGGAGAGGCAGGCTCTCAAAAATATACTTAACTCGCGAGTACACGAGCCCAAGTATATTTTTGTGATTTTTAACATTGCAATATTCGGCCCAAGAAATATTTTGTAGAAATCTTTTGGTGTTTGATGTTTGGAAATTGGTGTTTTCCGCCAAAGGCGGTTTGGTGCCCCCGAGGGGAATCGAACCACTATCTAGGGCTTAGGAGTCCCTTGTTTTATCCATTAAACTACAGGGGCAGGGTAGTGTTCTAAACGTTTAAAAATATGTTCCAGACATTAAAATTAGCAAAAAGCCTAGAATATACGCATAAAACAATGACCACACTATAGTATCATATTTCATAGTGCTCCTCTATAGCGTACGTTTACGTGAAGAGGCACATAAAGTATACTATATAGGTTCTTATCAGAACGAGTATTATTAGGCGCAAAAAAATATGTTTAACAATGAAAAAGATGCAAAAAAATCTGGGGGATTATCAATGGGTGATGGAGATAATGAAACGGTCATTGGTGCTTCGGTAAAAGTTGATGGAGATTTTACGAGTGAAGGTAATGTATTGGTACAAGGTATTGTAAATGGAAGTTTAAAAACAACTGGTGACTTACGTATTGAAGAAGGTGCAAAAGTAAAGGCAGATGTTGAAGCTGCAAATGCTATTGTGAGTGGTTCTATTAAAGGAAACGTTACGGTGCAATCTAATTTAGAACTCGGTGCATCTGCATCTATCGAAGGAGACATTACTACTAAAGTATTATCTATTGAACCAGGTGCGGTATTGCATGGACATTGTGCGGTATCTGCTAATGCAAAGTCAGAAATGGAACCAACACCCGTTGGTAAAAAGGAAGCAAAGGAAAAAGAGTAATACATACATAAGAGTGTTGAACGATTATGTTTGCTTATTTTATAGAAGATTGGGTTTACGATAAAAAGCACCGTAAGCAAGCGGATCGTTTTGATTTTGGTACCACACAACATGCTATTACAGGAAAAAAGTTTAAACTCGGGCGGTTGAGTGATATTCCTGCACACATAAAGGAAAGCGTTCAAAGTGGTGTTACCACTTTTGTTGCAGTAGGGGATGACACTACCGCAAACAAATTATTGAATCACATAATAAAGTTACAAAAAGAAAGTCCTGATGTATTTAAACAGAAGGATCCTATTTTTGGATACGTGCCTATTCAAGAAAAAAGTATTGTTGCCGCTGGGTTTGGTATACAGTCGGTGAGTGATGCGTTAGAAGCATTGCGTTCGGCAGTTGCTAAGTCCATTGATATTGGATTATTAAATGACAGACATTACTTTTTTTCTACTGCAGTATTTCCAAAACGTTCTGCACTTACATTTGTTTCGTACTCCGTAACATCACTGCATGATGATCATGTGATTTGTGTTGCAAACAGTGGTGCTGGGTTTGATGTCTCTCATATATCAGACCAAAAATTTCGTATGGATGATGGTTTGCTTGATGCGGTTATTGCACATGAGCCTAAAAAAAATACCGAGGGTGCGTTGGTTCCCTCAACATCATCAAAAGAATTGCACACCATAGAAAGTGTGTTTCCTATTACAAAAATTTCTGTTGCACATAAGGATAAAACTATTAAGGTGTTTGCTGATACTGAAAAACAATTAAGCACACCTATTACCGTTAGTATTCTTCCAAAGGCTTTACAGGTTATTATGTCAACGCGTGTGAGTTAGTATGAAAAAACAATATACCATAGCATCGCTTGATGCATTACAATCTTGCGCTGAAGAATGTGCACATACCTTGCGTGCGGGGGATGTTGTTGCTCTATCTGGAACATTGGGTGCAGGCAAGACAACGTTTGTACAAGCAATGGCACGTGCTTTGGGTATTACTGCTTCGGTAACCAGCCCAACGTTTACCATTTTAAAGTTGTATCATCTTCCAGAAGGAACGCATGGGGCAACGCAGTTGTGCCATATTGATGCATATCGTTTAGCACAGAGTGATCCTCAAGATATTGCTGAGTATGTTGGGGACCCAGAAACTATTTGTTGTGTTGAATGGCCAGAGCATCTTCCAGAAATACTCACACAACATGCGTACCATGTTACCATTGATGTTGATGGTGATACACGAACCATTACGATAACAAAAAAAGAGCAGTAGCTCTTTTTTAATGTTTGGAGGTAATGGGTTCTGTTGAAAGCGGAACCTTTTTTGGTAGTGTCTTTTTTTCTGCTTGTTGTGAGGAAACAGCATCTTCTACTATCATTTCTTTTTCTGTAATACTGAGTACGCTGTCTCTGTGCACCAAGAGTTCTGTGTCAAAGAGATGTACCAGCCCGTATGGTTTTACTTGGTACTGATGAATATGTTGCCCGTCAAGTTGAATAATGAAACCTTCTACTTTCCCAACTTCATCACCAGACTGTGTACGTACCGGTAAGCCAATAAGTTGTTCATGCTCCATGAGCATACGCTTATTTTGCTTCAATTACTTCTACGTCTTTTTCTTTCTCATGCTTTTTGAATACCAAAATTTGTTGAATGAGAGAGACCAATGTGTTGATAGTCCAATACAATGACAAACCACCTGGGAGGGTTGCACCAATGATAACGGTAAGCACTGGCATCATGTACATCATTTGCTTGTTTACCATGCTTGCAATGCCTTCGTCTGCTGCTCCAGGGATTCCTGGTTGGCGGTTGTGTGTCATCATGCGTGTTTGGAAGAACTGGAGAATACCTGCGACGAGTGCAATAAACACATTTGGATTTTCAAGGTGTATAAATCCAAGGAACACGGTGTTTACGGTTCCTGGGTTTGCTACTGCGGGGTAAAGGCGAGTCAGTGTTTCTTCGGTAAAACCAGAAATTAATACTTGGTAAATAGCAAACAGGAACGGTAATTGAATAAGTAAGGGTAAGCATGAAGAAAATGGACTTACTTTTTGTTCCTTATACAGATTCATCATTTCTCTTCCGAGCTGTTCTTTGTTATTTGCAAACTTTTCTCGCAATGCTTGTACTTTTGGTTGGAGTTCTTGTAATGCCTTTTGTGATTTGAGAGATTTTGCAGACATTGGCCAGAGTACTGCTTTTACCAACAAGGTAAGTGCAATAATTGCCCAACCTAAATCACCACCAGGAATGGTGTTATATAACCAAATAAGAAGATTTAAGATTGGTTGGTAGAAGAGGATAACAAATGGATTCATGTAATTATAGTTGTTAGTAGTCAGTAGTAAGTAGTGAGTATGCTTTTTAGCTCACTACTTGCTACTAGCTACTTTTTTTGTACGGGATCATCTCCTGGTTCTGCCCATGGATGACATCGAGCAATACGCTTGGTTCCAAGCCACAACCCTTTTAGTATACCAAATGTTCCAATTGCATCATACATGTATTGTGAGCAGGTTGGGCGATAGATGCATGCTCCATGTGGGAAAAAGATGCGCAAGATGCCATGGTCTGGTGACAGTGTTTTTTGATACACTCGTATGCATGCTTGGGCGAGTTTTTTGAGCATATGGTAATAACAGTGATTTTGCGAGTGAACGTTAGTGAGCGAAGCAATCTCGTCATTATCAGTAATCGTTTTAATCACGGGATTGCTTCGTCATCATCCTTCGCTTACGCTACGGATGATTCCTCGCAAAATCGAAAAATAACACTTATGATAACAACTTTGCTTTTTTACATGCTCCAACAACCAGTTTTGCAAGATCCTCGTATGACTTATCAATGGATCCTTTTTGGGTAACGATAACGCAGTCATAGCCGTGTTGCATTCTCTTTATAACTTCTGTGCGTAATACTTCTCGTATACGTCTTTTAAGCTTATTTCTGCGTACTGCCTTTTTAGATACTTTGGTGGATACTACTATGGCAAAACGAGTGGTTTGTAGCTCGTTTTTGCTTACTCGTATGCTAAGGTTGCCAACAAAAAAAGACTTGCCCCGTTTAAATACGCGTTCGATATCGGATCGTTTGGCAAGTCTATATTCTTGTTTCAACATAAAAAGCTGTAAGCAATAAGTCGTAAGCCATATCTGTATATAACAAAACTATGGCGTATAGCTTATGGCTTACAGCTCTTATGGGGTCAATTTCTTTCGACCTTTTGCTTTGCGACGCTTCAGTACTGCACGTCCTCCTGGACTTGCAGATCGTGCGCGGAAACCATGGGTTTTTGCACGTTTGCGTCGTTTTGGTTGATATGTTCGTTTAGGCATAACGAGATTACTCTACACAAAATTTTGATTAAGGTCAAGGGGGAAATTTTTTCAGTTATGAGTTTGATATCTATATTTGATGACAAAGAATTAAGATGATTACATCTGTGGATAGATGTTTGTTGTCATACCCTTGGTTTCTTTTTTAAAAAGTTGTATAATATGTATAAATAAAGGATCCTAAAAAATATTTTATGGATTCTAAAAATCTAAGGAAACACAAAATATACCCATGCATATATTAAAAAATCCCCAAAATTAACTATTTTTAGTTTGTTTTGGGGATTTTTTGACCAAATAATTGACACAAATCATTTACTTGGTATATGATGTTAATCCAAAAGAAAAACCCTGCACAAACAAGGTTTTTCTAAAAAATAGGTTTTACAGCCTGATTATAGCGACTATTATCTAGTCGTACTAATTAGAGGAACGGACGATCTTTTGAAGGAGTCCGTTTTTCTTTACTTTTTCGACTATTTCATTTATTTCGATTTTTGTTTTACGTTTATCTTTTCTACTTCTAACGGGAAATCGCATATAACCTTTTTTAGAGTAAATAACCTTTCCACCTCTTATTATAAAGTTGCAGAACATATATCCACCACTAACGAAGCAATGCTGTACAGAACGAAGTTTAATAATTTCTCTTTTTGTCATATAAACTTTGGTTTTATGACTAGATAAACAGAACACTATTAAAAGACTGTAAATAAAAACCTATAAGCAGGGGCTCGTGCAAGGTTTCATATGAAACCCTACAAGATTTGGCGTCAGTAGGGCTTTCACCCTAGCAGAGCGCCCGCTTATAGGTTCCATGTTGGGTCAATACATGAAATATTCCCTGCTCCTCTCGACGCCATCGAGAGGTAAATTGTTTTTGAACAAGCTATAAGTATATTATAAATAAAGCGAAATAAAAGTCAATATAGAAACTGACAGGGTTACTTCGTAATATGCTTAAACTCCGTAATATCGATATTCGTGAGATTGTAATCTCCCCCTAAAATAGAGTCTAAATCTTGGGTAAGGTGATACATACCGTATAAAATGTACCCAGCAACAATAATAGACACCAAACCAGAAGCACCAGGAATAAACAGTGCTATTAAAAAGAGGTAAATAATGGTTGCTTGGTGCAATAGGGTGTCGTACGCCTTTGGCGTAATGCGATCCTTTTTCGCAAGTGAAAAAATAGCATCCTGTGCAATGTTGGCATGTAGTACCGCAAGCTCTGCTGGTTTTTTCTCCACCTTTTCGATAGCTTTGTATAATGTTGCATTTGCATCATCAATATCATGGTTGTTCACATTTTTATGCGTCAAAATGTAATAGAACGCTTGTGACCATTCTGAACATGCCTGCGTACCCAAACCTGCATGTTTGCTATTTAAAATAGTTTTAAGAGAAGAAAGTGTACCTGAAAGTCGAATAATGATTTCTTCTACCTTTAAAAATTTATCGTAACTTGAGGCAATTTTTTGAGAAAGAATAATACCAAGGGCAAAACCTATAATTGCAAACAACTCACCAAGGTTTGGTTCGTAAAACCAAATGTTTAGATATTCTAAAAACCACACCCCACCTTTTACCAAACTTAAAAAGAAAATAACCGGAGCAATAGATTGTAAAATAGTACCTTGCCATTTAAAGACACCCTTTATTTGTTTACCAAAGCGGAAGAGCTTGAGTAATCGCAATACTCGACTTAATCGGAGCAAGCGTGCAACTTGTGCAAGTGGAAATCCTGCAGTGTTGATAATAAATGGAAGGAGTATTTCTACATACGTCGGTGCAATCGCAAAAAAATCAACCAAACTCATTGGTTTAAAAGCAAAGCGTAGTTTTTTGGTTGCACTGGTAATGCGGAGAAGGTACTCAATAGTAAATACCGCAAGAATACCGTACTCAATACGCATCAGCGTTTCGCGGTGTTTTGCAAATAATTCTGGTAAGTATATTTCAATACCAACAAGCAATGCTGAAAGTAAAATGAGCACCACAATAACCCCTTGTATAAAAATAGCAAAGGGTGTTTTTGGTTGTTCGAGAAATTCGTGTAACGTGGTTTTTTGTTTTGGCATGTATGTATTGTAGCGTATTCTGCAAAAGTTTTCATCCACAAAAAAACGGTGTGCATGGGTAGAATATGTTCTACCCGTACACACCGTTCTTTAAAAGCTATACCAATGTGGTTCGTGCAACTTTATCGCCTGATTCTTTGAAACTCATAATGCGTACTCCTTGTGTTGCGCGTCCAAGCTTTGAAATTGATTTGAGAGGTAATCGAATGGTTTGTCCTTTTGTGGAGATTGCCATAAGGTCGCTATTTTTTTCCATAACATCCTTACTAATAATTCTTCCACCAACCACATCTCCTGTTTTAGCGGTTAGGTTTGCTGTTTTTATACCAGAACCACCGCGAGATTGTACTTTGTATTCCTTAATACCCGAACGTTTACCATACCCATTTTCCATTACTACCATTAATTCGGTTGAGTCATCCTTTGGATCAAACACATCCATACCAACTACTTTGTCATCACCTTTGAGTCTGATACCCCGTACACCAGATGCTGAACGACCCATTGGGCGTACATCTTTTTCTTCAAAGCGAATTGCTTGTCCTTTTTGTGATACCAATACCACATCGTCCTTACCGCCAGATGGTTTTACCCATTGTAACGCATCACCATCTTTGAGTTTGATAGCAATGAGTCCGCTGCGGCGTACATGCGCAAAGTCTGCGATATCAACTTTCTTAATAGTACCGTTACGGGTAACCATAACAAGGTACTTGGTGTTTTCAAGAATATCGAGTGGCAATACTGCGTTTACTTTTTCTTCACCGCTAATTTGTAAGAAGTTTACTAATGAAGAACCTTTTGCTGTTCTACTTGCAACCGGAATGTCATACCCCTTGAGTTGGAACACGCGTCCGCGAGTGGTGAAGTATAAAATGTTTGCATGGGTATTTGCGGTAAATAACATGGATACACCATCTTCTTCCTTGGTGGTTAAACCAATCACTCCTTTACCACCACGAGATTGTGTTTTAAAGGTATCTGGAGCCATGCGTTTAATGTATCCATCACGAGTAATCATAACCACAATGTCTTCGTTTGGAATCAAATCTTCTTGTGAGAAGGTATCAACCGCACCTGCAACAATTTTGGTACGACGTTCGTCGCCATACTTGTCTTTTAGTTCTGCAAGTTCGTCTTTAATAATACCAATAAGTTTTTTTGCACTCTTTAAAATAAGTTCGAGTTCTGCAATCCACTTTTTCTTTTCCTTTAACTCATCTTGTAATTTTTGCAATTCAAGGTTTGCTAATTGGTGTAAGCGCATTTCTAAAATAGCGGTGGCTTGTGGGTCGGTGAATTTGAATTTTTTCATTAACCCTTGTTTTGCTTCGTCCTTGTCTTTTGACTTTCGAATTAACGCAATGACTTTATCAATAATATCAATTGCTTTAATCAACCCTTCTAAAATATGAGCACGAGCACGTGCACGAGCTAAATCATATTCAGTACGACGGCGGATTACTTCCTTACGGTGTTTAATAAATTCTTCAAACACGCTTGCAAGAGTAAGTGTACGAGGTTGAATACCATCCACCAGTGCCAACATGTTTACATGGAAGGTTGTTTGCAATTGGGTGAGTTTAAACAATCTGTTTAAGATTTTTTGTGGGTAGGTATCACGTTTTAATTCAATAACCACACGCACACCATCTTTATCTGATTCATCACGGAGATCTTTGATGCCTTCTATTTTTTTATCACGCACTAAGTCCGCAATTTTGGTGATCATATCTGCCTTGTTCACTTGGAAAGGAACTTCGGTGATAATAATATTGTGCATGCCACCTTTTACTTCAACAATGTCGGTTACTGCGCGCATCACAATACCACCACGTCCGGTTGCGTATGCTTGTTTAATATCTGCTTTGTTGTAGATGATACCACCAGTTGGGAAATCAGGACCTTTTACTATTTGTGATAATTCATTGACGTCAATATCTGGGTTGTCGAGCATTGCCGTAATACCGTCACACAACTCACTGAGGTTGTGTGGTGGCACATTGGTAGCCATACCAACCGCAATACCTAAGGTACCGTTGAGTAAAAAGTTTGGTAGTTTTGCTGGGAGCACTCGTGGTTCTTGTTGGGTGCCGTCGTAGTTTTCTGCAAAATCTACGGTTTCTTTTTCAATATCATATAATAATTCTTCTGCAATGGCAGAAAGTTTTGCCTCGGTATAACGCATTGCTGCTGCACCATCGCCGTCCATAGAACCAAAGTTACCTTGTCCGTTTACCAGTGGATTGCGCAACGAAAAGTCTTGCGCCATACGAACCATGGAATCATACACTGCAGTGTCACCATGTGGATGGTATTTACCCAATACTTCCCCAACAACCGTAGCACTTTTACGAAACTTTGCACCTGATTTTAAACCCAAGGTCCACATAGCGTATAAGATACGTCTGTGTACTGGTTTTAAACCATCTCGCACATCAGGGAGTGCACGTGAAACAATAACGGACATTGCGTAATCTAAATACGCTTGTTGCATTTCATCAACAATTGGTTGCGGAAGTACACGTTCAGAAGATACTTCTTCTGTTGGTTCTTCTACATCTTTCTTTTCTGATTTTTTCTTTTTTGTAGCCATGTTTTTCAGGTAGTATCGATATTATAGATGTATGGAATTATGGTAAGACAATAATTCCATACATCTATACATCCATACCTATTTTTGTACACTGTCACCAAATACTCGTGCACGGAGATCATCCACATCAATTTCATCGTTTGCAATGGTTTTCTTTTGTTCAGAAAAAAGTGCAAATGCTTTTTGAATATTGTTGCGAATAAGGGTGTAGCTTTTTTGTGTTTTAAGATCTTGCAATTCTTTTGCTCCGGCAGAAAACCATACGCCCCAAATCATAATACCAATGCCCACAACCATAAAAACAGTAATCCATATGGTGTGGTGATCTTTTGTTTTTCGTTCTTTGTCCATATTCCTATGGGGTGAGATATACCGTGTCCATGGTTTCTGTTGGTAAATCTTTTTTAACTAATTTAAGCTTTTGTTCTGGTTTAGCCTGTACACCAATTTCTTTAAGGAAGGCTTCTGCTGTTGCGTATTTTGTTTTTACGCCGGTTTGTGCAAAGTGCATTGGGATTACTACTCGAGGTTCTATTTTTTCAATTAATGCTTTTGCTTTTTTCGTATCAAGTACATCTTCACCACCAACAGGAATAAGTAATACATCGCATCCTTCAAATAATTCAAACTGTTCTGAGTTTAAATCACCATTAAAGCCACCAAGGTGTGCAATGGTGACATGTTCTACGCGTAATCTGCTGAGTAAGGTTGCATCTGCTTGTGTTGAACTTGCTAAACAATATACAAATACACCAGATACTTCGTATTCGCCTGGTCCTGAAATAGTAAAGAGTGATTCTTCGCTTGGATCAACGTTAATTTCATCATCTTCTGTGCCAAGTACTACAATATCAGCCTTCATGCGTGAGGCTTTGAGTTCTCCATCTTGTGTTGGAGGGGAAAGAAGAATGGTTTTGTCGTTTGTTTGAATACGAACACCTGAAAGGCCAAGAAGTTCAATGTGCATATTGTCGTGGTAATAAAAATGTGCCCCGAGGGGCACATGTATAATAGCTAATGTAAGTGTAAAAGTAAAGACAAAATATGAGCTAAATCTGCAAATCTGGTGGCTCATTTGAAGTACCTGACCCCTTATTAAATTCAAATCCTTGTACCGCACTTGGGTTTGACTGCATACTTTCTGGGGATCTATCCATTGCTAGTTTTGTTTCGTTTTGTGGTGCTGCTTTTTTAGGTTGCTTTGCCAGTGCACTTCCGCTGATTGTTGGAGAAATCTGTGATTCAGGAGATTGTTTTTTTCCGTGAATTTCATCCACAAACCCAACCAGTGACTTTTTAGGGTTGGTTTCCTTTTTTTCTTTAATACCAAACATGCCTTTCCACCCTTTTGCCAATGGTCTGCTCTCTTTTTGCTTTTCGGTACCACTAAATGCTTCAGAAAGAGCACCCATGCTTTGTTTTCTGAGATTTGTGGCTCCTTTTGCTCTATATCCTTGAATATTGGTCTTTTCTTGATCAATAAGCTTTTCTACGGTCTTTTCTTTCATTTTTTCGCTCATTTTAGCAAATTTTGAAGCAGAAACATCTGCTTTTTTGAGCATATTCTTTGTTTCCTGTTGGTTCATGCCAAAAGCAGAGCCAAGAGCCTGAATAGTGTTTTTTGATGAAAATCTTCCCATATCCGATAGTATACCATTATTTGCATAAAAAGACTTGCAAAATAGCCTATTTTCAACTATACTAAACCACGTTTTCCTTAAATATAAGCGAAAACCTCGCATTTAAACACTAATAAACTTCATAATTAATGTATCCTTACTTACTGCGAGAAAGTATGGGTAGGAAGTATTTATATATGACAGAAGATACAAAAGATAAACAAGGATCACTTGGGCATAATGCGGTGATACAGCTTTCTCATGCGTCAGAAGAAATGACACAAGCATTAGAAAAGCATGATAGCGCCATTGTGCCACGTGCTGGTGATCTTGTTCGTGGTACCGTTGTTCACATTGCAAAAGGTGGCATTGTGGTAGACATGGATGGCCGTTTAACCGGCTTGGTTCGCGGAAAAGAACTTGATGATGAATCAGGTGAATATTCTAAATTATCACTTGGAGACGCGGTAGAAGCTACGGTAGTTGATTTAGAAAATGAGCAAGGTATGCTTGAACTTTCATTTAGACAAGCTGGTCACCGTAAAGCATGGGATGGCTTACAAAAAATGATGGATGACGGGGAAACCGTTGAAGCAAAAATTGTTGATGCTAATAAAGGTGGTTTGATGGTAAAGGTTGGAAACGTAGATGGCTTCTTGCCGGTATCACAATTAACCGTAGAACATTATCCACGTGTTGAAGGCGGTGACAAGAATAAAATTCTTGATCGTTTGAAAGCATATGCTGGTGAGATGTTTAAAGTAAAAGTAATTACCGTAAAAGAAAAGGAAGAAAAACTTATTGTGTCTGAAAAAGCAGCATGGGAAAAAGAACAAAACAAGATGCTTGAACAATACAACGTTGGTGACCAGATTACTGGTCGCGTAACTGGTGTGGTTGATTTTGGTGCCTTTGTTGAGTTTGGTGAAGGCCTTGAAGGTTTAGTACATATTTCAGAACTTGCATGGCAACGTATTGATAACCCAAGTGATATTGTAAAAGTAGGTGATGAAGTAACCGCAAAGATTATTGCAATTGATGCAGGACGTGTATCACTCTCTATTAAAAAGCTCGTAGATGACCCATGGAAGCTTGCACAAGAAAAGTATAAGGTTGGTCAGTTGGTAGAAGGTACGATTATTAAATTAAACTTGTACGGTGCGTTTGTAGAATTGGATGCTGATATCCATGGACTCGCACATATTACCGAATTACAAAAAGCTGGTGTAAAGGATCCAACGAAGGAATTAACGGTAGGTGAAAAGAAAACCTTTAGAATTATTTCTATTGAACCAGCAGCACACAGACTTGGTTTAAGTCTTGATCTCGAAGGAACATCTGATGCTCCACAATCTTCAGAAGAAACAGCTTCTGAAGAAAAAACCGAAGAAGCTTCTCCTGAAAAAGAAGAAGCGAGCGAAGAAGAAAGCGCTCAAGAATAATTTTGGTTCGGTACACAGGAGCGTCGTTAGACGCTCCTGTGTTCTATTGGTATACTGTACCTATCTTGTTGTATATACTACGCGTATATACACGCATTAACTCTTAATGAAAAGACATGCGAAATTTAGTAAAAAACTTTTTAATTTTTTTGGTCGTGTTTGTGGTCATTGCTGGCGTACTCAGTGCTTTTAATGCACCGTTTGGTACCACTGAAGAAGTGACCTTCTCTACATTAGTGCAGGATGTTCGTGACCAAAAAGTATCAACCATTGAAGTAGAAGGTAATGACTTACATGTTACCTATGCGGATGACACACAAAAGGAATCCATAAAAGAATCTGGCGAATCACTCGCTGGATTGTTTCAAATTTACGGGCTCACCCAAGAAGATATTGCACAGGTAAGTATTCAAGGAAAAGAACCTTCTGGTGCTGCGGTATGGGTTGCAACGTTAGTGCCATTTATTATTCCACTCATATTTATTGTATTTTTTGTGTGGTTTATGATGCGACAGGTGCAAGGTGCAAACAATAAAGCAATGACTTTTGGACAAAGTACCGCACGCGAACAAAAGCCAGGTGGTGACAGCAAAAAGAAAACAACGTTTGCAGATGTAGCAGGGAACACCGAAGCAAAACAAGAGCTTGAAGAAGTGGTTGAGTTTTTAAAGCAACCAGAAAAGTTTAAAAAACTTGGAGCACGTATTCCACGAGGGGTGTTGCTTATTGGTTCTCCTGGTACGGGTAAAACATTATTAGCTCGTGCAGTTTCTGGTGAGGCTGGTGTACCATTTTTCCATATGTCTGGCTCTGAATTTGTGGAAATGTTTGTGGGTGTTGGTGCAAGCCGTGTCCGTGATTTATTTAACAAAGCAAAAAAGAGTGCACCTGCCATTGTGTTTGTCGATGAAATGGATGCAGTTGGTAGACGACGTGGTGCTGGGTTAGGTGGCTCACATGATGAACGTGAACAAACCTTAAATCAAATTTTGGTTGAAATGGACGGTTTTGAAAGCAACACCAATGTGATTGTTATGGCAGCAACCAACCGACCAGATGTATTAGACCCTGCATTACTTCGTCCAGGGCGTTTTGATAGACGCGTGACCATTGATTTACCAGATATTAAAGAACGTGTTGCGATTCTTGAATTACATGCAAAAGACAAACCACTTGCAACCGAAGTGAATCTCCAACATGTTGCAGAACGCACTCCTGGGTTTAGTGGAGCAGATTTGTTTAATCTTTTAAACGAAGCAGCTATTCTTGCCGCACGTAACAACAAAAACGAAATCACCCAAAACGATATTATGGTAAGTATAGAAAAGGTGATGCTTGGCCCTGAACGAAAATCATTTATTCTTTCTGATAAAGAAAAGAAAATTACCGCATATCACGAAGCAGGACACGCCGTTGTTGCACACATGTTGCCAGATGCTGACCCTGTACATAAGGTATCAATTATTTCTCGTGGGAGTGCGGGTGGATACACCTTAAAATTACCAAGCGAAGATAAACGGTTCCACACCAAATCTGAGTTTGAAGCTGACCTTGCCGTACTGCTTGCCGGTCATGCTATTGAGAAAAAGATTTTTGGTGATGTTACCACAGGTGCTTCAAGTGATCTTAAACGAGCAACTAAAATAGCACGCCAAATTGTGACGGTATATGGTATGAGTGAAAAATTAGGACCACGTACCTACGGTGGAGGCGAAGAACATGTATTCCTCGGAAAAGAAATTGGTGAGCAACGCGATTATGGTGATTCATACGCACATATGATTGATGAAGAAATGTCTCGCTTTATTGCTGAAGCATACAAACAAGCAGAACACGTGATTGAAAAGGATTCGAAAAAAATAGAAGAGCTCGTAGCCGTATTACTTGAAAAAGAATCTATTGAGCGCAAAGAGTTTGAAGATCTCATGGATGCATAACGTATCTCAAAAAACAGGAACCCAAGAGTTCCTGTTTTTTTGTTGATTATTTTTGGTAAACATGTGGTATACTATATGTGTTACACACAAACAAAAACATGAGTACTCCTCTTTATAGAAAAACATTACAACGAGCTTTGCTATTTACTCGTGCACATCCCTATGTGTGGTTTTTAGGTTTTCTTGCTGCATTTTTAGGAACCGGTGGTGAGTATGAGTATATTGTGAATCAATTTAATGCTATTAGTTCTGGTAATTGGGAAATAACGTCGAGCGTTGCTGGGGTAATGGGAACAGGTGGTACTAATATGGTTCGTATACTCGGTGACCTTATGTCTTTTGCTCCAGAGGTTGATGCCTTAGTTATTGGGGCACTTGCAGGAGTATTTGCGACTATTCTTTGGATTGTTATTTCAGCTCAAGGTGCATTAATTCGTGCCATTGCATTGCTTTCTTTAGGTAAAAAAGCAACATTAACTGAACATTTTGCCGCTGGATCAAGCTCTTTTTGGCATGTACTTGGTATTTTACTCTGTACCAAAATAGGGGCACTATTTATTTTATTTGTGGTTGGTGGGCCTGTTGCCGCTATGCTTATGTATGTTATGTCGCCTATTGCATCCGTATTTTTAGTACTTTTTGTATTAGGTATTCCCCTTTTTGTACTTGCTTCTCTCATAAGCAAATATGCTATTGCCTATCGAATGATTCATAACGAATATTGGGATACGTCATTAATAAAGTCTCTTACTTTATTTGCTGATCACTGGCTTGTTTCGCTAGAATTAGCCTTTATTTTGTTTGTGGTTGATATTGTATTTGGTGCCATTATTATTTTTGCTGTGGTACTGGTAACCGCACCATTTGCCTTTTTAGGAGCTGCTCTTACTAATATGACTGATATCTGGTATGCGGTTGGTGTTACGGTGGTATATGTAGGCCGTGTGCTTGGGTATGTTCTGCTCTTAGTGCTTGGTAGCGCTTTAGCTACTTTTCAGTATGCGACTTGGACAGAATTATTCCTTGCTATTAGCAAACGCCCACATTTAGCTAAATTGATTCGGGTTGTAAGCGGGTGGAAGAAGAAATATGGATAGGAAATAAGGAGTAAGATGTAAGAAGTAAGAAGTAAGTAAAAAGCTATAATATCCACTTACTACTTATTTCTTATAATTTACTTCTCCTGTTGATATACTGTGGAACGCATGTGCGTTCTGTTTTTGTATATAATAAGGTAGGATATAATAAGATAGTCTTAAAAAATTGATCACTTTACTAAGAAATAATTGTTACATTGCTAAATTGTTATAATGCTTTATTCAGTAATTTTGCAATAACAGTTTAGCAATTTAGCAATTCAGAAATTTTCTATGAAACTTACCGCAACACAGGAAAATCTCACTCATGCTTTAGCACAAGTGAGCCCTATAGCAGCAAAAGGAGGAACATTACCTATTCTTCAGAATATTTTACTTGAAGCAAAAGAGGGTGCATTACAACTTAAGGCAACGAATCTTGAAATTGGTATTAGTGCGCATGTGCGAGGCAAAGTAGAGCAAGAAGGAACCTTTACCGTTCAAGGAAAATTGTTTCAGGAATATGTGTCTTTGTTATCAAAAGATTCTGTATCGCTCATGCTTGAAGGGGATCATCTTGCTATTCGAGCGGGTAACCAACAAACCAAAATTCATGGTTTAAGTGCAGACGAATTTCCTGTGATTCCTTCTATGGATGGTGGCACCAGTTTTTCTATTGATGGTAAGGATTTTAGAGAAGCCTTGAGCCAAGTGCTGTTTGCGGTATCGCTTTCAGATAGTAGACCTGAAATTTCTGGAGTATTGCTTTCTGTGGTTAAAAATTCGCTAACCTTAGTTGGTACCGATAGTTACCGTTTGGCTGAGCGAAAAATAGAATTACAATCAGAAGTTGCAGAACCACTGACGACTATTGTTCCTATGCGAACCATGCAAGAACTTGCACGTATTGTAGGGCATGCAGAAGGTGCGTTAAAAATTACGGTTACCGATAACCAAGTACTTTTTGCTATAGAAGATGTTGAACTTATTTCTCGAGTCATTACCGGAACATTCCCTGATTACCGAGAGATTATTCCTGTTTCAAGCAATACGACGGTTACTATTGATACCGAACCTTTGGTACGTGCGATTAAATCTGCAAGTTTGTTTTGTAAACAAGGTCTGAATCATGTGTCTTTCCAATTTTCTTCGGATAAAATTTTAGTGTCTGCTTCTGCTTCGCAAGTGGGAGAAAATGTGATTGAGGTGCCTGCAAAGATAGAAGGTAATGATGTTGATATTATTTTTGATTATCGCTATGTATTAGATGGACTCCATGCTCTTGGCACTTCAGAGGTAATGATTAAATTAACAAATGGAAGTAGCCCTGGTTTATTTGTGCCACAAAAGGGTGATGACTATGTGTATTTGGTAATGCCGATTAAACAATAGCATGATACAATAGGTGTATGTGGAACGCCTTTGGAGATCTTCTCCCTCAAAACTTACAAAAAGCTGGCATTAAACAAGCTATTACCGATGCAATGATTTGTGAAGAATTTCAAACCGTTGCACAACATATTTTAGGTACTGCTTCTGAAAAATGTCATGCCGTATATATTAAGGATCGCGCCTTATGGGTTGCGGTTCTTTCGAGCGCTGTTTCAAATGAATTAAAATTGTACGAACAAGATATTTTAAAAGCACTTGCGGAATCATGTGGTCCGCATGCGGTTGCTCAATTAAAATTTTTATCGTAAAAAAGAGAACACTATAGTGTCCTCTTTTTCTTTACTCTTCATCAACCGTTACCTCAACGGTTATGCCATCTACCCTGTGTGGTTTGTTTTCGGTATCCCAGAGTACAGCGTATATTTCGTAGGTGCCACTTGCATCTGGTGGGGATGTCCATCGTGGGCGAATGGTGCCGGATACTCCACTAAAAGTTTGGAGCAGTGTGTACTGTGAAAGATTATTTTCCGGTGCGTAGTATACATCTACCTTTTGTAAATCTGTACTTGGTAAGGTGAGTGAAATTGCAATAGGGAAATCGGATTCATCTAGTGCTACATTGTTGCGGGGTTCGCTCCAACTTACTGAAAGATTTGTTTTTTCTAAAAAGAGGTTAAAGGTGATTTCTGCTGAGGCAGAGTTATCGATATCATCATAGGCAATAGCTTGCATGGTGTGGAACCCGTTGGGTTGGTTTGGATTTGGAATGTATCTTCCGACATAAGGGTTGCTTCGTGATTCAGCAACTACTTCGCCATCTACCAAAAACTCTACACGAGAGACACCACGTGGTGCATCTGCTTCTACTCGGAAGGTGATAATATCTCCGCTTACTGTTTCACCATCTCTTGGGGACAGAATACTTACGGATGGAATGTTTTCAAATACATGTAGATTGTCTTCTTCTGTTGGGGGTTCCCCTTCTTCTGATTCCCATTCTTCCTCTTCTATCCACCGTTGTACTGCTTTTTCCCACATGTCGTACTGATTATCACGTTCATGCGGTTCTGGAATACTTCCTTTTGGATCAGGAATTTTTACATAGTATAAAATAGAGTGTCCAATACGGTAATTTTTTTCTTCTATAAAGGATTCAGGTGTAAGCTCTGTTGCAAGTAACCCAGAAGCTCTATCAATTTTTACTGGGGTACCTTCTTGTAAATCACCGCGTAGAATTGGCTTTTCTGGATATTCAAAGTTTGGTTCTTCAAAGTATTCAATGTCTGTGTCTTCAAGTGCGGTACGCATAAAACGGTTCCAAATTGGAGCTGCAACACGCGAACCTCCCGCACCTCTGCGCATGGATTGTCCAAAGTCGTTATTCCCTACCCATACACCAGCTGCAAGTGAAGGGGTGTATCCCATCATCCATGCATCTTTGTAATCGTTGGTTGTTCCTGTTTTTCCAGCAACTGGTCTGCTTCCGAGCGTGAGGTTGTTTACTGCACCAAAGTATGGTGAACGTGCATTATTGTCTGAAAGTACATCTGTTAGGAGGTCTACAATTTCTTCTTCAAATACTTTTTCGCCATCTTCTTCTTCGTACTCTTGTAGGGTTTTTCCGTTTTTATCTTCTACTTTAATAATTGCAACTGGTTCGTGCCGGACACCTCTGTTTGCAAGCGTTGCATATGCATTGGTGTGTTCGAGTAGTGTTACTTCTGCCCCACCAAGCACTAATGATAAGCCGTATCGTTCTGGATCAGTCAAAGTAGTATACCCAAGCGCTTGTGCTTTTTTAATCACGTTACGTGCACCCACGAGGTATAACATTTTTACTGCAGGAATGTTCATAGAACCTGCAAGTGCCTCACGTACTGAAACTGGACCATGCTCTTCGAGGTCGTAGTTTTTTGGTTCGTATTGTTCGCCATCTGCCTTTTCTCCAAATTCGGTTACTACGTCCCAAAGTGTTGTTTTATCGGTATATCCTTTTTCAAAACCTACTGCATAGACAAATGGTTTAAAGGATGAACCAGGTTGTCTGTTTCCTTGTACGGCTACGTTAAAGTTTCCCTCGTTATCTGTATCAAAGTAGTCACGTGATCCTACCATGGCAATAATGTGTCCGTTTTTTGGATCCATTGCAACAAGGGACGCATTGGTTGCATCGTAGTTTTCTTCATTGCTTTCTGCGTATTCTTCAACAGCTGCTTCTGCTTTGTGTTGCATGTCCCAGTCGAGCGTGGTGATGACACGTAATCCACCTTGTTCTACTTCGCGTTCTCCGTATTCTTCTGCAAGTTGTTCGCGCACCCAAATAACAAAGTGTGGTGCTTGGAGCGAGTTGTTGCGTTCTGCAAAGGTTAGCTCTTCTGCACGTGCTTCTTCTGCTTCGTCTTTGGTAATTACATTATTTTCTTCAAGCAATCCAATAATTAAATTTTTGCGTCCCATTAAATCTGCTACATGGCTTCCGTATGGTGAGTAATAGGTCGGTGCTTTTGGGAGTGCTGCTATGGTTGCTCCTTCTGCAATACTTAAGTCTTTTGCTGATTTTGCAAAGTAAAATTGGCTTGCTGATTCAATACCGTACGCATTTGAACCATAAGGGATTTCGTTATAATAGAGTTGTAGAATCTGGTCCTTAGAAAATTTGTTTTCTATTTGATACGAAAGTACTACTTCCTTTATTTTACGAGAATATGCTTTTTCGGTGGTAAGAATTGCGTTTTTTACTAACTGTTGGGTAAGGGTGGATCCTCCTTCTGCTTTTCTTCCTGCGAGAATGTTTTTAAATACCGCACGAATAATACCTTTGATATCAAAACCATTGTGAGTGTAGAAATTTTTATCTTCTACTAAAATAGTTGCCATTTTTACGTATTCTGGAATGTCTTCCAAAGGAATAATGGTTCTTCGTTCGGTGCCAAATGCTTCGAATAACAAGTGTTCTCCTGTTTTGTCGTAAATTTTGGTTGACTGTGCTACTGAGCGATCGATAATTTTATCTGGTCGTGGTAAGTCTCGTGAGTACCATGCAAAGAGTACGAGTATTAAAAGTACGCCCAACGCTCCTGCGATGAATAGGTACGGGAGGGATGTTTTGAATAATTGTTTGAAGTTAGGCTTTTTACCTTTTGGGGAAGATCCAGCATTTGATGATTCTGAGTGTGTTGGTGTACTGCGTTTGCTTGTTCTGCGTTTTGCTGGTTTGCTATGCTTGTCTCGCCATGATTTGCTATGGCGTAAATGTGGAATTGGCATCTTGACTATTTAGTATTGTGAATGGCTTAATTATAGTCCTAAAAAGGGTTTTTTTCAATAAAAGTTGACAATTTTATAAATATATGTTATAAATATTGTCTTGTTCCTTATATTGCAAATAGGTATACTGTATACATATTAATATTTTTTTATGCGAGAATTTGGTCCACGTTTTGGTATCACTGGACATACCATAGAATCTGAATTATTTGGTGATACTCATAAAGTTGAATCTGAAAAAAAGGAATCAGGACATGAGAGCTATTTATCGTATCACTCTGCAATGAGAGAAGTACGTAATCTTCAGGGTGAAAGTGACCCAACTGATCCAGATCCTTCTTTTGCAAATGACTTACATGCAACTATTGCTGAGGAATTTTCACCTGAAGCATACGAGCATGTTCGCTTTTATACAGCAATAGGATCCATACTAGACAAAAAGCATGGAGTTGATGGTTTTATTGAATGTGATATTGATGGACAAACTATCATAGTAACGCTTGATGTTACCGCTAATCCACAAAAAGCAGAAGGATATAAGGCTGATGTTATTATTCTTGTTCCTTCTGACGGTATTGATAAGCAAGTTGATGCAGAAGAGTATCAAGATGTTCTTACAACTGCTGCAAAAGATATTATTCAACATATAAAAAGTGTTATTGCATCTAAAAAGAAAGGTTAATATGGACACTGATAAGGTTATTGCTCAAAAGCTTTTTGGTAATTCAACAAGACGTACGGCATCTGGTGGTCATACTGTTGATCACGAAAAGATCCAAACACCTTTGGAAGCTACCGAAGTTGCTCATGTTTTTTGTACTGGATGTGGTGCATACCACTCAGTAACAGAGGAGGGGAAGCAAGGTCTTCTTTCTATAGCAGGTGATGATGCTTGCTCCTTCCCTGATCAGTATTTTCAGGTGGGTCGATGTGTGTCGTGTACCGAAGAAACAGAATTCATAGAGGTGAGTGTACAATCACTCTAACCTAAAGCGAGAACGTATTGTTTTCGCTTTTTTTATTGAATAATTACAATAAATAAGCTACCATAGGTGAGTATTATGCCAACAAAAGACCCACACATAAAACAATTACTCGAAAGAGGCGTGCAAGACGTCGTTGTACGAAAAGATCTTGAAGCATTACTCGAATCAGGGAAAAAGCTTCGAGTGTATCTTGGTGTTGATCCAACCTCAAATAGAATCACCCTTGGAAACGCCGTGCCATTACGTAAATTACGTGATTTTCAGAATGCAGGACACCACGTTATTTTTCTTGTTGGCTCATTTACCGCACTCATTGGAGACACCTCAGATAAAGATGCCATGCGCAAAGTAATGACCAAAGAAGAAATAGAATCAAACTTTACAACATTTAAAGAACAAGCAAGTAAGATTTTGGATTTTTCAAAGGCAGAAATTTTATACAATGGCGATTGGCTTTCAAAATTATCTTTTGAAGATATTGTAAAATTGGCACAAGAGTTTACCGTGCAACAAATGATCGAGCGCGACATGTACCAAAAACGTTTAGAAGAAGGTAAACCTATTGGGTTACACGAGTTTTTATATCCACTCATGCAAGGGTATGACTCTGTCCACATGGATGTAGATGTAGAAATAGGAGGCAATGATCAACTATTCAACATGCTTGCCGGTAGAACATTGCTTAAAGCATACAAGAATAAAGAAAAGCATGTGGTGACCACTCCGCTCATCGAGGGGTTAGATGGACGCAAGATGAGTAAATCATACAACAACAGCGTTGATATTACGGACGAACCAAACGACATGTTTGGAAAAATAATGTCCTTACATGATGATTTAGTAGAAAAGTATTTTGTATTGTGTACAGATGTACCAATGGAAGATATAGATCAAATGATGCAAGGTATTCGCAATGGGGATAATCCAAAAGATGCAAAAGTGCGCTTAGCAAAAGAAATAGTAACACAGTACCATTCTGAAAAAGACGCTGATGCTGCAGAAAAAAACTTTGCAGAAGTATTTTCAAAAGGCGGTAAACCAGATGATATTGAAAAGAAAAAAGTATCAGGCACAAAAAAAATAGATGAACTATTGGTAGAGCTTGAACTTGCACAATCCAAATCAGAAGCAAAGCGATTAGTTGCCCAAGGGGGTGTGCGTATTAACGATGAAGTGATTACCGAATGGGGTGGTGAGGTGGATGTGCAATCAGGAATGATTGTGCAGGTTGGAAAACGAAAGTTTGTAGAAATAGCGTAAATAAAAAAACGGGGTATGTAGGGGTAGAAAATTTTCTACCCCTACATACCCCGTTTTTTTATTTATTTCAATCCCTTCCGATAAAACTTTGCCGCATCTTCTGGTGAAATAGAATTTACTACCACACCTGATCCAATTTCCATACCCGCCCAAAACTGACCACGGGGAGTAACTTTCATATACAAATGTTGGTTTTCATCATGAATTACTTGGTGAAAATAGTAGTTGTACGATAGCCCAAGTGCATCTATCTTACCAAGCACGTGCTTTAATATTTTTGCAAAGGATTTTTTTTCTACTTTGGTAAGTTCGGTAATGTTATCAACGTGTCGCTTTGGGATAATCCAACATTCATAATTGTGCATAGATGCATATGGCGTAAAGCATGCAATGTGTTTGTCTTCCCATACTTTACGCGGACTTTTCATCTCTTTTTCAATCACATCATGATACACTTCTTTTCCGTGTTTTAATTTATACGTAAGCATTCTGTGTGATTTATCCATTAAATGTGGTGGAATAAAATCGGTTGCATAAATTTGTGAGTGAGAATGCTGAATAGAAGCTCCTGCCTTACCTCCATTATTTTTAAAGATGATAATATATTGAATATTATCCATTTTTTGAATTTCACTTGTACGTTGTGCATATGCATCAAGGAGCTCTGCTATGTGTGACACGGAAAGATCTTCAAGCTGTGCGTTTGGATCTGGTGTTTCAATAATAACTTCTTGGACCCCATATGCTTTTGGGTTGTCTAGTGTAATTGCCGGAAAATCGTTTGGAATAACTTTAATGCGCCAGTTTTCCTCTGATCCTATGGTTAATGTCGCTTTTTTATTTTTTACATTTTTGGGATGAAAAACTGAGTCTTCTGGTTTTTCATAGGCTTTTATTCTATGTGGAACTTCTATATCGTGTGGACGAATATCTCTGCGTGGTGCAATAATAACATATTTTTCTTGCACGTAATCTTTACGTAATTCTGATTTTTGTTTTTTTCTAAGCATAGGTGTATGTTATATTATTTTTTTGTATAGCTTTTCGTATTGGGTGACCATAGTATCTATTGAAAAGTTTTTTTCAACATGCTCCCTACACGATCTGCGCATATCTTCGTATGCATCTGATGGCATTGCATAGAGCTTTTTGACTGCGCTCATCATTTCCCTTTTATTCCGTACAATATATCCTGTTACGGTATGTTTAACAATTTCAGGGATAGATCCAATATTATAGGCAATGACGGGTGTTCCACAAGCCATTGCTTCTACCATAACTAACCCAAAGGCTTCTTCAATTTTATCGGGCATAAGGAGTACTTTTGCCTTTTGGTAGTATGTTGCTATTTCTGTATGCGGGATCATTCCTTTGTACTGAATGTTTTTTGAAAAGTGAGGACGCACCTTATTTCCCCAAAATAATGCGGGTGCTCCTTTTGCTGTAAAGGTACTTCCAATGAGTTGTAATTGAATATTGCATGCTTGTGCAACCGCAATAGCATCATCTGGGCCTTTCTCTTTTATGAGCCGTCCTGCAAAGAGTGCATACGCGCCTCCTTTTTTGTTAAAGGTAAATTGGTTAAGATCAATACCATTATATACAACATCAGTGAAGGTGACTTTTTTTGCTTGGCGTGCGTGACCCCTACTTAATGCATTAAAATGAATATGAGAGAAATTCTTTTTATAATATGCAAATAGTTTTTCATAGTAACTATTTTGCTGTGAATGATAGGTAACAAGTGTTGGTGTTGTTGCAAGTGCTGCAAGAGGAAGGGCAAGTTCTGTATGTGCATGAATAAGATCATGTTGTTTATGAGAATATGCTTCAAGTAATGCAGTTTGATCATTCATGAACAACATTCGTCTATGGGTGCCAACAAGACCTTCTTCAAGAATTGTTTGTGCGACGGTATTTTTTTTCCAATTGGTTAACGGAAGCGTTATGGTCTGTGTGTGTACTTTTGATCCTGCGATGGTGTATAGGGTTACGCTATGACCTTTTTTTGTAAGTTGTTCTGCAAGATGATAGGTAAGCCACAGAGGTGCATGTATTGTATCTGTGGTTGGGGGCAAAGTATCTGCTGTTGTGCAAAAAAGTGCAATATTCATACTATGAAATGAGTGTATAATAGGCTTGCTCATACTGTGCAACCATATGCTCAATAGAATATGTTTGTTCTACTGAATGGCGACAGGTTGCTCTGTCAATCGTATCTATACGAGAGAGTGCTTGAGCCATTTGTTTTGGCGAAGAAACAATAAAGCCATTTTCCCCATGGGAAATAAGTATTGGGGTAATGCCTGTTGTATATGCAATAACAGGTGTTCCTGATGCCAGAGCTTCTAGAGGCACTAATCCAAAAGATTCTTCTACTTGTGAAGGGAATAATACCACTTCTGCTTTTTTGAAATATGATCGAACCTGTTTTGGTGTTTTGTGTCCTTCATACACAACATTTTTTGAAAGATGTGGTTTAATCTGTGTGTTCCAATATCTGTGAGATGCCTTATCACTTGGTATATTGCCAACAAGAAGCAATTTTTTTTGTGCTTTTTTACATGCTTGAATAGCAATATGTACTCCTTTTTCTGCTGTCATGCGTCCAACAAATAATGCATACGTACCTGCTTTGTGTGTGTATGTATATGACCCAATATCAATACCATGTGGAATAGTTGCAAAAGAGGGAAATAGTGTTGCATCTAACAATGATTTTTGTCGAGGACTTATAGTGATGTACTTATTATTTTTTTTGTATTGCTGTAATGCTTTTTTTTGAAACGGTGAAATGTCTTTTTTTTGTATGACGGTGTGAAGAGTATGTATGAGTGGTTTCTCTGCAAAAGATGCCAGTGTTACAGCATTGCGAATATCATGTGTGTGTACAATATCATACGTACCTTTATTGAGCTTCTGTATTGCATTGGTAATATTAAGGAGATCAATTTGTACAAAGGCTCTTGTATACTGTGCAGAATCAAGACCAATATTTTTATCATACATACGATACACAGAAGGAAGAGAAAAATCGATTAAACGTGCTCTTGTTTTTGATCCTTTTGGCGCATATAAATCAACGTTATGTCCTCGTGCAACTAATCCATCGGCAAGATCTGTTGCGATTCTTCCTGGTGCAAATACCGCTCCTTTTGGAGCAGGATGTTCTTTGTGAGCATTCCCTAATAAAGCAATGTGTAATTTTTTGCGCATAGTGTTTGATACTTAAAAACAGGCTGTATGCCTGTTTTAAGTATAACATTGTTACTTTTTTTTGAGTACTTGTCTATATACTTCCTCGTATTGTGGAACAATATGCTCGGGACGATACTGTGTTTTTACAGAGCGGATACCATTTATAGATAGGGTGAGCCATTTTTCTTTTTCCTGCAGTAACTCAATAGCATTTTTAGCCATTTGTTTGGTGTTCCCGATACGAGAGAGAATACCACTTTTATTTTCAGTAACCATCTCTGTCATACCAAGGGTGTTTGAACCAATAATAGGTACACCACATGACATTGCTTCAAGTGCTGATAGGTTAAATCCTTCTTTTTGTGATGGAAGTAAGAAAATATCAGAAAGAGAGAGTAATTTAGGAATATCGAGTTGAAAACCTAAAAAGTGTACTTTATCCTCAAGTTTGCGTCTGCGTACACTTCGCTTTGTTTTTGCTAAATCTGGCCCATCTCCCACTAAGAGTAATTTTGCAGGTACTTCTTTTTGTACCTCTGCAAAAATTTTAATAACATCGGCAACACGTTTTACTGGTCGGAAATTAGAAACATGAATCAGTATACGTTCTTCTGGATCTGCAAACACACTACGCAAACTTTTGAGTTTTGATTGTGCTATTTTTTCCGTTGTTACAAAGTTATAAATAACATGTGGCAATGTTTTGAGATTATAATTTTGTTTTGCTTCTCGTGAAAGCGAATCCGATACCGTGGTGATCGCATCGCTTTCAAGAATGGCATATGACAATGCTTTATTCATGCTATCGTCTTTACCCATAATGGTTGCATCAGTACCATGTAAGGTCGTAACTGTTTTTACTTTTCTACGAATCATTTTTTTTGCCATTGAAACAGCAACGGCATGAGGGAGTGCATAATGAGAGTGTAAAATATCTAGCTTTTCATCTGTGGTAACTTCTGCAATTTTATTGGTGAGTGCAATAGTATATGGTGAACCATTGAATAGTGGGTAATCAGAAATATCTACTTTATGAAAATGTAGGTTTTTTGGCCATTCCTCACTTAACTTAAAAGGCACATCATAACTTATAATGTGCATGTTGTGCCCTTTATGGGCAAGTTCTTTTGCAAGAGCAGTGGCAAATCCACCACTTCCACCGTAACTTGGGTAACAAATAATACCTATATTCATAGAAGAGACAATAATGTCTTTTTTGTTGTTGTATAAAACTTTTTCTTTTCGCCTTTTATGTGGCTAATACGTGATTCATGTTTAAATTTAAGAAGTGTAGTAAGCAACTGTCGTATTTTTTCCATCTCTAGATATTGTACCACAATTGCACCGTTCGTGGAGAGGTTGAGGTATGCTTCAACAAATGCTTTTTGCCATTCAGGGTTGCGTACTGCATATGCCCATACTGTTCCGATGTCAAATGCTGGATTACTCATGGTTGCAGATCGCCAATCAATAAGGCAAACGGTTTGTTTCTTTGCTAGGATTTTTTCAGGGAGAAGCATCCCGTGGTTAAATACGAGTGTTTCCTGTGGACATGATGCTGCTACCTTTTTTTCTATACGCTGGGCCGTTTTTTCGTCGATAAGTCGTGCGCTTTTTGCCTCTTGTGCAAGTGCGTTGGTATATTTTTGAATGGGTTCACATTTTCGTGTGGGTAATGTTCGTGAGTCTCCAAGGGTAAGAAGATTCATCTGTAAATAATAGATCCCTAACGCAAGTTTTTTTGCATATTGTTGGTTTTCTAAAATGTCTTTAGTAAAACCAGTGTGCCATGTTCCGAGTGGGGTTCCCTCTAAATACTCTCGTACGTGCCACACAAAATGTTTTGTTGCACGACCTTTTATCATGCGAGGAATTTCTACATGATTCCCATTTTTTAGTGTATCAATTTGTTTGAGTACTGCTATTTCTTTTGCAAGCGTATCCAATACTGTTTCATCTTCTGTAATTGATGCTTTAAAAAAACACGTTCGTCCTTGGGGATCGGTAACGAGTGATGTGTAGTATGGTTTGTTTTCAAACTGTTTGTCTGTAGGCTGTATCTGTGGCACTAACTGTACAGATGTTAGTTTTTCTTGAATTCGTTGTAATGATTTTTGATTCATAGTGAGTGTACCAACGTTTGTGCTTCATTGAGTACTTGTTTTCCTGCTTGAGGTTCTGCATCTTTTTTACTAAAGAAGTATATCGAACTACGAAGTGCTGCCCAAGCATGGTATGCGTTTATTCTTTTTTGTGTGTCTGTATCAATACGTATATTTCGTAATGAGGTGTAGGCGTCAACAAAATATGTTTGGATATGTGCAACATGTTCTTTTGAACGATGCCCTTGCCCCATAAAACCGATTTGTTGAATAAAACTTCCAATATCACGTGCCCAATCTGCTAAACAGATGTCTGTAAAATCAATCACTGAGATATCCTGTTCATCTGGTGCAATGATAATATTTTCTGGATGAAAATCGCCGTGTATTACTGAGAGAGTATCTATCTGTGCTATGTTTGCTTTTTCAAAAGCAATGAGAGTATCAAGTGTTTCTTTAAAAACAGGGAATTCTTTTGGAAATAATTTTTTAATTTTGGGAAGATAGTGAGCTGGCCCTGGAACGGTTGTTTCAATACGACTATTTTCTGGATTAAAGTTGTGTGCGTTCTTTGTTGGAATAGTGTGTAGAAACGCAATCCATTGTGCTGCTTTTTCAAGAAATGGTTCCAACGGATATGCCGGTTGTGTGAGATATTCGTAGAAACTTTTTCCATCCAAACCTCGATATGCAAATGCTTTAAGTGCTGGTTCAAAAAAAAGTGGTTCTGGAAGTACGAGTGATGCGTCTGGTACGTTGTGTGTACTAATGAATGCAAGTGCCTCGAGTGCTTTACTTCTATCTTCGTGTGAATGTGCGGATAAAAAAATCGGTTTTTCATGAAAAGAAACCGAATCAAAACGTAAGACAATGTGGTAAAAATGTGCTCTTATTGTACGTTTTATTGGGGTAATTGTCAAATCATCAAATGAAATATTTTTTTGCTTTTCCTTTGGAATATATTGTGTTAAATACTGCTGTGCGAATGTTGGATCAAAAAGTTTTTCAATTGACATATGCATATAATTACGAACGAGCGGCTACTTTGATAGCTTTTTTATAGAGTGAAATGTATTTTTCTGCTGGAATTTCCCATGAGTTTGATTGTTTCATTCCACGCTCTACTAGTTTTTTCCATGTCTCTTTGTGTTTAAACGATTCGCAAGCACGTATGAGTGCAATTAAAAAGTCATGAGCATGGTACCTTTGAAAAACAAAGCCATTCCCTGTTTGTGTTTCTGGATCAAAATCCGTTACGGTATCAACGAGCCCACCAACTCCATGCACCACCGGGACTGACCCGTATCGCATACTAATAAGTTGGCCAAGTCCACATGGCTCAAAACGAGAGGGCATAAGAAAAATATCTGAACCAGCATAAATTTGTGCTGCTTTTTTTGTATCAAATGATAGGTGTGCACACACTTTTTTTGGGTACTGTTTCATGAGCTTTTTAAAAAAAGTCTCATATTGTTTGTCGCCTGTTCCTGCAATAACGAGTTGTACCTCTTGTCTGAAAAGATCTTCTGCAATATCCATAAAAAGATTAAATCCTTTTTGTTCTGTTATACGTGTTGCCATACCAAGAAGGGGGATGTTTTCATCTTGAGGGAGTTTGCAAGCTTTTTGTAATGCTTTTTTGTTTGCGGCTTTTTTATCAAGAGAGGTATAGTCATAATGCTTGGTAATATCAGGATCTTTTTTTGGATTAAATACATCGTAGTCAATACCATTCACAATTCCAAATACTCTTTTTTTTCTGTTGTGCAAAATGCGATTAAGATCCTCGCCAAATTTTGGTGTCATGATTTCTTTCGCATACTGTTCAGACACGGCGTTAATAATGTCTGCATGAATAATGGCACGCTTAGCAAAATTTATTTTTTGTATACCTGCTTCATCGGTAAAACGAGGTAATCGAGTGTATCCAGTATCTCTCGTTTGTTTTGGACCTTTAGGGTGCCCCATTTGGAACAACAAGTTATGAATAGTGTACAGTGTTGCTGCTTTACTTGCGTGTGGAAATTGTTTGTGACGCTTGGTTATAAAATATGGAATTAACCCCGTATGCCAATCGTTACAATGTATAACATCTGGTTCAATACCCAGCTGCTCTATAAGCTCTAAACACGCAAGATTAAAAAAGAAGAATCGTTCATTACCATTTTTTGCACCATAAATAGTTTTTAGATTTAAAAAAAATGCAGGGTGATCAATAAAATATACGGGTAATCCATGCATTAAATACCCACGATAGTAGTCAAACGTAAGCGTTTTTGTTTCATCCATAACCACTGGGATATTGTTTCCCATTTTTTTGAGTTGATGTTTTTTTACGTCAACTACACCATGCAATGGGGTAATGGCAATAACGTTGTGCCCTGCACGTTTGAGTGCCTTAGGGAGTGAACGTGCAACATCACCAAGTCCTCCCGCTTTTGAAAAAGGGGCTGTCTCTGCTGAAATGGTTACAATAGTAAGTGGTTTTTTTATTGGCATACTACTTATGCGAAGTGTGTTGTTTGTGCTGCACACAAGGCTATGGCAAGTGCATCAGCTGCATCATCTGGCTTTGGCACTTCTTTGAGTTTAAGTAACATTTTTACCATTTGTTGTATTTGATTTTTATCTGCTCTGCCGTAGCCAGTGAGTGCTTGTTTAATTTGTAGTGGAGTAAATTCACGAACAATTGCATGTGACTGTTGTGCAAGAAGAAGGATAACCCCCCGTGCTTGGCTCACCGTAAGTGCTGTTTTCGTATTTTTTGCGAAGAAGAGTTCTTCTACTGCAATATGTTCGGGCGTATATGTTGCAATAATAGTCTGTAATTCTTGGTAGAGGAGTTCGAGTCGTTGTGGTAATGGCATGCCTGCTTTTGTTTTGATACTCCCATACGTAATCATGCGTGTGGTATTATTGGCTGTATCTATAACGCCATAACCGGTGTCTGCAATACCTGGATCAATACCAAGAATAATCATAGTTCTACAAATTACCAGCCTTCGCTAAAGCTTCGGCACGGCAAGCTTATTAATGTATATATACATGTACTCACACCTGTGATTTGGAGTTTTTTAAATTGCATTGGTATAAAATTCTGTTACATCATCGAGCTCATCGAGTGCATCTGTAAGGTTTTCAAGTTTTTTATGTTGTTCATCATCTACTTCCACGGTATTTTTTGCAATAAATTCAACACCTGAGTAATCGATGTCAGAAACTAGGGTTGCTACTTTTTCACGGAGTGTTTGTAGGTTTTTTGGTTCGGTGGTGATCATGGTTACACCACCTTCTTCTTGTATATCATCTGCGCCTGCTTCTATTGCTTCGAGTTCAAATGCATCGGTGTCTCCTGTTATGTGTTCGTTTTCTATGCGGATAACGCCTTTTTGTTCAAAGTTCCACATAACTGAGCCACTTTCGCCTAAGGAACCGCCATGTTTGGATAAGGTGTGTCGAACGTCGGATACTGTTCTATTGTTGTTATCGGTTACTGTTTGTATCAAAATAGCTACTCCGCCTGGAGCATAGCCTTCGAACATGGTTTCTTGGAGTTGTGCTTCGTTATCTTCTCCACTTCCACGTTTGATTGCACGCTCTATGTTATCTTTTGGTACATTTACTGATTTTGCTTGATCTATTGCAACACGGAGGGAGAAGTTCGTTTCTGGGTCTGGGCCTCCTTTTTTTACTGCCATGGTGATATTGCGTGCCATTTTAGTAAAAATTGCACCTTTTTTTGCGTCTGCGGCTGCTTTTTGATGTTTAATTGAGTGCCATTTGGAGTGTCCTGACATAGGAGAAAGAATACTTAATTACATAGGTCAGAATACCAAAAAAAGCGATAAAAATCAACATTTTTTGTCTTTTTTTAGGGAAATTTTTATATACAAATATTGACTAATTTTGCAAAATATGCCATAATTAAAGAATAAGTTAGCCAAAAAACGTTCTTAAAATATTAATCATTTAGCAAATATCTTCAAAGGAGAGTGAGATGAAACATGTACTGATGTTTCTGTTTGTTTTTTTGTCTGTTTCTGTTTTGTTTGTTCAAGAGGCTCAGTCAAAAAAAGTAGGGAAAAGCGAAGTGTTGGTTAAAATTAGAAATTTGTTTCCGTACCCACACGTGTTTAAGGTAAAAGGCAAAAAGTATGAAGTTTCAGGATTAGGTTCTGTATATATAAAAGTGAAGGAAAAAGATGCTTTTGTTACCTTTACTCGTCGAGAAGTGCATATTGATAACCATGCTAAACACGTCAAAAAAGCAAAAATTGCTCTCCCTGACAAAGAATATCGAATTCCTTTAATACATCAGATTGAAGCAGATACAATGCGTGCTCGTATTAATCGGGGCGTGTTGTCTCATATGGATTCGATAGCTGTCGGTACATCACTTGTTGGAGGAATTCAGAATACCTTTTCTGATTCAATTTTTGTTCAGATCGAAGGAATTTCTGGAACATACAGACTTGCATCTGGAGGAACGTTGTCTCCTTTTGTTTCATACCCACCTATTGTAAAAGTATTTGTTAAATTCAAAACAGGAGACAACAAGTGTACCGTGCTCCAGTTTGTACATTTAATAAGTGATATTTCTTCAAACCTTTTTCTTAATAGACAGTCCGTTGGATTTCGAATTATTATTGGACATGATCGATTTAAAGAATCTGGCTATGTTGAGGGGATATATTGGAGATGATATTAAAAAAGCCGTTCAGGGATTGAACGGCTTTCTTTTTTTATATTCTTTATATTCCTTCAATACAACCACCTGCATTTGCATCAAATACGTAGTTTTCAGGACAATTATATTGTACTCCTCCTTGAGTACCTGTTTGTCCTTGTGGAATATTTGTTGTTGCTGCATTAGGATTCGTAGATGTGCCATCTTTTACTGCTCTACCTATCTGCGTCACAGCAAAATTCACTATAATATACGAGGCTAGTACAATCCCTAAACCAATTACAGCATTACGAATATTGTCTCGTGCTTGCTTTACTGTATCCTCGTTCCCACCTGCGGTCATCCATTTAAACCCTGCGGTAATAATCATAATAACGGCAATAATGCCTAAAAAGCCAAGAATAATATTGAGTACCGCTGCAATCTTACCGTAGAGATCTTGGTCCTTTTGTGCATCATTTGTTCCAAGTCCTGTATTATTCCCAAAACCTTGTAAGTTCCCTTGTAGTTCAGCAACACCACCAGTTGCTTGTGCAAATGTAGGTGTAGGGAAGAGTAGACCTACAGCCATACTTAGACTTACACTAAAAAAAAGTATTTTTTTAAACATAAAAATTAAACTCCTTGTACCGCTCCAATAACTCGAGCGATAACAAAATTAACAACGATAAATCCTAAAAATATAATTGCAATACCAATAACTGCGTTTTGTATTCCTTGTTTTGATTTGGTTATTTGATCTTCGTTACCACCTGCAGTAATCCACATAATACCAGAATAAATAAGGTATGTTGCAGCTAAAATACCAACAGCACCTAATACAATATTTACAATACGAGAAAAGCGTTCAATAAATTTTTCGTTTGCTTTATCATCTGAACCTTCTATATATTTACCGTCTTGTAGGAGTCCTGTTTGTTTTCCGATATCTTTAATACTTTGTTCTGCTGTCTCAAGTGCTGGATCAGTTTGTGCATGTATAACAACAGGCATAACCAATGCACAGACAAGCGTAAGGGAAACTATACTTGCAAAAAATGTGCGTAAAACATTAAACATGTGGAATGAAATTAGTTTCTATATATGTTGTGGTAACTACTCTTCGGACTTGTACCAAAACAAAGTTGGTAATGAGGAAGGCAGAAAGGGCAATAACAATACCAATTACGGATGCTTTGAGCGTTTGTTTTGATTCTTCAATAACTTGTTCGTTTCCACCTGCTGTCATCCAACGTATACCTGCCCACATAATTTGAATAAAGAAGATAATTCCAACAAAACCAAGTACTACATTAATAATATTTCCGATAATAGCAACAATGCGATCACGTGAGTCTCCTCCTGGTGTGTTGAGTCCTCCTTTATCAGCTGTTTTGTCTAAAAAATTTAAGGCGTTTTGTGCCGATTGGTTTTGCGCGTATGCTGGTTGAAGTGGCATGATACCTACAACCAAAGTGAAAGAAAGAAGTATTGAAAGAAGAATTTTCATACTATACGCCGGTCGCCTGACCTAATCTACTAATAACAAAAGCTGCGATAATCCATGCAGAAAAGACAATAACGAGCCCTGCAATTGCCTGCAAAATCATTTGTCGAGCTGATTTTACCTGCTCTTCGTTTCCACCTGCGGTCATCCATTTAAATCCTGCAAAAATAATAATAACAACAGCAATAATTCCTAAAAAGCCGAGAACGATATTAATAATAGCAGCGATAGTTCCTTCGAGGTTGCTACTGGTACCAACTCCGACATTACTAAATTCGGTGCTGAGTCCATAGTTTCTGTTTTTTGGTTGTTCAATTGCCTGTGCCTGAGTAAGTAATGGCATTGCTGCAAAAAGTAATACAAAAAACGAAATACCTGTTGCAAGTAATCGTTGTTTTGAAAAAAGTTTCATAGGTAATACATTAGTAATAGTGTGTATAGTATACCAAATTATTAATATGCTAAGCAAACAAAAAACCCACTCATACTCTGAGTGGGTTTTTAAAGAAATGTGTACTAGGTCGTAATGTTTGTTGCGTTCTGTAATTGGCTTACTACGAAACTTGCGATTGCCCATGCAGCAAAGATAACGACTAAACCAATAATACCTTGGATAATCATTTGTCGAGCAGCGGCAACACTATCTTCATTACCACCTGCGGTCATCCATTTAAAACCACCTGCAAGAATAATGATAACAGCAATGATTCCTAAGAATCCAAGAATAATGTTAATGATAGAAGCAATAACACTTCTAATATCTTGGTCACTGTTTACACCAACATTTTGAAAATCAGTGTTTTGAAGACCAAAGTCTTCTTCCACTGGTACTTGCCCAAACACCACAGCTGGCGCGGCAAGTACGGCGAAGAGTGAAAGGCTTACAAGCCATGCACCCATTTTTTTGTATTTCCCTTTGAACATAGTTTTGTATATGTGCTTAATGTTTAGGCACTTACGCTTTTAATAATTATGTATGCGTATAGTATACTATATTTTGCCATTTTCGACAAAATGGATGTTGATAAGTTTATGCTTGGTTTACAATAACTTCGAGCACGTACCGGAGGATAATATAACTACTAAATGCAACAAACAAACCTATGATTGCCCACACAATAGTATCTTTCCCTGCCTTTACTTTATCTGGGTTTCCACGTGAGAGTAAGAGCATAATGCCTCCGATAACAAAAAAAGCAAGTGCTCCTACTCCGGTAAAACCAAGTAAAAATTTAAGGATACGTCCATAGATTTCTGGAGCCCCGTCCGAAGTATTTCCGAGAGGGTTTAAAATATGGTTTTGTGGTTCTGTTGCTTGCTGAGCAAGTGCGTGTGCAGCAGGCAACAATATCCCTAATAATGAAATAATTTTTATTTTAAGTGTGCGCATATAAGGTGGGTACTAGTGTTAATTGTCAAGATATTGAAGATGCCAGTGATAATTGCTGATACTGCCTGTTCGTTCATCGAGTATTCTTACTTTAATGTTAGTACCTAAGAAATTATCGAAATCTCTAGAAGACTCACCATTCATAAGATTGGACATGTAGCTATTTAAATTGTTTGTTGCAACTGGTCCATTATTGTGTGCTCGTAAATCTATAGCATAGCCGTACCAATGTCCTTTTAATGATCCTGTATGTGCGAAAGTTTCTGTTCCTCCTGTGACCACTATTTCATTTGAAACACAACTCGTGCAGTTAGCAGCAATTGCATTTACAATATTGATGGTTGTTTTTTTAATACCATCTAAGGTAACACAGTTTCGTTGTCCTTGGGTGAGGCATTCTGTTTTTATTGCAACAGTACCTGCGAGTTGTGCAACAGCTTCATCATGAGAATATTCACCATCTTCTATTCCATTAAAACTAAATTTTGGGATTTCTTTACTTTTACAACAATAGGTTGGTCCTGGGCAAAAACCTTCTTCAATGGTGCCATCTTCACAGCTTGAAGGAATAACGCAACTATAATCAGCATACAATGGGTCTACTTGTGCTAAGTAATCACACGCATTTACAAACTGTATTGGTTTGCCTGTAATAGGGTTTGTTACCGGTTTTTGCGTAAAGGTTTTTGTTACACATGTTTTAGCATTTGCGGGAGTTGGATTAATACATTCTTGTAAGTCGTTGTTTAATGCTGGGCTCACACATGATCCTTGGTAACAAATACTTATTGGATCTCCCTCGTTTCCTGTGAGCGGAGAACAGGGGGTACCATCTCCCCAGAATAAACAACTTGCGGTCACATTACTTTCATTTGCTTCTCCTCGAAAGTTTTGTAAATCTTTTTCATTACAAATATTATACCAAGCTGTTCCCCCTAAGAAGATACTTAAATTTGCATAGTCTTTTGCTTGTCCTTCATCGCCATAATCAAGGAGATTTGAAGGTGTTACCATAAAGAGAATAACAACAGACACAAGCGTAAAGGCAGCATACGTAATAATAGTACCCAGTACTGCCCATAAAATATGTTTTTTTGCTGCGCCAATTTTTTCTGCATTACCAGCTGCGGTAATCATGGTTATGCCCGCATTAACCATAACAATAAGAGCCAAACCTGCAGCACCGGTCATAAGCCATTTTCCTACGGTTACAAAGGTAGCTACAATATCACACACTCCGCAATTTCCTGTTGCCGTACAAATACGTGCTAACGAACCTGCTTGTGCTGGTTCGGGGATAAGAAATAATACCCCCAGAAGCAAGATACTTGTTACAATATTCCCTGCAATAAATGCACTATATTTTTTAAGAGAAATAGACACAGAATATAAATTAATAACTGGCATTAATACTTTCTACTGCGTTTACAATTGCTTCATCAGGTGTTCGTGCACCAGTAAGCACTTCTGATATCATAATACGCATGGCTTCTTCCATAGCAGCCGCATTAGCACCATGATACCAGTTTACCGAAGTTAAGAGTTGGTTTGCAAATGGAGCAAGATCATCGTTATTACGCTGTTCTGAAATAAGAGAGCGTAAGGCTGTTGGTGTTTGTGCTTTTTCTAAATATGAACGTACTTGCGATTCTGAAGTTGCAAAACGAATAAACTCCCATGCTTCATTTTTGTGTTCACTTTGTTTGGTAACCCCTTCAATCCAATAATTTGCAATATTTGTGTATGGGCCTGTTTCAGAAATTTGTGGGATTTGGCTTATTCCAAGATCTAAATCAGGGCTCAAAGAATGAATCAACGGTTTATGATAACTATACCCAAAGAAGTATGCCGCTTGGTTATTGGTAAAGGCATCGAGCGACTCTGCCATGGTTTCGTTCCAGGTATATACTTCTTTAGAAGGGGAAGCAAAATCAGTATAAAAACGTAAAGCATCAACACTTGGTGCTACTTCGTTTCGTCTACCAATCCCTGCGTTAAAGGTAACTTCGGTGTTTTCTTGGTTTGTCATGGTTACCCCATTTTGCATCATAAGCAATGCAACTAAATCTGGTGCTCGGTTGATATTTCTACTTCCGCCAAAGGGTGCTCCTGATTGTATAATGTTTCCACCACGATCTTGCACGGTTAATAGTTTTACATGTTCTTTGAAATCTTCCCACGTACGTGGTGGTGTCGCGATATTTGCTTGGTTGAGTAATGCTCTATTGTAGTACAACACCATGGTATCTACACTCAAAGGTAACCCATAAATATCACCATCAACTACTACATCGTCTGCAACGGTATCTACAAAAAGGTTTCGTAAATCACGTTCATTTGGTAATCGTTGTGTTTGTAATTTAATGCTTACGTTTCTTCCATCAGCAAAAGCTGTTGGTACGGTTGCTGAAGCAGGCATTGGATCAAGTATATTTTTGTACTGCTTCATCCATGTGCTGTGCACGGAAATAATATCTGGGCCTGTTCCTTCTGCTAATGCACGGATAACCGCATCTTCATATTCATCAAACCGTATTTTTTTTATGTTAATACGTACATGTGGGTGAGCAGACTGGAATCCTGCAATAATATCCGTAAAATCACTTGGATCATCAAAAACACGCCAGTATTCGAGTGTTACTGGCGGGAGTGAATCCTGTGCAATGGTTCCTGCATTTTTGCAACCAATACCAATAAGAGGCAGTATCACAGCAATGGAAAGTAATTTGAGAAGTGATTGTTTTGTTTTTGTTTGCATAGCTTTGTTATGGTTTCAATTGTTTGAGGTGCGCTTTAAATTCTTTTTTGAGATCCTTATGTTGGAGGGCAAAGTGTATAGTTGCTTTGAGGAATCCTATTTTTGATCCACAATCAAAGCGTTCTCCTTCGTACTCATATGCATACAGTGCTCGTTTTTTTACCACGGTGCGGAAAGCATCAATGAGTCTGATTTCGCCACCTTTGCTTGGTTTTGCGGTTGCGAGTGCTTCCATAACATCTGGGGTAATAATGTATTTACCAATAACCGCAAGGTTTGAAGGCGCATCTTTTGGATCGGGTTTTTCTACTAATGCTTGAATTTCATGTGCGCGACCTTTCCCTTGGATAACATCCATAATTCCATAGTGTTTTACTTCCTTTTTAGGAACACGTTCGGCAGCGATAATTGGGTCACCATATTTTTCAAAGGCATCTATCATTTGCTTCAAAGCTGGTTGCTTTTTACCAACTACAATGTCATCCCCAAATAATACTGCTACTGATTCATCTTTCCCGACTAATCCTTGTGCTTGCAAAATAGCGTGTCCATCTCCGAGTGGAGTTTTTTGTCGCACATAATAAAAGTTTGCTAAGTGAGAAATGCGATCAATCTCTTTTAAGATTTCTGTTTTCTTGTTTTGCTTTAATCGGTATTCCAATTCAAAATTGCGATCAAAGTGATCTTCTATTGCTCGTTTGTTTTGTCCGGTAACTAAAATAATATCTTTAATACCGGAGGCTACGGCTTCTTCAATAATGTATTGAATCACCGGTTTGTCTACCAAGGTGAGCATTTCCTTTGGCTGTGCTTTTGTTGCAGGTAAAAATCGTGTACCAAAACCTGCTACAGGCACAATTGCTTTTGTAATTTTTTGCGTGGTTTTCATGTGTCTAGTATAAAATAATTTGTTCAGTTTGTCGACTTGACTTAAGTGTGCAAAATGTTTGCTTTTTGTTTCTGCTTTGGGGTAGAGTGAACTAGGGTATGTGTTACTTCTTTTAGATGCACATCGTTATATTTTTAGAGAATGAATATGAAGATATATTTTGCAGGTTCAATACGTGGAGGGAGAGATGATCAAGCTTTGTATTATGCAATCATTAAAGAATTGAAAACATACGGAACGGTATTAACCGAGCATATTGGAGAAGCTGATGTTGAAGAAAAAGAAGTTCAGGTTCAAAAGAGTGACATAGACATTTATACAGAGGATATGAGTTGGTTGCGAGAGAGTGATGTGATTGTTGCAGAAGTGACGGTTCCCAGTATTGGTGTTGGATACGAAATTGGGCAAGCACATGCACTGGGGAAATCTGTTCTGTGTTTATTTAGAGAGAATGCAAGTAAAAGAATTTCAGCAATGGTTTCAGGAAATAAAGATGTTACTATTATTACCTACACCGATACCAACGATTTATTTGCTCAATTAAAAGAAAAACTACACAATATATAGATTTTATGCCAAAAAAGCTGGTATCTCAGGGTGTTGTACATGCTGTATCTACCGATTTAAAGAAAGCACTGCAATCAAACAAAAAGATGCACATTGCGTGGGAGGATATTACTCCACTTGCTCGTAATGAATGGATTTGTTGGATCACTTCTGCAAAAAAGAAAGAAACACGTGATCATCGGTTGGGTCGTGCTATTCAGGAATTAAGTGCAGGGAAACGTCGCCCGTGTTGTTGGCCTGGTTGCCCGCATCGTAAAAAAGTTTAATTAAAATATAAATAATAATAATTCAATATGCACAAATTACCATACGTTATTATTTCACTTATTATCCTGTTAGTTGGTGGATATATGGTGAGTCAAAAAAACAACCAACTTCCTGAAAATGTTTTAAGCTTTCGTGTTGCTCCTGAAAAAAAGGAATGTGTTGGTGTAGGACCTATGGAATGTTTGGTGGTAAATGGAGAATATTTTTACGACACGATTCAAGGGTTTGATTTTGAGGAAGGATACGAGTATGACTTGTTAGTTGAACGTACCGAACGTGCTTCTGTGCCTGCAGATGCGAACAAGTATGTGTACACATTAGTTGAACAGGTAAGCAAAACTCCTGCTCTTGGAAATACGCTTACACAATCTGCATGGCAATGGAAAGAAACATTGTATTCGAATGATGATGTGGTTCTCCCAACTGCTCCTGAAAAATTTGTGTTGACGTTCCAAGATGATGCTCGCTTTGGTGCAACTACGGATTGTAATAATGTGTTTGGTAGCTACGAGGCAACGGACTATGAGTTATCTTTTGGACAAATCGCTGCTACGCGTAAGGCGTGTATTGGTGATTCTCAGGAATCGGTGTTTACTGGTATGCTTGAAGAAACACAAGGGTACATGTTTAATGAAGGGAATTTAGTATTATTGTTGAAATTTGATTCTGGTTCTGTGGTGTTTGAGCCAGTTGAGTAAAGTATTATATGGAAAAAGTACTTGTTCCTAATCGAGATGGAAATAAGTTAGCAGTTGTTATTGAACAATCTGAAAATCAAAAAGGATTAGTTTTTGTGATGCATGGACAAGGCGGTTTTAAAGAGCAACCTCATGTGCGTACTTTTATTGAATCTTTTCTTGAGCAAGGTTTTACTGCTATTAGTTTTGATGTTGCACATACGATCGGAGAAAGTGAAGGGAATATGGAAGATGCAAGTATTACTTCATATTACAGTGATTTAGAAGATATAATTAACTGGTCACAGGGTCAAGAATGGTATCAAGATCCCTTTGTATTGGTTGGGCATAGTCTTGGGGGAATTTGTACTGCTTTGTATGCTGAAAATTATCCTGAGAAAGTTTTAGGGCTTGCTCCGATTTCAACCGTTGTTTCAGGAAAATTAAGTTGGGAAGTCACTCCAAAAAAAGAACTAGAAGAATGGAAAAGAACCGGTATAAAAAGTACCGAAAGTAATTCCAAACCAGGAGTTATGAAAAGATTAAAATGGTCAAACATGGAAGACCGTTTGCAATACGATCTTCTTGAAAAAGTAGATCAATTAACAATGCCTGTTCTCCTAATCGTAGGATCTGAAGATGATCGCACTCCTGCAAAACATCAACAACTGTTGTATGATGCACTCCCTGCTGATAAAGAATTATATGTTATAGAAGGAGCTCCACACACATTTAGGGATCCAAAACATTTAGCAGAAATAAAACAACATTTTAATCAATGGATACAAAAGTTTTATGTCAGACCAAAACAATAACCAGTGTGGTGTCGACACCAGCCACCTCACTGAAGAACAAAAGAAAATTTTGTTTGAAAAACAAACAGAAGCTCCATTTACTGGAGACTTTGTAAATCATCATGAAGACGGCACCTACACCTGTGCAGCATGCAACACTCCGTTATTTGCTTCAGACACCAAGTTTGAATCCGGCTCAGGTTGGCCAAGTTTTTATGATGTAATCAATAAAGGAAATATCAAACTCGAAGAAGATACCAGCCATGGTATGACACGAACAGAAGTAGTGTGTGCACAGTGTGGCGGACATTTAGGACACGTATTTGATGACGGCCCAAACCCAACAGGAAAACGCTACTGTATTAATTCTGCATCTTTGGGATTTGATAAAAAATAACAATAGCATGATCTTCAACCACGACGCATTACAACTTACAGACGATAAAAATTTGGTGTATACTGCTATGTCCAAAAATCTTTTTTATTATCGTATGTTTGTTTCAAAATTCGTTATTGAAAAACATGGAGTACCCCTTAATCCATTCATGATATTTGATTATTTTTTATTAGATGTGGTAGACAGAGATTTAGTTCGTGAAGGTAACAATAATTTAGTAAAAAGAGCGGATGAATTGTGGGTGTTTGGACCAGTATCAAACGGCGTATTAGCCGAAATAAAGATTGCACAATCCTTAAAAAAACCGATACACTATTTTAAAATAGAGAAACCTCACAACATTGTACCTATTTCTGTAGATGATGTTGAAATGGAAGAAGAAGTAGCAGACTTTCGCAATGATCTTATTAATGGTTAGATATACCAGCATATGGAACCACGCCCAGAACAATTAGCACCACACACCACCATAAAACTCGGCGGGCAAGCAGAGCATTTTGTGGTTGCAGAAACTATAGAAGATATTAAAGAAGCACTACAGTACGCACAAACCAATGGACTACCCTTGTGGGTGCTTGGTGGTGGGAGCAATACTATTTTTCCAGATGAAGGATACACCGGTGTTATACTCAAGCTAGCCGTGCGAGGCATTACCGAAAAAGAGTCAGGAGAAGCAGTACTTATTACCGCAGGAGCAGGCGAACCGTGGGATGATTTTGTGGCTTACACCATAGATAAAGGGTATGCAGGGCTTGAATGTTTATCTGGTATTCCTGGATTAGTAGGAGCAACCCCTATTCAAAATGTTGGGGCATATGGGCAAGAAGTGTCAGAAGTTATTGAACACGTACGAGTGATTGAACGAGATACCGGACATGAAAAAATATTTAAAAACGAAGCATGCCATTTTGGATATCGAACTAGTCGTTTTAAAACGAGCGATGCAAATCGATACATTGTTGTATCGGTAACGTATCGGTTACAAAAAAATGGCGCACCGACCATGGTCTATCCAGAATTAAAGAAAAATATTACCGAAGCATTGCAACATGATCCTTCTCTTGCCGAAGTACGTGAAGCAGTTATTGGTTTGCGTAGAAAAAAATCCATGGTAATAGATCCAAACAATCCAAACAGCCAATCGTGTGGTTCGTTTTTTGTGAATCCGATTATCACCAAACAGGATTTTGTAGCAGTACAAGAAAAGTGGAAACAAACAGGAAATGACCCAGCAGATATTCCTCATTTTGAGCAACATGGTGCTATAAAAATTCCTGCAGCATGGCTTATTGAGCAAGCAGGATTTACCAAAGGGAGTACGCATAATGGTGTCGCTATTTCGGAAGACCATGCGCTTGCTTTAGTAAATAAAGAGGGGACCACCAAAGCATTGCTTGATTTTGCAAGCGAAATTGAAACTAAAGTATTCGAAACTTTTGGTATCCAGTTGGTTCGGGAGCCAGTTGTGGTATCATAAGAGGGTATGCCCCTCACCGAAGAACAAGCAATTGCACAATGTAAACAAGGAGACACCCAAGCCTTTGGCGTGCTCTATGACGCATATATCAAAAAGATATATGATTTTGTGTACTACAAAACGTTACATAAAGAGACTGCAGAAGATTTAGTAAGCGTAGTATTTACCAAGGCATTTGAAAAAATACATACGTTTGATGGAACCGAGGGAACGTTCTCATCATGGGTGTATCGCATTGCACGCAACACCGTTATTGATCATTACCGTACCCAGAAAAAGGAAAAAGATATTGATGATGTGTGGGATCTTTCAGGAGATGATGATATTCAAAGAGACATTGATGTACGGGCACAGTTAGATACCATAACCGAGTACATGCAACAACTCACCGGAGAGCAACGAGATATTTTGGTGCTTCGTTTGTGGCAAGGCATGAGTCATGCAGAAATTGCTGAAACATTAGGTAAAACAGAAGGGTCGGTTAAAGTTGCCTATAGCCGAGCAATTAGCAAAGTACGTGCAGAGGCATTAGCATTACTTATATTCATTCTCTCCCAAGGCATAACACAACGCTAGTGTTACCTTTTTTAGCTACTTTCGTTATACATATATGCAAGAGAAAAACATTAATAACATACTCAAGGAAGTGTATCTGCTTGATCCGAGTTTGAAAGAACATGAGGACATGCTTATGCGTATTATTTCAGACATACTCAAAGCAAAGCCAGATACCCAATTTGATAAGGAGTGGGCACAATCGTTGCGCAAACAGATACTTGCCCAACAACCTACTTCGGTATCATTCTTTGAGCGTGTACAACATTCTATGAAACAATTTCAATCAATCTATACTTATGGTGGTGCTGTTGCGGTAGTTGCTATTATTGCGGTGCTTGGTGTTATGGCAACGCAACAATACAGCCCAACAACAACCTCACTTACTCAAAACACACAAGTGCAATCCGTTTCTGCAAACGCATTTGGTTCGTTAATTGCGCAAGATGGCAAAGGCGTTGCCTTAGAATCCTCAACTGAAGAAATGGTTATGGCAGATACTGCTTCAGATGATGCAGATGCAAAAGTTGCTGCCCCGACACAAAACCTTGCAGTTGCAACCCAACCAGCTGTTGGCTTTGGTGGTGGAGGCGGTGGTGTTTCTGAAATGCTTATTTATCCAAATCCATATACCTACACATATACCTATACAGGTGACGATGTGAGTTTAGTGGACGAACAGCTTACGGTGTATCGTAGAAATACTAAAAATAGCGGGAGTGGTTCACTTGCACAACAAGTACAATCTCTCAATTTAGGATTTGCAAACCTAAAAACATTTAGTGCAACAGATATTCAAAACATTTCATTTGTTGAAGATAAAGATTTTGGATACTCTGTGAATTTGAATTTTACGGATGGTTCAATGTCTATTAGTGAAAACTATCAAAGATGGAGTTATCCTGCACGGGACTGTCGTGATCAAGCATGTTTTGATAGATACCGTGTATCAATTGGTGATATTCCAGATGACGCTACTATTATTCGTATGGCACAATCATTCTTAGATGAACGAGGTATTGCAACCGATACCTATGGAGAACCAGAAGTGATAAATGATTGGAGACGTGGGTATGAATTAGCAGCAAACAAAGCAGACTACTATATTCCAGAAACCTTACAAGTACGATATCCATTTATGGTGAATGGTGAAATCGTATATGAACAATCAGGAAATACAGCTGGTATGATGGTAAATGTAAACATTCAACTTAATAGAGTATCTGGTGTATGGAACTTACGCGCACAAGTATATGATGCATCTGCATACACCGCAGTAACTGACTTTGATCGAGTGAAGAAAATTGCGGAACGTGGGGGAATCTATGGACCTATTTATGCATATCGTGAGGATGGACGTTCTACACAAGAAACACTCAATCTTGGTACTCCTGATCAAATTTTAATGCAAACATGGAACTATCAAAATGGTCAACAAAATGAGTTATTGGTTCCTGCATTACGATTCCCTGTGTTGAACCAACCATCTGATAGATATTTCTCTCGAGATGCTGTGGTTGTCCCACTTGCTGAAGAGTTAATCCAGCAATATGAACAACAAGAACAACCAAATGTCCCGCTACCATTAGAGGAGCCAACTATTGACCCAGCTGTTCTACAATCGTCTCAAATTACGAATACTCGTGAAATAGAGGAGTAAAAAGTCCCTACTTAACTATATAAAATAGACCTATTATGTATAACAGGTCTATTTTTTTACTAAAAAAAGGTAAAAAAATTAAGAAAAGGTTGACATTTTGTAAAAAATATGCTATATTTTTATCAATCAAAATCGTTCGTTGTATTTCCTTTCACCTGCCATTACACAGGAGACTTATACTATGGTACGGTATCTTTTCATTTTGTTAGTTTTTGTTGTTGTTGGTTGTGACGATAATGGTGTGGGGAGTGTTCCTCTTGAATCTGGAAAGGTGACCATTCAGACATCTGAAGGTATCTCTTTTGAAAAATCTTCGGATGGTAAGGGAGTGCTTGTATATGAAGGGATACTGGAATTGTATAAATACCAGTATCAAATCAGCAATCTGCCTCTTATTTTGTCATCCGAATCAAGTGTGCGTTACATCGAAAACGTACGAGTCTATATTGATGGACAGTTTATTGGCTCGGTGATTGATATCCTTGAAATTTCAGAAAAGCCAACAAAAGCATTATTTACTGAAATTTCCAACCCTTTAATTGGTTTTGTAAAACCAATTAAAATTTATGCAGACATTCCTGATTTTTCGGGGCAAGCATTAGTGCAACTGCTTACGGATATAGGGGATAATAACGTGTACTGTCTGGAAACAAAGGAGAAGTATTCTTCTCCCAAATCTACGGGAAGCATAGTAGAAGTTTCTCGTTAACATATGGCCTTTTAACCAACAACGGCTCAATCATATATATGATTGAGCCGTTTTCTTTTACGCAATTTTTCGTATTGCACCCATGGTTTCTAAAAATTGTTTTTGAGATAAATACCTTTCAGTAAAATTCGTATTCTCTTCACCCATTTGTAAAATCCACATAGGGTTACGAATAAGGGTAATAAATGCTTGCGAAAGCATCTCTGCGTCATCTTCTTCAAATATCAAAGCGTTCTTGTTCTTTTTTACAAACTCGGTATCTTCAAAACCCTTACTTGCAACAAGGGCACTCCCTGCACCCATAGCATGTAACATAGAAAGGGGAACCTGTTCTCCATATTTTGGCAGTACATATACATGAGCAACTTCTACCCACGATGATGTATGTAAAGGAACACATTGCACATGTTCTTCTATACCAAGTTCCTTACACAACCATTCAATATTTGCACGTTCAGCAATAGATCCACCCACATATAGTTTTACGGTATCAATAATATCAACGGTATATTGTATTGCTTTTAAAACCGTACCAATACCACCAGCAACACCGTACATACCATCACACGCAATACGCAACTCATTACGTGGGCGTTTTGGAATAGTTTGTTGTGTTGGTGGGTATACGAGCGAAACGACATCGGTATTAATATATTGTTTGAGTACTTCTGCAACGTGTTGATTAGGCACCATACATTGTGTGCATGCAGAAATATATTGTTTGAGTAACCGAGGGAGTGTCTGTGTATTTCGTTCAGCAAACCAATAGACTTGCATTCCAATAAGTTTTGCAATGGGGGCAAGCCATACTCCTTTATTCCCTGCAATAAGGAGTGTTTTCCCCCCTTTTATTTTTTTTAATAATAAAAGAAAGCCAACACTCGCTTTCAGTGAAGAGTATGAAATAGTTTGATACGGATATGGAACATGTTTTACCAAAGCGTGCACCCATGTATCTTGTGTGGTGTTTACAAAATACATCATGTGCTTTTGATATAACTAAACAATGGCACGCGTAATAGTAACAATACCAATAGATACACGGTAGTTCCTATCGGTATAGTATAGAGCAATGACCACTCCGGAAGATACCACAATGCTCCTGCCATACAGATACTACTGATGGCTGTTTTTATAAATATGGATGTTTGTAGTGTAAAAGATTGTGCCTTTTTAACCACCACATATGCCGCACACGCAATAAGTAGTTCTGCACCAACCGTAACCAATGCCGCAGCAAAATAGGTGTAGATAGGAATAAAGTACACATAGAGTACTCCTGCTAACACTGCTGCCAAAGCATATATTTTAATCATGCTTTTTTGTTTTTCAACAGCCACCACTGCATGTGTAAACAAACTTCCTAAAAAGATAATACCAGCAGCAACAATGAGTATTTGTAATACCCGAGGTGAATCAGTATATCCTTCACCCGCAATAAGACGCATAATAGGGTGTGCAAGCACAATGGTACCTGCAACCATAGGAAGCGTAATCAACGTGAGGGCGTCCCATGTTTTTTGTATTGCACGTTGAAAGTGCTGTGCATTTTTTTCTGCATATGCCTTTGTTAAGTGAGGCAAAATAAGACCCATAAACATAATGGGTAAAGCAATAAGCACTTCGAGTACTTTGTATGCAGCACCATATACACCAACATCTTCGTACGGTCGAACGAGTGACAAAATAACCGCATCTCCTTTAAAATAAATGGTCGTAAAAATAACTGAAAGTGCTATGGGCCATGTTTTTGCAATAATACGTTTCCATATTGCAATGTCTATGGACCATCTCAGTTGTATTGAGCGAGAAGTAGCACGTAGCAATATCCATACATGGATTAATGCGCTGAGCACCACCGTGAACATGATATATAAAAATGAAAACTGGAGGTATATTGCCCATACTGTGCTCACTACCAGCACTATTCTTCCTACAATGTCTGCAAAAGCAACCGTATACGCACGTAATTCTTTTTGAAAATAACTAGAAAGTACTTGAATGAGTGATTGAGAGAAAAAAAGTAAACTGGTGATGATAATTGCTTGCTTCACGACCAATTCATAAGGGAATACCCATATAATAAGCGGAAGGATAAGCAATAAACCAATATTAATGAGTACCCTAAGTGTTACAATACTGGAGAGTGTTTTTTCGGTGTTCGTATTTGGTAACGAAATATCTTGAGTTGTGGTGAGATTTAGCCCAAAATCAACAAAGGTACCAAAGAGTAACACAAAAGAAAGCACTGTAGTGTATCTTCCATAATCATCTGGTGATAAATAGCGCAATAATAACGCAATGGTAATAACACCCATTGCTGTAGAAAATATTTTTCCAATAGTAAGTGCTGTGGTGTTTTTTAGAATAGCGTGAGAAAGTGACATGACGTAATAAAAAAAGTTGTTGGATATAGCTCATACTACCGTATCTATTGACTTTTGTCATTACCTATGCTATACTACTAAATGTAAAGTTTCCACACCAGACACTTCTTTCCCAAGAAGTGTCTTTTTGCGTCTTATCTACATGAACATCGAAAGAATGTGGTGGCGTATGCCTTGTGTGGCTTTATTATCATCGTATTGAACCTCTGCATGAGGTTATTAAATCAAAACAAATACAACGGTGATGCATATCATTGCGGGTGTACCTTAAAAAAACAAAAACAAAGCCACTTATGTATATTAGAGTGGTATCTACAAAAGCCGGTGTATGGTTTTTGCAGATAGATGCATAAGTAACCTATCTTTAATATGTTATGGAACTTTTCCTCATTACGAAGTATCAAAAAAAATTTGATTCATCATAGAAATGCATCAAGCTATAGCATTCGCTCCCCAGACGTGGGGAGCTTTTGTTTTGGAAAAAAATGTATACAAGGTATACTATAGATACTATGTATAGATTTTTTTTCGTGTTAGCTCTAACATTGTTTGTCGGCATTGGTTGTAGTACCACCGCACCAACAATACAACAGGACACACAAACACAGACAACACAACAACGTTCACGATTACAACCAGAAACAACAGATGTTGAACGTACGTATGAGATAGATGATCCTGATGCCACTGTTTCTACTCAAAAGTTACAATCTACACATGATATTGAAGCATTACTCCAGCAACTTGAATCACTTGAAAATACAGACGTTGATTTAGATGATGATTCCTATACCGATAGTGATATAGAAACGTTTGAATAATATATGTACTCTATGCAACGCATTTTTTCATTAGGTATTATTACTGCAATAATCGCAGCACTGTTCCCCGTTGTCCCCGTGGGTGCAGCCACTGTTTCTGAACTGCAGGAAGAAGCACGTCGCATTTGTTCTCGGTATCAACCTCGTACCAATACCATGGTGCTCGCATTAGATAATACTGCAAAATATACTACACTACGTGCTGAGCGTGGTGATTTGTTTTATGTTATTCAGACGATGTCTCAAAATAGGTACACTGATTTTCAACAGTGGTGCCAACAGATGCAAACGCAATACACTGCAGAAAGTGCAGAAGCAACGGTTCAAGAAGCGTTTAACACCTATGCTTCAGATATTGCGATAGATACCATTGTGCTTCCATTGTTAGATCTTCTTTCTGATATGGATAGAGCTGTTGAAACAGTATCAGCTGTACGTGATCGCTTGGATGATGGAGTGAAAAATGGTGTGGTACGTGATGCTCAAGCGTTTGCTTCTTTTGATGAAAGCCCTATAGCAGGTAAGGATATTGATCCTCAACTGACTGCGTATATTACTTCTGCACAGCAAAGTTTAGCAGATGCTCAATCTGCATTACCTGCTGATACGGTATTTTTTACTGCATCAGGTGTACAGGGAACCATAGAACAAACATATACTGCTGAGCAACTAAAAACGCTTGCAAGTGTATATACTCAAGCTCCTGCAACTGCACAAACTAACATTATTGAAATTCAAAAAAATATTCGTCTTGCCTATACCCATGCACGTTCAGGATTAAGCACGGTAAAACGTGCTGAACGTTTAATACAGGATAAGCTTGAGGCAGCAGCATTAGAACAAATATCACCAGCTGATAAAAGTGAGATGTATCAATCGCTCTATACATCCATTCAAGAAAAACAAGCATCTCGTTTTGCAAGTGATGTTCGAAGATATGAAAATAATGTACGAAGTTTGAATCGTTTTAAAAGTGATGTTGAAGCAATGAGTATTCTGCCCACTGCGGTACGTTCAGATATTCTTGCAGAAATAGAACGGCAATTAAGTGCTCTGAATACCATTATTACCTATATGGGGACTATTACGAGTATCCCGTTTTCACAGGTAGCAAGTAAGCAACAAGAATATGAACTCTATAAGTATAAAAATACGGTGTACCCTGCATTACGACTTATCTCACGATGGGAATCTGCATTAGAAGACGTATATGGCGAAAGCAGTGCTGTTGTTGCAACCGAATCTGGTTTGCAAGATCTTGTTGCAAACATGCAATCATCTGAAAAGCAACAAGCATTACAGTCTGCTCTTGGTGCATCATCTGTGGCTGAGTTGCAACAAGTATTGCAATCAATAAATCTTACGCAATTTAATAGTCAGATAGCTGCTCTTTCTGCTCAAGCACAACTGTTGTTTAACCCAACCACTGATAAAGTGAATCAAGGACTACCTGTTGTACGTCAGGCTTCTGATACTACAAGAGATGCAGAGGTCCTTGCGGTATATAAACGGTTAGTAAGTTCTTTTACCAAAAATGTCCGAGATGAGAATAGAAAAGTATCTCAGGCTCGCAAAATATGGCTTACTCTTATAAAACAAGCAGCACAACAAGGCGGTATTACTGATAGCGATTTATTTGCGGAAGATGTTCGAGCGCAAAAGATTATTGACCAATTTAACCGAAATCGTGCAAGATATTATGAACGCGTAACCGATATTGTGAGCGATCGTATTGAAGATATTAACAAAGAACAAGAAAAAATTCTTATGCGAGCAATACATATACCAAGCGATGCACAACTTGATTTTACACCGTATATCACGACCCTTACTCAACAATTACAAGATGTTCAGTCGGAAACTGTCATGATTGCTGATTATTTTGATTTACGTGATCGTGTCCGAGGTATCCGAGATATTGGTGTCCGTTCGGTATTTATTCGTGTACAAAAGTTGTATTATACTTCCGACAGATATTTTAATCGATTAGAAGCCTTGCAATCTGTTGCATCTGCATTGCAATCAATCACTACAGCACTTCCTGACACAAGTGCTGAACGAGAAACGCTTCTTGGTGATGTTACCAATCTTCAATCTTCTCTCAATGCTATTGATAGTGCGCTCAAGGCGGTCATTGCCGGTCCATTACAAGGTGCTCTTGATGCTCGAGAAGATGCTGTGGATTCTATAACACTTGAAGTTGCAGAAGAGTTGTATGATATGGCAAAAGATGATTTACGCACACAGATTTCTGCACTCAATGATGCACGAAGAGAATCTTCTCAGTTGTTACGCCGATTGCAGGATGCTCAAGATATGGTTCAAGAAGAACAAGAATAAATAAAAAAGTAGGGGCGTGCAATACGCCCCTACTTTTTTATTCCGATGTTTCTAATAACGCTTCTACGTTTGTTTGTTCAATAATATCTCCGACAATAGGAATGTCGGATGCTGTTTGTATTGTTTTTGAAAGAATACTAATAACGAGCGCGGCAACAAGCGTTGCACCAATTACGGTTGAAACGCCATATACAAGACCTTTTAGGATGTTAAACTTAATCGAATTTGCTCGTTCTATTTTATCTGCAAGCCGTTCGGTTTCTTGAATGAGTTTTTTTGTTTGTACTTCTTTTGGTATTTTGTTGATGTTTGTTTTTGGCATATCTTTATTGTAGGGCTATATGGGAAGGAGGTCAAAGAAAGAGAAAAAGTTTAATTATTATTTGATATTAATTAAACAAAAACACCACCGTATTGGTGGTGTTTTTGTGGAGCGGGTAAGGGGAATCGAACCCCTCTCAATAGCTTGGAAAGCTATGGTAATAGCCACTATACGATACCCGCGCGTCAAAGTCGAGTTGCGGCTTCCGTGTGCACCTCCGCTACGCTACGGTGCCCACTCCAGCCTTCACTCGCCTTTTCCTTTTATATTTCTACTTAACCTCGGAGTACCTCGGCCCAAGTAGAAATATATAATATGAAAAACAACTAACTTCAATATTCTAGTATCAACTTGTGTTTTCGTCAATTGTTGAGGATTTTGGTGCGGAGGGCGACGGTTGCTTGGTACATACTGCTGAGTTGCTCTGGATCATAGGAAATAGCTTGTACCATAAACCATTGTCCTGATTTAATTGCTCCTTTTGCGTATGCCATTGCCGCTAAATCGTAGTAATATTTTGCAAACAATACTTCTGTATAAAAGTTTTGTTGTGTTGCAGGGAGATATAAATTATCAGCAGCATAGGGAACAAAGGTGTGTGGTGTAGCGGTGTGGGTAATGGTATGTACAGGGCCGTATCCAATACTCTTTAATCGATCATCCGTCCAAGGAAAGGACGTATACACTTGTTCATCTAAGAATTGTTTTTGTGCTAAGTATTGCTGCATGATAGAAAGGTAGTCGTTTTGTTTTTTTGGAGTAACATCTGTTGGAAAGTCTGGCGGTGCTGGGAACACTGGTGAAAGTGAATATATAGTAAGGTCTGGGCGTGCTCGTTCTACATATTGTTTATATGCCAAACTAAATACAATAGGATCAATCACAATAAGATCTGAATGCGCATAGAGGTTTGCATGCTGTGGGAGATTTACTAAAAGATTATCTGCATAGTTATTTAAAAAAACATACTCGCTTCTGTCGTTTTGTAAAAATCTATCACCGAGCTGTGTTGCAGGCCAAATAAGAATAGCGAGCAGGGGAGTGTAAAAAATAATGAGCTTGTACTTACTCAATGAACATTGTTGTAACACATACCCAATAGGAATCAAACACACGAGTAAAAAAGGAACATACAGCGTTTGATAAAACCAGCCAGCAAAACTGGTATATTCTCTTCCATTGGTGAGTGCAATGAGTAATCCAATAGAAAGAAGAAAGAGTGCGGTAAGAACACCATATCGTTTGGTGTCATGGTTGTACATCATCCATATAATACCTCCTAAAAAAACAATAAAGGTAATCCATCCATATGCATGTGCAAATTGATATATTACATCAGTTATAAATTGCAATGTCTCAATGGAAATTTTGTGTCCGTATGCAATATTATATTTTAAGATGTTTGTTGTCTCCCCTCCAAACCATACAAACGCAGGGTGCATGCGTGCACGTATGGGGATATAAAGATACGGCAATAACCCAAGAAGCCATACACAAAAAAGAGAGACATATGTTTTCCATTCTTTTTGTATCGTATACGTTTTTAATAGCCATCCTATAAAAAGAGGACCTAATGATAAAGGAAGAAAATGGTTAGTCAGACTTAATCCATATACAAAAAGAATGAGGTGCATTCTTTTTTTTGAAGGTTGCTCGGTATACCAAAGATATAGCCACAGAAGTAATACAAAAAAGAAGGTGTTTAAACTATACACCTCTGCATAGGTTGCTTGGAGCCATACCATGGGAGCAGTTGCAAAAAGCCATGCAAGGGAAAAGGCAATGCTATTTTGTTTAAACAGTCGGATGAATGCATAGTACAAAAGAATGACACTGAGTACCGTCCAAAAAATAGAAACAAAGTGCATCCGTTCAACAAACGTATCAAAAAAAGGGAGATACGAAAGTATCTTGCTGGTTATAAGATATAGCGGATACCCAGAAGGATGTGGCACAGACAATGTGTATGTTGCCGTTATAAATTCTGCACTATCTTCTGTGTATATACTCCGTGCCATTGTCGGTAGATAGAGAGAAAGGCAGATGATGGTGAGGATTATGACAGGGAGGTGTTTTGTTACTTTTTGCATGTGGCAGACTGGAAATATGTTGTTGGAGATTAGTTGTTGGTTTTTTTATAACAACCTATAACTAGTCATATAGTCTACCCTTTCTTTATATGCTCGTCTACTTCTCAATATGGCAACTCTCTGCTATACTCGCATTGAATTACTATCTAGACATTGGTATATTTGTATTGTATTTGTAATTTGTAGTTATTATGAAAATATTATTTTTTGGAGACATTGTTGGAAAAATTGGTCGTAAAGGTGTGGCTCAGGTTGTTGCACAATGGAGAAAAGAACATGATATCGATGTGGTCATTGCCAATGGTGAGAATATGGCACATGGCAAAGGTTTTAATCAAAAGTCGCTTGATGAAATGCAACAAGCAGGTGTTGATTTTTTTACTTTAGGAAATCATTTTGCAAAAAACAATGAAGGGTTGCAATTATTACAGGATAAAAGTACCCCTGTAGTGCGTCCGGCAAATTTTGCAGCAGATGTTCCTGGTGTTGGGTATCGTATTATCGAAGTTGGTGCTACCTCTGTTGCCATTATTAATATAATGGGACAAGTGTTTTTGCACGAAAACGTAAATTCTCCTTTTCAATCACTGGACACTATACTACAAGAGATACCTGATCACGTTGCTATCAAACTCGTTGATTTTCACGCAGAAGCTACATCTGAAAAAGTTGCGTTTGGTTGGTATGCGGACGGGAAAGTAAGCGCTGTTGTGGGAACGCATACACACGTTCCAACCGCAGATGCTCGAGTGCTTCCACACGGTACTGCATATGTTACTGATATTGGTATGTGCGGTGCACAAAATTCTGTTATTGGCACCACAAAAGAATCTATTGTTGCTCAATTTGTTGACCAGCTCCCTCGTAAGCATGATATTCCAGAAGACGGACCAATTATGGTAAGTAGCGTGGTACTAGATATTGCTCGTGATGGAAAAGCTACTTCAATCGAGCGGCTTGATACGGTAATTACTGAATAGTTGTCTTTTTTTTAAACTTGCTATACAATAAAAGGCGAACATAAGCGATTTATTATGGCCAACCCAAACAAAGTCAATAAAGATCAGCTTTTGGAAAAAATTGCAGCACGTGCGCAAGTTTCTAAAAAAGAAACAGAAGACGTGATGGATGCTTTTGAGTCCGTGATTATTGAAATCATGAAGGACGGAAAGGAAGCAGTATTAACAGGATTTGGCTCATTTCTTGCGAGAACACGAGATTCTCGCATGGGGGTGAATCCACAAAATCCATCAGAACGTATCCGTATTCCTACGGTAACCGTGCCTAAATTTAAAGCAGGAAAAACATTAAAAGATGCACTCAAAGAAGCATCAGAAGCTCCAACTCCTGATGCGATGCCATCGCCTGAGGCTCCTGTTCCAACTGAACCACAAGCTCCGACTTCGCAACCAATGTAATTGTTATTAAAAAACCGTCTAGTTACACTAGACGGTTTTTTGGTGCGCCGTGAGGGATTCGAACCCCCGACCGTTTGGTTAAGAGCCAACTGCTCTACCAACTGAGCTAACGGCGCTCGTCAAAGTCGAGTTGCGGCTTCCGTGTGCACCTCCGCTACGCTACGGTGCCCACTCCAGCCTTCACTCGCCTTTTCCTCTCAAATTTCTGCTTAACCTCGGAGTACCTCGGCCCAAGCAGAAATTTGTAGAATACATTTTCATTCAAACATCTACTTAAACCTCAGCCCAAGCAATGAATTGTATTACATACCAATTTGGTGTTTGGTTTTTGGAAATTGGTTATTACCGCCGAAGGCGGTCTGGTGCACCCTGAGGGATTCGAACCCCCGACCTACTGGTCCGAAGCCAGTCGCTCTAATCCACTGAGCTAAGGGTGCACGTCAAAGTCGAGTTGCGGCTTACGCGTGTTTTTTCGCTACGCTACAAAACCCGCTCCAGCCTTCACTCGCCTTTTCCTCTCAATTTCACACTTAACCTCGGAGTACCTCGGCCCAAGTGTGAAATTGTGTAAGAGATAATTCTTGCAGGAATTTGCTACCAAGACAGAATAGCTAAAATGGCTAAAAATTGCAACTATTACATGCTGATATATGTTCGTTCGAGTTCTTCTGATGATTGTTTTTCTAGTTTTAATCGTGCTTCTTCCAATGCGTAGGATATTTGTCCTGCAATAATATGCAACATGAAAGCATTTTGTCTGGTAAAGTCTCCTTGTTTTTTATCAGCGAGGGCAATGACTCCGATATTGTCTCCTTCTATGGTTATTGCACGAGCAAGCAGGTTTTGTTTGGCATAAAATACTTTTTCAGCTTCTGCGTACTTTTGTTTGCGTAACAGCACTTCACCATCTTCCATATATAATTTGTGTAGGTACGGATCGCTATCAATAGGGAGCTCTTTTGGTAATTGTTTGGGGGTAATGCCTACGGAGTCGATTATGTGCAGTTTTTCTCCTTCATGTTTTTTAAACAAACCAATAAATGCTTGATGGCTTGGAATGGTGTGTAAAATAATACGCAAGATTTCTTTTCCGAGTAAGGGGAGATTGTTAATTTTATCAGGATCATTTACTAATTTGCTGATTGCAGAAATAATAGCAATACGAGAAGTATCTTCCATGAGGCGGTTTGAAAGGGTGTGTGCAATACCTTGTACTATTTTAGTACTTATTGATGGGTGTTCTGCTGTGAGATTTTGAAATTGTGTTCGAGTGAGCATGCCAATGGTAGTGTGCTCTTCTCGTGCTTGAGCGTTGGATTGATGTTTCTTTCCTTCTGAAAGCATTCCTGCTTCTCCAAAAAAAAATCCTGTTTCAAGTTCGGCAAGAGTTACCACATCATGATCAATATGATGTGTAATTACTACCGACCCAGAGAGCACAATATACAATGCATCGCTTGCTTCGCCATGCGTATACACAGTCCTACCGGCTGGATAGGACTGTGTGTGGAGTAATGCCTGTATCTGTATGAGTTCTTGTTCACTACAGGTTGAAAAAAGAGGAATAGATGCAAGATTCATACACTTACTGAGCCCCAAGAGTGCGAGGATCGATCATATTGATGATGGCCGTTTCTTTACTAATGGTTCCTGCCATAAATAATCGTTTAATGTCTTGATCCATGGTGACCATGCCCGTTTCTGCAGAGGTTTGAATAACGGTTTTAATTTGAGCTATTTTGTTTTCTCGAATAAGGTTTGAAATAGCTGAGTTATTCATCATAATTTCACGTGCTGCAATGCGTCCACCATTTTGTTTAGTAAGAAGTTTTTGTGAAATAACTCCACGGAGGGACATTGAAAGTTGTACACGAATTTGGTCTTGTTGATATGGAGGAAACACATCAATAATACGATCAACCGTTTGTGCTGCATTAATAGTATGTAGCGTTGCAAGCACTAAGTGTCCAGTTTCAGCAAGTGTCATGGTTGCTGCAATAGTTTCTAAGTCGCGCATTTCGCCAACCATAATAACATCTGGGTCTTGTCGCAAGGTATGTTTTAATCCAGATGCAAAATCTAACATATCACTCCCGAGTTCTCGCTGTTTAATAATTGAATTATGTTCTGGATTAAAAATAAATTCTATAGGATCTTCAAGTGTAACGATATGTGGGTTACGTTCTGTATTTATTAAATTCAACATTGCAGCAAGAGTAGAGGATTTACCACATCCGGTTGGTCCGGTAACTAAAATAAGCCCATCTTGTAATCGAGCAAGATTATAGGCTGCTTCTGGCATGAGTATCTCTTCCATGGTTGGAATACTGCTGGTTACCACACGTGCAACCATACCAATGTTTCCTTTTTCCCAGTGCATGTTCACACGAAAACGTGCAAGCTTTTCTATTTCGTAGGACATATCAAGCTCTCGTTTTTGCACCAATTTTTCTTTTTGTTTCTCTGAGGTAATAGCAAAAAGCATAGGCTGTGCTATCTCGTTAGTCATGATTGGTTGTTCTGGTATTTCGGTGAGCGCACCATCAACACGCACCATTGGTGGTTTACCAACGACAATATGCAAATCAGACGCTTTCATTTCTACCGCCTTGTGGAACAATGTATCTAATTGATTATTTTGTATTTGTGTTTCTGGCATGAGGAATCCTCCTTACGTATGTACAGTATAGCAAACATCTACTACTTCTGCACCATAACCGGAGTTCCTATTTCTGCCCAATCATACAGTGTTTCAGCAGAACCAATTCCTAAACGTACACATCCATGTGAAACAGCTGTGCCTAAATGATCTTCTCCTTCTTTGTATCCATTTGGCCATTCTGGCAATTCATGAATGCCATACAATCCGCCAATAAAGCTCATCCAATAAGGCATATATAATCCATAGGTATTTGAATATGCTCGTTTTGCTTTATTATTTATTTCAAATGTACCGAGTGGCGTTTCATATCCAGGTTTCCCGGTTGATGTGATAAACGTTCCTACACGAATACCATCTTGAAAATAGGAGAGCCGTTGTTCTGAAAGATCAATACTAATAATTTTCCCTGGAGTATCAATTGCTTGTACCGCACGGGGGAGTTCGAGTACTATTGGGTTCCCTTGTTGGGTGATCATTGCAAGAGTGGTACCCACATTTTTTTCATCTTTTTCTGTTGCTTGTATTTGTTCCCCGTATCCCGTGTATATGGTATATGTTTTGAGTTCACGAGAGGTAATTGCGATATATTCTCCTGTACCATTTTGTTTTGCAATAGGATACGCTTCTATGCCTTGTGATTGCTCGGTACCAAAACTGTTTACTTTTGAGCCATCAATTCTAAACAAATATATTGTGTGGTCATTGATAGTGCTCGTCCCCGTAATAATCACTTCATCATTTCCGTCACCCCCAAGATCTATGCGATGCAGTCCATACAATGCATCAAACATTGAGGGGAGTGAGAATGTATGTGTTTCTTCTCCTTGCCTATTCCACATACTCACGGTTGGCGTATGGTTTTGAGTGGTAAGGGTGAGTATGTGTGGCGTTCCTTGTATGTATATGACATCAATAAGCCCACCTGAGGTATCTGTTTCTGGTGATGCAAAAAATCCAGGAGAAATAATTGACTCTCCATACCCATTAAAAATACGAACATGTGATCTGCCCCCGCTTGCCGGAATAGTTATGATTTCAGGAGTACCATCTGCATCAATGTCTCCTGTTGCTACCTCAACGCCACCAGTAAAGTTTTCATCATAGGCAAGCCATTGGTTAATGATTGAACCATCGAGTCGTAGTAAGTATACATAAGGGGCAAAACCGGCAGGAGAGCCAACAACAAGTTCGCTGGTTCCATCTCCCCCGAGATCAATACTCTTAATACTTTGTATGGTATCAAAAGGAAGATTAATAGTTGTTTTTGTTGTTCCTATGGTTGTTGGGAAAGCGTAGGTGGTGTTTTGGGCGTGTGTCTGTAGGGGAAAAAATAACCAAACACCAATGATCAATATCCAAGAAAGAAACAATAACCAATATTCTTGTGATGAATACTGATATTGATGACGTGTCTTTGTTGTATCTTGATAATTGGTCATTTTTTGGATATTGATTATTGGTTATTTCCTAAGGTCGCATCAAGTAACATGCGCATATCTTCCCAATGCGCATTGGGTACTTGTCCCCCAAGGGTTACGGCGATAATTTCTCTCCCTTCTTTATTACGTGCTTTCATGACTAAGCATCGTCCTGCTTCATAGGTGAATCCTGTTTTTGAACCGAGTACGGTATACGGAACATCGAGTAGTCTGTTGGTGTTGGTTAAAAGATATGGTTTGCCTGCTACTCTAATTTCGTAGTGCTTTGGTGTGGTTGCTTGTAAGAATAATGGATCAGCAAATGCATGCTTTGCGAGTTTGTACATATCTTCTGCTGTAGAAATATTGTGTTCAGATAGACCAGTTGGTTCTACAAAGGTAGAATGTTCAAGGCCAATATTTTTTGTGGCGGTATTCATTGCTTCTGCAAAGTGGCTCATGTCCATTCCTGTTGACCGAGCGAGTGCCTTTGCTGCGTTATTTGCACTTTTAAGAAGCGTTGCGTAAAACAGATCTCTCGTGGTAATAGTTGATCCATTTTTTGCATAAATTTTTGAAGGGATCGTATCATCTTCTGGTTGCATGCGCATAACCGTGTCCCACCCTGGGTTATGTTCGGTAAATACGGTTGCTGTTGCGAGTTTTGATAAACTTGCAATTGGTCGAACCACATCACTTGAGCGTTCAATAAGTATTTCACCTGTTTGTGCATCTGCAACATAAATACTGGGTGCTGTAATCTGTTCTTTTAGGTATTCACTTTTATCAAGATGATCTGCAAATACTGCAATGAGTCCACTTGCTTGGGTTGTTTCTGCTATTAAATAGTGATCGGTAAGATTAATCCAACCTTTTTGATGTTCCCATTGTTGTGTTTTTTCGTTATATATATACATTTCGCGCCAACGGGTTTCATCTTGTGGGTAGTACATTTCTAATACGACCGGCTTCTCCAATGTATTGTTTGTGGTTGGAAGCAGTGCATACTGATACACGTCTGAAATCAAATCCTTATCTTTTGGTATGTCTGGAAATGTTCCCACTTGTGTTATTTCTGCAGTAATTGATCGTGATAGCGAGTGTGGTGTTATCTGTACACGGAGTTGGTTATTTGGATAGGTAAGGGTGTAACCCTGTTCGGTTGTTTTATTAGTTAAATAGAGGGAAAGAGTATTGTTTGATTGAGCACTAACGTGTATTGGTGAAAATAACCAAGCACCAATCATCAATAACCAGATCAGGAATGGTAAACCATACCCATTACTTTGAATGCATGGATATTGAGTCCTTTTCGTAGTTGTTATTTTGTGGCAAAACATCTTTTGGTTATTGGAATATCTTGGTTATTGGTGTTTATTATAACACATCTAGCCACAAAAACGTGTTTGTGATATTCTGTGGGCACACTATGATACAGCAAAAAGTTGAACAATTAATTGTATCAGCCTTTGAAAAAGGGTTTGATATGAAACCAGAAGCATTGGCTCTCACACAACCAGATATTCAGTTTGGTGATTTTGCTGTTGCGTGCCACAGATATGCAAAGGACCTTAAAAAATCTCCTCAAGAAATAGCAGAAGTAATCGCAGAACACCTCAATGATCCTATGATCGTAAACGCTTCCGCAGTTGCTGGATATATTAATATCACTATTACCCCAGAAGTGCTTGCAAAAGAAGTATTGTCTGCGGTTATCGATGAAGGTCATGCCTATGGCACTCATACTGAACAATCAGAAAAAGTGGTTATAGAATATTCTCAACCAAATACAAATAAGCCTCTTCATTTAGGGCACATTCGAAACAATGTGCTTGGTATGTCTATTGGCTCATTAATGAAATCAGCTGGGTTTGATGTATTTCTTGCTGATGTCGTAAATGATAGAGGAATTCATATTACCAAGTCTATGGTTGCCTATATGAAATGGGGAGAAGGGGCAACACCTGAAACAACTGGAGAGAAGGGTGATCATTTTGTAGGAAGATTTTATGTGTTGTTTGAAAAAGAATTTGAAAGAGAATGGCAAGAATGGTTAAAAGACAACCCAGAAGTTCCTGGTTTGAGCGATGAAGAAAAATCAAAACGTAGACAGGCATTTTTTATTGAGTCTCACGTCGGACAAGAAGCTCAAGAATTATTGCGCAAATGGGAAGCGGAGGACCCAGATGTTCGTAGATTGTGGAAACAAATGAATCAATGGGTATACGATGGATTTAATGAAACATATACTCTCTTGGGGAGTGAGTTTGATAAAAAGTGGTACGAAAGTGATACGTATCTATTAGGTAAACAAGTAATTGAACAAGGCCTTGCTGATGGCATTTTTGAAAAGAGAGATGATAATTCTATTTGGGTTGATTTAACAGAAGAAGGACTTGATCATAAATTATTATTACGTGGGGACGGAACATCTGTATATATTACGCAAGATTTAGGTTTGGCAGTTACACGGCACAAGGAGCTACATTTTGATCGTATGATCTACGTTGTTGGTCATGAACAGGAGTATCATTTTAAAGTATTATTTGCCACACTTAAAAAACTTGGATACGACTGGGCAGAGAACATGCATCATTTATCCTATGGATTAGTGTTCTTGCCAGAAGGTAAAATGAAATCTCGAGAAGGTAAAGTTATTGATGCGGACAACATTATGCAAGAGGTAATAGATTTAGCTGCAGAAGAAATTACCAAACGAAGCCCTGATCTTGCTGAAACATTAGTTGCTGAACGTGCACAAGCTGTTGGTTTAGGTGCGCTTAAGTTTTTGCTGTTGCGTGTTACCCCGACACAATCGATTCATTATGATCCTCGCGAGGCTATTTCGTTTGAAGGTTCTACTGGCCCGTATGTGCAATACGCGCATGCGCGTATTAGCAGTATGTTAGAAGAAGAAACAGCACTGCCAACAGATACAGTGGATCTTTCATTACTTGCTACTGTAGAAGAACGTGCGGTGTTGCTCCAATTACTGCAATACCCAAGTATGATTGCTGAAGCAACAAAGCATTATAATCCTGCAACTGTGTGTACTTACCTTATTACACTTGCTCAAGCATTTAATTCTTTTTATCATGCGTGCCCTGTATTAAAGGCAGATTCAGAGGAGTTAAAACATGCACGCTTAATACTGAGTAAGGCGGTGCAAACGGTGCTTCGTAATGGTTTAGGAGTGCTTGGCATAGAGGCTCCTGAGAAAATGTAATATCTATTTTTTAAAAGGGCAGATAGTTGACTATCTGCCTTTTTTTGCGTAGGGTTGAGGTGTTCTTTGTCATATATCACTTTTTACTTGAAAGGATACAACATGGCACACCATACTGGAGAGTTACGAGTTGTTGGATTGTATGAAGTACCACTGCGTGGTGCAGCGTGCATTCCTGTCGAAGAAATGTATTTACATTCGTGTGGCCCTGTTATGCTCCCGATGCATGATAGAAATTATGCCATACAAGATACAGAAACGGGGAAGATATGTGATTTATTGCGTTTTCCAGAGCTTGGACATGTACGTCTTTCTTTATCCTTAAATCATGTAAACCTAAAATTTCCTAACGCAGGTGCATCAATACATACATCTCATTGGAGCAATGATACTATTGAGGCAGGGAATAATGATAAAACATGTCGTGCACATGTATGTGTCTATAAATATGCAAACTACATGATATCGCAGTACCTTGGTGGAAATTTTCGACTCATTCGTCGGGTTCCTGAAAGTGGAAGGTATGTTACTCCTGAGAAAGCACCTGTTGAAGGTGCCGTACACAGTTTTGGGTATAGCTCAGCATTAACCTTTACCTCTCAAGAAGCCATTGATGAATTAGAGAGACGTGCAGGATATGCTGTTGGTGTGCTTCCTTATACGCACAAACATTGTGCTACAAGGAATAGATTTGGGAGCAGGTAATCATATTGAAGATTATCTTGTTGAAGCAACTGTTCGACGTACGGGATTTAAAATTGTATTTGGACACTTGGTGAAACGTTGTCCTGCTGTAAATTGGAATCATGAAACAGGAAAGCTTGATACACAGCTTTTTCGTGTTATGAGAGAATACCGTTCTTTACATGATGGCATGTTGGGACCCCCAAAAAAAGGTGAAAAAGCACATGTTATTTTTACCCGACATACTGCCATGCTTGTTCATCCTTCCACACATCAACACACTTCACTAATTGCGGGAACAGACATTTTAGATGTTACTTACAGTGATGAAATGTGTATGATAACATAATTCATATTCTCGACAATAGTCGGGAATTTTTTTATATAAAAAAACCATTTGTTAATTGCTACAAATGGTTGGGACGTTACAAAAAGGGCATTCCTGTACGCTGAAAGTTCCTTTACATTGTATACACCAAAAAGGTTTAGGTGAAATTGAGATAGCAGTATCTGCATAAATAGGTGTATCATCAGAAACAATCATACACCCACACCTACACTGTATTGGCTCCTCATTTTGAATATCATGAGGAGCCCTACAAAATGGGCATTGGTGTAGGCATCCAATAAGGTCACTCCTCCGTACAATTGCAAATGCAATTTTTTCTTGAGCCATAGCATCCCTCACGATAAAAAGTTATAAAGATCAGCGAATTACCTTTGTTGTATCCTGTCTTGTTTTTTTTGTCAATTATTGATATAACAAACAACTATTATGTATACCACTATGTTGGATTTCCAGAAGCAACTTGCTACACTATATCTGCGTATTACAAAGTACTTGCATACCACTATGCGTATCCATACAAAGAAGAAACGTCGTACCCAAAAGAGGGAGGGTGCGTTTTTTATTGTTGCAAAAAGTATCCTCATCGCCTCAATGGTGCTTACTGTTTTTGGATTACTCGAACAAGGCGTGGTGTACGCACAAGACATTCCACCACAAACCAATCAATCTGTTGTGTCTCGTTTTTTTGGAAGTATTGGTCATGCGCTTAACAGTGCTATTAATTGGGTGGAAGATCAAGGTTCAAAAGTTGCACGAGCTGTTTCTGGTGAAGATAAACAACAATCTACCAATACGGTTGCTCGTGATTCAGCTGAACCAATTGATACAACAGAACCAGAGCCTGTAGTAGAAGAAGTTACGCCGTCACAAACTATTCCAGTAACACAACCAGCCTCAGCATATGCTGGAGTTGTTGTTGCGCGTTCTGCATCCGAAATAACAGCAGAACCACGTGCTGAAGAAGTGGTTACTTTAACCGTACAAAATACTGGGGACGCTACGTGGGAACATCAAACAGTATCTCTTAATGTTGTTTCTAATTCCTTCCCTCATCCATTAGCACATGAAGATTGGTCAACACAACGTCGTCCTGCAACAGTTATTGGAACTATTGATTCAGGCAACTCATATCAATTTACGGTACCACTTGCTATTCCTGAAACTGTAGGGACCTACGAAATTGCACTTCGCCCTGTGGTTTTTGCAGAAGGTGTATTTAATTGGATTGGTGGTACGGACACTATTGTGCGTTGGTTAGTTCGCGTACTTGAAAACGAACCAGAACCAACACCAGAAGAAGTACTTGAACCAGTTGAAGAAACTCCAGAAGAGGTTGTAGAGGAAATTCCAGAAGTTGAAGAAGTTATTGAAACACCTGAAGAAATTGTTGAAGAACCAGCTCCAAGTAATAACTTTGGAGGCATTCCTGCTGCATTGCTTAGTTTTCAGGGAGATACCGTTGCTCCTATTACATCAGTAAATGGATTAAGTAGCACTACCAATAGCACAACATTTTCAGTTGGTTGGACAGGGAGTGATGATTTTGGTGTCAGCAGTTATGACATTCAATATCAAGTAGATAGTGGCGATTGGACCGATTGGCTTACCCAGACTGTATTGCTTACATCTACTTTTACTGCAAATACAGATGGCACCTATGGGTTCCGCTCTCGCGGGAGAGATGCGGTAAACAATGTAGAGGCATACCCAAGTACTGCTGATACTTCAACCGTTGTTGCAACAACGGCCGATCACTCTGTGGTTATTAACGAAATTGCATGGGCTGGTACTGCGGCAAACACGGATGATGAATGGATTGAATTGTATAACACTACCAGTGCGCCGATTGATCTGACTGGTTGGACACTCACCAACTCTACAGGAACGTTTAGCATTACGTTATCTGGTACTATTGCAACCAGTAGTTATTTTATGTTGGAACGAGATGATGATAACGCTGTATCAAACGTAACTGCGGATCAAATATATACTGGTCAAGAATTAACCGATACCAGTAATCTTTTATATCTTCGTAAAACTGATAATAGTTTTGCCGACAAAGTAGGTTCTGCTACGGGTAGTTGGTATGCGGGGAATACAGGTAGTAGAGATACTATGGAACGTAAGGATCCAACAAGTGATGGTACTGCATCAAGCAACTGGGCAGATAATGATGCTACATTTGTAAATGGTCAGGATTCTGCGGCTGCTGCATTAAATGCAACTGCGGGTAGTTTGAATAGTGCAAACACCACGATTCCACGTACCATTACCAGTTTGCAACCACAATGGGTGTACGTAACGTCTACTTCTACGCGTTTGTATTGGACCGCTCCTGCGAATGCAAATCTTTCGACAACTACTCCGGCAACGTATGATGTTCGGTACACCTTTGATAATGTTAATGCTGCAAGTTCTGGTATTGCAACATGTAGTTTAACTGATGCTAACTGGGATTCGGCTACACAACTAACTGGTGAACCTACTCCGTCTAGTACAGAAGGTGCTGTCACCACATTTAACTTCACTAATCTAACAGCTGATCGTAGATATTGTTTTGGAGTGAAAACAAATAATGGTACAAATGATTCTGAAGATATTTCTAACATCTATCAAGTTGACACTAAAACAGGTAACTACACCCAATTAAATGGATATCCTGGCAGTGGTGTTATTGCAAGCTCAAGCAGTCCGTATCTTGTTACTGCTACGATGACCGCAACAGGAGGAACTCCTAACTTAACCATTGAACCAGGTACTGTTATAAAATTTGCAGGAAACTATTCTTTAACAACCACTCAAACCAATAGCACCTTTACTATCGGCGATGCTTCAGATGACATTAATCAAGTGGTTATTACTTCTGTAAATGATGATGCGTATGGAGATAAAGTAGTGAGTCAATTTACCTACACCAGTAATAGTTCTCCTTCAGCTGGTGATTGGCAATCTATTCAAATTAGCACATCAACAGGTACGCTTAATATGAATAATACGCGTGTTCGCTATGGTGGTAATTCATCTCATATTGTAACGGGTATTAGTGGTGCACAGATTTCTATTAGTAACTCTATTCTTGAATATAGTAATACCTTCGCTGTTGTTGTTTCTAACAATGCAACACAATTAACTATTGCAAGTTCTACTATTAGTTCTAACTTCGATGGTATTGGTATTGTTGATCAAGCAAACTTTAGTATTTGGGGATCAACCATTACAAATAACAGACGTGGTATTAGTATTGCAAAGGATGCTGATCCAGCAAATATTTCTATTACCAATAATAATATTTACGCAAACAACCGTTCTGGTGGTAGTGAACCAACGGCAGGACTTGAATATAAAGATACAGATGGTGTAGATATATTAAATAGCACACATATTAGTGGTAACTGGTGGGGTGCTGCTACAGGACCAACTCAAGATACACATAATACGGGTGATGACGTTGATGGTATATTAGATGACACGCCAAATGGTACATTAACCACTATTACCTGGCCACTTACCAACTTTGCAACAGCAATAAAGAGTATCCTTCCATCTAATTGGTAATTTTGCTTGTATTAGCAACTTTCAAAAAGAACAGCCTCATTGGATCAATGAGGCTGTTTTTGCTATAATTAGCAAACATAATTGTTCCCTCTCCCTTTGGGAGAGGGCTAGGGTGAGGGTTTGTGACCAAAGCGTTATTCACCAAACCACCCCCTATCCCCCTCCTGAGTACAGGAGGGGGAACATACATACTTTTTATTAGTACTGCATTCCCCATGCCATTTACCGATAAAGAAAAACAAAGAGAATACCAGCGTGAATACCAACGAAAACGTCGAAATCAAAAGAAAAAAGAAGAAACGTACGAAGACGATGAAGAAACAGAAGGCGTTACCCCCGAAGTAAAAATAGCCATTTGGGTCACCATTCTTTTTGCACTCGCAGCACTTTCATTGTTGTCGTTTTTTAATTTAGCAGGCGTATTCGGCACCTATAGCTACGCAGTACTCACCATAGCCTTTGGTTGGGGAGCATACGTATTCCCATTATTACTCATCGCAATAGGTATATTATTACTCAAAGGTGTACGCTATAACTTCAATAAGTGGAAACTTATTGGATTTGTCGTTTTGTTTTTAGATTTACTCGGGGTCATGCACCATGCACCAGGTTTTGCAGATCCACTCCTCGCCATTTCAGAAGGTAGAGGAGGCGGATACCTTGGGCTTTCACTTGCCTACCCATTTGTGTCACTTGCTGGATACTGGGGAGCGTGGGTCATGCTTATTGGGGTACTTATTATTGGTGTAGTGCTTTCATTCAGTAGCGCATTATTTGGTACCGATGAAGAAGAAGAGGATGAGGAAGACGAAGCCTATGAAGAAGAGGAAGAAGATGGTTTTGAGACAGAAGAACAAGGCTTGCTGGATTCGTTAAAAGAAAAAATAGCCGTCTGGCGATACAAGAAAGCCTATGATTCATCAGAAGATGAGGAAGAAACTGAAGAAGAGGAAGAGGAGGTAGAGGAAGAAGAAGTTGATGAAGAAACAGAAGAAGACGAGTCAGAAGAAACAACAGAAGAAGCTCCAATTGTTGCACCTAAGAAACGACGCACCAAGATTCAAATCCCAATAGATTTACTCGAAACCAACAACGAAAAACCAACAGCAGATGATGTTGATACTATTAAAGAGAAAATCCGCAAAACATTTGAAACTTTTGGTATTGTGGTAGAAATGGACGAAGTAAATGTTGGTCCAACGGTTACGCAATACACACTTAAACCACCTGTAGGGGTTAAGTTGTCACGCTTAACTGGGCTTGCGAATGAGTTAGCTCTTTCACTTGCTGCACATCCATTGCGTATGGAAGCACCAATCCCAGGAAAATCGTTAGTAGGGATTGAAATTCCAAACAAAACCATGGCAAAGGTAAAATTGAAAGATATTCTTACTTCGCCAGCGTTTAAAAAACGTTCAGGTAATTTAGGATTGTGTATTGGTAAAGATGTTGGTGGAAACGCATGGGTATCTGATTTAACAAAAATGCCTCACTTGCTCATTGCTGGTTCTACGGGGAGTGGTAAAAGTGTGGCCATTAACACCATTATCTTAAGCTTGCTGTATCAAAATTCACCCGATGATTTAAAACTGGTGTTAGTTGATCCAAAGAAAGTTGAACTTACGGGATACAACGATATTCCATATTTACTTACCCCTGTTATTACCGATCCAAAGAAAACCGTGAACGCACTTAAGTGGGTTGTTGGAGAAATGGAACGCAGATACCAATTATTATCACAACGCGGAAAACGTAATATTGAATCATTTAATGCGGCAAATAAAAAAGATGCCTTGCCATACATTGTGTTTGTGATTGATGAGTTAGCAGACTTAATGGCAGTATCTTCACAAGAAGTAGAAGCAGCTATTGTTCGTTTGGCACAAATGGCTCGTGCTGTGGGTATTCATTTAATTCTTGCTACCCAACGACCGTCCGTAAATGTTATTACCGGTTTGATTAAAGCAAATGTACCATCTCGTATTGCCTTCTCCGTGCCTTCTCAAATTGATTCCCGAACTATTTTAGATACCGCTGGTGCAGAAAAATTATTAGGCAGAGGAGACATGTTGTTTGTATCAGCCGATGCAAACAAACCTCGACGTTTACAAGGTGCCTTCTTAGATGATGATGAAATTGAACGAGTGGTAAATTACTTAAAAGAACAAGGAGAAGCAGAGTATCAAGATGAAGTAACCGAAAAGCAAAGTACCAGCTTGGGTGGTGGATCTGGTGATGACTTTGAAGCCGATGATGATTTATATGGGGACGCAAAAGAAGAAGTTATCCGTGCAGGGAAAGCGTCTGCCTCACTCTTGCAAAGACGCCTACGCATTGGGTACGCTCGTGCCGCTCGATTACTTGATATCTTGGAAAGCGAAGGCGTTATTGGCCCAGCAGATGGTGCAAAACCTCGTGAAGTGCTTACAAATGAAGCAACAGGAGAACACGGTTTTGAAGAAGAACCGGAAGATGAAGCATCAGAAGAAGAAGAGAAAGATGTTGCATGGGAAGAAGATACCGAAGAGGAAGAGGAGGAAGACCCACGCAGATAATTTGGTATGTCTGTTTTTACCACAAAGCAAATACTCAGTTCCCAAACCATTGGAGAACGACTCAAGAAAACCCGTGAAGGCCATGGGTTTTCTTTAGCATATGTTTCAACAAATACCCGTATTCGTTTAGCCTATTTGGAAGCTATAGAATCAGGACAGTACGCAGAGTTACCTGGTGGTGTATATGGTGAGGAATACATAAAAACATATGCTCGCTTTTTACATCTTCCTGCTTCGCAGGTAGTACAGGCATTTAAGAGTGAGCGATCAGAATATGCTACCTACAAACATAAACCAGAAACCGTGTTTCGGAGCGCACGTGCAACGTTGTATCATCTGCAATCTCAAACCGTGGTTCGGTTGCTCACCATTGCATTGATTGTGTTTGGTGTGGGGTACGGCTTTGTGTTGTTACGCACATTTTTATCTTCACCAACCATTACCATTCTTTCTCCTGAGATCTACACCTATACTGCAGATAATCAGGTAGCAATTTTAGGCACCACACATAAGACACTTGAGTTGTATTTAAATGGAGAAGCATTAGCACTTGATACGAATGGTGGTTTTAATGTTGATCTCACTCTTCCTCCTGGACTTTCTACTTTGGTGTTCACCGCAAAAGGATCCTTAGATAAGGAAGAAACCCAATATGTCTATATTCAGGTGGAAGCACCAGAAACCAGAGGGGTTGTATTGCGATAAGTACCTGAGTTGCTATAATACAAGACCACTTACATAACACTAATTGAGAACGTATGCCAAAAACAACAAAAAATGATGAAAAGGAAGGGAAAAATTTAGTTATTGAGGAGGCCGTAAAACAAATAAAAGATCGTTTTGGTGAAGGTATTATTATGCGTTTTGGGGAAGCGCAACACATGGATATTGAAGCTATTCCAACTGGGTGTTTATCCGTTGATATGGCATTAGGCGTGGGTGGGGTACCTCGTGGAAGAATTATTGAAATTTTTGGACCAGAGGCTTCTGGTAAAACAACACTTGCACAACACATTGTAGCCGAAGTACAAAAGCAAGGCGGTGTTGCTGCTTTTGTGGATGCTGAACATGCACTTGATCCTGATTATGCTCGTAAAATTGGGGTAAAGGTAGATGAGTTATTGATCTCACAACCAGATTCAGGAGAACAAGCATTAGATATTGTAGAAACATTAGTACGTTCAAACGCGATTGATGTTATTGTGGTAGACAGCGTTGCAGCGCTTACTCCAAAGGCAGAAATTGAAGGGGAAATGGGGCAGTCACACATGGGGTTACAAGCACGGTTGATGTCTCAAGCGTTGCGTAAGCTTACCTCTATTATTTCTAAATCACACACCGTGGTTATTTTCATTAACCAAATTCGTCACAAAATTGGGGTGATGTTTGGTAATCCAGAAACCACACCTGGTGGTAACGCGTTAAAGTTTTACTGTTCGGTACGTATCGAAGTTCGCCGTGCGGCACAAATTAAAAAAGGAGACACCATAATTGGTAACAGGGTTAAACTCAAGGTGGTAAAGAATAAAGTTGCAGCACCATTCCAAACTACTGAGTTTGATATTATGTACAACCAAGGTATTTCGAAAGAAGGTGATTTGATTGATATTGCGGTTGAAAAAGGCATTATCTCAAAGAGTGGTCATAGCCACAGTTATGAAGAAGAAAAAATGGGTATGGGGCGCGAGAATGCAAAACAGTATCTTCGTGATAATCCAAAACTGTTTGAAAAGATTAAAAAGGATGTGTGGGATCAGGTGAAACAGGAACAAGGTATATAAAACAAAAAACCGCCCATAAGGGCGGTTTTTTAATTGAGTGAGATTACTCAGCACTAAAAGGCATAAAGCCCATAATGCGAGCATTTTTTACTGCTCGAGCAATATTACGTTGATGACGAGTGTGTGTACCACTACGTTTCTTTGGTGTAATTTTACCTTGTGCAGTAACAAAGCGTTTTAAGAGATCAATGTCTTTATAATCAATATCGGTAATATTGTTTTTTGAAATAAAGCATGATTTATCTTTTTCCGCTTGTTTATTATTACGATTATGTTGCATATACTATTCTAATTAGGTTAAGCGTTTAGAATGGAATATCTTCAACGCTAATTTCTTCTTCTGAACTTTGTTGTTGTGGAGCCGGTGCATTGTAGCTTGGGCCTGCTGGAGGTTCTTGAGCAGGGGACTGTGTACGTGGAGCAGATGGGCCATCTGATTTGCGATCGAGCATGATCATGTTATCTGCAATCACTTCGGTTCGGTATCGTTTGTTACCAGATTGGTCATCCCATGAACTGGTTTGTAAGCGACCTTCGATGTAGAGTTTCGAACCTTTGTGTACGTATTGGGTAATAATTTCTGCAAGCTTTCTCCAAGCAACTACATTATGGAATTCTACTTTTTCTTGTCGTTGTCCGCTTTGATCTGTCCAAATAAGGTTGGTAGCAAGTCCAAAGCTGGTAACGTTTGCGCCACTTGGTGTTGAACGCATTTCTGGGTCTTGGGTAACATTCCCAATAAGCATGACTTTGTTTAAATCCATATGTTTTTTATTCTGTTATTGATAAGCCCTCCGTGTAATGGTGACACGATGTACTTACATCTTATCACTTTCCAAAAGCTCATCAAGCTTTTCATCGAGCTTTTCAATGCCCACCTTCTTGTCATCTTTTTTATCTTCTGCTGTTTCCTCTGTATTTTCAGCAGATTCTTCAGATGACTCATGCACAGGTGCTTCTGGTTTTTTATCTTCTTCTTCCAAAGTTTCGCTTTGTTCTGAAGCAAGCGCCTTATGCGTTTTATTTTGTTCAATATGCGCAATGCGTTGTTCAATGGTTACATCTTCGAGCTTGAGCAAGAGATGTCGCACCAAGAAATTTGCATGGCGTAACTTTTCTGACAATGCTGGCATGTTTTCTGGCTCAGCATTAAAAAGCCAAACACGGTATTCACCATTCGTTTCGCCTTTAAGTTTGTAGGCAAGCTTGCGTCTGCCTAAACTGTAGAAGTGCTTTACTTCAGCTCCTGCTGCTTGTAAGAGCTCCTCTACTTGTTTTGCTTGTGCATCTGCTTCTTCGGTTGTTTGAGTACCGCTGAAGAGTACACACAAATCATATGATTGCATGAGGGTATATCCTTTCTCCTCTTTTATGGATAATTGGGTCTGCCTGACAGGGCAGAAAAGAGGGCTTTCATGTCGACCTACGGTACCATAAAGCTTATAAAATTGCAAGTCTCCCTCATTGACGTGCCTTAATAAAAAGGTATGATACAGCTATGCAACAATCATTTACTCTTTTTGGCAGAACCCCTAGCCTTTCATGCGCAGAATTATATCACTACCAACCACGTGATGATTTTTTTGTTGGGGTGAGCGAAACAGGTGCTCTTGTGCAAGATGCAGAACTTGGTGTACAAGCTGCTGAGTATTTTGGAGGGGTGCCTAAATCAGGCATTGTTCTTGGAAAGATCACCTCACTTGATGCAGCAGAGCTTGCTCCTCTTATTCAGCCGTTTATGCCGGAGGAAGGAAAATTCCATTTTGGTATTAGTGTATATGCTTTTGAAAAAAAAGCTCCACAAAAAAAAGTGGTAAAGCAATGTGGCATTGCACTTAAAAAAATATTGCGAGCGGAAGGTGCTTCTGTCCGTTTTGTTGAATCAAAAGGAGAAACACTCAGTTCTGCCGATGTGGTAAAAAATGGATTAGTGGATCGTGGTGTTGAATTATGTTTGTTTGCTTTGGAAAAAGGATTTGTGGTGTGTAAAACAACATCGGTTCAACCATTTGAACAATACGCAGAAAGAGACTATGGTCGCCCAGGGCGTGACATGAAACGGGGCATGCTTCCTCCTAAATTAGCTCGCAGTATGCTACAGCTCGCTCGGGTACCAGAAGGTGGTACTATTCTTGATCCTTTTTGTGGGGTGGGTACGGTATTGCAAGAAGCTGCATTGCTTGGATACAAAACCGTTGGTACAGATATTGATGAACAAGCCATTGCACATACCTTAGAAAACTTAGCTTGGCTTACCAAGGAAGAAGGAGTTGCTTCCGAACATACGGTCGAGGTACTCGATTCTCGTAAACTTACCGAGCGTTTACAACCACAATCAGTTGATGCTGTGGTAACTGAATTTGATTTAGGACCTCCATTGCAAGGAGGGGAATCTCGTAGTGTATTGGAAACCAACATGCAAGCATTGGATGGATTATATACCGAAGCACTCGGCATGATTCATGATATTGCAAAACAAGGAGCACGTGTGGTTATTGCGTGGCCATATTTTGCAGAGCAACGCATGTTTGTGCCGACATTTGAAAAACTTGCATCTCTTGGTTTTACTTTGATTGAGCCATATCCTGCATCAATACAGCAGGCTATTCCATTGTCAGAGAGAGGAACTATTCTCTATGGTCGGAGTGACCAAAAGGTATTTAGGGAAATATTGATTCTTGAAGTGAAATAAAAAAAAGCTCGTACGTGTATAATGTACGAGCGGTATATGAGCGGCTCACCAGAGGAGCCTAATTTTGGGTAGGATCACCTCCTCCCCAGGTAGTTTTTATTTGATTATTGGGGAGGAGGTGTTCCTATTTTTCAGGTTGTTGGTGATCATGCTGCAATCCTCCATCTTGGATGATGGCCGACCAATTTCGGCAAACATTTGAGGTATTCAATTTTACATCGAATACGATGTTGATGCCATTTAGAAAAGGTTGATCGACGAATGGTGCGATTGGTATACACTAATAGCACCTCCTTAAGGTAAGGAAGGATACAAAAAAACCTGAAAGGATATATTCCCTCCAGATGAAAAGATCTACCTATAGTATATACTGCTTTATGCATTATGCAAGAAGTGGCACACGTCGCCATCTTGCATAACATATTCTTTACCTTCGGTACGGAGTTTACCTTTTTCTTTTGCACCGTGTTCTCCACCAAGTGCAATAAAATCTTCTGCGGTTATTACTTCTACTCGAATAAAAGCTCGTTCAAAGTCGGTATGAATTTTACCTGCTGCTTGTGGTGCAAGGGAGCCTTGTTCAATAGTCCATGCACGAGTTTCTTTTGGCCCTGCGGTAAAAAAAGTAATCAAATTCAATAATTTGTAAGAAGCAACAATAAGCTTGTCTAATCCAGATTGTGGTAAGCCAAGTTCTGTAAGCATTGCTTGAGCATCTGCTGGGTCAAGCTCCGAGAGCTCTGATTCTATTTTTGCGGATACAATAATTTCGTTCTCATGAGCTGGTGTACGTTGTACGTTATCTTCACTGACATTTACCACGTTCAATATTGGCTTGCTGGTAATAAGTTGTAGCTCGCGAATAGATTCTTGTTCATCTTCGGTGAGTTGTGCGGTTCGTGCTGGTTTACCTGTATCAAGCACTTCTTTTATTTTGGTAAGTGCGGATACTGCTTTTTGTGCATGCTTGTCGCCACTGCGTGCTTGGCTTTCAGCGTCTTTTAATTTTTTATCTACGGTTGAAAGGTCTGCCATGGCAAGCTCTATTAAAATGGTTTCTTCGTCTCGTTCTGGATCTACGCTACCATCAACATGTTGCACATTGGGGTCACTAAAATCACGCACCACATGTGCAATTGCATCTACTTCTCGAATGTGTGAGAGGAATTTGTTTCCTAATCCTTCTCCTTTATGTGCACCTTGTACTAATCCTGCAATATCTACAAATTCAATAACGGTAGGGATTACATTTTCGGATGAAACGGTTTGTGCTAGTTTTTCGAGTCGTTCATCTGGTACTTCAACCACTCCTACATTTGGATCTATGGTACAAAAAGGAAAGTTCTCTGCTGGAACTGCTTTTTTAGTGAGTGCTCGGAATAGGGTTGACTTTCCAACGTTTGGAAGGCCAACAATACCAATTTGGAGGGACATAGAGGGGTAAGGTGTAAGAAGTAAGGTGTAAGTAATAAGTACAGTAGAGTATAGCTTATTTTTTATTAAAAACAAGTGAGTTGTTTTAACATTTTATTTTTTATAAAAAAATTCCAATGCATGACATTGGAATGATATTTAATACTTCATTTTTTGGATATGTGCTTTGAGATCATCTGAAATAATTTCTTCGTCTCGCCATTGTTCGGCAAGAGGATCTGTAATGGGGACCATAGGAGGGAAGAAAACAAGCTCAGCAACAATGCCATTGTGTGGTAATAGTCCATGTTGGGTTCCTGGTGCAATAAGGACATGAGAACCCGGACCAACATTATATATCTTATCATCAAGTACCATTCTTCCATGACCTGCGATGATGTGATACGTCTCTGTGGTGATGCCATGAACATGCAATGGAGGAGGGTCCTGATAATTAAATTGTAACAATGCCGCTTGTATACATGTGGTACGCTCTTGCTCACCTCCCCACGCAATCTCTGCTTCTATAAGTGGTTTTTTACCACCACAGATACTCTCAAAAATAGGCGTGTTGCTGTCTGCGTGTTCCCCCAACACACATGATTGTTGCTTTGGTCTGAATTTTCTTTGAGTACTGGGAATCCGTGTTCCTGTAATCTGCCAGAGTGTCCCAAAGGGATTTATGCTTGTTGTAACGGTATCCATGATGTCTCCTTTATGATGCACATCATTGAAAAGACGATAAAATGAACTCAGTTCTTTTATACTGTATATGTCTTTACTTGTAAAGTTTTTATGAGTTGCAATTCAAGCATACTCTGCTATGATCTGTATATATGATTTCAAAAACATTTATCTCAAAACTCAAAAAAGACATCGAAAAGGCAGACACTGGTCGTGCCCTTATTATCAAAGAAACACATGGACTCGTCCGCGAGGCAAAGCATGCTATTTTTTCATTGCATCGTGGAGAACATGCGCAAGCAACATCTTCACTCACTGCATTAGGTAAGAAACTAGCGGTACTCGTTAAAAAGGCAGAAAAGGAAAAACTCCGAAACGAAGGATCACTTAAAGCAGCGGTAGAGGAGTATCTTGAAGCATTGTATCTCTCTCGTGTAATGGAAGGGAAAAAGCTAGAAGCAAAACTTCCTTTTACCCCGCAAGCAGATGAACAACTTTCTGCATTGTCTGACTTAACCGGTGAACTGGTACGAGCAGCAACTTTGGAAGTAACCAAAGGATCACTCAAAAGTATTCAACAATACCGAAATGCAACCGAAGAATTATTTGGGGTACTGCTCCAAATGAATCTTCGTGGCACACTTAGACAAAAAAGAGATGATGCTCGTCGCAATCTTAAACGCCTCGAAGAAATTTTGTACGACGTATCACTTAAGCGATAATCACTACTTGTATGCAGTCTGCAGACATGTTTGAAGCATTTTCTGCTTCTGATAATCCGTATTTCTTTCGTGCACAGATACAACCAAAAGTATCTGCACCAAAGCTTTCTCAAGCAGAGAAGGCTATTCTGCGTGAACAACAACAAACTATGTTTGATACGGATGAATCCATGCGCAAACTGTTTAATAATGATTTTGATGCCTATTGCCATGCAATGGAACACCCCGAAGTCATGATGCAAAAAATAGATGCACGTGCACAGTCTGCGGTTGTTTCTCGAGAAAATACCGCTATTGCCGATGACATTTTAGAAGATCTTGATGAATATGCGTTTGAAGATGAGTGGTACGATGAACATGCTGATATGCTTTCGTTTGAACAAGATCCACTATATAACAAAGCATACCAGTGGTCTTTGCAGGTGCACTCGTTAGGACATCAGGCCTATGATGTAGAACAGCGAAAAGATCCAGATGTGTTTCGCGTATTGATCAACGTATTTATGGTATCTGCAAAAATAGCGTATGCAAGTGAAATGCAAGATGCAAACAATGAGCCCGATGCTGCAGAGCTCGAAATCAGGTTGCGTGGGTATCAATTATGTTCAGTGTTTTTACAAAGAGTACGTGAATCATTACTTCGATTGATACAAAAAAACTATGCTCCACAACACGATTGGCAACAAGCCTTACGTACGGCAGATGACATAGCATTAGGTGTGCATGCTCGCGTGAGTGAGATTCGTGCACAACTTAGATAGCTTCGTATAGTTGATTATCCTTTACTGGGTAGGTGCGTACTTTGTTTTGTGGTACCCACGCATACTGTATATGTTCTTCGCTTAATTGAATATCCCCGTGAGTTATGTGTGCGTAGTAATTTTGCACGGTTACTGTTGCAGCATCTTTATCTCGTTTAAATGACCATGTTTTCCCCTTGTGTGTAAGAGTAATGGTTACCCCACATTCTTCCTGCACTTCTCGGAGTAATGCTTCTTGTTCGTGTTCACTCTCTTCAACCAAACCTCCAGGAAGATCCCAATTATCAATACCACGTAAAGCGGGATTACGTTGCAAAAGCAGAATGTCATTCTGCTCATTGATAATGATTGCTTTTACCTCATGTGTCGGAAGTGCTGACATATTATAACCATCCACTAAAAATAATATACAGGGTTACATACCTAAATAGTTTCCCAATAAGCACGTATATTGAAAATTTTATAAAGTTGTAACGTAAAAATCCAGGTACAAAGGTTAGTGGGTCACCAATAACAGGAACCCATGAAAAAAGTAAAATAGGAGGTCCATATTTTTCAAAAAGATGTTGTGCACGTACGATACGTTCTTGTTTGATTCGGAAGTATTTTTTTAAAAGAATATCTTTTCCAGCATACCCAATCCAATAGTTAAGTGCATTTCCTGCATAATTACCAAGAGTCATAACAATAATGCTGATTGTCACCGGTGTTCCTAATTTCCACACCGCAAGTGCTATTGCTTCTGGAGACCCAGGAAGAATAGTATTACTCAGCAGATTAAAGAAAAAGAGCCCTACATACCCAAGGGGGTGTTGTATTGCTTGCAGGGTCCATTGAAAGAGTATCTCTTGCATAGGTATCCTCATTTTATCACATATTCGTCAACATTGTTTTTTAGCATGAGTACGATAGAATACATACATGGCTAAAATAAGCAAAAAATGTATTGTTATCGATGGAAATGCCCTCTTACATAGAGCATGGCATGCCCTTCCGCCACTTACCACCAAAGATGGGCAAATGGTAAATGCGGTATATGGCTTTGCCTCTATTATGTTAGGTATTATTCAAGAATGGAAACCCGAATACGGGGTGGTTGCTTTTGATCCACCAGGGGATACCTTTAGACACGAAGTGTACACCGAGTACAAAGCAACACGAGAAAAACAACCAGATGAACTATACGAGCAAATTCCGTTAATTAAAGAAGTCGCTCGTGATTTTGGTTTTCATATCGAAGAGCACAAAGGCTATGAGGCAGATGATGTTATTGGCACCATAGCAAAGCAAGCCGAAGAAAAAGGATTACAAACTATTATTGTAACCGGAGATATGGATGCCTTGCAGTTAGTGAATAAACACACGGTTGTGTACACCCTTAAAAAAGGTATTAAAGATACTATTACCTACGACATTGCTGGGGTTATTGAAAAGCATGGTTTCCCCCCAGAGCAGGTTATTGAATATAAAGCATTAGCAGGAGATTCGTCCGACAACATTCCTGGTGTGGCTGGTGTTGGTGATAAAACCGCAAAAGAATTACTTTCTAAATTTAAAACCATAGAGGATATCTACGAGTATCTTGCACAAGGTGGGGGAGATAAGATAAAGGAAACCGTTGCAAAAAAATTATTAAAAGATGAAGATAATGCTCGACTCAGTAAAGAGCTTGCAACCATTGAGTGCAATGTGCCATTCAAATTTAATCTTTCAGATGTTACTGTAACTCCCGCTCAAGAACAGGATTTATTAGAACTTTTCAGAAAGTTTGAATTTCGATCACTCATTACCCGAGCACAAGAAGTGTTCGGTACCTACACCTCTCGTGCAACCGACGGGCAAGGAGATTTATTTTCACAAGGACAACAAGAAGCTACCGAAGACTTTCGTATTCGTGAAGGATATCATCTTGTTGACTCGAAAGCAGAAGCAGAAAAAGTTGCCCGCATGTTCGAAAAAGTTTCAGCATGCGCGCTTGATACCGAAACCAATGATCTTGGTGCGCTCACTGCCGACATGCTCGGTATGTCTCTTTCTGCAAAAAAAGGTAAAGCATATTATATTACTACGCCGTATGTTGGTGCATTTGCGAAGATGCTTGCAGACCCATCTATTAAAAAATACGGTCATAATATTAAGTACGATATCGAAGTACTCCAAAAAGCAGGCTACCCTGTTGCAGGCGTAACGCATGATTCCATGATTGCTTCATACGTGCTGCATCCAACAGGTCGTAGCCATTCACTCGATGCACTTGCCTTTAGTGAGTTGCGTCACCAAATGGTACCTATTACCAGTTTAATTGGACCAAAAGGTAAAAAACAAAAAACTTTGGCAGATATTCCACTCCCTCAAGTTGCTGATTATGCAGCAGAAGATGCTGACTACACGTTGCAACTGGTAGAAGCACTCGCACCAGAAATACAAAAAGAAGGGTTTGAACAATTATATAGAGATATTGAAATACCGTTAATTGAGGTACTGGTTGCTATGGAAGAAGCTGGGGTTAAAATAGATGTGACGTTTTTACAAAATATGTCACAGGACATTGCAAAGCGTATTGCTACCATTGAAAAGAAAGTATATGAGTACGCAGGCACCCCATTTAATGTAAACTCACCAGCACAATTAAAAGGTGTATTATTTGAAACGCTCGAGCTTTCAACACAAGGTATTAAAAAGACCAAAACTGGATACTCAACCGCGGCAGATGAACTCGAAAAGTTAAAGGAAGCACATCCAATTATTCCACTCATCATGGAACATCGTGAATTAGCAAAGCTACGTAACACCTATTTAGAAGCATTACCAAAATTGGTACATCCAAAAACAGGAAGAGTGCACACCAGCTTTAATCAGACCGTTGCTTCAACTGGTCGGCTTTCATCTTCGGATCCTAATTTACAAAATATTCCTATGCGTACAGAGTTGGGGCGTGAAATCCGTAAAGCTTTTATTCCTGAGAAAGGTAATGTACTTATTGCTGCGGACTATTCCCAAATCGAATTACGTGTAGCAGCGGATATGTCCAAGGACACAAAGCTCATACAAATTTTTAAAGAAGGTCTCGATGTGCATACATCAACGGCTGCATTTATGCACCATATTTCTGAAGAAGAAGTAACCCCTGAAATCCGTAGAACCGCAAAGGAAATTAATTTTGGCGTGCTGTATGGTATGGGAGCGCATGGATTGTCGCAACGAACGGGATTATCGTTTAAAGAAGCAAAAGGATTTATTGATAACTATTTTGAAACGTTTGCAGGTGTACGTGAATATTTAGATATGACCATTGAACTGGCTCGTACTCGTGGGTTTGTGGAAACGAAATATGGTCGGAGATTGCCACTGCCAGATATTCAATCTGGTATGGCGCAAGTACGTGCCGCAGCCGAACGGCTTGCAACCAACATGCCTTTGCAGGGAACAGCTGCGGATATTATTAAAATGGCAATGATTGCGATTCATAAAGAATTACCAACTATTTCTCCTGATGCGCGTATGCTCATGCAGGTGCATGACGAATTGGTGTTTGAAGCACCAAAAAAAGATGCAGAAAAAGTTGCAGCGTTTGTGACTGAAACCATGGAATCGGTTGCGCAACTTGCGGTTCCCCTTATAGCTGACGTGCATATTGGTGCAAATTGGCAGGAGGCACATTAGCTATGATTATTGTGATACATGGTGATGATACCTTTCGCATGCGTGGGTATCTCAAAGCACTGCTTACTCGATATGCAGAAAAGTATGGTACCGAAGCAACCATAGAGCGTTTTGCAACTTCTGAACACAGTTGGGAACAGATAGCACCGGTGATTACTGGTGGTGGTTTGTTTTCCTCTAAAAAGTGTGTGGTCATTGAGGAAGCATTATCCAATGCAACTATTCGAGATGCCTTGCAGGAGCTGATTGAACACGGCGTGCCTGAAGATTGCACCCTTATTCTTATGATTGATGGTGCTATTGATAAACGAACCAAGCTCGGAAAATTGTTGTTAGCAGAAAAGCACGTGCATGCATACATGCTTCCCGAGGAGCATGAAATGCACGGGCAGATTACCAAAAAAATAGAAGCAATGAGTGCAACCATAGAACCACAAGCAATACAGCTTCTTGTTTCCCTCGTGGGGAATAATACTTCTCGCATGCATGCAGAAGTTGAAAAATTAGTGCATGCGACACATGGATCGATAACACAAAAAGATGTTGCTTCATTAGTACATGTGCATGTTGATGACGCGGTGTGGGAATTTGTGGATAGTTTAACCAGCAAAAACAAAAAGCGCGCATTGCAATTGCTTGAACAAGAATTTGATGCCGGAGCTGAACCATTATATTTAGTTGCCATGCTGATTCGACAAGTGCGATTATTGCTCTTGCTTGGAGATACACAAGAACCAGATGCCTCTCTTGCTGGTATGCTTTCGTTGCATCCATTTGTGGTGAAAAAAACACGTGCGCAGGCACATGCTTTTTCTGTTGCTCGATTGCGAGGGTTGCACGTAGCCTTAGGACGGCTTGATCGAGCTTTGAAGTCTGGCAAAGGGGAGCCGAGAGTGTTGTTTACCGTATTGATTGAAAGTATTGTTTCATAACAAAAAAAGAGAGGACGGTTTGAAACCGTCCTCTCTTTTTTAAAAATATTATTTCTTGCTTGCTGCTTTCTTGATTGCGTTTTGTACACGTGATTTCTTTCGAGAAGCTGTGTTTTTATGTACAATGTTATGCTTTGCAGCTTTATCTAAGAGAGATGATACATCTTTTGCAAGTTTTTGAGCGTCGTCTATTTTGCTTGCGGTTAATGCTTTTTGAATCTTCTTGAGCGTATCTTTAATACGTTTTTTGTAGTTTGCATTGAATGTCGCGCGAGCAGTAGATTTACGTAACTCTTTCATTGCTGATTTCTTATTTGGCATATCGTCGTAATCGTATTTCGGATTACGCATATTCCTTCGCTAACGCTACGGAATCTGCTTCATCCTTCATACGCTTACTCCTCCCATTTTATTACTTAACTTCGCTGTCGCTCAGCCCAAGTAATAAAATGTAAATAGAAGAGTAGTTTATATATCTAAATAGTTTATAACAGAGAGAGAATACCGTATTTATGCTTGGGTGTCAAGGTATCCTTCTTTTTTGAGTATATCTATGGTGTTTTGGATTGCTTGGTCGAGTTTGCCGTCGGCGTTCATGACTTCGTAATCGTAGATATCTCTATGTGTGAGCCATTCTTTTGAAAAATCTACGCGTGAGAGAATTGCTTCTTTGGTGTCTTTTCCTCGTTTAATGCCACGCTCGACCATATCATCAATATCTTCTGTTGCAACAAGAATGGCAAGTACATCTGGCACAATCTTTTTTATGGTTTGTACTCCTTGCCAATCAACTTTTATCACACCAATGCGATCCTTTTGTTTAGTAAGTCTTTCGAGCTCTTCTTTACTTAACCCACGTTTTACACCATATACTTCTGCCCACTCTGCAAAGGCATCTTGTGCAATCCGTTCAGTAAAAGTTGCATCATCAATAAAGTAATATGGGTTGCCTTCTGACTCTCCTTCACGCATGTCTCTGGTAACGGTCGTAATGGCACGTTCAATAGGGAGGCCTTGTTTGATAAGACCTTCAATAATTGAGTCTTCTCCTGCCCCAGAGGGTCCTGAAATGATTACTAGGTTTGTTGATCGTTGCATACATTATGTGTGAAAAGTAATGTGGGTAAGTGTTCCCTCATCATAGGTGCTTGTTGCAGAAAAGGGAAGTGTGGTCTGTGGATCGTGTATCTTTTTAAGTATATGTTGAATGTCCTCAAACATGGGTACTTCTGTAAGTTGTTCTAGAGTCATCCAGTGTACTGTTCCTTCGTCACTGTTGGTGAGTGCTGTTTGATTGGTGATGCTTTTTGTTATGAATAGCATCACATTGTTTCCAAAAAAGTTTGTAACATGGATAACCCCAACAAGTTGAGTGTTCTGTACCTGTACGCCTGTTTCTTCCAATATTTCTCTCTCGGCGTTTACTATAACATCTTCCCCTTTTTCTATGTGGCCACCTAAAAAATTGTAATAGCCAGCTACGTCCTTTTTTTTCTCTGAGTACCGTATCATGAGATACTCGTGTGCATCATTTTGTACGATACACAAACTGCGGGGAATAACGTGGTGACGTTCTGTTGGCATAGGTTATCCTTTGAGATCAATCAGTACTTGTTGTAGATCTTGTGGAAGCGGTGCTTCGTATGAAACATGTACGCCTTCTAAATCATCAAACGCAAGTTTTGTTGCGTGTAGGAATAGTCTGCCAATATCTTTATGGGTAACTCGCTTGTTCGTGTATAGAGTGTCACCCACAACAGGGAACTGTTTTGCATTGAGATGCACACGAATTTGATGGGTGCGTCCTGTGTGAATAATCACTTGTAGAAGTGACCAATCTTTAAAAGTTTCTATTACATGGTATTCGGTGCGCGCTGGTTTATCTCCTGCGTGTTCCTCGGTGTGTGCTGCCATTTTGCCGGATTGGTTTTTTGATCTACCAATAGGCATATCAATAACCCCGTCTTCGGTTACTATGCCGTGTACGAGTGCGGTGTATTCTTTATATATGGTTCGTGCTTGAAATTGTTGTTTGAGACTTTCAAACATTTTTTGCGTTCGAGCAATAACCATAACGCCAGATACATCTTTATCTAAACGATGCACCATGCCTGGTCTCAGTTCGTGCTCACCAATGTGTGTAATGTCTGGGTACTTTGCAATAACTCCTTCTATGAGTGTTGGTTCGTTATTATTTGGTGCAGGGTGTACCATAAGCCCTGCTGGTTTGTTTACCACCACATACGTAGGTGCTTCATGTATCACCTCAAAGGCTACTGCATCTTGTGGTTGCAGGGTGCGTTCTGGTTGTACGGTTACTGTTATATCCAATACATCACCTTCGCGTACTGCAAAGTGTGGGGTGACCTGTTTTTCGTTGAGCAATACATCTCCTGCTTTAATACCTTTTTGTACAAAGGTTCGTGAGACATTTCCTAAGAGTTGCGTTACAAGCGCATCGAGACGTGTGCCTGCTTCTTCTGGTTTAACTGTGTGTTTCATATGATTCTTTTTTTTCTGATTGTACAAAGGCAAGTGCTTCTTTTTTTGAGGTAATATCTCCACTTAATTGTTTTTGGCGGACTTTTTCGAGCATAATGCCCACGTGTCTGCCTGGGTTTGAACCCCATGCTTGAATAATATCATGCCCGTTGATAAGTGGCTTTACCAATTTGCGTCCGTGGCTTCCGGTTGTTTTTTTGATTTCTTGCATACGAGCATCCAATGCTTCGTAGTTATTGGTGTAGCCGGTTCCTTCTGGTCCAAGGGTTGCAAGCCCATCTACATACATAACATGAATGAGTAAGTCAGAAGGCCATCGTTCACTAAAGAAGTATCGCTCAATGGTTGTTTCTTTCATGCGTTCTGGTTTGCCGTGTACTAATAACATGTGGTGTCGAATTGCCCAACAAATAGCATCAACATCTACACCTATGTCTGGTGGAGCTGATGCATGCAATCGTTCAAGCACGCGTCTTGCAATGTCTGCTCCTACGATATCATGTTCATTAAATCGAATTCTATCGACTCCATCGCGTTCTGGGGTGGTCATGGTGTATGGTTTGCCCACATCATGAAACAGAACAGCAAGTATTAAATCAAGTGAAGGCTCTTTTGCACCAAATGTTGCTTTGTAGCGTTCATCATACAGTGCATCAAGCGCGAGCATGGTGTGTGTCCATACATCGCCTTCGGTGTGCCATTCATCTGGTTGCGGGCAGCCTTTCATGGTTAATAATTCTGGTGCTATTTCTGCAAGCGCACCGTATTCGTCCCATACTTCAATTGCTTTGCGAGGGTTGTGTAGTAATGATTTTAAAAACTCTTCAGAAATAATTTCATATGGCACCACTCGCTTATCTTGTATGGTATCGTTTAATCGAACGATCATTTTCTTTATGGTACTGCGTGTTTCTGCTTCAATATCAAAATTTAGTTGCAATGAAAAACGCAATGCACGAATCATGCGAGAAAAGTCTTCGGTAAAGCGTTCTTCTGGGTCACCAACGGTTCGCAAGAGCTTGGCTTTAAGATCTGCTTGTCCATTGTGTGGGTCAATAATAGTTTCTGTCTGTAAATTGTAGGCCATGGCATTAATGGTAAAATCTCTACGGTGGAGATCTTTTTCAACCGGAAGATGTGGGTCTGTTTGTACATTAAAATCTCTATATAATCCTTGGTTATGCATGGAGAACTCTGTTCGAGGAAGGGCAATGTCGTACACCTCATGGGCCGGTCTGCCTATTTCTCTAAATTTCCATACCCCAAAATTACTCCCCGCAAATACCACGCTACCGTTCTTTGCCAAAAATGACTCAAGGTCTTCGGATGAAACATTGCACACTAAAAAGTCGAAATCCGTTACTTTGGTATCGAGAATAATATCGCGTACTGCTCCGCCCACTAAAAACACTTCCGCTTTTGGGAAGGTTTTTACCAGCTTTTCGAGTACTGGAAAGGCATGTATATTAGGAAATCCATTCATATATATAGTATATCACGTCTGACAGTTGCTTTTTAGCAGTATTTTGGATATTAATAAAGGGCGTGAATTACATAGATATGATTTTGTACTATACTATGTAATATACAATGTACCGCTTGGGCCGAGGTACTCCGAGGTTAAGTGGTAAATTGAAAGGAAAAGGCGAGTGACGGCTGGAGCGGGTTTCGGAGCGTAGCGGAGAAACACGCGTAAGCCACAACTCGACTTTGACGCGGGCTCATAGCTCAGCTGGTTAGAGCACCACGCTTATAACGTGGAGGTCCCGGGTTCAAGTCCCGGTGAGCCTACCAAAACACCATCCTTAGTTTGGGTGGTTTTTTGTTTTATCCACAGTTGTGGTATTTTCATACCACACTTTTTGTTGTATAATAATTTTACATCTCACGTAACGAACAAAGGATAAAGGTAAACAGAACTTATAAAACAATAAATATGAAAAAAAGTTTAATGAAATTTGGAGAAACATTAAAAAAATTAAGACTAAAAAGAGAATTAAGTTTACGAGATGTATATAAGTTAACTGGGTATGACCCGAGCAACTGGAGTAAAGTTGAACGGGGGCGTATCGCTCCACCATCTGATGAAGTAGTTTTAGCTAAATGGGCGAGTGTTTTAGGCATATCAAAAAAAAATAAAGCTTTTAAAGAATTCATTGATTCTGCTCAAATAGCACAAGGAATTATCCCTACTGATATTCTCAATGAGAAAAATGCTGTTCAATTAATGCCTGCTTTTTTTAGAACACTTCGTAATAAAAAGCCAACAAAAGAAGAAGTTGATAGACTTGTGGAGTTAATAAGAAATGCCTAATGGATTATTCTCAAATAAAAGTTCCCTATATTTCAAAAAAAGAAATAAAAAAACGTGCAATTGAATTTCGTAAAAAATATTCAGATGAAAAAATCCCAATTGATATAGAAAAAATTATCGAAAATGATCTTGGGATAGACATCATCCCTGTACCTGGCTTATTAGAACAGTGCAACACTGATGCATTGATAACATCAGACTGGAGTGCTTTATATGTTGATATACGTCGGTATTTAGATGAACGATGGTCTAACAGGTTACGTTTTTCTCTCGCACATGAAATTGGACACTTTGTGCTACACAAAAAGTTATATCGATCTTTTGGTATTTCTAGTGTGTCAGAAATGTATACCTTTTTAAAGGACATTCCTGGTGATCAATATAGCTTTTTAGAAGTACAGGCTAATAGTTTTGCGGGATATGTTTTGGTACCAATAGAAGATTTAGCTAAACATCGAGCTAAAGCAATAAAGCTTCTTAATTCAAAGGGTCTTTCTGAAGATGCGCTTACAGATGTTACAGTACTTCATGAACACATTTCTGATTTTATTGCTTCTCCATTTGATGTTTCAGGATCTGTCGTTAAAATTTTATTAAATAACGAGTTTGGGTCTTAATTCTTAAATTAAAAACCTCTTTTATAAGAGGTTTTTAATACTCCGGCATTGGATCAGCCTGTGGCCACCGATCCATGAGTAACTGCCGTGCATATGCCATAGCGTCATCCCCACGCTTCATCATAATATCAATCTCAACCAGTGAGCGAGAGCCGTGTGGATTAAGAGGAGAAAGAATAGTACGTAAATCAATGTGAGCTAAATGCGTATGCACAATAATGTGCCAGCCATCAGTTCGTGGATAGGCAAGCAACACTACGCGGGCTTGCACCGCGTGAGTAAGCATATCCTCCACCACTCCATATAATTCTTGTTCTGAAGTATTGGTTTCATTAAAATCTTGTTCATGAATCACACTCCATACCATACCTGTTTCAGGATCTGTTTTAAGATGCGCCAATGCACGTCCCCAAATTTGTAACATTTTTACCGGTTTGTTGTTAAACAATTTACCTACAATGCGTTCACGTTGTGCACCAGATTCAATGAGTTTACCAGCAATAGCAAGGGTGTGCGGAGTAATGTTTGGTTTTTGAAAACTTTTGCTTTCATGAATAATACCTGTGAGCAAACAGGTACTAATGTGATGATCCATAGGTTGTTTCCAGTGTTGGAGGAGGGCGTACAAAATTTCTGTGGTAGAAGATGCCGTAAATTCAATAGCATTGAGTTCACCAAAATGTTCGTTCGTGGTTTGGTGATCAATGTTAATAACTGGTGTGTGATAAAAAAATTCGGTGTGTTGTTCGTATATGGTGCCCAGTGCTTCTAAATCTGTGGTATCAAGCACCACAATAGCATCATAGGGATACGCATGTTTGTGTATGTGCGGAGCATCAAGCGTGAGGGTATTTTCTTTTCCTACAATACGAACAGAAAGCGTATCATCATGCACTTGGTAGGTAAGGCCTGCAATAGATTGTCCTTTCAAATCAAAATCAAGATGTAATTCACCATGTTGAGTTACCTCTGTTGCAATGTCTTGGAATGCAGGCAAAAAATCATACACATGTTTATGTGGCTCAGGTACCTGCTCAACAGCAATGGTCACTTTTTTATTCATTCGCTTTAACGTGTGATACAAAGCCAACACAGAACCCAGTCCATCGCCGTTCGGTAATGCTGCTGTGGTGAGTAATACATGTTTACTCCGTTGGAGCGTTGCTATAATCTGATCGAATGAATCAAGTACCATGTGCATGTTTCGTTTAGTCAGTAATCATAATTGACCACAGAATGGGTGTCAATGAAAAGATATAAACACATACAAACATTTCAAAGATGCTTGATTTTATTGACTAAAATACGATTTTCAATTATACTGATGTAGTTTTAAACCCTATACATTAAAGTCTCGAGGCCACACCTATGAATGTTACCGAACTTGCACGACAATTAAACACGACCAGAGAAGAGTTATTGGAAAAATTACCAACGCTTGGTTTTGACGTGGGTGCACGTGCTATTAAGATCGATAATGTATTGGCTGATCGTATTAAACAGGCATGGTCACAAGCAGCACGAAGAGATCGCATTAAGGCGAAAATGGAAAAAAGCCAAAAAGCAGAAGAAGAAAAAGAAGAAGAAAAAACAGGGCTCACCGAAATCAGCATGGGAGAAAAAATTACGGTCAATGATCTTGCTCAAAAATTAGGTACGCAAGTGCCACATCTTATTGGGTATCTGATGAAAAACGGGATCATGGCCTCGTTAAACGAACAAATTGACTTTGAAACCGCATCTGTTGTTGCAGAAGATTATGGTTTTAAAGCAGTATCAGGAGAAGAAACACAGTCCGACAGCACTATTTCTCGTGAGGAATACAAAAAATTGAAAGAAAACATTGCACTTGATGACAAAGGAAGCGCACGTCCACCGGTTGTGGTAGTTATGGGGCATGTTGACCATGGTAAAACAACCTTGTTAGATGCTATTCGAAAAACAAATGTGGTAGAAGGTGAATCTGGTGGTATTACACAACACATTGGTGCATACCAAGTAGAAGAAAAAGGAAAAAACATTACCTTTTTAGATACCCCAGGACACGAAGCATTTAAAGCAATGCGTGAACGTGGTGGACAAGTTGCCGATGTGGCAATTTTAGTAGTTGCAGCGGACGATGGATTAAAACCACAAACATTAGAATCTATTAACGTTATCCAAAAAGAAGGATTGCCTTTTGTGGTTGCCATAAACAAGATTGATAAGCCAGGTGCAAACATTGATAATGTTAAAAAAGAATTAACCGAAATCAACTTAAACCCAGAAGATTGGGGTGGTAAAACCATTACCGTGCCGATTAGTGCAAAACAAGGAACGGGTATTCACGATCTGCTTGATATGGTGTTGCTTGTTGCGGATCTTGAAAAATTTACCGCGGATTCAGATGGAGAAACACGCGGTATTATTATTGAATCGCATGTTGATAGAGGTGAAGGTGCGGTTGCAACCGTATTGATTAATCAAGGAACCTTGCGTGTTGGGGATGATGTGGTTATTGGAGACACCTACGGAAAAGTAAAAGCATTACGCAACTGGCGTAATGAAGCAGTTGATACCGCAGGACCTTCTACACCAGTAAAAATTCTTGGATTAAAAGCAGCTCCTTTAGTTGGAGACATGTTAAAGGTTGAAGTGGTTGATCGTGCAAAGCGTAAAAAGGCTGGTAAAAAAGTACGCATGTTTGAAGTTGAATCTAAACAACACAAGCACGATACTTCAGGTGAGTCGGAAGACGGAACAGAAAAGAATAGTTTAGATATTATTGTAAAAGCAGATGTACTTGGTTCTCTTGAAGCATTGATTGCCTCTATTAAACAAAAGGAACGTGACGATGTAGACATTAATATTTTAAAACAAGGGCTTGGAAATATTTCAGAATCAGATGTTACCTTAGCAGAAGATACCGGAGCCGTTGTTTACGGATTTAATGTACAGCTTTCAAGCGAGGCTCAGAAGCTCTCATACAACAGAACAGCAACTATTAAAACATCAAAAATTATTTACGAGATTTTAGATGATGTTACTGAACGCATGAAAGGATTACTTTCTATTGAAATTGTAGAAGTGCCACAAGGATCACTCGAAGTACTCAAAGTATTTAAAGATAGTAGAGCAGAATCAATTATTGGTGGTCGTGTTAAGAAAGCAAAAATTACCAAAGAAGCAAAATTCCGTTTAATGCGTGAAGATGAACCAATTGATGAAGGTTCAATTGTAGAATTGCAACAAAATAAGCAAGCAGTGTCAGAAGTGAAAGAAGGTGTTGAATGTGGTATGAAAGTAAAAGGTGCACGTGGATTTAAGGAAGGCGACCTTTTGGTGTGTTACGTAGAAGAAGAACGTGTAAACGCATAATAGTGTATGTCACAACGCACCGAACAAGTAGGCAGTCTCATACACAAGGCATTGGGTATGATTTTTGCTCGTGATATAGAATTACCCGAAGGTGCCTTAGTAACGGTTACTCGTGTTGAAGTACAACCCGATCTCAAACACGCACGGGTGTTTCTTATGGTAACCCCAGAAGATCAATCAGAACAGGTACTCTCTGTTGTTCGTTCACAGCACAAGCATATTCAGCAAGAAGTGGTTGCCGAACACATGACCATGAAATTTTCTCCTCGTCTTTCTTTTACGCTTGATGTGCAAGAGCAACATGCCTCACATATCGAAAATTTGCTTGATTCCATTGCCCACGAGCAGGAATCTGACACAGACTTGAAGTCCTGAGTATCTTATGATACTATGCTCGGATTTCTATGGAACAACAGTTTAGTCAATTACAATCATATATCGAAAAACATCAATCATTTGCATTGGTGTGTCACCAAAAACCTGATGGCGATGCCTTGGGTTCTCTTTTAGGTTTTTCACGATACCTCGAAACTATTGGTAAAGAAGTAGAACGTTATTGTTTTGATACCATTCCCGAATATCTTACCTTTATTCCTGAACATGAGTTGGTTCATGCTGAGCAGAATGAATTTTTTGCTTCTGCAGATGTGCTGATTATATTAGATAGTAGTGATATTCGTGTCACTGGGCTTACGCAAGAAGATATAGTAGATCGCACCACTCTTGTGATTGATCACCATGTCAGCAACACAGGGTTTGGTACGTTGAGCATGGTGCATACCAAAGCATCTGCAACCGCAGAAATACTCTATACCTTTTTACAAAGCCAACAAGCAACGATTACCAAAGCACAAGCAACACAGTTGTTAACTGGTATTTATACAGATACCGATGGATTTTCTAATTTAGCAACCACACCACAAGCATTGCAAGCAGCATCTGCACTACTCAGCGCAGGAGGACGTTTGCGAGAAATCACCGCTCATACGTTGCGCAACAAATCTATAGCATCATTAAAATTATGGGGAAGAGCGTTGGAACGTTTACGTTTGGATCCACATAAAGGTGTTGCGGTCACGGTTATTCGACATACCGATCTTGCTGAGTGTAAAGCACAGCCAGAAGATATGGAAGGGGTGGCTAATTTGTTGAACCATTTAGCAGATGTTAAAATGGCTATGGTATTACGTGAACAAGGTGATGGTACGGTAAAGGGTAGTTTACGTACCACACACGATGCGGTTGATGTATCAAAAATCGCAACCATGCTCGGTGGGGGCGGACATGCAAAAGCCGCAGGTTTTACCGTAAAAGGTAAAGTGGTTGAAGCAGAACATGGCTGGAAAATTGTTGAATAGTACTTCGTCATTCTGAGCGAAACGAGTCCGACGAAGGAGGACGAGTGGAGTCGAAGAATCTCGCTCAGGTACCTTCATCTGTCATCAACGAGATCCTTCGACTTGTTCATCACTGAGTACAGTGATTCACTTCGCTCAGGATGACGGGCAAAGTATCCTTTATTACACATTTAGAAAAATAATCATATGCATTTAATTCCAACAGTTATTGAAAAATCACGCATGGGCGAACGTGCCTATGATATTTACTCTCGTTTATTAAAAGAACGTATTATTTTTTTAGGTTCACCTATTGATGACGTTGTTGCAAATACAGTTATTGCGCAGTTATTGTTTTTAGAAAGTGAATCAGCAGAAAAAGATATTAAAATATACATTAACTCTCCAGGTGGCTCGGTCAGTGCTGGATTAGCTATTTACGACACCATGCAATATGTAAAGCCAGATGTGTCTACCATGTGTATGGGAACTGCTGCATCTATGGGTGCGGTATTGCTTGCAGCTGGTGCAAAAGGTAAACGATTTGCCTTACCAAATGCAGAGGTTATGATTCACCAAGTAATGGGTGGTTCAGAAGGGCAAGCAGCGGATGTAAAAATTCGTACGGAGCATATGCTTAAATTGCATGAACGTTTAACCGAATTGTTGGCAAAGCATACCGGCCAGACGAAGAAAAAGATTGAAAAAGATGCAGATCGTGACTTTTTTATGAGTGCGCAAGAGGCTCAAACCTACGGATTGATAGATAAAGTAATAGAATAATATATCCGATATACTTACACCTAAAGCAGGTATCAGCGTTTGATACCTGTTTTGCTTTTTTCTTCATAATATGGTGCAGTTTGCAAAACGCCAGTACCCATGGTAAGGTATGGATACTTCATTAAGTATTAAAACAGAGACACTTGAGAACCACAGATTTTGGATGACTGTCGACAAGATTTTGGCTTACTTTAGCTACATTTTGACTTATATTTTTCATGAAAATTGAACACACACTATTATTCTAATCTTTTTTGAATAATCCGAACTGATTCGGGGGGATCTTCCGTGTTCTCATGATATATAGCGACAATCAAACTTCTCAGGTCTCATAGTATAGAGCTATGGAACTTATTATTGGAATCGTCCTAGCTCTTGTGGGCGGTTTTTTAATTGGATATTTCGTCCGCAAGACACTCGGGACGCGCTCGGTTACTTCAGCCGAAGCACGTGCAGAACATATTCTGCAAGAAGCAAAATCGAAAGAAAAAGAGTTTTTGCTTGAAGCAAAAGATAAAGCCTTAGGCATTATTGATGAGGCTAAAAAAGACGAAGCACAACGTCGTAAAGATATCAGCCATGCACAAGAACGTTTAGAAAAACGTGAAAGCATGTTTGATCAAAAATTGCTTGATCTTGAAAACAAGCAAACTGTGCTAACCGAAAAAACACAAGAAGTAGAAGAAGCTAAAACTAAGATTCAAGAAATTAAAGAGCAGCAATTAGCAAAGCTCGAAAAAGTTGCAGCACTTACACAAGAACAAGCAAAAGATGTATTGCTTGAAAACATGAAAGTGCGTGCACAAGATGAATTATTGAATCGCCTACGTAAATTAGATGATATTGGTGCAGATGAATGGGATGATAAAGCACGTCATTTAATTTCCATGGCAATGGAACGCGTGGTATCAAGCCATGCGGTTGAAACCACCACTTCTTCTCTTACCTTAACGTCCGATGAAATGAAAGGACGTATCATTGGTAAGGAAGGGCGCAATATTAAAGCTTTAGAACAATTAACCGGTGTGGAAATTATTATTGATGAAACACCTGAAACATTATTGATTTCTGGTTTTAGTCCGTTACGTCGTCATCTTGCTAAAAAATCACTCGAACGATTAATGGTTGACGGGCGTATTCACCCAGGAAGAATTGAAGAAGCAGTTGAAGAAGCGAAAAAAGAAATTGCTATTGATATGAAAAAGGCAGGGGAAGAAGCTGCTTATGCTGCTGGGGTAATTGGATTACCACCAAAACTCATTCAAATTTTAGGTCGCTTAAAATATCGTACCAGTTACGGGCAAAATGTATTGCAACACTCTGTTGAAATTGCACATTTGTCTGTATTGCTAGCAGAAGAACTTGGAGCAAATGTTGATTTAGCACGTAAAGGTGGTTTGTTACACGATATTGGTAAAGCCGTTGATCACGAAATAGAAGGTGGTCACCCTAAAATTGGATATGACATTTGTAAGAAATTTGGTGTAGCAGAAGAAGTTGCACAAGTATGTCTTACTCACCACGATGATCACCCAGAACAACTTGAAACCGTTATTGTAAAAGTTGCTGATGCTATTTCTGGTGCTCGCCCTGGTGCTCGTAAAGATTCATACGAACAATACATTCAACGATTATCTGAACTTGAAGATCTTGCGTCTTCGTTCGAAGGGGTTGATAAAGTATTTGCTATCCAAGCTGGTCGTGAAGTACGTGTGTTTGTAGAACCAGGTAAAGTAGATGATTTCCGTGCACATGAACTTGCTCGTGATATTGCAAGTAAAATTGAATCAGAACTTAAATACCCTGGTGAAATTAAAGTAAATGTTATTCGTGAAACTCGTGTTATAGAGTACGCTCGATAATACCTTATACAAAAAAAGAGGACGGCTTGTAGTCGTCCTCTTTTCTATTATTCGCAAATAATTTTTTTCAAGGTAGTGGCGTATGGATTATTCTGTGCGCAATAGCACATGGTTTGCCCAACGCGTTCACAGGCAACTAATCCGACTTCTTTTAATGCTTGGAGATGGTGAGATGCTACCGCAATACTCACATCACACGCTTCTGCTATTTCATTCACACACGCTTCTTTGTTTTCGTACAGTAAACACAAAATACGCATGCGTGTTGGTTCTCCTGCAACGGAAAGCACCTGCGCTTTTTCTTTAATATCTGTTGAAAGAGGATATTGTTTCATATCAGCTATAGTATACCTAAGCTTGGTATAGAATTCAAATAGATATTTGAGTATCTTGTCAGGATATATGGGGTGTGTTAATATTCAAACATACACTTGAATATTAATTACGTATATATGTCACAATCAGAAAAAATGTTAGAACTCTATCAATTTGAGGAATGTCCGTATTGTAGTCGAGCACGAACAAAACTTACGGATATGGGTATGAGTTATATCATTCACAACGTGTCACGCGATAAATCACAACGCCAAGAGCTTGAAAAAATAACTGGCGGACCGATTGGGGTTCCAACACTTGTTGATCCAAATACCGATACCGTTATTGCAGATGATGATGATAAGATCATCGAATATCTTGAAGCAACGTATACCTAGCATGCATATCACACCGTCTACCTGTAACCGGGTAGACGGTTTTTGTATTGACCAAAACATACTTTTCTTATATACTCTTTCGTGTGTTGTCCGCCTTGGGTGGGCACTTTCTCTAAAGAATATCTATGTCAGAACAAGTAGTATTGCGATTTTCAGATGTTACCTTTGGGTATGACCCAAAAAGAAAATTACTCGATGAAGTAAGTTTTTCGGTACGCCAAGGAAGCCGCATTACCTTAATGGGTCAAAACGGCGCCGGTAAAAGTACCATTTTTAAAATGATTACCGGTGAAATGAAACCTCAAGAAGGGAGCATTTTTACCACCCCGCAGGACGCAACCGTTGCCATTGCAAAACAAGTGATGCCAGATACCGCACGAGAACTTTCTATTCGTGATTTTTTTGCAACCGCATTTACCGAAAAACAATATAATCTTGATAAGCTGATTGCAGAAGTATTTACCGTAGTACACGTGGACCTTCCGCTTGATAAAAAAGTAAAAGAACTCTCCGGTGGGCAACAAGCTCGGCTATTACTTGCACATGCTTTAATTCAAAATCCAGATATTTTATTGCTTGATGAGCCGACCAATAATCTTGATCAACAAGGTATTGAACATTTAACCGGCTATCTCATGATGTATGAAAAAACCGTTATGGTTATTTCTCATGATGCGGATTTCTTAAACGCTTTTTCAGACGGCGTATTGTACTTAGATGTGCATACACAAAAGGTAGAGCAGTATAACGGAAACTATTATGATGTGGTAGAAGATATTAAAAGCCGTATCGAGCGTGAAAACAAACAAAACGCACGCATGCAAGCGCAGATTCGTGAAAAGAAAGCACAAGCAGAAGTGTTTGCGCATAAAGGTGGTAAGTTACGTGGTGTTGCAAAACGTATGAGAGAAGCAGCAGCAGAAGCAGAAGAAAGCATGGTGGATGTGCGCAGAGAAGATAGAACTATTCGGGACTTTGGTATTCCTGCGCAAGAATTTGATTCATATTTTGATGGTAAAATTGTTACCTTTGAATCGGTATCCGCATTAAAAAATGGTGCAGTAGTACAAAAACCATTGGATCTTATCGTGCGTAAAAACCAGCACATTTTAATTAGTGGGCCAAATGGTATTGGTAAAACAACCTTGCTCGAAACCATCGCAGAAAATCATTCAGATACCTTCCGCATTCCGAAAGAAGTACGCATTGGATACTATAAACAAGATTTTGGTAATTTAGATTTTGAAAAAACAGCATACGAAACTTTGCGAGAAGTTATGGAGGATCCTGATGATGAACAAATGCTTCGTGGTACTGCTGCTGGATTCTTGTTAGATGGCTCTTTACTTGCAAACAAAGTACAGTCACTTTCCGAAGGTCAAAAAGGGTTACTTTCTTTTTGTCGCTTGGTATTGATGCAACCAGGATTACTTATTTTAGATGAGCCAACCAACCATATTAATTTTCGACATTTACCGATTATCGCCGAAGCATTGAATGAATATGAGGGAGCCATGCTCATGGTGTCGCATATTCCAGATTTTGTTTCGCAGATACGTATTGATGAGGATATTGATTTGAATGCTCTCTAGCGAAATATGAAATGTAGGGAACAGGCGCACCTGTTCCCTACATTTTTATCAGCATGCTATACTCTTGATATGTATTATCTCTATATTGTTCGCTGTAACGATGAAAGCTTATATACTGGCATTACCACCAATGTTGAGCGTCGTATTGTTGAGCATAATGAATCAGAAAAAGGTGCAAAATATACTCGTGCACGGAGGCCTGTTCGCTTAGTGTATCAAAAAGCGTACCGTACACGTTCGAAAGCACAACAAGAAGAAGCCGCAATTAAAAAACTTTCAAGAGAAGAAAAAGAACAACGTATTACCGAATAACACTATGCGTGTACCTATTAGAAAAGCAGAAAAATTTACCCACAAAAAGGTGGACCCACACATGACACAAGGCAAGTACGATGAACTCGTCGCGTCTTTAGATCGCGCAAAAAAAAGACGGCCACAACTTGCAAAAGACGTCCAAACCTATGCAGCGAATGGAGACTTTTCTGAAAACGCAGAATATCAAATTGCCAAAGGAAAACTCCGTGGGTTGAATCAACGTATTATTGAACTTGAAGAGCAAATAAACAAAGCAGTGATTATCGAACACACCAATACTGGAGAGGTTGCTATTGGAAGCACCGTAACGCTTGCGGTTGGTGACAAGCAAAAGACCTACCAAATTTTAGGTTCCTCAGAAACCAACCCAGAAAAAGGTATTATTTCGTACCAGTCACCACTTGGTGAAGCACTCATGGGTAAGAAAGAAGGAGAGGAAGTTGCAGTCCAAATCGGTGCGCGAAAAGTATCCTATGGCATTATTGCTATTGAGTAGTAAAGAAAGAGGGAGTCTGCTACTATGCAGATATATATAAGTAAATAACTCTATGGAAGAAACAACAATAGCATCTACACAACCAGAAACACACAAACAAAATACATCAAAAAAAGCATTATACGCAGGTATTATTGGAGGAATTGCTATTGTCCTTATTGGGTATGGGGTATTTAGTGGCATGTATGCACAAAAAAATAGTACTCCTGAGGTGCAAGAAGTATCTATTGCACGGGTAAATGGTGTGTCTATTACAAACAAAAGTTATGACATTTTGGCAAAACAAATTATTGCACAGTACCAAGCACAAGGAATCGATACCGAGGATCCTACCAACGCACAGCTGATTCAAGAACAAATTTTAAAGAATTTAATTGATGAAGAAGTGCTGTATCAAGAAGCTGAAGAACAACAGTTGCTTGCAGATACCGAAGCCGTTACCGCGCGGTATGAGGAAGTGGTTTCACAATTCGGAGGCGAAGAAGCATTTTTGAATATTATTGAGGCACAAGGTATTACGAAAGAAGTCGTTCTTCAAGATCTTGAACGTCAATTAGCTATTGAAGCCTATTTAGAACAAGCGATTGATGAAGATGCATATGAGGTGACGGATGAAGAAGCACAAGCATTATATGATGAAGTAGCAGAAACAACCGTAGATATTCCACCTTATGAAGAAGTGGTTGAAGAAGTAAAGCAACAAGTTGAACAAGAAAAAATGCAAACAGATATTGAGGAATTGGTAGAGACATTGCGGGAAGAAGGGGAAATCGAAATATTGCTCTAAAAAAAAGACGGGATACGAAAGTATCCTGTTTTTTATACAAGCGTTACTCGTGATATACTTTGAGTATGAAAAAAATAGATTGGAAAAAATTAGGTATTGCACTTATTGTCCCACAGCTCGTAGGTGGGCTTGGTGCTTTTGCAACGGCAACCAATGTTGGGTCGTGGTATTCGTTACTCGAAAAACCTTTTTTTAATCCACCCAATTGGTTGTTTGGTCCAGTGTGGACGGTATTATATATCTGCATGGGGGTTGCCTGGTACCTTGTGTGGGTGCAGGTAAAAAATACTCATGAGAAAAAAGTTGCCTTACAGTTTTTTACTATCCAACTGATACTCAATTTTGCTTGGACGTTTATATTTTTTGGAGTGAACGAAATAGGTCTCGCGTTACTGGAGATCCTCACGTTGTGGGTGACTATTCTTATTACCACCGTTTATTTTTTACGCTTGTATCCCATTGCTGGATATTTGTTTATTCCCTATTTGGCGTGGGTAAGCTTTGCCAGTGTGTTGAATGCAGCATTGTGGAAATTGAACATGTAAAGTTGACTTGACATCTCCTGTATGTAAAGTATACTTTACATATGGGAAACGAAACTATTCATAATCATGTGCATACCTTGCGTGTTGAAAAGGGTATGACACAAGAAGAACTCGCGAACGCAGTTGGCGTTACGCGCCAAACCATTATTGCTATTGAAAAAGGGAACTATGTTCCCTCAGTCCTACTCGCATTACATATTGCGAGGTTTTTTTCATTACCTATAGAAAAAGTATTTTATGTCTAATCGTATTACTGAATTAAGCATGGCAGGGTTATTGATTGCGCTTGCCATATTCTTGCTTAACCCATTTCATTGGTGGATGCCAAGCAACATGGTTATGATGATTGCGGTGTGTATGGTGGTGGTGTGTGGTGTATTTGTAAGTTTTGTATGGAGAGAAAAAGTGCGCGATGAGCGCGAAGTGGTACTCAGAATGAACGCAGGGCGTGCAGGATTTTTAGTTGGGGTTGGCATTGCAACCATTGGTATTATTGTTCAATCATTTTCACATACCGTTGATGTATGGTTAGTATTGGTACTCGCCGGTATGGTTATTGGAAAAATAATTAATCGCTCTACAGGAGAGCAGAAGGAATAAATATATGCACACACGAACAGGTTTTCAAACGTTTGCGGTGGTGATTGCGGTGGTCATCATTGCTGCTGGTGCACTTTTGGTGTACAACAATTCACAAAAAAAAGATACCGATACCATGATGGAAAGTGACAGTATGATGATGGAAAATGACCACATGGATACTATGGAAGATACCATGGAATCGTCCGAAAGTATGATGGAAGGGGACGCCATGATGGAGGAAACAAGCATGATGGAAAAAGAGGATGCTATGATGGAATCATCTGAAAGCATGATGATGGAAAAAGATACCCTTTCTTTTTCAGGTACCGTACTTGCCGGAAGTGCAACTAAGTTATACGACTATACCGAGGCAGATTACACAAAAGCAGTTGCTTCAGACAAGTTAGTGGTGCTCTACTTTTATGCAAACTGGTGCCCAACGTGTAAGGAAGAAGTAGCAAACGCATTATATCCAGCATTTAATGATATGAATGCAAAGAATGTGGTGGCCTTTCGGGTAAACTACAATGATAATGAAACCGATGATTCAGAAAAGGAATTGGCTCGTGAGTTTGGTGTTGCGTACCAACACACAAAGGTATTTGTAAAAAATGGTGAACGTGTGTTGAAGTCACCTGAATCATGGAACAAGGATCGCTACTTCAGTGAAATTGAAAAAGCGTTGTAAAAAACATCCCCCCTCCTTTACTAAGGAGGGGGGAAGGGGGTGGTTTTCCAATCACCTCATTAAACACGAACCCCTCCCTGATTACAGGGAGGGGAATAACAGTAAAACAAAACAGTATGGAACTTTCTATTTATGTTGCACTTATAGCTGGCGTGGTCTCATTTCTCTCACCATGTGTGCTTCCGATTATCCCTGGTTTCCTTGCATACCTAGCAGGCACAACCACCGCGGATGCTTCTCAAAAAAGAGGAGTAATATTTGTGCATAGTGTGTTATTTGTATTAGGGTTTTCGGTGGTATTTGCATTGATAGGTGTATTACTGAATACGCTTTTGGAAAGCATTGCCTATGATGCACAAATTTGGCTTTCTCGTGTTGGTGGCTTAATTGTTATTTTCTTTGGGTTGTATTTAGTTGGATTGTTAAAGATTAGCTTTTTGGAACGTGCGCATAAAATGAATATTCAAGCACAGAATCATTCTAAGTATGCTACTTCGTTTTTATTTGGTGCTGCGTTTGCTGCGGGGTGGACTCCGTGTGTGGGTGCTGCTTTGGGTGCTATTTTAGGGCTTGCCGCAAGCCAGCCAGGTTCTGCATTTTTCTTGTTGCTTTTTTATGCTGTTGGTTTAGGTATTCCGTTCTTGTTGGTTGGGTTGTTTGCAGAACAAGCTCAAGCTTGGTTTACCCGCATGGGACGCGTGTCTCAAGTGGTAAATATTGTGTTCGGTATTATTTTGATTGTGCTGGGTATTTTAATTTTTACCCAACAACTTTCTCGCATTGCTAATTTTGAATTGTTGAATCAGTTTTTATTGAGATAATATGCAGAACAAAACAAGACTTATTATTCTTGCGTGTACGGTGATCGTTATTCTTGCGATTATTACGGTGATCGAACAAAGCAAACCAGATCGTTCGGGTGGAGATACCGAGGTTGTTTCCGTTGCTAAGGATGCTTCGTTTACCAAAAAAATGCGATATGACCAAGCCAAAGAATTAGCTGGTATCTCGGGGTATCTAAATACTGGTGGAGAAGCAATACGTATTGCAGACCTCATTGGTAAAAAAGTGATTATGGTGGATTTTTGGACATACAGCTGTATTAACTGCCAAAGAACCACTCCGTATTTAAACGCATGGTACGACAAATATAGGGATCAAGGTCTTGAGATTATTGGGGTGCATACGCCAGAGTTTGATTTTGAAAAAAATAAGGAAAATGTTGCACAAGCAATAGCAAAATTTGGTATTGCGTATCCGGTAGTACAAGATAATGACTATGCCACCTGGCGTGCGTATGCAAATAGATACTGGCCTCGCAAGTATTTGATTGATATTGATGGCTACATTGTATATGACCACATAGGTGAAGGTGGATACGAAGAAACCGAAAAGAAGATTCAAGAATTATTACGAGAGCGAGCTGAAACTCTTGCAACCGAGGCAGATATCTCGAGCGATGTTGCTGATCCAGATGTTGATATCGCTTCTAGCCAACGTCCGGGGAGCCCTGAAATATATTTCGGCGCGTGGCGTAATGAGCACTTTGGCAATGGAAAGCAAAGTACCGAAGGTGTACAAACACTCACACGCCCTGAAAAGATTTCTCTTAACCAATTATACTTGGTCGGTGAGTGGAATATTACACGTGAGTATGCCGAAAGTGTGTCAGATGATGCCCGAGTGATTTTCAAGTTCCGAGCACAAGATGTGTTCACCGTAGCATCGGCTGATCCAGAAAAAGAGATACAGGTGTTGCTGGATGGTGTGCCGGTAACGGTTGGTGCCGGTATGGATGTGGTGAATGGAAAAACTACTATTAGTGATGAAACATTGTATCGGTTGATAGAAGCTGATCAATCAAGTGAGCATACACTCGAAATGATTGTTCCTGCTGGGGTGCAGTATTATACGTTTACGTTTGGATAGATAGGAGGGTTATATTATGTTTTTACTTCTCGAACGAAGCTACTGCTGAGTGAGAGATCCCTTGTATGTGAATATACACTTCGGTTTTATCATCTAAAAGGGTTCTCTCGGAGTACCTCGAGAAGTAACATAGGATGCATCCCCTCCTCTTGTATTCAGCATGACGCATTGTTGCTAATTTACCTATAAAACGTTACCATAACTCATCATGTTACGTGAACAGCTTAAAAATTATTTTGGCTTTGATGAGTTTCGCCCGGGGCAGGAGAATATTATTCAAAGTATTATTGATGGTAAGGATACCCTTGCTATTTTGCCAACTGGCGGGGGGAAATCACTGTGCTATCAATTGCCCGCATTAATTAATGATAACGTTACGGTGGTGGTTTCTCCTTTAATTGCGCTGATGAAAGATCAGGTAGATGCCCTGAATGCACGTGACATTCCGGCAACGTTTATAAATAGTTCGCTTGAGCGAGAAGAAATAGAAATGCGCATGCGCGATGTGCGTGATCGTTCTGTACAAGTATTGTATGTTGCTCCAGAGCGTTTTCAATCGGATTCATTTAAACGATTACTCCAAGATATCCCTATTGGCTTATTTGCGGTGGATGAAGCACATTGTATTTCTCAATGGGGGCATGATTTTAGGCCTGATTATCGTTTACTCAGTATTCACTTAAAACAGTTAGATAAACGCCCAACGGTTGCAGCGTTTACAGCAACCGCAACACCTGAGGTAAAAGAGGATATTATCAAAGGTCTTGGATTGCAAAACCCAGAAGTACATGTAGGTGGGTTTGACCGTCCTAATTTACATTTTTTTGCACGCCACAAATTAAAGCAGGATGAACGTTTGCTTGAAGTGTTGCGATTAGTACGTTCTATGCGAGGGGCAGGTATTGTGTATGCACTTACTCGAAAAGAAACAGAATCTATTGCAGAGTTTTTAAAAGAGCATGGTATATCGGCAACGGCGTATCATGCAGGGTTACCCAAGCATGATCGCTCACAGGTGCAACATGCGTTTATGGAAAATCAGTTTCAGGTGATTGTTGCGACGGTAGCTTTTGGTATGGGGATTGATAAAGCTGATATCCGTTTTGTTATTCATGCGGGTATGCCCGCAACACTTGAAGGGTATTACCAAGAAGCGGGTAGAGCCGGGCGAGATGGGGGAAAGGCATACTGTATTTTATTGCACAGTGGGAAGGACACCTCACTTCATCACTTTTTTATAAATAAAAGTAAAATGGATATGCAGGACGCCCACAAAGCGGACGGAGATATTGAAAAAGCTTTGGAAGTAAAATACCAACAACTGAATGCAATTGAACAATATATTGGAAGCCCTGTGTGTCGGCGTCGTTTGATTTTAGAATATTTTGGGGACCCTGCTGTTGCAACTTTGGATCATGATTGTAATTCATGTGATGTGTGTTTGAAGTTTGAATGGAAATCACATGCAAAGGATCAGGCTGCTGTTCAAAAACAAGTAAAAAAGCAAAAGATTGATGACGGTGGTACGATTATGGAATCCGCAAAATATTTTTTGGAAGGAAAGGCTATTCCCGATATTGCAAAAATTCGCTCACTTGGGGAGAGCACGGTATTTGGTCATTTAATTAAGTGGTATGCATTGGGTGGGGAGTTTCCTATTGAAGAATATGTTTCTCCTGAACAAGAAAAAATGATTCTCCTTGCTATGGCTGAAACGGGCGAGTATACAAAACTTACACCGATTAAAGAAAAATTACCTGAGGATATTTCGTGGGAGATGATTAAGCTTGTTTTTGCGAAGATTGCGCGGGCGGCGAATGGAGCGTAAATAAGTATTCCCCCTCCTGTACTCAGGAGGGGGCTAGGGGGTGGTTATTACATCATTGCGTTGTACACGAACCCTCCCCTAACCCCTCCCTGGGTACAGGGAGGGGAATGTTGTTATCAAGTTCAGGATGACGGGTGATTTATGCTTTACTGGGAGTCGATATTCTTACTTTGACATTGGGCACTATCGGTCGTACTTTTTTTGCCAGTGCAAGCATCTCTTCCTCTGAAAAAGGACGCGAATTCGCATAGCTTGGATCTAACGTGTGCTGTGGGCGGTACTCTTGTAAGTACCATTTTTGTGCATTGCCAATGAGTTGTGCCATGGCTGTGAGTGTTTCTGGTGGGTGTAGCTCTTGTATAAGGGTTGTTCTAAACTCATATTCTGGAGCGTGTGTTTTTATGATTTCCATGCTTTCGATAATGCGTTCTGGTTGTAGGCACATGCCGACTTTTTCGGGGTATTGGTCTGGGGTTGTTTTAAGATCCATTGCTACATAGTCAACCAAGTTTTGTTCTAGCAGTTTTTTGAGCATGTCTGGGTTGCTGCCATTGGTATCTAATTTAGTTGCAAAGCCGAGTGCGCGTATGCGGGAGAATATATCTGGGAGATCGGGCATGATGGTTGGCTCTCCGCCTGAGATAACGACGCCGTCGAGTAGTCCTTTGCGTTGATCAAGAAAATTGAACAGTGCTTGTTCGGTTATAAAGTCTTTTTTCATCTTGGTGAGATGTTCGGGTAATACAAACTCTGGGTTATGGCAGAACCCACATCTAAAGTTGCATCCTGCGGTGAATATGATGCAGGATTTTTTTTGAGGGAAGTCTATGAGTGAGAATGTTTGTATTCCTGAGATGAGCATAGGGATGAAGATGGAATGTAAGTAACAGTTATTTTTTTCGTCATGCTGAATACATTCGACAAGCTCAGTACAGGCTTGATTCAGCATCTTGTATTTTTGCGTTATTAGAATACCAGATCCTGAATCCCTCCTACGCTAAAGCTTCGGTGGGCAAGCAAGTTCAGGATGACGGGCGTAAGGTACATAGACAAGCATTCCCCCTCTTGTACTCAGGAGGGGGTAAGGGGGTGGTTGTTCCTCATCGCGTTATACACGAACCCTCCCCTAACCCCTCCCTGATTACAGGGAGGGGAATGTTTTGTTACGCGTACTCCTCATTAAATGCCTTATTCGCTGCAATGACTTCGGTGAAGTGTTTGCGTGAGTAGTGTTCTGCTTTTTTGCCGACGTTAAAGTGGGAGACTGGTCTGTGGTAGCCCATAACGCGTGTCCATACTTCGCATTTGGTGCGTGTTTTTTGTGTGGGTTGTTCTGTGGTGTGTTGCATATGTTTTTGTTTGGGACTACGGATTACAGATCCTGTACAGATTTACGAATAAAAACATCTGTATATTCGTACTAGATCTGTAATCCGTAGTCATTAATTATTTATAAGATTCTTTATTGTTATAGGTTTCTCTATAGGTATCATCAAACCGCTCTCCTGCGATAACACCTGCATCTTTGTCGCATACCGGGCAGTAGTCATACTCTCCGGCGAGGTAGCCATGTACTGGGCAAATGGAGAAGGTTGGGGTGATGGTTATGTAGGGTAATCGATATTTGCTGAGTATGGTTTTGACTAAGGAGCCACAGGTTTGGGCATCGCTTAGGCGTTCGTTCATGTAGCAGTGGAGTACGGTGCCTCCGGTGTATTTTGTTTGGAGCACATCTTGTTTATCTAATGCTTCAAATACATCGTCGGTGTAGCCTACGGGGAGTTGGGAGGAGTTGGTGTAGTAGGGGGCAGCTTGGGTTCCTGCTTGGAGTATTTTGGGGAATCGCTTTTGATCTTCTTTTGCAAAGCGGTAGGTGGTGCCTTCGCCGGGGGTTGCTTCGAGGTTGTATAAATGGTCGCTTTCTTCTTGGTATGCTATGAGTTTTTCTCGCATTACGTCCATAATGCGTTCTGCGAATTGTTGGCCCCATGGGGTTGCTATGGTTTCTGCGTCGTGCGTGAAATTGCGTATGGCTTCGTTTAATCCGTTTAACCCGATGGTTGAAAAGTGGTTGCGCAAATACCCAAGGTATCGTTTGGTAAAGGGGAATAATCCTTTATCGATCCATTTTTGTATTTCTTTCCGTTTGAGTTCGAGCGAGGTGTAGGCTAAGTCCATAAGGTGTTCTATTCGTTCGGTAAAGGCTGCTTCATCGCCTGCGTGCATGTATCCTATGCGTGCCATATTTATGGTGACGACTCCTATGGAGCCGGTCATCTCGGCACTGCCAAAGAGTCCGCCTCCACGCTTTTTGAGTTGGTTTAAATCGAGTTGTAGCCTGCAACACATACTGCGTACATCGCCGGGGTTCATGTCGGAATTGATAAAGTTTTGAAAGTACGGGGTGCCATATTTTGCGGTCATTTCAAAGAGTGGCTTGGTGTTTGGATCGTCCCAATCAAAATCTTTGGTGATGTTGTAGGTTGGTATCGGAAAAGTGAAGGTTCTGCCTTTGGCGTCGCCGGTACTCATTACTTCTATAAATGCTCGGTTGATCATGTCCATTTCTTTTTGTAATTCCCCAAAGGTGTAGGGGAATGGCTCTCCGCCGAGGAGGAGTTTTTTTTCTCGTAGATCATTGGGGCATACCCAATCGAGTGTTATGTTGGTAAACGGTGTTTGAGTTCCCCAACGGGAGGGGATATTTAAATTGAATACAAATGACTGAATATTTTGATACACGTAGTTATATGTTTTTTCTTGTATGTAGGTATGCATTGCCTCGTGTGTGGCAAATTGCATGTCGTGCTTTCGGATATCTTCTAACAATTCCATTTTGTATTTGCGTACAAAGGGTGCGAGGTAGGTATCAAAACTGGAGAATGCTTGTGCGCCTGCCCATTCGTTTTGGAGGGTACCTAAAAAGTTGACCATTTGGGCGACTGCTGAGCTTAAATGTTTTGGTGGGTGTGATTCTATTTTTTCGGGTACGCCGTTGAACCCTTCTTCCAGTAATGCGCGCAAGCTCCAGCCTGCGCAGTATCCTGAAAACATATCTAAATCATGGATATGCATGTCTGCGTTGCGGTGGGCGTCTCCTACATTTTTTGGATAGATATGTGAGAGCCAATAGTTTGCGGTCATTTTTCCTGAGGTGTTGAGGATCATTCCTCCAAGTGAGTAGCCTTGGTTTGCGTTTGCGGATACGCGCCAATCGAGCTTTTCTAGATATTCGGATATGGTTTTTTCTACTTCTACGACCACGTTTTTATCGCTTCTGCTTTCTGCTCGTTTGGTGCGGTATTGTATGTATGCTTTGGCGAGTTCTGGATAGTTGTGTGCGATGAGTACTTTTTCTACGACATCTTGTATGTCTTCTACTGTTGGTATGGTATCGGCATAGTGTTCTTCGAGTTGGGTGAGTACATGTTTGGTGAGGGTGTGTGCATGTATATCTTTTGTTTTGCCTATTGCGTGTATTGCTTTTTCTATTGCTCGTTCTATTTTGGTGAGGTCAAAGTCTACGATTGCGCCGTTGCGTTTTTGTATTTTGAGTAATGACATATTATATGACTACGGATTACAGATTAAGTACAGATATACGAATGTATTGCTCCCCTCCTGCCAAGGAGGGGCTGGGGGAGGTTATGTGAATACTTGTTGGTCATCACGAACCCCCTCCGGCTCCCCCTTAGCAAGGGGGAGAGTAAGAAGGAAGACACAAAAAGCTCACCTTGTGGGTGAGCTTCTGGAGCTTCGACGTGTGTATGTTTAGTTGTTCTCTGCTGTATGCCGTACGCGGTTGGGGCAGGGGTATATCATGCAGAGGTACTTATCTGCTGGTTCTCCGTGTATTTCTACGAGCTTTCCGCATCCCTTGCATTTTATCTCGACCACGCTTTCTATGAGTACTCCTTTGAATAGTAATTTGCCGCATGAGCATCTGTGTTCTTGGTATCCGGTTCCCATATGTTGGGGGTTGAGTATTATGTGTACCACTATATATTGTGGTATGTACTAGTATACTCCTGTGTATTTTTTTTTGCAAAATGATAGGTGGGTGGATAACTTTATTCTTGGTATATTTATTGACAAAAAGAAAATATTTATGATATTATATTTTGTTCTTTATAATAATGTTTCAAAATTCACACTTACACGAAATGAGGTTATAGATGAATTCTTCAGATCCTTCGTTTAAGAAACGTGTTATTCGTTTGGCTGAAGAGGGTGTTAATCCTGGTGTTATCAAGTGGCAAAGAGAAATGTCAATTCATTTTGTAGATTGTGCTGATGGTACTGTTGGTCAGTGGGAGGCCTTTCATGCCCCGACATTTGTGAAAACGGTATCTGTTGCAGCATTTACCTCTGAAGGAAAAATGATATTAGTTCGAATGTTTCGATTTCCTGTCAGATCTTGGTGTATTGATTTACCTGGTGGGGACAATAAAGAAGGTGAATCTCTTAAAGATGCTGTAATGCGCGAACTACTTGAAGAGACTGGATATGCAACGGATGGTCCTGTAGATATTTTATCAAGCGGATACATTAGTACTGCGCATACGAACGTGCCTCATCTCATTTTTTATGCTTCCAATTGTTTTATTGCCCAAGAACCTGTCCGAGATGCTATGGAGGTTGCCTCGGGTATGGAAGTTGTGCTTATGAGTCCTACTCAAATAATGAGGAATATTGCAAATCTAAAGAACACATATGGTTATGGCCTTTCTCGTGCACTTTTACTTCTTTCGTATGGTGGTACGGTGAAATTTGAGTAGTTATTTCCTCTCTACTATATAATGGTAGGGGGGATTTTTTTTTGCTCATTTCCCTATTTTCCTATACGCTCAATAGACTATGGATCAAAAAACAGCGCTGAAAATGTTGAAATCTGGTAAGAATGTGTTTCTCACGGGCCCTGCGGGGAGTGGGAAGACGTTTGTGTTGCGTGAGTTTATTGAGCATTTAAAAAAGAAGAATATTAAGCATGCGGTTACAGCTTCTACGGGTATTGCTGCCACGCATTTGGATGGTACTACTATTCACTCATGGTCTGGCATTGGGGCGAAGGAGGTGCTGAAGGGGCGTGAGTTGCAAAAGCTTGCGGATAATGAGCACGTGGCTGAGCGGTTTTTGGCGTGTGATGTGTTGATTATTGATGAGATTTCTATGATTGATGCGCGTACGCTGAATCTGATTGATGAGGTGTGTATGGCGGTGAAGCGGAGTGTGCAACCGTTTGGTGGGTTGCAGGTTGTTGTGTGTGGTGATTTTTTTCAATTGCCTCCGGTGCGGAGTGATCGCTCGAAACCTATTTTGGCGTATCATGCGGATTCGTGGAAGCGGGCTCATTTTCGGGTGTGTTATTTGGAGGAGCAGTTTCGGCATGAGGATGAGGTGTTTATGCAGGTGTTGAATGATATTCGGCATAACACTACTTCTTATGAAACCGAGGAATTGTTGCAATCGCGCTATTTGCAACCTGTTTCGAGTGAGGTGTATACGACCAAATTATTTGCTCGGAATGCGGATGCGGATCAGGTGAATGAGTTGGAGCTTGAGCGGCTCGCGGGGGATGCGTGTGTGTACCGTATGCGGACCAAGGGTAAAAAGGATTTGGTTTCTCAATTGCAAAAGGATTTTAACAAGGTGCCGAGGGAGTTGGTGTTGAAGGTGGGGGCGTTGGTTATGTTTACGAAGAACAATTTTGAGTTTGGGTATGTGAATGGCACGCTTGGTGAGGTGGTGGATTTTTGGGAGGATGATGAGGAGGTGTTGTTGCCTGTTGTCCGGTTACGTTCGGGTAAGCGGATTCATGTTGGGTATAGTAGTTGGTCCATGGAGCATAATGATCAGGTGGTGGCTTCGCTTATTCAGGTGCCTGTTCGGCTTGCGTGGGCGATTACGATTCACAAATCGCAGGGGATGACGCTTGATACGGCTGAGATTAATTTGGGGAATACGTTTGGACATGGTATGGGGTATGTGGCGCTTTCACGGGTGCGTTCTTTGGATACGTTGAATCTGACTGGTTTTTCTCGGCGGGCGCTTTCTGTTGATCCTGAGGTTTCTGAGGTTGATGTGGTGTTTCGGCGGTTGTCTGAGGGGAAGAAAAGTTGAAAAAAATTTTAACGGTCGCGATGGGTGACCGTTGATTTTAGGGGCTAAAAAGGGTAGGGTTAGTATGTACGTAGCCTAAAATATATGTCTGATATTTCCCCTGTTTTAGAAAAATTACTTGCTTTTAGAAAGGAGAGGGATTGGGAGCAATTTCATAAGCCGAAGGATTTGGCTTTATCTTTGGTTTTGGAGGCTTCGGAGGTGTTGGAACATTTTCAATGGAAGACGACTGAGGAGATTGAGGAGTATGTGAAATCGAATAAGGATGATATTGCTGAGGAGTTGGCTGATGTGTTTAATTGGGTTATTTTGCTTTCTCATGATTTGGGGATTGATGTTGTTGATGCTGCGCATAAGAAGATTGAGAAGAATGGGTTGAAGTATCCTGTTGGGAAAGTGAATGGTAAGTCGGATAAGTATGATAGGTATGAATGATGAGGTTTGATTCCGTATAACATGCTGATTTGGTGTGCTATACAAAAACATTCCGTATAATTTCTAGTTATATGAAATACGTGTTTTTCTCTTGGGCTACCGCCCGCTCTTAAAAATAATCTGATTTTGTTCCTTAATTATTTAAGGAGGGGAAAACAAGGTGTCTTCTCCGCTACGCTACGAAGATAAATTTAAAAATATGATCAAACAACAAATTAAGTCAATAAGAGTAAAAGAATTATGTTTGTGGACTGAAAATCCCAGAGATCCAATGGATCCAAAAGATACAGATTACAATATAATCAAGAAAGCTATTGCAGATGAAAGATCAAAATGGAATTTGCAAAAAATAGTTGCAGAAATGGGTACTCATTACGACCTGAGCGAGCTACCAACTGTCGTAAAACTAGATAAAAAATTTATAGTATTTGATGGAAACCGCAGAATTGCGGTGCTGAAATATTTACAAGATGAAGAGTTGTATGGAAAATTGGGTGGCGGACTTTTTTTTAAAGAAGAGCCAAAAGAATTAAGAGAACAGTTGGAAGTTCCATGTAATTTATGCACGAAGGAAGTTGCCCTTACTAACATTGAAAGGAAGCATGTTAATAATGGTTCATGGGGTCCTCTAGAAAGAGAATATTTTTTACATATTCACAGAGGTCACAAAAAAAGTTTATTTTTAAAATTCGAAGAACAAACAGGTGGCGCAATAAGTAATCACCCAAAAATGAATCAGAGGGTAGTGAAAGAAGAATTGTTGACTAAGAAAAACTTAGAGGAAATAGGAATAAGCTTCAATGAAGACGAAAAGCTTGTCTCGAACATTTCAAACAGCGACACAAAAAAAGTAATAGATAACATCATATCCACTGTTGAAGACTCAAAAGCATTAACTAGAGGTGCAAATCGTGGAAAATTAAAAGAAACCATTTTGCAAGAGCATCCAGAGATGAAAGACAAATTGAAACCTTTTGACGACACAAAAAATAAGCACGTTATCAAAATAAATAGCAACATTGACAATGTTAAACCTCCAAGGAAAACACCAAAAACGAACAGTAAAAAAATACTGTTCGAGAGAACACTTGTCTTAAAGTCCGGAGATGTTAATAATCTTTACGGTGCAATTTTAAACGTTTATAATAAACATAAAGATGATAAAGACGTATGGCCAATAATAGGCATGTCACTACGATTATTGCTTGATGTGGCAGCACGATCTCATTATGAAGAAATTCCTGGAGCAACAAAACAAGACAAAGATGCAATATATAAAGATTTTCTAAAAAAAGCAAAAAAACAAATGACGGACAAAAAAAATATTAACTATCTATCACTCACAAATGATTGGCTATCAGACAAACACTCAATGGATGGCATGTTGGCAAAATATGCTCACGGAAATATAACAACCAATCTGAGTGATATTTTATCTAACTCTTATATCATTTCAGACATTTTAGAATTCTACTTTAAAAAATAAATTATGTTTTATTCCCCTTTACGGTATCCAGGTGGAAAAAATAAACTAGCAAAATTTATTGCCAAAATTTGTGTAAATAACGAGATTGACGGACACTACGTTGAACCATATGCAGGTGGTGCTTCTGTTGCTCTTTATTTATTAATCGAACAAAAAGTTAAAAAAATTACCATCAATGATTATGATCGATCGATTTATGCTTTTTGGCATTCAGTAGTAAAAAATACGAATAAACTTTGTCGTTTAATTTCAGAAACCGAAGTCAATACTGAAAATTGGTTAAAAGCAACTGAAATACAAAAAAACAAATCAAAAGCAAATCTTTTGGATCTAGGTTTTTCTACCCTCTTTCTCAACAGAACTAACATATCTGGAATAATTAATGCTGGCATAATCGGTGGGATCAATCAAAAAGGTAAGTATAAAATGGATTGCCGTTTTAATAAAAATGAACTTATCAAAAGAATTAAATTAATATCAAAACACAAAAAACAGATTGAACTCTATAATCTCGATGCACTTGATCTAGTAAAAAAAATACAAAAAGAATCAAACAATAAAAAAACAATTTTTTATTTTGACCCTCCATACTACCTAAAAGGGTCGTCTTTGTATATGAACTATTACAATGACACTCAGCACAAAAAAGTTGCCAGCACTATTAAAGGCATAAAAAAAATTAATTGGATAGTTTCATACGACAATACTCCACAAATAGAATCCATCTACAAATGGGTTTCCAAAAAAAGAATAAAAAAATATACATTCAACCACTCAGCATACCGGGCAAGAGAGGGAAAAGAGATATTATTTTTTAGCAAAAATTTACTGACACCAAAAGCTGTTTTTAATATATAAGAGATTTTTTGCTTCGGGAATTTACCCCTTTGATTCCCCTCTTCCCGAAGCAAAAAAGGAGAAAAAACAAAATACAGATTCATTTTTAAGAGTGCCTAAGAGTACTTAGGCAAGAGAGAAAAACCCGTACATCATATAACACAGCGTATGCGGTTCGCGCTTGCCTGACGGCAAATGCTCACCCAAGTTGCTACGCAACTTCGCATACGCTGGAACGTTAGCTGAAATACAATTAAGATTAAACTCATATGTCCCACCTCATAACCCTCCTAATAGGCCTCCTTATCGGCTACTCCATCGGACGTGAACATACGCCCAAGCCAACCAACTCAAAAGAATCACGCAAAGAAAAAATACTCGCACACCTCGAAGAAAACGAAAAAATAACCAATAACGAAGTAGAAGCATTACTCGGAGTAGGCGACACCACCGCATACAAATACCTCCAAGAACTCGAAGAAGCAGGCACCATCCAACAACACGGAGAAACAGGAAAATACGTCTATTACACCCTCAAAAAGTAACGGTCACCCATGTGACCGTTAACTTTTTTAAAGAGAAACTTTGTATTCATCTTAAGCATTTTGGTGTAAAAATTAGCTAATATAAGCATAATTAAAAACATATTGCTTGCTTTTTTTGTTGTTTTATGATATAGTATAAAGTAACAAAAATCGTACAAAGGTAGTTTAAAATCCATTTTTTAGGAGGTGTTTTAATGAAACACACGTCTTTTAGTATCATGATTATTCTGTTATTGGTACCGTTTATTGGGTGCACATTGAACAACTCTGTAGGGCCAAATGATGTTGATTTTCAACACCATCAACCAGCTGCAAAAGTGGTTGCCAAGGACTCACCACCTGCATGGATTGCTTTTCGTGTAGTTGATTCGAATGGCAAACCAGTGAATGGAGTCGAAGTTCGTTTTGGCAACAGTGTTGCTGGAAGACCATTTCAGTGGGCAGTTGGAGCAACTACCATTTTTGAAGGTATTGCTTCACTGGAGTTTCATGTATGGGAATATTTGCCCTACAATAGTGGCATGTATCAATATGTGATGTTGTATAAAGGAAAAGAGATTGATAAAGGACATAGTCTGCCCTTGAATGCCGGTCGCATGACTGAAGTTCAATTTGAAATTGGTAACGGGTGGAAAATTTTAGATGAGTATCCACTTGGGCAAAAACCAATTCCAGTCCTGCGTCGTGATACTGAAGAGGAAATCATTTTTTCATTTTTGTTGAATGATCATAAACATTCCAATTATGAGCTATTTGCTGATTGGGCAAAAACTGGAGATTTTGCAGTTGAAGAGTATATGAGTATGCAGGTTAATTATATACTCTATAAAACACGTGGTACGTTTGTACTTCCTGCAGAAGCGATTGGCCGTGTTCGTGTAACACTTATTGATACAACAAGTGTTGGACCAATCCAAACAATGTTCATTGATTTATAGATACAGAGCCCCTTTCACAGGATGTGAGAGGGGTTGTTTTTTTAACGGTCACCCATGTGACCGTTAACTTTTTATGCTAAAAACCATCTCTAGACAGAAAATACAAAGTATACTATACTTGTTTGTTTCAATCGTTCGTTTTATTCCCCTTCATAGAAAAGAGGTTTGCAATGGCTAGGAATTCATTAGTAGATAAATTTCCAGACGGAGGGCGGTGGTTTCTTATGTTTGAAATTTGCTGCCACACCGAGATAATATATTCGCATCCGTCTCGAAAAACTTTCATACGTATAGACCATAGAGTAAAAAAATACGAAACAGCACTAAAAAGGGCAACAAAAGTATGGTACGAGGTAATAGTTCCGGCAGCTGAAAAAAGAGAATTGTCTGTAGTGCTGCCCACTTTGGTGTTTGGGGGGTATATATTATTAGACGAATGGCATGAAAAACGCTTTGCAGAAAGACCTCCATTAACCCAGATTGGATCAGATGAAAAAGTAAAATTGCTCATGGATCAGCTAGAGGAAGATCTTATAGGAGGGAGCTATTAATTTACCTGATCGGTCTACTTATACAGTAGATCGATTTTTTTTATAGAAAAGTTAGATTGTTTATTTTTGGTATACAATACATATTAAAAAGAACATCATCGTATTAGTAAGCACACTTACACTCATAACAGCTGGTCACATAGGGTGACCGTTACCTTTTTTATACATTGACAACACCCCCACACAAGCGTACCATAGCAAACACCAAAACGTTCATTCCAAAAAAACAAAGGAGCAACCATGCCCTTATTCTTTTATCGGTTGTACGAAAAACATCCCGCACGAATTATAGCCGTTGGCTTATTGGCACTTGCAATATTCATAACCTATATTTCGTTCGTTACTGTATCAAAACAGTTTAACGTAATGACAAGTATTATAATGGTAGTAATTTTCTGGTTTATAATGGTAATAGGGTGTTCACGATTACAGATACCCAACCGAAATCACGATTATAGTTTATTCGAAGAAATATTTGCTGAAATGGTAATGGACACCCATGCAGAGCGAATATTTTTGTTAAAGTTGTGGGGGATTAGGAATAACGGATACCGCCGTTTTTCATGTGGATTGGTATTGTACTTGGTCATTAAACCAATACAAAAAGTGTTCAACATCGTCCTACGCAAAATCAGACGCTACACCCAGAGATAATATACTCTGGGATTTTTTTATAAAAAAACCTTTGTATTTCTACAAAGGTTATATTGTTATTATACAACTCCCGCATCTTTGCGAAGCAACGGCATAAATCCAAGGCATCCTTTTTTGTATACCAAGAGTTGATATATGCAGTACCCATTCTCAACTCGATCGTTACCGTACATGATACCAGGAATGTAGTCTTGTGTGTCGTTTTTCTCTACACCTTCAGGATGGATAGAAACAATAGTTCCAGAAATATGATCAAAATGACCGGTGGTATCAAGGTTTATCAACTCCATACCCACTGCAATCTTGCCCTCATCAATAAGTTTCAGAAATTGGCGATAGGTAATTCTGTGCTTCATGCATACAGCAGTGTATGGAGATTCTTTGAAGGCTTCTTCTTCCGAAAGAACTTTCACTAAGGGGTGGCATAACTGTGGAATGCGAATCATGTTCATATCAACAATGGTATTGTTGATCCAAAATAGCTGTATATTATGCATATTAAAAGGACTTCGAATAAACCAACCATGTTTTTCTTCATCCCCTTTGTTTGCCACCTTCCAAATACGATTATTTGCATCACGAATTTCGTCACCAATGGAAAGAGTATTCCATTGATCTTGTGTAATAGATGTTTCGGGAGTATCCATTATCTACATCTCCTATACCAGCTTGGTTAAAAGGATATAAAAAGAACACTATTGTATATCATTATATCTATGAGTTGTCAAAAGATAAAAAAATCCCCCATGAATCATGAGGGAGGAACAATCGGTTTTGGACTAATTTTTACATTAATCACATCTTCAATAGGAATACAGTACAATGTGTTATCAATACTTACAGATTGAAGAACAAACGAAGTACATACCTTTACTGGGGAGGTACTGTTTTGTTCTTGTAGTGCTTGTTCTGTTTTTTGAGAAGCAATCAATGCTCCATAACATGTATGTGTAAGCAACACTCGTTCGCCAGCAGAAAAATGAATGTCATGATCAAAATTGATAAGATCATCCGTGAGTAATTTTCTTCTCAAGACAGTAAAAAACATATTGCCAGTCAACTCAAGAGCCAATTGGTTCCATTGTCGAATAGCAGTATCACGCACCTGCGTAAGAGCATTAAACTCAGGTGTAGATGCTGGAGAGAGTCCCATAATCTCTGCCTGATTAAGAAATGTCCATTCCTGAATAATGCGATGAGCAAACCTGAAAAGATCCTTTTTCTTTTTTGGATACAGGTGAATAAAGTCATCATACTGTTTCATTGGAATACTCCTTTACACAATAGGCAAGTCAGATCCTTCTTGTAATGCTTCTACCGCTTGTTTCCTGAGTTCAAAATCATGCTGGATAATAAAATGAAATTCTGTAGCCAGTTGATCGCTCCCCAAAATATAACCAATATTAGCACCACCAATGATGCATGTTTTTCCTGCTCGTTCTTCAGCACGAGCAAGAATAGTATCATGTGGTTCGGTTACTTTATCTGGATATTTTTCTAAATAAGCACTAATTGTTGAAAGAGCATACATATGCACCTCCCTTAATAGGTATGTGTCATAATCGAATTACCTATGTTGTATCCTAGATACCTTTTTTGGTCAAGCAGTATTGCACCAAACGCCAGTATTTAGTATGCTAAACACTCATGAAAAAAGCAGGACGACCAAAACAACAACCCAAAAAAGTAGCAGTAAAACGATCCAAAGCAGGACTCGGATTATTTGCGGAAGAAGATATCAAACGAGATGAGTTCATCATAGAATACACCGGCGAACTCCTCACCACCGAAGAATCAGACGACCGACCAAATAAATACCTGTTCGAAGTAAACAGCCGATGGACCATAGACGGCAGCCCACGCAGCAACATCGCGCGCTACATCAACCACTCATGCAGGCCAAATTGTGAACCCGATATTTTTGGACACAAAATAAAAATCTACGCCATAAAAAATATTAAAGCAGGGGAAGAGCTCGGGTACGATTACGGTAAAGACCACTGGAACGAATACATAAAACCTCATGGGTGTAAATGTGTGAAATGTAGTGAAAAAAAATAGCCCAACAAGGGTAAGTAGTCGAGAAACAAAAAGACGTGTATGATATACATAGCTATTAAACGCACTCTCTAGCCCCCCGCAGGGGAATCTCTTATCCTATGCCAGATAAATTTAATGCAACCTGGGTCTCCCATTCATCAATAAGTGACTACCTTATATGCCCGCGCGCATACTATTTGAAAAACGTATATAAGGACCCACAAAGCAATCACAAAATAACCCTCATCACTCCAGCATTAGCGCTCGGCCAAACCGTGCACGAGATTTTGGAATCCTTGTCCGTATTACCCGTGCAAGAACGCGTACTCGCAAACTTAGTACCACAGTTCCAAAAAGCGTGGGAAAAAGTAAGCGGAGAAAAAGGAGGATTCACCAGTGTTTCGCAAGAAAAAAAATATAAAGAACGCGGAGAAGAAATCATGCGACGAGTGTTCAACAACCCTGGACCACTCAAGCATAAAGCTGTAAAAGTGCAAAAAGATTTGCTCTGGTACTGGCTTTCGGAAGAAGATGAAATTATATTATGCGGAAAAATAGACTGGATGGAATATTTGGAACAAAGCGACGCCGTGCATATTATAGATTTTAAAACAGGGCAACACAAAGAAACCAACTCCATGCAGTTGCCGATTTATTATTTGCTCGCCACACACTCCCAAAAACGAAACGTGCAAAAAATGAGCTACTGGTATGTAGCGCTCGAAGACACCTTAACCGAACTCGAGTTGCCCAATATAGAAGAAGCACAAAAACAAGTGCTCGAAATAGCACGGAAAATAAAACTCGCACGCACCCTCGAAAAATTTACCTGCCCGAAAAATGGGTGCAGAGCATGCGAACCATTTGAACGCATTATACAAGGAGAAGGAAAACTGGTAGCAACGGATGATTTTAATCGTGATCAGTATATTTTGCCAGACGCACCGGAAGAAGACGCAGAAGTAATTTTGTAATATGCCGAAAAGACTCAGCTCCGTAACCGTACGTTGCAGATGTGGCATGGAGTTATTTAAGTATCACAAAATGGGAACCGGAAGATTAGTAAAATGTTATCAATCCCGCATTACGCAGGACAACATAGGAGCAACACAATCAAAAGAAAATGGGGAGGAGGTGTTGTGCCCCACATGCACCGCACGCATTGCAACCATACAGATGATAACAGGCAAGCCCGCTCTAAAGTTAAATCAAGGGCAAATACAGAATATTCATATACATTAATATGGCAAATCAAAATAAAACCAAACCAACCAAAATCAGTGTTTCTGCATACATACAAACACTTGATACCCCTGAGCAAAAAAAAGATGTTAAAACGATTATACAACTTTGGAAAGAGATTACTCCGTACAAACCAAAGATATGGGGAGAGAGTATTATTGGCTTTGGTGAGTATCACTATAAATACAAATCTGGCCGAGAGGGAGATTTCTTTTTAGTAGGGGCATCGGCACGCAAACAAAGCCTTACCATATATGCTATGAATGGCTGGGAAGAGTACAAGGCATTGCTTAAAAAACTTGGACCACATAAACTTGGTTCATCGTGTTTATATATAAAAAAAATAGAGGCAATACATCTACCAACCTTAAAACAGTTGATGAAAAAAGCATACAAAGATACGTATGCATATATCAAAAAGGAGCATACGTTACAGTAGGTAAAAGAGAGTATGTAATTCTAACGTTCTTTTAGTAGGAGGTACTGCACCATGAGTAAACAACCCGTGGATCAGATACAATCAAAAAAAGATGACAATACAACTTCATCTCCATTAATACAGTTGCCACCAGACAAATTACAAGAATACCATAATTTGATAAAGTGGCAGTTAGATTCTGCATACACTATTCGTGATTATTGTATTAATACCTAACCTGCACAATATGTGCTGGTTTTTTTTATAACAAAAATCCGCCTTATCGGCGGAATTTTTGTATGGGGCGACTAGAGGGAATTGAACCCTCGTTAACGGGACCACAACCCGCTGTTCTACCATTGAACTATAGCCGCCGCGTCAAAGTCGGAACTTCGTGCTGCGCGTATCCCGTGAGTACACGGTATCCGCTTCGCACTACGTCCGCCTTTTCCTTTCAAATTTCTGCTTAACTTCGGAGTACCTCAGCCCAAGCAGAAATTTGTAACAAACATTTCACTTAACCTTCGCTACGCTACGGCCCAAGTGAAAATTTGGAATATACATATGTTGTTTAGCAATGAAGTGCTACCTTATATATATGCTTGCTCATGCCCCCATCAGGAATCGAACCTAAATCTAGGGATTAGAAGTCCCTCGTTCTATCCATTGAACTATAGGGGCTTAAGCCAACATACATGTTCGATTCGGAAGCATGACACGTCTGAATGTACCACGAACATTGTGTGAAAGTCAATAACCAACATCACCTCCTCGTCTTCCCATGAAAAGCCTTATGTACATCTTTTAATTGTTTGTTGGTAACGTGCGTGTAAATTTGAGTAGTGGTAATAGAAGCATGTCCGAGCATGGATTGTACCGCGCGGATATCGGCACCATTGTTTAATAGATCCGTTGCAAAGGAATGTCGTAGGGTGTGCGGGCTAATCTCTTTGGTAATACCTGCAACAACCGCGTACTTTGCAACCACACGTTGCACCGTGCGGGGAGTAATGCGGATATCTTTTTGTTCTTTGCGAGTATCCGACGAGCCAGCTTTATCGTGTGGAATAAACAATGCTGGTTCGGGGTCGCGTCTAAAATCGAGATATTGTTTTACCGCATCTTTAGCTGTAGAAGAAACAAACACCACACGCAACTTGCCACCTTTTCCGCGAATGGTAAATTCATCACGTTTAAAATTAATATGATCGCGATTCAGCTTTACCAATTCACCCACACGCAGGCCCGTAGAGAATAATAGTTCGAGCAAAGCTTTGTCACGCAGCCGAACAATTTTTGTGCCCGGTGCGGTATCCGGAGCCTCGAGTAAGCGTTCTACATCATCCGCATCTAAAAAATCTACTTCACGCATTTCTTGCTTAGCAAGTTCTATTTTTTCTGGAGCAAGAGACGTAACATCTTGGCGAGCAAGATACTTTAAAAAGCTACGCAAAGCAATGAGGTGATAATTTTGTGTTTTGGTAGAAAGTTGCTGACCAGTATCTGGATCCTCGTATCTATTTAACCATAAACGATATTTGCGAATCATAGCTCCATCTATTGCTTGAGGGAGAGGGTTTTTTGCCCATTGCCCAAAACGGCGTAAATAAAAATCATAGTTACGCAGGGTTGCTTCGCTTCGTCCTTTTTCTATTTCGAGGTATTCAAGGAAGTCGGTTATATGGGTGTTTATTTTTGGCATGTTTTTGGTGGAGAGGGGGAGTTGGGGAATTGGAGAGTGCCTGAACCTGAACGTCATCTCGACCGTAGTGAATCGTTGTACTCAACGATGAACGGAGTGGAGAGATCCCTTTCATACAAATAGCACGTTCAAGGGATTCCTCGACTCGGGAGTACCCTCGCTCGGAATGACGGGATGAGTATCTCTACGTTCAGGATGACGAGAGAGAGTTCTCTCTCCCAGATTCCTAGATTCCAGGATTCCATAACTCCTGCATACCATACATTTTACGACACTTACCCGCTATTGACAAATCAACCTATTTTACGTAATATCTAGTCACATTACGATTGCTTGGGTATCGACTGATCGCCGATACACTCGGCAATCGCTTATCATTATATACATAACTATTATGTTGGATCGCAAGAAAAAAGATCGCATTATTGCGAAATACAAGACCCATGATAAAGACACAGGGTCACCAGAAGTGCAGATTGCTATTCTCTCAGCAGAAATTAAAGATCTCACTGATCACTTAAAAACCCATAAGAAAGATTTTTCTTCTCGCCGTGGGTTGATCAAAAAAGTGTCTCAACGCCGTAAGTTACTCCAATACTTACAACGCGAAGATAGTGATTCATATGAAGACATTATCAAAAAATTGAAAATCAAACGTCGTGCAGAGCACACCATTGCAAAAGAAGATCCAGTTATGGAAGCTCGTGAAGCAGCAGAAGCAGCAGGTGAAAATGATGATGAAGAAGATGCAGACGAAGACATGGAATAATATCAACACACCCCACACTCGCGAGAGTTGGGGTGTTTTGTTATACTATATATATGTTTAAACCACGACACATACTCTTTCTTTTTGTAGGTATATTATGTATGCCTGTTTTTGCGCATGCACAAGAAGTACCTGCTGCACCTGTACAGTTTACCGCAACGCAAATAGAGCAAAGTGCACAAGTGCTCTTACAATGGAGTGCTCCAAGTGCAGGAGGAACTGGACGATATCGTATTTATCGATCAGACACCGAAACTATTTCTCCAACTGCAGATGTATTACTTGCACAACGTGCAAGTACACAATTTATTGATGTCAGTGTGCAACATGGATTAACCTATTATTATGCAATCGCCACTTTGGATGGAGAAGTTATTTCAGTACTTACTCCAGTACAGGCAATTACCATTACCTCTCTGCGTGCAGAAGACACCAAACAGGGTGGGGAAGTCCTCATTACATGGGATGCAACGAGCGATCCTGTTGATGTGTATCGTTCGGATGATCCAGAAAAAATAGGAAGACGCATCGGTACCCGTATTACCACTTCACAGCTTTTGGACGATGATGCAGAAACAGGAATTACACAATATTACCGGTTACGATTTCGAAGAAGTACGGGTACGAGTGACCCAACCGAAGCCGTAGCAGTCATCCCAACAGATACCATTCCGCCGCCACCACCACGCAATGCACGTGCCCGTATTACAGATGATGGTGAAGTTCGGTTAAGTTGGAGTAGCCCAACTGGTGAATCAGAGGTAACGTATGCGGTATTTCGATCAACCAGTAGTGGTAATGACGGCGAAGAGCGAACACAAACAGACAAACGGTCCTATACCGAAACAGGCCTGCGGGATAAAGAAATATATTATTACCGTGTACAAGCACTAGATGCAGGTGGAAATCGTTCTCGCTTTACCGATTATATAAAAGTAACTGTTGTAAATGAAACGAATTTAGATAGTCGTGTTGCAGAGTTGCAAGCCGTTGCAACCGGACGCTCGGGTCAGATTACTCTTACGTGGAGAAATCCTTCACGTGATTCTTTTTCATATAATGAGGTATATAGAAGCACACAACAAGGAGTGCGAGGAACGCTAATAAAATCAAAGTTACGAAGCACAACATTGTCTGATACAAAGCTAACGAATAATGTTCGATACTATTATACTATTGAATCATATACGAGAGATGATATTTCTTTAGGAACGAGTATCCAAGTATCTGTCGTTCCCTTTGATGAAAAAGCAACACAAAAAAACACTCCAACTGGACCACCATGGGTAACACGAGTACGCACACAAGACGAGGGAGATGGTTTACATATTACGTTGCGATGGAATAACCCTCCATTACATGAGTACCACTCAATTTCAATATATCGCAGTACCGCACTTGGTGATATTGGTGAACGCATTGTTTCAAACATACGTACCAGTACCTATACAGATAGTGCGGGAATTATTTCTGATACTGAGTACTATTACATTATTCGAACCGTAGATAGTACCGGTGCCGAATCAAACAATACCCAACAGGTGCGTGGACTTGCAACCGTTGCGCTTGCAGGAGAGGGAGCAGATACGGATAGTGATGGTGACGGGTTATCAGATGCATATGAACGTGCGTTTGCGTTACATCCACGTATTCCAAATGACACCAGCATAGATGAAGATCAAGATGGTTTAACTCTTGCACAAGAAGCACAATATGGAACCAACCCATGGAGTGATGATACCGATGAAGATGGGTATCCAGATGCAACAGAAATAGCAAATGGGTATGATCCTGATGGTGATGGACGTAAGCAACAAGTGCAACAAACACGAAACAACCTAGCGTCTGGTAATTATGCGTATAGCAAACAACGATTAGGTAGCTTGCAAGAAGAACAAACCCTTGCAAGTGAATTACGCGTGCAACTCGAGGATGTGTTTGGACGCAATCGTATTCCAAATCCTCGTTCACATTGGCCAACCCTCGTGAATGCATATATCTATGGAGGGTACACCGCAGATGAAATAGCCAACACCTTGCGATTTGGTCCTGGATTAGTACACCCAACACTTCCTGCTGAGGTATGGCGAACCACCGCGGAATACCAACGAAAACGTTAGATTTCGTTGACAATATACCTATATTTCTTTATAGTAAGCAATCAGTTCTTCTATGATACAACACAAAGCGCAACGAGTAGGCGTATTCGTCGATGTACAGAATATGTATTACTCAGCTAAAAATTTATTTGATGCAAAAGTAAACTTTAAAAAGATACTTGATGAAGCAGTAGGCACACGACAATTAGTACGTGCCATTACCTATGTAGTAAAAGGACCACAGTCCGAAGATGATAACTTTTTTCTTGCCCTTGAAAAAATGGGGTACGAAGTAAAGGTAAAAGAACTACAAGTATTTTTAGGCGGAGCAAAAAAAGGAGATTGGGACGTTGGCGTGTGTATGGATGCCATTCGTATGGCAGAAAAGTTGGATGTAGTTGTATTGGTTTCTGGTGACGGGGATTTTGTACCGCTCATCAATTATCTAAAATACAGTAATGGATGTGTGGTAGAAGTTATGGCATTTGCAAAAACAGCATCAAGTAAATTACAAGAAGAAGCTGACGCTTTTACCGATTTAGGTGAACAAAAAAAGTTTTTAATAAAATAGATGACTACGGATTACAGATTTTTTACAGATATACAAAAGTAGGGGACAGGCATGCCGGTATCCTACAGCATAGCCATCATCCTAAAGAATGTTTAGCATGACGAGACGCATCTGTATATCAGTACTCGATCTGTAATCCGTAGTCTTTAATAAGTAAGCAATACTCAACGATTCGAATGACATCCTAATGACACGAATACACGTTATTCGCATTATTCGGATGTTTCTCGTCGTTTGGGATTGCACAAAGGAGTTTTTATATGTCCGAACAACAAACGTTCGAGGTTTCAGTAGGCAAAGATACCTATTCTTTTACTACTGGACAACTTGCATTGCAAACCAATGCAAGCGTATTAGCACGTATCGGTGGAACCGAAGTGCTTGCAACAGTGGTTATGTCACCCTCCCCTCGTGAAGATGTGGGGTATTTCCCACTTATGGTGGACTTTGAAGAAAAGTTATACGCCGCAGGAAAAATTAAAGGATCTCGTTTTGTAAAACACGAAGGACGTCCGACCGATGCAGCTGTGCTCTCTGGTCGGTTAATTGACCGTGCGTTGCGTCCATTGTTTCCAGATTGGTTACAAAATGATGTGCAGGTCGTACTGACTGTCCTTTCTTTTGATAAAGAACATGATCCAGACATTGTTGGTTTAAATGCAGCAGCAGCAGCATTAACTATTTCAGATGTACCATGGCAAGGACCGATTGCTGGTTTGCGTGTGGCATATCATGATGGTGAATGGATTCCAACACCAACGTATGCACAACTTGCAACATCACAAATAAATATTGTGGTTGCTGGTGCAGAGGATCGTACGCTTATGCTTGAGGCAGATGCTCACGAAGCAAAAGAAGACCTTGCATACGAAGGTATTGTGTATGCGCAAAAGCAATTTGCACCAATGATTGCATTGTTTGAAGAAATGCGTGAAAAAATGGGTAAAGAAAAGTACACTCAACCAACAGAAGAACCAAGTGATGACGAAGAAGCAGATACGTCAAACATTGATCCTCAAAAAGAAGCAGAAACATATGTTGCAGAACATATTGATGCTGTTATGTTTACCGGTCCAAAAGAAACCAAGTCTTCTCGTAAAGCTGCGGTAAAACAGATGATGCATGATTTGGATGAGCACTTAAAGGAAAAGCAAGTTGGTAAAGATAAACGTAAAAAAGCAATGGGCTTTGCTGAAAAGGCAATTGAACATGCTATTACAGAAGCAATTATTAAGAATGAAAAACGTGTAGATGGACGTGCGATTGATGAAATCCGTCCGCTCAGTTTAAGTACCGGTATTCTTGCACGTACGCATGGTTCTGGATTGTTTACTCGTGGGGAAACACAAGTACTCTCAGTAACGACTCTTGATTCACCTGGTGCAGAGCAAATTCTTGATACCTTAGAAGAAGATGATACGAAAAAGCGCTATATCCACCACTACAACTTCCCACCATTTTCTGTTGGTGAAGCTCGGCCATTACGTGGACCAGGAAGACGTGACATTGGTCATGGTGCATTAGCAGAAAAAGCATTAGTACCGGTGTTACCTTCGAAAGAAGATTTTCCATACACTATTCGTGTGGTATCTGAAACATTGGGATCAAATGGTTCTTCATCTATGGCTTCTGTGTGTGGTTCAACACTCGCGTTACTTGATGCTGGTGTGCCACTAAGCAAGAGTGTTGCTGGTGTTGCTATGGGGCTTGCCTCAAACGACAAGGGAGACTATAAGATTTTAACCGATTTGCAAGATCTTGAAGATGGTAAAGGTGGTATGGACTTTAAGGTTGCCGGAACTCGTGACGGAATTACCGCAATTCAACTTGATACCAAGACCCTTGGTCTTTCAAATAAGATTGTAGAAGAAACATTAACTCGTGCACGTGACGGACGTTTCGAATTGCTCGATGCAATTGAAAAGGTGATTAGCACACCAAATGAACTTTCAGAATTTGCACCACGCATTACCTCATTACAAATTGATCCAGAAAAGATTCGTGTGGTGATTGGTACTGGTGGTAAAACCATTAACGAAATTATTGAAGCAACCGGAGTTGAAATTGATATTGATGATAGTGGACTCGTTATGATCACCGCAGAAAATCCAGAAGCATCCGACAAAGCTCGTGAATGGATTGAACGACTCACGACCGATGTTGAAGCAGGACAAAAGTATCATGGTAAGGTTGTCCGTATTATGGACTTTGGTGCGTTCGTAGAAATTCTTCCAGGCAAGGATGGCTTGGTACATATTTCAAACCTTGCACAAGGTCATGTAAACAATGTTGAAGATGTGGTGAAGGTTGGTGATGCACTTGATGTAGAAGTGATTGAAGTTGATGACATGGATCGTATCAACTTAAAAGTACAAGGCGTAGAAAAAAAAGAACGTGAAGATCGCGGACCACGCAAACCACATGGACAACGTCCACCACGTGGCGGCAGTGATAGAGGAGGACGTCGATCATAATTTCTGATGACGCAATTGCCCCGCCTCTTTCGAGAGGCGGGGTTTTGTTTACACATGAAAATTGCGCATGGTACAATACGAGTATGTTACGAAACAAGCCGAACAAATCAGTTGATCAATTGTTTTTAGGAGTAGGAGTAAACAAAAGTGTGATGTTAAGTCGTACACGACATCACTTTTTTATCGTGCCGTATGTGTTTGTTGCATGTGTTGTTCTTATGCTCTGTGCTTTGGTGTATTGGTATCTTACCCAACCACGTGCGGTACTCGTTTCACACTTGCCACACACCACGCAGTGGTATGTTTCTGTTCCGCTTCCCAAGCAAGAAACGTTTATGCAACGCATGTTGTTTTGGAAAGAACCAACCACACGTGATATCACGGTGCGTGCTCTTGCCTCGCAACTTTCTTTTATGCAGATTGCTGGTCGTACTCTGCAAGAGTCAGTACTTCCATACAGTTCTGGACGCTACGAAATGGCACAACTGAATGATACGGATGTGGTATTTGCAACGACCATGCCACACTATACTGAATGGATTGCGTCACTTGATATCCCAAAAGGAACAGAGGAAGGAACACTGCCTGAGGTATCAGGGTGGATAACCCTGCATACCCCTACACACGCATGGGTATGGAAAAAGGTAGGAGATCATGTGTATATAGCCAATAGCCCAGAAGCACTTGCATCAATAACTCAAAAGAGAAGCACCACCCTTGAAACGGTGTTGGACGCACCAAAACATACACAAGCAACACTGTATATTGCCTCAAAGAACGTATTACAGGATTCAGGCAATGCAATTGCGCAGTTATTTGGATCGAATACGACTTATCCGATCAGTATTTTTGCAGTACACAAAGGAAAAAATGAAATTCGTTTGCTTACACATACCGGTCTTGAAGTGCCACAAACATATAGTGGTACCAGACCAGTATTGCAAACATTAGTACATCTATCGGACGCCACATATGGTTTGTATAGCAAACAGGCTGGTAAAAGTTATGCTCGTTGGCAGACATATCTCAGTTCCGCAGATTTAAACAGAAACCTTCGTATACAATCGTTATCAGAACAGTTGCATGGGCTGTATGCTTTCTCTATACGAGAGCCGATATTTGAGCTTCCGTCCGCAGTATTTATGTATGCAGATGCTGCAAAAGATCGTACCGAATATCAGTGGGTATACTTGATAGATGATGTATCGAATAATGTTGCTACAAGTAGTATAGAGACTTTTGAGACTATTGGTTCCACACTTTTTGCACAGAGATATCCAGAGCAGCAACGTGTGTTACTCCCTGATGGTACCACTATGATAGAGAACATTGCAGATACCAGTAGTGTTGTATGGGAACAAGGCACTATAGAACTGGCAGGTACCACCATTGCAGTGTCTCAATTGTTTGATACAGAAGGGAATCTGTTCATGCTTGTTGGTCGTGTTTCTGGTTTAGGTACTTTTATGAGTAACACCATGGAGAGAATAGAACATATTGTCTCACAATTTCAGGAATACGTTTTATACGATAGCAGTGATACCGTATGTGATACGTCTCATGAGTCACTTTTTGAGTTTCAGATGAGTGGAAAGGTGCTTGCATCTACTCTTGGCGACACTTCCGTCGTAGAAAATATCTTTGTGTATGAATCTGTGACCGGTGAAACTGAAGCATGCGTTGCATTACAAAAATAATGCATCAAAAAAAAATTTTCTAAGTAAAAAATAAAAAAGTCTAGTAAAATGCATCTTGACTTTTGCGTTTAGGTATGCTAAAATGGATATATCAATGTTGAACTTTAACAACGCAAACGTTTAATCGCACTTTGGTGACACACTTCTGTTCAGAAAATGCATATCGCGTTGTTATGAATACAGGTGTGTCTCTACTCTCTATCAAAAAAACATGAAGGCCGACCTTCATACAAAAACAAAAATAAAAAACAAACGGTGTCTGGCAGGGAAACAAAAAAAACTTTCACAATCGGCGTACATCTATTCAGAGATGATACGACCACTCAGATGGTAGAGGCAATTAAACAAACATCTAAGTCGGAATGATGTATGACATTACTGTTTGATGTCACATTGCTGAGTTCTGTAGGCATGTGTATAGGGTACTCCTATATAGATGTCTACGGAGCTCAGCTGCGCCAAGCAGTCCAAGGGCGTAGTTGAGCCACTTAATTAAAAAGCGGGCGTTCAATACGCCCTCTTTTTTTTGAAAAAAAATTATGTTACACTTTTTGCATATGACACACACACAAACACATCTTGATGATGCATTCATTGCACAGCAAAAAGAAAAACTTACCACCGAAAAAGAACGCCTTGTTCAGGAATTACAAAAAAGAGGTAAAGCAGACAGTAAGGATCCAACAAACTACACCGCAAGCTACCAAGAGTATGGTGATGATGAGGAATCAAACGCTGCTGAGTATGCAAACCATGAAACAGATATTGCCATTGTGAACGAACTTGAACAACAATTACAAAAAACAGTTGCAGCATTACAACGTATTGAGGATGGCACCTATGGGTTAGACATTGATACTCAAGAACCGATTGAACAAAAAAGATTAGAGGCAGTACCTGCTGCAGAACATTGTATAAAAAAAGATGCGTAAACCTGTATACCTCACCGTGGGAGCGTTGCTGATTATACTCGTTGATCAAGCGTTGAAATATAGTGTACGAACAAACCCCTTCTTCCAAGATGGGGTTTTTGTGCTTCATGATTGGTTTGGTATACGATATTTTCATAATACTAATCTTGCATTAAGTATTCCATTTCCAAATACTATTGCTCTTGTTAGTATGATTGTCATTTTATGTGGACTTGGCATATTGCTTGTGCGCTCACACTATTGGCGAACACAATGGGGCATGTACTTGGTTATTGCAGGTGCTGTTTCGAATATCTATGATCGTATGTTGTTTGATGGTGTGATTGATTATATTGTTATTCCTTTTGGAGGCATTATTAATCTTGCAGACGTTGCTGTGGTGTGTGGTGCTTGTGGGTTACTACTGTATTCTCAAAAAGCGTTTACACGAGAAAGATAATTGAATAATTCTTTATACTACTTTGCTATGCTATGGATATATGTTAACTCATGTTCATGCATGTGCATTAGTAGGGCTTGATGGCCGAGCCATTACCATTGAGGTAGATGTTTCAAATGGATATCCTGGAATGACCATTGTTGGTTTACCAGACAAAGCCGTTGATGAATCTCGCCAACGTATTCCCACTGCCATTCGGAATGCAGGTTTTGAGTATCCCTTTACCAAAAAGACCGTGGTTAATTTAGCGCCAGCTGATGTACGTAAGGAAGGTGCGAGTTTTGATTTACCTATTGCAGTTGGGGTGTTGCTTTCAACAGGACAGCTGCCTGAGTTGTCTGACACATCGTTGCTTATGGGAGAACTGGCACTTGATGGAACCGTCCGTCCAACACATGGTATGCTTTCTGCTGCATTGTTTGCTGAAGCACATGGGTATACGACTATTTATGTACCAAAAGCAAACGCACCTGAGGCATCGCTCGTGCAAAACATAACCGTGATTCCTATCACATCACTTAAATCCTTTGTTGATCATGTAACCGGTGTTGCACCTATTGTGCCTGCACAGTATGTACCAACCACACATAAGCAGGAAACATATGGTGTTGATTTTGCACATGTAAGTGGGCAAGAACAGGCAAAGCGAGCATTAGAAATAGCTGCTGCTGGGGCACATAACATTGCATTGAGCGGGCCACCCGGAAGTGGTAAAACATTGTTAGCACGTGCATTGGTTTCTATTTTGCCCGGAATGACTATGGACGAACAACTAGAAGTAACAAAAATTTATAGCGTATCAGGAAGATTACCTACGGGCGTTTCGTTAATACATGAACGTCCCTTTCGTACACCACACCATACGTCTTCTGGTGTTGCATTAGTTGGGGGTGGGGCATATCCTCGTCCTGGTGAAATTAGTTTGGCACACCGTGGGGTATTGTTTTTAGATGAGTTTCCCGAGTTCTCTCGCCAAGTATTAGAAAACCTTCGGCAACCATTGGAGGATGGAAAAGTAACGGTATCACGTGCACAGGGAAGTGTCATGTTCCCTGCACGGTTTATGTTGGTTGCATCACAAAATCCATGCCCATGCGGATATGTTGATGATCCAACAAAAACCTGCATCTGTAGTCAAACACAAGTATTAAAATATCGGAGTAAGATTTCGGGTCCAATTATAGATAGAATTGATTTGCATGTAGAGGTACCGCGTGTCCCTTTTGAAAAATTAGCACATGAAACACCTGCTGAAGCATCACAACAGGTACAAGAGCGTGTTGAACGTGCTCGTACCATTCAGCAACAGCGTTTTGCCAACACGCACTATGTTACCAATAGTGAAATGGGTCCGCATGCGGTAAAAGAGTGGTGTGTGCTTGATGCAACAACAAAAACACTCCTTGGTAATGCAGTACAGAGCTTAGGATTATCTGCACGTTCAATACATCGTGTCATAAAAGTTGCACGAACTATCGCGGATCTTTCAGATGTTCCTGACATTCAACCGGCCCACATTGCAGAAGCACTGCAATATCGACCTAAGCATGGATAGTTTACAAGTAATCAAGTGGGTTTACCCGATTACCATTTGAACGTACCTCAAAGTGAATATGTGGTCCGGTTGATCGTCCTGTTGATCCAATATTTGCAATAACTTCTCCTTTTTTCACACGGTCACCTTTTTTAACTAACAATTTACTGCTATGAGCGTATAGTGTGTGCAAACCATTTCCATGGTCAATAACAATGTAGAGACCATATCCACCACTATTCCAGCCTGCGGTAATAACCACACCATCTTCTGCTGCATAAATTGGTTGGCCTATTGGTGCACCAATATCAATACCCGTATGGCGCCAACCTCTATAGTATTGCGTAATACGATGCGAGGTGGTTGGCCAGTTAAATTTGCCAGCCACAGCAGGAGCAGGAGTAAAAATACTCTTAATACTTGCTAAGCCTGATGAGGTAGTAACCGTAGGGCGAGCTGCTGGTGGGGGAATACCATCTGGGACAATAAGTTTTGCACCAATTTTAAGTTCAGAAGCATCTGCTAATTTATTCACTTCTAAAATATCTTCTTCTTCAGCTTTGTATTTCGCCGCAATGGCACGGAGCGTATCACCACGTGAGACAGTGTATGTAACACCTGTTACAGGGAGAATAACTAACTCTTGTCCTGGTTTAATAAAATCGCGTGGGCCAAGTTTGTTTTCCCACAAAATAGTATTGGTACTGAGTTGGAATTTTTCTGCAATTTCAGAAATGGTGTCACCATCTTCTACGACATAGGTAATAATACTGTCACGTAGCTGTGGGGTAATATCTGTTGCCAATACATTTGGGCGAACCAGTGAACCAGAATCATCGGTAACCAAGGTATTTAATTCATCTACTGGAATATTTCCTGATGGAGCAACTTGGCTACTCACCCCTATATCTGATAATGCAATGGCGTTATTTTCAGCAACCGGTGCTTGAGATACGGTATCTTCTGAAATAATGCCTTCCTCTACAATGAGTTCAAAATCACTGTTTTGTGCAAGCAGGGTATAGAGGCTTGAATGTCTGCCTACTTCTTCTGGGCGTACTTCGCGTGCTTTTAGGTTGCTGACCCCTGCAAAGAGTGTGAGTACGGTAAGCCCTCCGTATAACATAACGTTTCGAGAAAAGTTATCGCCAAATTCGTTGCGGAAATAATCTTGTGCTCGTTTTGTTTTGTGGCTGACCCAGTTTGCTTTGCTATATATAGGAAGTGCGAGGTACCGAATACTGAATCGTAATACTTTTGAACCAACATATTTTATGACCAACAATACACCACCAATAATTTTAAGCACCAACACAACAATACTACTCAAAAGTCCGAGTAGTTGTACTGCGTTTTTTTGTGCGAGCATGCGATTTCTCGAATACCCTCGTGTTGCGTTGTAGGTTGGTCTTTTCTTAAATGCCATGTGGCGTATCTAGTAATAGTAGTATAACGTATTTTTGAGGTTTATGTTACATGAAAAACTGATATTTGTTGATTTTTTAGCCGAAAAAGCGTATGATATGGGCATTACTATGAGTTACGACCACAAAGCAATTGAGGCAAAATGGCAAAAACGCTGGAAAGATGAGCGTGTGTTTGAAGTGGATAATACCGTTGATGCTGAAAAGAAAAAGTACATTTTAGACATGTTTCCGTATCCTTCTGGTGCGGGGTTACACGTTGGGCACCCTGAAGGCTATACTGCAACGGATATTTACTCTCGATATCTACGTATGAAGGGTTTTTCTGTGTTGCACCCAATGGGGTGGGATGCTTTTGGCTTGCCTGCAGAAAATTATGCAATTAAATCTGGCGTGCATCCTAAAGAAAGTACTGAAAAAAATATAGAAACCTTTACCCGACAAATTCAATCTCTTGGATTTAGTTATGATTGGTCTCGTGAGGTAAATACATCCTCTCCAGAATATTATAGATGGACGCAGTGGATTTTCTTACAACTCTACAAAGCAGGATTAGCATATAAAAAGGAAGCACCCGTAAACTGGTGTGATGACTGCCAAACCGTTCTTGCAAATGAACAGGTGGTAGATGGAAAATGTGAACGTTGTGGACACGAGGTGATTCAAAAAAATCTTGCTCAGTGGTTTTTTAAGATTACGGGGAATAGTTCTGAGTTCGAAGGCGATAGTTCAAAGAAAACTAACTATGTTATTTTGCATGGTTATACAGGATCTCCTGATAGTGATTTTCATCCATGGTTAAAATCTGAATTGGAAGCACGTGGATATTCCGTGCAAGTTCCACTTTTACCGAATACAGATAACCCTACAGTTATGGAACAAGTTTCGTATGTTCTTGAAAACTGTACCTTTGATGAGCATACTATTGTATTAGGACATAGTTTGGGGGCAGTTGTTGCACTTAAAGTGTTAGAAACACTTAATAAGCCAATTCAAAAATTAGTATTAGCAGCTGGATTTATAGAAGCAGAATTTTTAGATAAAGAACGCCCGTTTAAAGATACCTTTGATTGGAGTTTTGATTTTGAACGTATAAAAAAGAATGTCTCTTCATATGTATATCTACAAGCTCAAAATGATACAGCTGTGCCAGCACAGCAAGCAGTAGCAATGCAAAAAGAATTGGGAGGTGGTATTGTATCATTTGTTGCAGAAGATGATCATATTTGTGGTGGTCAAGAACCGACAGTGCTTGAGCATGTGCTCGCAGAGGCTTCAAGTTATCCAGAGCGTTTACTCAATAATTTAGATACGCTCGATTGGCCAGATCCTATTAAGCACATGCAACGAAACTGGATCGGAAAAAGCGATGGAGCGGAATTAGAATTTAAAATTTCAAATTCTGAATTTAAAATTTCTGTTTTTACTACGCGTCCAGATACGTTATTTGGTGCAACGTACATGGTACTCGCACCAGAGCATGAGCTTGTACAGAAATTGAAAGAAACTATCAAAAACTGGGGTGCTGTTGAGGACTATATAAAGGAGGCACAATCAAAAAGCCAACTTGAGCGTACAGATCTCGCAAAAGAAAAAACAGGCGTGCCATTAGAAGGTGTTACCGCAGTAAACCCAGCTACAGGTGAAACTATTCCTGTATGGATTGCGGATTATGTATTAGCTTCGTATGGTACGGGTGCAATTATGGCAGTTCCTGCACATGATGAACGTGATTTTGCATTTGCTACCAAATATAACTTGCCGATTAAAAATGTTATTGAGCCAGATTTAGGGTATTGGAAATCAGATATAAGTAGTATTGAAAAAGAGATGCAAGAAGATTTGAATTCTTCTAAAACTCCTGAAAATGAAGCTAAGTGGCAAGAAAAACAAGACAAGGAATTTGAATCATATTGTAAAGATGTTAAAGAAGGAAAAATTGTTTATCCTGGACCAGGTAAAATTCTTAACTCTGACATATATGAAGGTTTGTATTCAACAGAAAAGGATGCCATTTTTCAAAAACTAAAAGAAAATAGTTTAGGTCATAGTGCTGTTCAACATAAACTCAGAGATTGGCTCATTAGCAGACAACGCTACTGGGGAACACCAATTCCTATTGTGTATGATCCAGAAGGGAACCCACATCCAGTGAAAGAGGAACATCTTCCATTAGAACTTCCAACGGATGTTGATTTTAAACCAAAAGGAACTTCTCCACTTGGTAGTTCTGAAAGCTACAAAGCATTAGCAGAAAAACTCTACGGAAAAGGTTGGTATTTTGAAATTGATACCATGGATACCTTTGTTGATTCATCATGGTACTTTTTGCGATATACAGATGCACATAATGACAAAGTATTTGCATCGCCAGAAGCATTGCAAGCATGGTTGCCAGTAGACACCTACGTTGGTGGTGCAGAACATGCGGTATTGCATCTTATGTATGCACGATTTTTCTGCATGGCATTACACGATCTTGGGCATCTTTCTTTTGAGGAACCATTTATCAAACTCCGCAATCAAGGACTTATCATGGGGCCAGACGGGCAAAAAATGTCTAAGTCACGAGGGAATGTCATTAATCCAGATGAAGTGATTGAAAATCTTGGAGCAGATACCATGCGTTTGTATGAAATGTTTATGGGGCCCTTGGAAGAATCAAAGCCATGGAGTACGGACGGTATTATTGGAGTGCGTAGATTTATAGAACGCGTGTGGCATGCCGAGCAGTTTGTGGTAGAAACTATTGAAGACAAGAAACAATCACAGGATATAGACAGAGGATTACATCAGCTTATTAAGAAAGTACAAGAAGATATAGAATCTTTTGGTTTCAATACCGCTATTTCACAAGGAATGATTTTTATCAATATGGTGTATAAAGCAGGAGCTATTACTCAAGCACAATGGGATGTATTTCTCACTGTATTACATCCCTTTGCTCCGCATATCACTAATGAACTATGGGAAAAACGAGGACATACTACCTTGCTTGAAAAAGAGGATTGGCCAACATACGATGAATCATTGCTCGTAGAGGATGAAGTGACATACGTGATTCAGGTAAATGGAAAAGTACGTGCCAATATTGTTGCAGCAGCAAATGCTTCAGAATCAGATATTGTTGCACAAGCGCAAGCAGAAGAAAACGTACAACATCAATTACAAGATAAAAAAATCGTAAAACAGATTTTTGTACCAGGGAAACTGTTGAATTTTGTAGTGAAGTAGGAAGAAGATATAAGGTATAAGGTGTAAGAAGTAAGATTGTGTTACCACTACTTCTTACACCTTACTTCTTATATCTTTATCTTTTTACATGGAAATTATTCAAGCCTTGGACGTTGATTACCAAGCTATCGCTCAATCGCTACGAGAGGGAAACGTTATTATCTATCCAACTGATACCGCATATGCACTTGGTGCAGATGCAACCAATGCACAAGGGGTTGCACGAATTTTTGATGTAAAACAACGTGATACAGATAAAACACTATCACTTATCGTTGCAGACAGAGCCATGGCAGAAACATGGCTCGAGTTTTCTCCACTTGCAACAGAACTTGCTGATACCTATTGGCCAGGTCCACTCACACTAACACTTCCACATAAAAAAGAAGGCTTGATGCCCGAAACCATGCATGAAGGTTTTGTTGCGGTACGTATGCCTAATGAAGAACACGCTGTACTCATTGCCGAGGCACTTGGGGCTCCGATTGTTTCAACTTCTGCAAATACCTCTGGTACCGGTCCACAATATAGTATGCAAGAAGTGGTTGCATCACTTGCGGATAGAGCCGAGCTTGTTTCATCTGGCATTGATGCTGGTATGTTACCAAACAAAGGGGTATCAACCATTGTAAAAGTATGGAATAATACAAAGGAAATACTTCGAGAGGGGGTTATTACTTTATAAAAAATAAAAACACATGCGCGTAAATTTTATTAAAACGGTTAAAACATTATTTGCAACAAAAATTACTCGACAAGTACGAGAATTGTATCTTTCGAGTGGGATTGTAAATTTTGCGGTTGCCATGGTGGCAATTTTTGAACCTATTTATTTATATAAGCAAGGCTTTAGTTTAACGCAGGTCTTGTATTTTTATCTTGCCGTATATATAGGATATTTGTTTACCATTTCATTAGGTGCAAAATTTGCGCGGAGATTTGGATATGAAAAAGCAATACTCTTAGGATCTCCATTTCTTGCGGTGTTTTATATTTCTTTGCACTTGATACAAACAAACCATCTGTTTGTGTATGCAGCCGTTGCTGCCCTGATTATTCAAAAGACATTTTATTGGCCAGGATACCTTGCTGACTTTGCACGATTTGGACAAAGTAATGAGCGAGGTAGGGAAGTGAGCAATCTGCTCGTACTTACTTCTGCTGTTGCTATCCTTGGACCGTTTGTTGGTGGTTTTATTATTAGTACCTGGGGCTTTGGTATGTTATTTACGGTTGCAACCGTTTTAATTCTTGCTTCGAATCTTCCACTTCTTTCAACACCCGAAAAATTTACCCCAGTGCCATTTTCATATAAGGATTCTTTTAAAAGAATGTTCACCAAAGAGAATCGGAGAAACCTTATTGGGTTTTTAGGGTATGGGGAAGAATTAATAGCCATGGTTATTTGGCCCATTTTTATTTTTACGGTAATGACTGACTTTTTAGAAATTGGTTCCTTAATTGCTTTAGCAACACTTACGACGACCGTGATTATTCTCTTTGTTGGGAAAATGGTTGATGCGGGAAAGCGAGAGAGACGATCAATTTTAAAATTAGGTTCGGTGTTTAATAGTGCTTCGTGGTTTTTACGTATTTTAGTTGGTGGACCACTTGGAGTATTTTTAGTTGATGCACTTTCGCGCACCACAAAAAATGTTATTGTGGTTCCTATGATGGCAATGACCTATGATCATGCAAGTAAGACTAGTGTGATGAAAACCATTATCTTTTTTGAAATGGCACTCATTTTAGGAAAAATTATTGCTATTGTGTTATCGATTGTGGCCCTTGTCTTTATACCAAACTCATTTACGTTACTCTTTATTATTTCAGCATTGATGACCTTGCTTTATTCACTTGTTAAGTATGATCCTATTAAATTAGGTACCAAATAATAGTGTGCAGTTAACTGATCTCGAAACCATACAATATATTGCAAAGAAACATAAGATACATCCATCTAAAGCATATGGGCAGCATTTTTTAATTGATCAAGATGTATTAGACGAAATGGTGCGTATTGCTGATATCCGATCAAAAGAAAACATTGTAGAAATAGGGCCAGGACTCGGTGTACTTACGCAGGAATTGGTTGCGAAACAAGCCAATGTTGTTGCAATAGAAAAAGATCCTGCATTGATACATCACTTAGAAACCGTATTTGGCAAAGATATTACGCTGGTACATGAAGATGTCTTACGCATTACGAATGAAGCTATTCCTACCTATTTCAATAAAAAAGAAGAAGTATCGGCTAACCGATATAGAATTATTGCTAATATTCCGTATAGTATTACCGGAGCATTACTCAAGAAATACATATCGAATACGACACCAAAACCAACAGAAATGATGGTGTTAGTACAAAAGGAAGTAGCAGAACGAGTATGTGCTGAACCTGGGAATATGAGTTTATTGTCTTTATCTGTACAGTTATATGGCGATCCTTCATACCTTTTTACCGTCCCGAGTGAAAGCTTTTGGCCCGCACCGAAAGTAGATTCAGCCGTGCTCTATATTAAGTATATTCAAGAAAAGCCACGCTATACGATTGCCGATATTGATACCTTTTGGCGCATTGCACGCATTGGTTTTTCTTCCCCTCGGAAACAGATACATAATAATTTAGTAGCAGGGCTTTCGAAAGAGAATAGAGATGCAATTGAACAGGCACTTGCTGTTGTTGGTATTTCTCCACGTGCACGAGCGCAAGAATTATCTGTTGAAGATTGGGTAAAACTTACACACGAACTTGCATAAGTAGTAGGTCATACATACCAGTACTAAAACGTGTAACAGTACACGTTTTTTTGTTGAATATTTTTATATGTTTATGATATAATATTTGTATCTAACACAACTTGATATGCAGCGATTTCATATTATTTTATTTTCAGTTTTTGCAGTTCTTTCTGTTGTCTTTGGTTTTATTCAGATTGGTAAAAATGTAACATTGTCGTTTAATGTTCCTGATGAATTATTATCTGAAGAAGCTACGAACACCGTAACACAACAATTCACTGATACTGATCAAGATGGTCTTTCTGATATTGAAGAAATACAGGTGTACTACACAAGTCCATATATTGCTGATTCAGATTCTGATGGCGTAAGCGATGCTGATGAAGTTGCACTCGGGACAAACCCAAATTGTCCTGAAGGCACGGATTGTTCTGGTGATGGAATAGTTCAAAGCACCGAAGTGGATGAGGTGTCCACTGGAGAAATAGACCCAGAAACATTAGAAACGTTAGAAGTGCTCAGCACCATTCAGGGTGGCGGTATTCCTGATCCAGAGAAAGTTCGTAACGTATTGAGAAGTTCTGGTGTGAGTGATGAAGAACTTGCCGGTGCATCCGATGAAGAACTTTTGGAATTGATGCTTGTGGTTATGGAACAAGTTCAAGCACAACTACAGCAACCAGCTGAATAACACACATGAAAAAATCAAAACAAACAAGACATAAAAATCGCATAGGTATAGGTATTGTTTCAGCATGTCTTGCTTTTTTTGTTTTTGCACAACCTGCACACGCTATTCTTGGTATTGGAGACATTAGCATTACGGCAGGTGACATCCCTCGTACTATTGAAAAAATTGTAGGGAACATTGTACAGAAGTTTGGATCACGTGCTTTTTATCAAGCATTGAGAAGTGTGACCTATCAATTAGCACAAGATACTGCAGTATGGGTTGCCTCAGGGGATAGAGGGAAAAAACCGTTAATTTTTACTGATTTTAAAAAAGGACTCTCAAGTGTGGGTGATGAAGTTGCTGGAAAGTTTTTGGTAAACCTTTCAAGCTTTGATGGAGGGATCCCTGTTAATTTGTGTAGCTCAGAAAGTTTAAAGAAACGAAGTGCTTTGGTTATTGGAGTTTCAAAATCGGTTCGTGATTTTGATATTTTTGCAGACACACAATTTGCAGACATAAACAATGATATTGGGCAACGAGGTTGTAGCTTATCAAAAATTAGTGACAATGTTACTGAAGCAGCAAAATACTATAAAGAGAGTGCTGAGGCAACCGCACAGAGTTTGAAAAATTTACAAAGTGGTTTTGATACGGGTAAAACCGATATTAGTACGTTTTTAGTGTTGCAAGAATATGCATCAAAAGAAAAAGCTGATACAAAATTACAAGTACAACTTGATGCAAGTAAGGGAGTTGTTGAGGGCAAGGATGCTGTTGGAAATGTCAAAAATGCTGCTGAAGACGTAAAACGTGTCCAAGATCAAATTACCGAAAAAGCAATTAATCCAAATCCTGCACAGGTGACTGGAGACATTTTTGTTGATGCATTTCAAATATTTACTAACACTCTTGCACAAACATATTTACAACGTTTGAGTAGTGGATTTTACCCTCTGAGAAAAACAGCTTCTCCAGATAGCTTTGTGTCACGTATTGGGGGAGAAGGATCAAGTTCTCGTCGAGCACTGCTTGCAAGTTTTAGTGAATTTTCTCCAGAGAATGTGTTGGATGTTGGTTCTCCTGGTGAAATTGATTTATTTAGTGAAATGGCATCATGTCCCCCGGGCAATTTGCAATCACCATATCATTGTTTACTGAGTAGAGGATTACAACAAGCAGTACAAGAAGGTATTACAGTACGACAAGCACTTGAAAGAGGATTGCTTGATCCAAATATGCTGTTCCCGCAAGAGCATGATAACACCCAACCAGTGCTTTCTATAGAAAACATTAGAAAGCTTCGCTTTTTGCGAGTAGTGCCTCTTGGTTGGGAAATAGCAGCAGAACGTGCGTATGAGCGTGGACAGGTTCGTTTAGGTACGGTGGTGCAGTGTTTTGAAGATAGTCAAAGTCCAAATGACCCACAAGCCCCTGCTTCCTGTGTAACCAGTACGCAAAATCCTGATGCAGAAAATCCTTACTACCATTTAATTGATCCAACGTGGTTGCTTGATATCCCACAGCAGTTTTGTCGAGCACAAGGGTATGGCAATATTCCAGAACATGAACGCTCTCCAAACAGAACACAGGCTTGTGTTGATTTACAAAGTTGTATTGAAACCGATGCTCAAGGAAATTGTGTTGCCTATGGGTATTGTACTCGTGAAAGAAACACGTGGCAGTTATCTGGTGAACAGTGTGAAGAACAGTACGCAACCTGTACCACATTTACCGCTTCAGATAATAGTACGCTTTCATTGCTCACTAATTCATTAAATACAGAAGGATGTACTCTCCAAAATGCTGCTGGATGCCAATGGTATAGCCGGTTACGTAATCCGAATGAATCAGCTTCAGACAGAAGTGATGATTGGTATGATTTCCCATCGAATCGTATTTATCTCAATAGTCGTTCACAAAGCTGTGGCGTAAATCAAAAAGGATCAGAAGAAATTATTCCCTTTACTCAAGGAATAAATTTAGTAAAGAATGGTGATTTTAGTGAAGATCTTTTTACGAAACGTGTCCCTGCTTCTGAAAATACTGTTGCATACCCAACCTATGATGATGGGGGGTGGAAATTTACTGCTCTGAATAATAGTGGGCGTACCATTGATAGTGGTACCGATCCTTTTTATTTGTATCATGATACTCGATATGGTTTAGAAGCAATTAAGCCTGATCTTGCTGAACAAATTGTTCATTTAAAACCACGTACGTACTATACCCTTTCGTTTGATGTGCAATCATTAGATGAAAATACTGTTGCTGATGTGCGCGTTCAAATGGCACGATTAGAACAAATACGAAATGTATCCTTTCAAGGAGTAGCAGGAAGTGATACTGCGTATGATACCAGTATCGAGTCAACGACTTTAGCATTACGTATTGCGAACGTTCCTTCTAGTGAACCTGTTCGGTATGCTGCAACATTTTATAATACAGCACGAAGTGTAAGTACCGTTAATATTGAACTACGTGGAAATCTTTTATATGACAACATACAACTTGAGCCAATTAGTTTAGCAGAAGGAATTCGTGCAAAAGATCAGGTTGATGCATTTCTCCAAACAACCACAGGTGCTGTTGCTTCATTAGAGGCAAAGCAAGAATATGTAAACACGGTGCCATCAAATGCAAAAAACATTGCATCTCCAACCACACCATATGGGTCATATAATGATAATCAAAAAAATAAACGAGTAGTATTTGCAGAGGCTGACAGTTGTACTGATGTTGAAGCAAGTGCGGTACGGTATACTCGTGCACGAGATGGGAAACAAACTATTGCACGTCTGACACCAAATGGCTTGTGTGCACAACAATGTAATGGCATGAATCAGTTTCTTGCCATACCAACACCTATAGAAAAACTGGTAGATCAAAGTGCGGTTGCACATCGTGCATATTTTATTCCTTCACGCGCACAGTCTTGTCAGGCTCAAGATGTGGGGTGTGAGGTATTTACCAATACGTCGAGTGGTACTGAACAGCGAGAGTATTACAGTAAAATAGAATCATGTGTTGCGGACACAAACCCGAATACCGCAACATTCTTTACTTGGGAAGGAACTGATACTGCAGGATTTCAATTGCGTGCGTGGCAATTTTTGGCAGAAGAACCTGAATCAAGTACTGATACACAATTGGGTCCGTGTGCTGCATTCCCACAAGGGTTACGGCAGCAAGGGGGCATTTCTCCTGAAAATGCACAATGTCAGGGAGTGCAAGTATGTAGCCTAAATCCTGCTGATGAAAATTATAGTTCGACTTGTCGAACCTATTTAGATGTGAACGGTGTTGAATATACCCGAGACAGCACACGTTTAGTTACAGCATCAAACGAGTGTACTACATACCGACGAACGAACACGGTTAATGGGGTACAAGAACAATGGTATTTTATTCCAAATGAAGCAAATACTTGTAGACCTACTGCCATTGGGTGTCGTGAATATAAAGGAGCATTAGGAAATGTGACACAGACTATTTTTAACACTACTTTTGAAAACAATGTCACTGATCAATGGAGTAATGGAACCTTATCACCAGAAGCTATTGTTGCAGGAGAATCCTCTCTCCGCATTAGTGGGGGGACTGATGTTTCTCGTCCTGTTACCCTTGTAAACCCTGTTGGGAAATCATATCTGTTACGGTTTAATGCAAAAGCAGAGAATACAAATGGAGTATTAAATCTTATTCGTTTTGGTGTTACCGCTAATGGCACACAGCTCGATAGGTCTTTCATTGATGCTTCGACCGATGCTCCTCTTGCACTCACAACAGATTGGCGTTCATATACTGTGGGGCCAGTACTGTATGAATCATTAGGTGGGGAATATGATACACAAAATCCACGAATAATAATTCGTGCCCAAAATGGAAATGTCTTTATTGATGATATTGAGTTGGTTGAAGTACAAGATAGATTTTATGTGACCGATCAATCTACTCGAGCACAAGAAAATGGAGGAACCCAACCAAATGGTTGTTATACACAAAATTCAAATTACACCAATCCCGTATATGCCCGATGTGAAGCCTATACCGATAGCGCACGTAACACCTATTTTGTTGAAACATTTGATCAACTGTTCTCAGAAGAAGCATTGAGCTGTACCGCGGCAATTGTAACGAATAATTACACATATCCGTATAGTGAGCGATTCTTCCAAAAGAATAGTGTTGCTGCAGCTCCAGAGCTTCCAATAGATGTTCGTGCCGATAGGCTTGAGTATCGTAGATTGGTTGCACAAAATGTGGTGGTACCACAGGCTGCTGGTTGTACAGAGGTCGGATTACAAAAAACTGATTTGAGTGGTACGTATTGGCAAACAACGTATCGTACCATTGATCCCGATACTTTTGGACAGACATTGTGCCAAGATGCAAGTGTTGGGTGTGGTTCGTTTACCACAACCGAAGGGGCACAATATACTTTTAGAGATCCTCGTCAAAATGGAAACATGTGTGAATGGAGTGCAGAAGCTCGTGGTGGTTTAGGTGGATGGGTTAAACAAGGAAGCGATGACCCGTGTGAAACTAATGATGCTCGCACCTGTCCTTCGGATCAAAATGCATGTACTGCGTATGCCGCATATAATGACGCAGCAAACATTGGATTAAGTGATACTCTCTTTTATCGTTCAAACACATTAACGAGTGGAGATTGTCAAAGTGAAGATATTGGTCTTGGTTGTGTGAGTTTCGTAGAACGATATGCAGATGACGGAGCACTCAAGGGTTCGGTATTGCCTGGGCAAGAACCCGGTATTCGAGTGTTGCAGGGAACACAACAACGACAATGTACTGAATGGCTTGCTCCAACAACAACTTCAACTATAGATGATCCTCGTACCAGAAGTAAGCGTGTGGTGAGTTATGATATTGGGCGATGTCAAAAATTAAGTCCAACAGGTGAATGTGTTACCTGGGTAGAACCTCTTGATGGAAGTGGGGTATATCCTGCTGCGTATCTTGCAGATGATAACCAAACACCAACACGATTTTCTGTGAGCGCATACCAAAACAGATACACGTCAGTGACCGGCAACCCACAAACACTGTTTAGTGGTGCATGGGAATATACTGGATATTCTTCTGCTGAACAATATCCAGCAGATGTGTTACAACAGTTTAATGGAGATAACCCAGTACTTGGTGTTTCTCGTGGAGGAACCTATCGTTGTCCTGCAGGGCAATGTAATGCAACAACACTCTATGCAACAGGATCTTCCTTTGGAACGGCTAATTTAGTTGGTATGTATGCGGTAATTGAAGATACTGACCTTGCTGGTGAAATACGTGAAATTGTTGGTAATAATCCAGGGCAACTCTTTATTTCTCCTGATTTTCCATTTTCTACCGATCCTGAAGGTGCTGCTTTCCGTATTGTTGATGGTTCTGCTATTGAGTGTCGTGCTTACCCAGAAGAAGATGCGCCATTTGACCGTGGAGGTATTCGAGAGAGAGCAGCGTATACTGATATAGTTGATTTTACCGGTAATGCTGCATTACAAAACCTTACCTTATGTGAAGAAAGTGGTAAGGCATGTAGCTGTTCATATAAAAAAGTCCAAACAGATACTGAAACCGTATACCTGAGCAAACAAACAACAAAACAACTTCCAGAGGATACACGTTCAGTAACCGATTTTGATGGATGGCAAGGATATTGTTATGAATATGATTATGAGACTTTGGATCCAAATGGTAATCCTGTGTGTTTATCGTGGTGGCCTGTTGATGTTCCTGTTGGGGTAACTAATATTTTTGATAATCACCCAAGTGCTGGGTTTGTTTCAAGTCAGCCATTATACTATTGTTTGGATGCTCAAAGTAATTTAAGGCAATCAATTCCAAACGTTACTTTTGTTGAAGCAAAGAATAACACGTATGTGCTGGCACTTGAAAATGCAACTGGAAATTCAGTTGATGCTTTTAAAGCACACTTTAATACTGGTACTGGATGGGTGCGACGCGATGCCACGAACCCAAAAGATGGGTATCATTTATTGCAACGTTTAGCAGATACCGATGGCCCTGAAAATGCATCAGGTATTATGCAATTTAGTGTAAAACCTGATTCATTCTTTAGTACCTTAAAGGAATATGATATTGATTCAATTGTTTTGAAAGTTCGTAATAGTGAACATCAACGAGAATGGCCAGGAGCTGGTGAAGAATTTGCGCTTTCTCGAAAAGGCCTTGCTATGAGCTTATTGACCAATCCTGAAATTGCAGATGAAAATAGGTGGACGGTTTTATGGTGTGGAGGAAAAGAAGATGCAAAATGTAGTTTTGGTGACGTGTATAGTTGGGATAAATTTAAACCATTTCTTGAACACACCAATGAAATTGTTGCACCAAATGCAGAACATCCTGCAGATAACGATTTATGTTGGGGGCAAGCAGAAGTAAATGGTCAAAATATTTCTATAGATGCGAATGGTGGAACAAATATTTTTGGTATTCGAGCTATCTTTACAGATGAAAATGGTAATGCACCAGCTGGTTCAACGTATGCAACTGTTACTACTCAAGAACCACACTCATTCCTTGGATTTGAAGGAGGGTTATGTGACAATACTGGTAGCGGTGGTTGGGTTGATTTTGAAGTTGTTTTTAAAGTACGTGAATGGTGTTCTGCTGTAGCTCAAGTAGATACAAGTGGACAAAATGAAGCATGGAGTGGACGATTAGGAGGAAAAGCACAAGTTGCTTCTGGACTCTGTACACTTGAACCAGGGAATGAACGAGCTGCATTTTGTTATAGTAATGCAGATTGTGCAGGGGAGAGAACCTGCCAATTGCATTTTGAAGTAGCCGATACTACTGGATTTATGAGTGGTGTCTATCAGGATCCGACCCAGAGATTCACTTTACAAACGGATGCTCAGCCATTTGGATCTATTGTTCCTCCAACAGATACCTTATTTGATCCAACACAATGGGATTCTCGTGATGATACCTATCTTTTTGAACGCCTCGAGAATGGTTCACTTGTACAGGAAGAGCGTACTCTTGAGCCAGGGAAGCAACCTATTTACGTGGAGATTCCACAAGGGCAAGTACGTGCGGGCACACCCCTTGCATGTACTCGAGGTGCTGAGTGTTTATTACCTCCACATACTAATACTTCTGCTCAATCAGATGCCTTTACTGGCCTCTCAGGTGGTATTACTGCATTACGTAATTTGTTTACTCGCATTTTTGGTATTTGGATATTTAATCCAGAAACCGTAACCTACGAAGAACGCACCTCTGAACAGTTAGATATTGGTTTTGATTATTCGCAAGATGCCTCAGATGCTGGTCAATGTCCGGTGATACAAGATATTGAAAAAACAGCAACAGGTGATGCTATTGTGTTTGATCCAACAACAGCGAATCCACAAAATTGGAATCCTATTGCAGATAGCTCAGGAAGAATAGCTGGGCGTAATTGTCCTTCCCCATCAGATGATGTTGCACGTGCTGGTCGATACTCAATCAACGGACAAGCAGTTCCTCATCTTGCTGGTGTGGTGCAACAGAAACAACAAGTGCAAGTAGGGGAAGAAGTAAAATTGCAATTTTATGCATTTAATTATAATGGTGAGCAATTACCATTACGTACGATTACTATTGATTGGGGTGATGCTGGTGCCCCAACAATTATTACAGGTAATTTTAAGAATCATCGACCTGATTGTTCAAACCTTGGTGCAAATTATGGACAAACAGATCGAGCCTGTGATAGCAATTATTTTGAATTTAGACACGTATACCGAACATTAGGAAATAAATGGCCAATCGTTACTATTGAGGACAATTGGGGTAAACGTACGGTTGCACAGTATGCAGAAACTGGCGAACCAGTATTAGAAATTTATGATCAGTCTCGTGATATCCCATTAGAGTTTATTAACGTTGCACAACCAAGTGATGCTGCAGAGTTTCAGTGGGTTGCAACACCAAACAAACTGGTGGTGAATTCGTTTAGAGTTGTAGTTACAACTATTGGTCAAAATGGAGACGTTTCAACGCAACCTTCTCAAACTGTTTCTGTTTCTGGTGGTGGTGATGCAGCATATGAAGGGAACATACGTATTTCTAAAAATACTGACACCTCTATTATTACGATTACAGTACAAGGGTGTAATAATGAAAATCCAGAGCAACCAGTATGTGGTGCACTCTATAGAAAAAGCGAAGGAAACCCTCCTCGTATTGTCGATAACTTTCGTGTAGATAGTGGTATCGAAACGACCATTAACAAAGCACAAGGTTCTGTGGTCACTGCAACATGGGACAGTTTGCCAGAGGCAGAATATTATCAAGTTGAAGTTTCTAAAGATAATGGAACATATGTTGCTGTGCGACGTGAGGTGCGTAGCTATGCTGTGGTATATGAGCAACATACAAAAACGACCGATATTCGCATTCGTGCATGTAATGCTGTTGGCTGTGGTGCTCCTACTTCGATTAAGCGAGTATGGTATACCCCTACTGCGGTAACTGGTTTTGGACATACCCCGACACAACCATATCAAAATACACAAGTTACCGTAACCTGGAGCCAAAATGTGATTGCAGATCAATACATTGTATCGTATGGATATAATAACAGATCAAAAGTTGAACAATCAGTATCTACTCCGTATTTCACGTTACCTGTACAATTTGGGGCAACAAATGCACAAGTGAGGGTGAGTGCTTGTAATACCAACACAACACATTGTGGAAGTGCCTCAAACGAATACACTATACCGTATACGTCCCCGCAGACAGATTGGCGGATTGCTTTTAGTGCTATTGGTGATCCTGCTGGCACCACCGGATGTGAAAGTCAGTACGGGCAAAACCATATTTGTAGTGCGAGTGAATTTAACAGTTATGCATTTAATCCTGTTGCATCTATTGATCGATCTACATTGCATATATTTGATACTGACTTACAACAGCGCATTGGACAAAAAGATTTTGCAGGGATTAAAGCAACAAAGGAGTACGTGGTAACACAAAATGGAACATATACTTTTTCTATATCAAGTGATGATGGTTCTGAATTTTGGGTGCGAAGACAAGGACAACAATTGTTGCATCTAGACAATGGTGGTGACCATGGTACCACAGGGAAACAAGGTGCGGTAACACTTACTCCTGGCACCTATCAGTTGGAATTTATTGGTTGGAATAACGATGGTGGTTCTGAATTCCATGTAAATCTTCCATAATACTATATTGACTTCACACAGCTCATCTGGTACGATGAGCTGTGTTATATGGCACAAATTTCTCTCGGACAAATTAGAACAGGACAAGCACTTGTGTACAATAATGAGGCATATGTGGTTGTTGATAGTGCCCACCATAAAAAAGGACGTGGTGGTGCTGTGGTGCGTACAAAATTGAAACACATTGCCAATGGAAATGTTATTGAAGCTACCTTTCAAGGAAATGATAAAGTAGAGCTCGCTGACGTGGTTCGTAAAAAAGTACAATATTTATATGCAGATGATTCGTCTATGCACCTCATGGATGAAAACTATGAACAGTTTACGTTGGACAAAGAATCTGTTGCAGATCAGTTATTGTATTTAAAAGATGGAGAATCTGTTGATGTTGCGTTTATAGATGGAAAACCAGCAACCGTTCAATTGCCACCAAAAGTTGAACTGTTAGTTACCGAAGCTCCTCCAGCGGTAAAAGGAGACACCGCAAATAACGCAACCAAAGATGTAACTTTAGAAACAGGATTGCATGTACAAGCACCATTATTTATTAAAGATGGTGATGTATTACGTATTAATACAGAAACAGGCGAGTACGTAGAACGTGCAACCTAAGTTTTATTGATACGATTTCTGATGTATACTACTAGTAGTTAGATGTAGAACATGTTTAGTGCACGACACAATAGTTTAAATATTATCCTCTTGATAGTCCTTATTGGCGCATTACTTGCGTTAAGTGGTTGGCTTGCATATCATGCAGGACGCAATGTTGCAGAGGGTGAAGCATTGGTCCGTGCACAACAACGTATTATTCAAAATCCAACGGAAGTAGTATTAACCACCATTTCACTTGCCGAAAATGCTCGCCTTGAAGATGCAACAGGTATTACCTATTTAGATATAGAAGGTGGTCGTGGTGAAGTAGATGTGGTATTGCCTGAAAACATTGGATTGCCAGAAGGAATGATGTTTGAGGCGTGGTTAGTTGATGCGGGAAAACTTGGTGGTCTTGGTACGAGTTCAGTATCAGAACAAGATCAACAATTTGGCACCCCTTTTGCAAATTTAGATTTTAGTGGCAATGTAGATGCAGCTCCATACGCTCATTCAATGGGTACATTAGTATGGGATGCTGTACGAGGAAGTTATCATGTCTATTTTGAAACACATAATATGCTTACTCCCTATGATGCCGTTATGGTTACCGTTGAGTCAGATGGAAACCAACAAGATTACGACCCTCGACCAGGTACACCAATACTGATTGGGGAAATTACATTAGCACAATAATTGAGTATGAATTTTAAATATATCGGGATACTTGCACTCACACTGGTTCTTGCTGGTTGTGGTGCACAAACAAATACAAATGTGACTGCAGATGTTGCAACTGAAAATAGCACCAGTATGATGCAGGAGAAAGCACCTGTGGTTCGATTAACCAGTCCTCAAGAAGGGCAAGTACTTGCCTCACCATTTCTTGTTGGTGGAGAAGCCCAATTTGCTGATAATACCGTACATGTACGTGTAACAAATACTGCAGGGGATAGTTTAATTGAGGAAACTACCTTAGTGAAAGCAGAAAATGGTGAAAAAGGTCCGTTTGGGGTACTTATTAACTTTGCCTTTCAAGCAACTGATACTGGATATGTAGAGGTATATGGTATTGATCCAACTTCTGGCAAAGAAATTGGATTATCTTCTGTAGCTGTTTCGTTTGATATTAGTAGTAGTGGAAGTGCTGGTGTTGCCCAATAGGGTGTGGATTACTTTTATTCTAATCTTAGTAAAAAAGGCGTTTGAATATTAAGTAGACGCCTTTTTAAATACGTTTTTATGGGTATTCATGCTATCATATAGATAAGCGAAAGCGCATACAATTAATTGGAAACGTATGGAAAATACAAACGAAATGCCACAAAATGAGGGTGGGCAGCCAATGCCAGAAAATCAAAACCAAACACAAAATGCTCCTATGCAGGAACAAGCACCTGCACAAGTCGGTGAATCAAAATCATCTATGAAAATGATTCTCCCTATTGTGTTGGTTGTGATCGTTATTGCATTGATCGTTTGGCTGGTTGTCTAATAGCTGTACTTGTGTAATACTAACCCCGCTTTTAACAGAAGCGGGGTTTTGATTATATGACAGACACATTTGAACAAACAATACATACGACATTACAAGAACTTGAGCCGTATGTGCATTCACATGGAGGCACTATTGAGTTTGTTTCGTACACACATCCTTTTGTACATGTTCGGTTAAAAGGTTCGTGTGAAACGTGTCCAATTTCTGTGATTACTTTGAAATTAGGTATTCAAAAAAAACTTCGAGAACATGTTGAGGATATCGAAGTTGTTGCCGTTGAGGAAGAGTTAGAATAGTAGCATTAAGTTTCTTTCTACTCGTCATCTCGACCGAAGTTCATCGTTGTACTCAACGATGAACTGAGTGGAGAGATTCCTTATATATCAACAAGATTCCTCCTCTCGGGAGTACCCGCCTGTCGGCGAGGAATGGCACTCGGCCGGAATGACGTATTGCTTATGACGGGTTGTTTTCAACAACCTTTCGCATAGCCATATGCGAGCTTTGCGTTTCTTCAAGCAAACTACTTTCGTTGATGTACAGGTGTTTGCGATCTTTAATCACAAATGTTCCATTGATCATAAGGTCGCGAACATAGCGTCCACCATGTGTGGTAATGTTTCCTAATAACGTTACCGGATTATTTTCGTCATACGGAATAAAACCTCTGTCTTTGAGTTTCCAAAAACACAAGTCTGCTTTTGCACCAGGAATAATACGTCCACGTGGTTCGTGCAATACACGTGCACCATTGGTGGTCATCATTTTAAAGAGAGAACCAAACTTTACCGTACGGTTGTATAGGTGGGTGATGCGTGTTTGGTATGCTTCAGTTAAAATATCTAATCTGCTTTTACTTACCACACTATCTGTTCCAAGGGTGAGTTGAGGAAATGCACCTGCTTCTTCAAATTTCCAAAAATCAAACGTACCACTTTTATGAATAATGTTTGAAGTTGGCAGATGTGAAATGCCTACTTTGTTATCTGCCAGTTTTTTAATATCCTCATCTGACACATGTATCACATGGGAAACAATAGTGTTGCTGTTGAGTAATCCATATTTTTCTAATGTTTGCACTTCAGTAAGACCATGTTTTTTTATACACTCATCGGCAACCATTTCACTTTCTGCCATGTGGCAAGTGAACAAAATATTATAGGTGTCTACCAACTTTTTGATTTTTTTGAGTGCCTCACCATCTGCTTTGTACAGATAATGGAGAGAGGCTGCAAGTTGAGAGGTGTATGTATCTTTATGTAAAATAAGATTTTCAAGTAGCTCAGGGGTGTTTTCTGGATGAGAATTTGAAACTACACTTAATGCATTGATCACACGTTGTTTGGTGTGTTTTGTTGCTTCCTCTATTGGTTCAAAGACTCCGTAGTGAGAGAGGGTGGTGGTAACCCCATGCTTTTGTTGCTCGGTAAGATCACCAATGGTTGCAATGGTGTAATGTTCATCTGCCATGGCGCGTTCCCACAAAGGCATGGCTGCTATGGTTTCATCCACTCCTTCGCCTTCATCAAGCATCATGGCACTACGCATGAGGTACATGGGTGGGTGGGTATGCGTGTTAATAAGCCCAGGAGTAACAACGGTTCCGCCACGTTTGCCAGCGTCATACACCACATCAAAATCTTGTGTAGATACTTTATCCGCAGGAAGTACGTCTTCTATAGTATCTCCTTGTATGATAATGGAATGATTTTCAAGCGTTTTTACTCGGTCATCTTCGTTGCAGGTAAATAAAAACGGCACGTTATGCACGAGAACACGTGAGTACTCAGTGTTTCGTATATCGTACCGACTATGTTCGGATGATCCTTTTGAAAGTGTTTCCGAACTGGTAATGCGTTTAAGAGTATCGTCTGATAATGCTGCTTTCATGGGTGTATGGTAGGGGAAATTGGTTGTTTTGTAAAGAATACCATTATTCCCATTCTATGGTTCCTGGTGGTTTGTTTGTTGTGTCATAGAATACATAATCAATCGGGAATTGTGTTGTGATGTCCTGTGTGAGCTTTTCAAGCAACGCATGATCCATGCGGTAAAAATGTGCGGTCATGGCCTCTTGAGACTCTATTGGACGCAATACAATGGATTGATAGTGTGTATGCCCCACAGGAATAAGCACCACAGGAAATTGCCATATAGCATGATACAAACCAGCTTCTCTAATAGTTTGCATAACCAGTGCATCAATATCTTGTAAAAGCGTAATACGTTCTTGCGTGAGTGTTTGTTGTGTCGGCGCAAGTTCTATAGCCTTTTCTTGTGGGTTCAGAAGCACCATGGTGCGGTTAATAACCTTTGATGCATTCGTAATGGTACTTGAAAGTTCATCAATCTGTTCCCAATCATTCATACCCCAAAAAGCGAGCGGGTGTTCGTAGGTTCTATTATCTCCTTGCACTCCAACAGATTGTATCGGGACAATGCTGTGTTTAATACTTTGTAGTAGTGTTGGATCTGTATCTATTGGTGGTAGGTCATCTTTTTCTGCGTTGGTACATAACATGCGAATAGCAAGGCCAGGCCCAGGGAATGGGTGGCGATCTATCATATGTTGTGGCAACCCAAGTAAAGTACCAATGTGGCGCACTTCATCTTTATAAAAGTCTGAAATTGGTTCCACTACCTTTCCTTCTGCTATAAGTTTTTGAATAGCATCTACACGATTATGATGTGTTTTTATGGTGTCTGCATGTTTGGTACCACCTGTTTCAATGGTATCTGGGTAAATAGTTCCTTGCCCAAGGAGCCATTCATCGGAATCAAGTCCGAGTTTTTGTGATACCTGTTCGCGTATATCTAAAAATACTTTTCCAATGATCTTTCTTTTTTCTTCTGGTTCTACAATTCCTTTTAGCGCATCTAAAAAATGAACATGTGCATCGTGTACATGAATATTATTAAAACCTGCTTGGGAGAGGTTTTGTGTTATCTCTTGTGATTCATCTTTACGCATGAAACCGGTATCAACATACAAACCATACACACGTTCTTTCCCTAATGCTTTGGTTGCGAGTGCAAAGGCAACACTTGAATCCACTCCACCGCTGACCAGCATAAACACTTTTTTATCCGCAACCTGTGTTTGGATCTGAGTAAGAATATCTTCAACCACATGCTCAATGTTCCAGTTTTTTTCAGCACGGCAGATAGTAAACACAAAATGTTTGAGCATGGTAAGACCTTCGGTGCTGTGGTGTACCTCTGGATGAAATTGTAATCCAATAATGGTGTTCGTTTCATTTGCTACGGCAGCGTTTGGGCAATCTTTAGTGGTACCAATGACGCGAAAATCTGGAGGGAGTTGTGTAACGGTATCGCCATGACTCATCCATACTTGTGTTTTGTGTGCAATGTTTTCTAAAAGCGCTGAGGCATCCGTAATCGTAAGTGTTGCTTTTCCATATTCTCTAATAGTCCCTGCTTCAACAGTACCACCAAGTGTTTTTGCAATGAGTTGGTGCCCATAACACAAACCAAGTATCGGCACTCCTCGTTCAAATAATGCGGTGTCTATTTGAGGAGCATTTTCATCATATACGGATTGTGGTCCTCCCGATAAAATAATACCAACCACATCTGGTGGAAGGTCTTTTGCATCAATATCTGCGGGATATAAGTCAGCACGTACTTCGAGTTCGCGAATACGACGTGCAATGAGGTGTGTATACTGAGAACCAAAATCTAAAATGGCAATATGGTGCATGTTCAAAGGTATAAGGAGTAAGAAGTAAGTAATAAGGAATGTGCTATTTCTTATTACTTATTTCTTACATCTTACTTCTTTTCTACTCTTTACGCTCCTTCTTGGATAGGGTAGGATATAACACATAATACTTATATATACATACTTATGCAAGAAGCTTTAACTTTTGATGATGTGTTGCTGGTTCCTCAATATTCAGAAGTACTCCCGAATGGCGTACAGTTAGGAACACGTGTTTCACGTAATGTACCATTGCGCATTCCATTGGTGTCCTCTCCTATGGATACGGTTACCGAGCACAGGTTAGCTATTGCGCTTGCACTTGCAGGGGGAATTGGGATTATTCATAAAAATCTTTCTATTAAGGAACAGGCACAAGAGGTAGAACTCGTAAAACGATTTGAAAATGGATTTATTATAGATCCGACTACGGTTGAACAAGATTTTTCAGTTGAAAAAGTACATACGCTTGCACAAAAAAATGGGTATCAAAAATTTCCTGTGGTAAATAAAAAAGGTCAGCTCGTGGGGCTCATCACTGATAAAGATTATTTTTGGCCAGATGATAAGCGTAAAAAAGTAAAACAAGTAATGACCAAGGCAAAAGATTTAGTAACTGCTCCGGAAAATACCACACTTAAACGAGCCAACGATATTATTAGAAATAAAAAACTTTCTATTTTATGTGTGGTTTCTAAATCTAAAAAATTGACATCTATTGTGACGCGTAAAGATTTAGAAAAAAATGAAACCTACCCAGATGCAAATAAGGATGATGGTAAACGTTTACGTGTTGGTGCTGCTATTGGTGTTGGGTCAGATGCCCTTGAACGTGCACAAGCACTCGTACAAGCTGGGGTTGATGTGATTGTTGTTGATACCGCACATGGACATTCTAAAGGGGTGATAGAAATGGTGCAGACATTGAAAAAGGATAAGATAACAAAACACACAGATGTGATTGCTGGAAATATTGCAACAGCACAAGCAGCACAAGCACTGATTGATGCAGGGGTTGATGGTATTAAAGTTGGTATTGGTCCTGGTTCTATTTGTACCACGCGTATTGTTGCTGGTGTTGGTGTTCCTCAAATTACAGCGATTATGGATGTAGCAAAGGGGAGAGGAAAACATACGAGTGTTCCAATTATTGCAGACGGAGGTATTAAAAACTCTGGAGATATTGTAAAAGCCATTGCAGCTGGTGCCGATTGTATTATGGCTGGTAGCTTATTTGCTGGTACCGAAGAAACCCCTGGTGAAACGGAATTTTATGCAGGGCGTATGTATAAGAGCTATCGAGGCATGGGTTCTCTGGGTGCTATGAGTAAAGGTTCTAAGGATCGGTATGGTCAAGCAAGTGTTAAAGATGCGAATAAATTTGTACCAGAAGGTATTGAAGGTCGTATTTTATACCGAGGTCCTGCCGAAGCAACGATCTATCAGTTGATGGGTGGGTTACGTTCTGGTATGGGATACCTTGGTGCAAAAACTATTTCTGCTTTGCACAAGAAAGCGGAGTTTGTTCGCATTACTGGTTCTGGTATGCGCGAAAGTCACCCACATGATGTGGAGATTACCAAGGAAGCACCTAATTATAAGATATAAGTGGTAAGATGTAAGAAGTAAGAAACGCGATTATTGTTTCCGTATATATTTTGTATACCCTGCAAGTAATTTCCCAACTTCTCGTGCTATTTCCATTAAGTATATTCCTTTTTCTTTTGTAATATAGTTAAGATTATAACTTAATAGTATATAGTATTTTATTTCCTCAAGTGATCCTTCTGCAATAGTATTGTAGTGTATTTTATGTTTGTTACTTTTTCTTTTACTTCCTTCCGCTATATTTGCAGGTATTGAAACTGCTGATCTTCTTATTTGAGAGGTAAGTCCAAATTTTTCTGTATTGGGATATGCTTGTGTTGTGATATACATATTAAGTACTAATGTATGTGCTTTTTGCCATACCTGTAGTTTTCGAAAATTTTCCATATAAAAAAACTCCTAATAATAATATGGAGCTTAAAGCCCCCTCCTATTTCTTATATCTTATAACTTACTTCTAGAACATTATAATGACCCAGGTTAAAATAATCAACAATGGTATTTGTAACATGAAGCCTTGCTTGGTGGTGAGTTTTGTTTTTATGATGTTGTGGAGTGCACTGTGTTTTTTACGGTACCATCGGAGGAATGGTGCATCTGTGAGCTCATGAAATCCCCATAGAGCATCGGGTACTATGCCTCCTGCTATTCCTGCAAACATACCGAGGAGTTGGTCTACTGGGGAGTTAAGGGTCCAGAATATAAAGAAGAAAAAAAGTATGGTAAAATCTGATCCTACGACGAAAAATAATTTACTTCGAGCAGATTTGAGCCAGGTAACTTTTTTGGTTACTTCTTCATCTCCATGAGGAATAATATCCAATATAAAATGTGAGACAACACCAATAAGGAATGCTACGAATGGATCTGATATAAATTGTCCTATTGCTCCACCTACTGCGGAGTGGATGGTGATATACATGGATATAGTATAGCAAAAAGGGTTGAATAAATGAATAAAATATGATATACAATAATAGTTCTACATAGACTTTACCGCTTGCTCCGAGGTTAAGTGGTAAAGTGAAAGGAGTATGCGTATGAAGGGTGTAGTGGATTCTGTAGCGTAGCGAAAGAATACACGGAACCCGTAATGCGATTACGACGCGCCGGGGTAGCTCAGTTGGTTAGAGCGGAGGACTCATAAGCCTCAGGTCGACGGTTCGATCCCGTCCTCCGGCACCAAACCCGCCTTTGGCGGGAAACATCAAACACCAAACATCAATAACCAATAAATTGACGTTTGCACTATAGTCTGTTAGCATAGCAACCAATGCCTTATTAATCATTTTGTACTTGGGCCAAGGTACTCCGAGGTTAAGTACAAAATGAAGAGGAATAGGCGCATGAAGGGTGGAGTGGTTTCCTAAGCGTAGCGTAGGAAAACACGGAACCCGCAATGCGACTATGACGCCGCGGGGTAGAGCAATGGCAGCTCGCCAGGCCCATAACCTGGAGGTTGCGGGTTCAAGTCCCGCCCCCGCTACCAAAAAACACTCTCGACATGAGGGTGTTTTTTGATGTGTAACAATAGGGTACTTACCGTAATATCCAATATATAGTATACTGAAAGCTCACATTAAGAATGTATATATATAAGTATGGAAATGATAGAAGTAAAAAATTTAACAAAAAAATTTGGAGATGTCACAGCGGTTGATGATATTTCTTTTTCTGTTCCTAAAGGAGAAATTTTTGCCTTTTTAGGACCAAATGGTGCGGGTAAATCAACCACCATTAAAATGCTTACTACATTATTACATGCAACAAGTGGGAGTATTGTGCTTAACGGGCATGATCCAGCAAAGAATCCACATGAAGTGCGTCGATCTTTTGGTATTGTATTCCAAGATACCAGTTTAGATGATGAGCTCACCGCATGGGAAAATATGGAGTTTCATGGAGTACTCTATAACGTAGAAAAAAACGTACGACGTAAACGCACCGAAGAACTGTTGTCTTTTGTTGATCTTATCGATAGAAAAGATAGTTTAGTAAAAGAATTTTCTGGCGGGATGAAACGTCGACTTGAAATTGCACGAGGGCTATTACATCATCCCAAAGTTATCTTTTTAGATGAACCAACACTTGGGCTTGATCCACAAACACGTAATCACATGTGGGACTATTTGTATCGCTTAAATAAAGAAGAGGGAACCACTATTTTTTTCACCACACATTATATGGAAGAAGCAGATCGAGCAGCACAACGTATTGCGATTATTGATCATGGTAAGATCATTGCTCTTGGTACCTCAGCTTCTTTAAAAGAAGAAACAAACACCAATTCCCTTGAAGACGCCTTTTTAGCATTAACCGGCAAAACTATGCGTGTCGAAAATAGTAATGCAATTGATAATTTACGCGCTATGGGGCGCATGTGGGGGAGAAAATAATATGCAAACGATATATATTTTGTGGCTGAGACAATTAAAGCGATATGTGCGTTCTCGTTCTCGGATTGTTGGCTCATTGGGACAACCTATTTTATTTTTGCTTGCACTGGGATATGGATTTGGTTCGGTATATAAGCAAGCAGGACAAGGTGATTATTTAACCTTTTTGGCCCCTGGTGTTATTGGCATGAGTATTATTTTTACCGCAATATTTACCGGTATGGAAATTATTTGGGATAGACAGTTTGGTTTTTTAAAAGAAACCATGGTTGCTCCAGTCTCTCGTTTTCATATTATGTTAGGACGAACCCTTGGTGGGGCAACTGTTTCTGCTTTGCAAGGGCTTATCGTACTTGTTATCGCACTTATTGCGGGGTTCCGTCCTGCACACCTTGCGGGGATTGTTCCCCTTATTGGACTCATGTTTTTGGTTGGATTATTATTTGCTTCTTTAGGTACACTGATTGCTTCTCGTTTAGAGGATATGCAGGGCTTTCATCTGATTATTAATTTTTTGGTCATGCCACTCTTTTTTCTTTCGGGTGCTTTATTCCCTTTGGCAGGGTTACCAAAAGCATTAGCAATTGCAGCTCTTATTGATCCATTATCCTATGGTATTGATTCCTTTCGACATGTATTAATTGGTATGAGTCATTATAGTCTTGGTGTTGATGTGCTTGTGTTGAGTTGTATTACGTTATTCTTTTTGGTCCTTGGTGGTTGGTCTTTTTCTAAAATAGAAGTATAAGTACAAAAAAATAGGGGACGGTTTCAAACCGCCCCCTATTTTTATTTACGCAATCGCCGATTTCCACTTATTAATAAGCTGTGAGAAAAAGAGTGGAATAATAAACATAAACACCACACTGGAAGCAATGACTACTGAGTAAATGTCATAGCCAATAACCTCATTATCAAATAAGAATTTAATAATAATAATACTGGTACTAAAACGCACCGAAAGACCAATACCCAGTATGGTAGAACCTTTGAGTCCCAATTCCTTTTTACCCATAAGGTAGCTGCCAATGATTTTTACTCCGATAGAGACACTTGCAACAAGTAATACCAAGAGTGGAGCCGAAACAAGATAAGCAATATCCAGACCTGCACCAATCCACACAAAAAAGAGGGGAGCAAAGAAACCATAGGTAAGTGACTTGATCTCATCATCAATAAAAGAGAGTCGTTGATCATGAATAAAGAGACGAACCGATACCCCTGCAAGAATAGCAGCAAGCGGTGCGGATGCTGCATATGAGCCTATGCCAATGAAGATAAAAAACACAAAAAGAATAAACAAGAATAATGTTTCGATGCTGATAAAGGTAAATTGGTCACGTTTTTTGCCAAAGAGTCTGAAAGCAAAAGTCATAAGGAGTACAATTGCCAGTGAACCAAGAATAACAAAAATATTACCTTCTACCTGTGTACCAACAACAATACTTGCAAAGAGTAAGAGTAAAATTTCAATAACATCATCTGCCGTACCAATACCAATAATAGCTTGTCCAAGTGTGGTATTAATAAGTTTAAATTCATGCAAAATAGGTACTAAAATAGCTTCGCCTACCGTTGCAAAGCTTAATGCAACCAAGAGTGAAATTATCCAGGAATAATCAAATACATAGTGAACAATGAGCGATCCAACAATACCTTCAAGAAAAATAATGACAAAAGCAGAAGTAAAAATAAAACTACTTTTTTTCTTTAATTTTTCTATGTTGAGTTCAAACCCAACAAGAAACAACAGTAAGTACATCCCGAGATGTGCAAAGAGAGTAAATGTTTCAGAAGAGGTAATGTCCGAAAAGGGGTTGCGAATAGCAAGCAGTGTACCAATAAGAAGCGCAGCAAAAATCCAAGGTATACGAACCTTTTCGAGTAATTTGCCCAATAGGAGCGTTCCAATAAAAATAAGGGCAATAAAAATAAAGATATTCATAGGAGTATATATGTTTCTTATATAGTACTCAATTACCTGACGGGTGTAAACCTTGGTGTTAAAAAACAAACGTTCCACCGAGGTGGAACGTTTGTTTTGGTGCCGGAGGAGAGACTCGAACTCTCACACCTTGCGGTACACGATTTTGAGTCGTGCGTGTATACCAGTTTCACCACTCCGGCGCGGCGTCGTAGTCGCATTGCGGGTTCCGTGTATTCCTTCACTACGTTACGGAATCCACTCCACCCTGCATGCGCCTACTCCTTTCAATTTTTTACTTAACTCGCGAGTACACGAGCCCAAGTAAAAAATTAGTAAAAACAGGATAACATGGCTATTCTAAACTAATCATAGTGCATTGTCAAAGGTGGATAATTTCATTATAATATATACATATGGCACGAGTGATAAGTGTGGTAAATCAGAAAGGTGGAGTCGGCAAAACAACAACCGCAGTAAACCTAGCAACGTATTTAGCAGCGTTAGGAAAGTACGTACTGCTCGTTGATTTAGATCCGCAAGCAAACGCAACCAGCGGAATAGGGATAGCGCATCAAGACCTATCAGCAGGACTCTACGAAGTATTAAGTGGCGAACGCGAGTTGCGCTCTGTTATCCAACCACACGAATTAGAGGGATTACGTATTCTTCCTGCAACCAACACCCTTGCCGGAGCATCGGTTGAATTAGTAAATGTTGAGCGACGAGAATACCGATTATTAGATGTGATGGATCAAATTCGCCATGAATATGATTACGTGATTATTGATTGTCCTCCTTCGTTAGGATTGCTTACTATCAACGGGTTAGTTGCCGCAGACGAAGTGTTGATACCAGTGCAAGCAGAATATTACGCATTAGAAGGGTTAGGACAGCTCATGAAAACTATTGAGCTCATTCGCCAAGGGATTAAACCAGAACTTGGGGTACTCGGTGCGGTAATAACCATGTTTGATGGACGAGCAAAGCTTTCTGAGCAAGTGATGCATGAGTTGTATCAATATTTTCCAGATAAAATTTTTAGAAGTGTTATTCCACGAAATGTACGCTTAACCGAAGCACCTTCGTACGGACGTTCTATTTTGCACCATGATCCAAAATCAAAAGGAGCAAAAGCATACGAACGCCTTGCACGAGAATTATTAGAATTACATGATCGAGAATAATCATCCACTATGGCAAAACAAAAACAAACAGGATTAGGTAGAGGATTAGGTTCGCTTATTCCAAAACCGACTATTCCAAGTCCTTCGGAAGACACATCTGAAGCAACTTCAACTAAGCCAACATTGAGTGAGGGTGGGTTAGATACCACTGTCGCAGAATCAGATATTTTAGAAGTGTCTGTTGATGACGTGCATTCAAATACCTATCAGCCACGTAAATATTTTTCTGAAAAGCATTTAAACGAATTAGCTGACTCTATTAAAGAACATGGTGTTTTGCAACCTTTGGTTGTTATCCCGCGTAAAGAAGGTGGCTATGAATTGATTGCAGGTGAAAGGCGTTTGCGCGCTTCTAAACAAGCAGGTAAAAAACATGTGCCAATTATTGTGCGCCAAGCAAGCGAGCTTGAGCGTTTAGAATTGGCATTGATTGAAAATATTCAGCGTGCAGATTTAAACCCCATAGAAGAAGCATGGAGCTATCAAAAATTAAACGATGAATTTGGATTAACCCACGAGCAAGTAGCAAAACGAGTAGGGAAGAGCCGTTCCACCATTACCAATGCATTGCGCATGTTACAGTTGCCAGAAAATATTCAACAAGCCATTGCAGAAGGAAAAATAACCGAAGGGCATGCAAAAGTGCTCATGGAAATTAAAGATGAAGACAGACGCGCCGAATTATTTGAACGAGTACTCAAAGAAAAACTAACGATTACCGATACCGCAGAAGAAGTAAAAAAGGTAGCCGTAAACAGACATACACGTACCGTACGCAAAGATCCAACCCTAGGGGCATATGAACAAGAATTACGAGGGCTACTGGGTACCAAAGTTTCTATTAAAAAACGAGGCAAGCATGCCGGTATTGTGCAAATAGAATACTACGGTGATGAAGAATTCCAAGCATTGCTTGAAAAATTGAGAGGGTAAAAAATAATGGGGGTATGGTAGGGGTAGAAAATTTTCTACCCCTACCATACCCCCATTTTTTTACCCCCGTAAACTCGTAATCGTCTCCCATAAACTTTTGGGAGATTTTTGTTTTATTTTTTCACGTGCGGCACGTGTTTTAACAAATTTAAGCCAGTCTCGGTTTGGGCCTTTGCGGTTTTTATCTATGACAATTTCAACCATGTCGCCACTTTTTAATGACGTATCTAAAGAAGCCATTTGATTGTTAATACGAGCGGCAATGGTTTTATCTCCAATTTCGGTATGAATATGATACGCAAAATCTACGGGGGTAGAGTTTTCTGGTAAATCAATCACATCTCCTTTTGGGGTAAATACAAAAATGCGATCCTGAAATACATCAATTTTGAGTGAGTCGAGGAATTGTTGCCCGTCTGTTATTTCTTGTTGCCAGTTTGAAAGGTCTGTTACCCAATCAAAATGTTTGTCTAAGAGAATAGAGCCTTTTTCATCGTAATGCCAATGTGCTGCCACACCATATTCTGCTGCAAGGTGCATTTCTGGCGTACGAATTTGTACTTCAACCGTATGCCCTTTATCAAAGAAAATAGTGGTATGTAATGATTGATATCCATTTGGCTTAGGTTGTGCAATATAATCTTTAATTCTGCTTGGAATTGGTTTCCATTGACTATGAATAACACCTAAGGTTTGGTAACAATCTGCAATTGTTGGTACCACAATACGCACCGCAACAATGTCGTGAATACGCTTTATTTCATTTTCATGGTTCTGTAGTTTTTTATATAAACTAAAGAGATCTTTTGCCCTACCTGAAATTTCTACCATGGTAATGTCTTCTTGTTTGAGTGCTTTGGTAACTGCTTTTTTAAGTTCAGCTACAGCTGCTTCACGTTCGCTGTATTGCTTTTCCAGTACTTCTTTTAATTCGGTATATTCTTTTGGATAGAGATATTTAAAAGAAAGATCTTCTAATTTTCCTTTGAGTTGCCAGATTCCGAGTCTGTTTGCAATAGGTGCATAGATTTCTAGTGTTTCAAGGGCAATGCGTTCTTTTTTTTCTTGGGGGAGGGCATCTAACGTTTCGAGGTTATGAAGACGATCCGCAAATTTAATAAAAATAACCCGAATGTCAGAAGCCATTGCCACAAACATTTTTCGTAGATTTTCCGTATAGCGTTCCATACCACGGTACTTCAATTTACCCAGTTTGGTAATACCTTCTACTAAATGTGCTACTTCTTTACCAAATTGTTTTTTAACATCGGCAAGTGTGCGTTCGGTATCTTCTGGCACGTCGTGCAACAACCCTGCGATAATGGTGTCTTGATCAAGATGATAGAGTGCGAGTGTTTTTGCGGTTTCGAGCGGATGATTAATATAAGGTTCACCACTTTTACGCATTTGTCCGTTGTGTGCCTCTTTTGCATATTCATAGGCAAGACGAACCAAGTCCGTATCCACACGAAGTTTTTCTTGTTCGATAATTTTGATCAACGAATTGACGGATGATGACATAGTATAGTTAGAGTAGTCCTGTGGGGTGTGATTTGTCAAATAAAAAAATAGTAGGGGATGGTTTTAAACCATCCCCTACTATTTTTTTTATTCAGCCTTTTTCTTCTTTGCACCACCGCCCCACGCTCGTTTTGGTGCTTTTCGTTTCTTTTCAAGCATTTCTACTGCTTCATCAAAGGTGATATCTTTTGGTTCGGTATTCTTTGGTACGGACTTGTTTGTTTTTCCGTCTGTAATGTATGGACCAAATCTTCCATTTTTTACCACAATGTTTCCACCTGAGTTTGGATCAGTTCCGAGTTCTGCGATTGGTTCATTCATCTTTTTACGGATTGCTGCTGCATTAGCAAACACTTCGAGCGCTTGGGTAATGGTAATGGTGTGCGGATCATAGTCATCTGGAGGGAGAGAGACCGTTTGTTTTCCTGCTTTGAGGTATGGACCAAAACGACCGACATCTGCAATCATTTCTTCACCTTCTTTATTTTTACCGACCACACGTGGCAACTCAAGTAAGTAGAGTGCTTCTTCTAAGGTAATGGTTTCGAGGCTTTGTCCTTTTTCAAGCGAAGCGCTACGTGGTTTTTCTTCTTCGGGAGTATCTTGTTCTTTTTCTGGTGTTTCTTCTTCATCTTCTGCATCCTTTTTTTTCTTTTTAGTCTTTTTCTTTGGTTTGCCATGATACTCACCGAGTTGTACATATGCACCAAAGCGTCCTGTTTTTCCAAACACGGTAAGACCAGTTGCTGGATCAACACCGATTTCACGTGATTGCATGATATCTTCCTTTTTCACTTCTTCTGTTTTTTCGGTGAGATTTTTTTTGAATGGTTCGTAAAAATCATTAATGGCTTGTTCCCAGCCAAGTTTGCCTTCTGCTATGTCATCAAGTTCTTCTTCAAGTTTTGCGGTAAAAGCATAGTCTGACACATTTTTAAAATGTTCTACTAATAAGTCGGTTACCACAAAGGCAATGTCTGTTGGTTTGAGTCTGCGGTTTTCAATACGTTCAACATAGCCGCGATCAATAACCGTACTAATAGTTGGGGAGTAGGTTGAAGGGCGTCCAATTTCATGATCTTCGAGTGCTTTTACCAATGATGCATCGCTGTATCGTGCTGGAGGTTCGGTGAAATGTTGGTTTGCATTGAGTTCTGCACATACAACGGTTTCTTTTTCTTCGAGCTCTGGGAGAAGGTTCTCTCTTTGAGTAAATGGATAGAGTTTTAAGAATCCATCAAATTTAATGGTTTGTCCTGTTGCACGGAAGGTGTATTGTGCATCTGTTTTGGTACCAATATCAATACTGGTGTTGCTCATAATAGCTTCAGGCATTTGTGAGGCTACTGCACGTTGCCAAATAAGGCGATAGAGCTTGAATTGACGGTCATCCAAGTATGCCTTTACCGATTCTGGATCACGAAGTGCTTCGGTTGGGCGAATTGCTTCGTGTGCTTCTTGTGCTGTTTTTGAACGTGCTTTAAATACGCGTGGTTCTGCAATGGTGTATTCTTTCCCAAGATTTTTTTCAAGATATTCGTGTGATTCTGTTAGGAATTTTTGTGACAGTGAAACAGAGTCCGTACGCATGTAGGTAATCAAACCAACTGAACCCTCATCACCAATATCAATACCTTCATACAATTGTTGTGCAAGTCGCATGGTTTGTTTTGAAGAATATCCTAACTTACGGTTTGCTTCTTGTTGCAGGGTAGAGGTGGTAAATGGTGCTGCAGGATTTTTCTTTGTTTCTTTCTTTTTAATAGCGTCTATGGTATATGTTGCATCTTTCAGTGCTGCATGTAGTTGTTGTGCATGTTTTTCATCACCAATTTCAAATTTATCAAGAGAGTCACCATTAATTGCGTGTAACTTTGCAGGGAAAAATCCTTCTGGAAGATTTTTTTCATCAATTGCTCCGGTATGTGTTGCGCCTTCTTTATTAAAGAATGCATCAAGGGTCCAGTATTCTTGTGCTTTAAATTGAAGAATTTCACGTTCACGTTCAACAATTAATCGTACGGCTACTGATTGTACCCGACCAGCAGAAAGTCCACGCGCTACTTTTTTCCATAAGAAAGGGGAGAGTTCGTATCCAACTAAACGATCCAAAATACGACGTGCTTGTTGCGCATCTACTCGTTGCATATCAATGGTGCGTGGATGTTCGAGGGATTCTTCTATTGCGTGTTTGGTGATTTCGTGGAAGGTAATACGTTTTATTTGCTCTGGCTTTGGTTTTAGAATTTCTGCAAGATGCCATGCAATTGCTTCTCCTTCGCGGTCCTCATCAGTTGCGAAATAGATATGCTTTGCCTTTTTTGCTGCTGTTTTAAGCTCTGATACTACTTTTTTCTTTTCAGTATCAACCACATAGGTTGGTTTATAGTTATCGTCTACATCAACCCCGATGCTTGATTTTGGTAAATCACGCACATGCCCAAAAGATGATTTTACGGTAAAACCACTTTTAAGAAATTTGCTTATAGTTTTTGCTTTGGTTGGGGATTCGACAATAACGAGGTCTGACATAAATAAAGAGGGAAATTAATGAGTTTTTCGATGGGTGAGTATATACTCTTCACTGATCCAGTGCTCCCGGAGGGCACCGGTCATATAAAAGGATCCAGTAATAAGGAGTGCATCATTCTTTTTAATCTTTTGCATTGTTCGCTTGAGTGCTTTGTGTGCATCTGGCTCTATTGTTGCGTGTGTGGTGTGTGATGCAAGTTGTTGTGCGATATATGCATTTTTTGCTGCTGCTTCGAATTCGGTAAAGATAAACTGTTTCGTATAGGGTTGTAATAGCTTAATCATTTTTTGTGCATCTTTATTCGAGCTACTGGCAAAGATAGTATACAGTGTATCATATGTCAACTTTTTAAGATTGTGGACAACGTTTCGTATTTTATCTGGATTGTGTGATCCATCTAATATAATGAGTGGATGTTGTTGCATGATTTCGAATCTGCACGGGAGTTTGGTACGTTGTATTCCTTCGTGTATATGCTTGTCTGCAATACCAATATGCTGTGTAATTGCTGTTGCTAATTTTTGATTTGCATCATCAAATTTTTTTGCAGGAATATGATGAAAGGTTGCTTTTTTTTGTGTACAGATTTTTTTGAAAAGCGAAATAAGTTTTGATCTGCGTTCGGTACTAAAAAAGTGTCCGTGTGGTCGTATGATTCCTGCTTTTTCTGTTGCTATTTTGCTGAGCGTGTTCCCGAGTAGTTTCATGTGATCAAGCCCAACATTGGTATTACCACAGATTGCTTTTGGGATAATCATACCTGCGTCATAGGTGCCTCCGCATCCAACTTCGAGTACTGCCCAGTTGCATTTTTTTTGTTTAAAGTAGAGAAGTGCCATACCAAAAAATATCTCAAAGTACGAAGGGCGTCCATACTTGTATGAGGTGTCCATTTTTTCAATTGCTGGTTGTACTTTGTTAACCAATGCTACAAATTCTTTTGGTGATAGTAAGAGATCATTCACTTTGATTTTTTCTATAGAGGTTGTTGCATATGGTTGAGTAAATGAGCCAACGGTATTACCTGCAGATTGTAGAATGTTATGTATGTAATTGGTCGTTGTTCCTTTTCCTGCGGTACCTGAAATGTGCACAAAACGAATTCCTCGGTAGGGGTTACCGAGGAGTTTTACAAATTCGCGTGTGCGTTCCACATATTGTTGTGGGTTCGCACTATGAGTTTTCATGTATGCAGTATCGTGTGGTGTTGAAGCAAGTGTTTCGAGGTAGTGTACTGCATCGTGATATGTTTTGAGATTTTTTTTCATGGAGAAGAAAAGTAATGTGTGGTAATGAGATTGTAATGAATAGTAATAAAGTAGTAATGAAATGGTAATGCATTACTACACGTTACAACCTCATTACTACTTCATTCCCTCTATACTACGAGTAGTATATCTTAATTATTATTCTTGGCTTGTCTTACCACTCTTCAACCAATGCACAATACCGTATACAAACGGTGTATCAATAAATGCAAAGGCTACTTTAATTAACCACCATGGAATAATAAGTGAGAACACGAAGGCAACATCAAATTTTGGTGTCATTTGGTAGAATGCCAAAAACATGAATAAGGTAGTATCTAAGAATTGGCTGACAAAGGTTGAAAGGTTATTACGTAGCCATAAAAATTTACCGTGTGTTTTCTTTTTCCAAAAATCAAATGCCCAGATATCATGTCCTTGGCTCAGTACAAATGCAATTAAACTTGCGAGCATGATACGTATTGAACTAGAGAAAACACTGACATAACTTTCATTATTGGTAAATCTATCTGCTGGTGGAAGATATACTGCAAGTGCAACGACAATCATAATAAGGATGACAGATACCATTGATCCATATACGAGTTCTTGTGCTTTCTTTTTACCATACACTTCAGAAATAGCGTCAGTAATTAAGAAAGTGAGCGGTAACACAAAAATACTGACGGACATGTTAATACCGAGTATGGTCGTTATTTTTGACCCTATTAAATTTGCGGTTATCATTGAACTCACAAATATGGATGTGAGAATAGTTAGTTTTTGTTGTTCTAACATAAGTAGTTACAAGGTTAAAGTGAATAGTTACATACGTCCATTATTGTAATGCATGTGCTGAATGTAACCTACATATAGCTTTATGATTACATTGATGTCGGACGTTTATAAAATACAAGATCCTGAATCAAGTTCAGGATGACGATACTATTTATATTATTAGTATCTATGAGTATCGCTTATGTTATAACATAGTTCATTGAGCCAAGATGTGTAATCATGCCTTTCATTTCCATGAGGGCTAATGTTGCATTTATATCCTGAATTGGCATCTTGGTCAAGCGAGCGAGCTCATTTATGTGTATAGGAGTTTGTGTTATATGTGGAAACAGTTGTGCTTCTTGTGGTGTTTCTGGTGTATGTTCCTTTGGTTTGGTGTGTGACATTTGTATGTTGAGTAGTGCACATACATCGTGTGCTTTGGTAACCACACGAGCTCCCATGTGTATTAAATTGTTTGTTCCTGTGGATGTTTCGTGAAAGATTGAGCCGGGTACTGCACATACTTCTCTATTATATTCGAGTGCATGTTGTGCGGTTATGAGTGCGCCGGATGTTTCTGCTGCTTCTATAATAAGGGTGCCAAAACACAATCCAGCAATAATTCTGTTGCGCCTTGGAAAATGTTGTTTGAGGGCTTGGGTGCCTGGGGGGTGTTCAGAAAGTACACACCCATTGTGTTCAATTATTTTTTCTGCAAGATGCTGATTGGTGCGTGGGTATATGTATGCTGGCTCTACGCTACTGCCGAGTACTGCTATGGTGGTGCCTCCTGCCTCAAGCGTTGCGTGGTGGGCATAGGCATCTATACCTAGGGCGAGTCCGCTTACAATAACAACACGTTGGGTTGCAATATCGTGTACTAAGGTATTGGTTACTTGTTTGCCATAAGCACTATGTTTGCGTGAGCCCACTACTGCGAGTAGGTGTTGGTTGTGTTGTGGTAGTATGCCTCTATAAAAGAGCACTGGTGGGGGAGCATATATTTCTTTCAGTAGTTTTGGGTATGCCTCATCCGCAAGGGTTACTATAGATAACCCTGCTTTCGTTATATTTTCAATTTCTTGCTCTGGGTTTATCGTATTGCGTGCCTGTACAATGTGCTGTGCCATTTTTTCTGAACAACCCTTTTCTAAGAGCAATGACAGGGGGGCGTGCCACGCTTCTTCTAAACTTGAAAAGTATTTTAAAATTTCCTGTATGCGTACAGGACCTATGTTCGGAAGGGCATTCCATGCTACCCAGTATAAAGGGCTATTTATAGGTGTTTTTGACATTTTTGTTTAAATATGCTATAATTAATATATAGTTAGTGAAGGTTCTTTTCACATATTTATGAGAAGGGGAACTCATGAATAAGAAAGAAAAGGCATATGCGTTATCTCAGATTCCTGCAATTGTAAATGCTGGAATAACTGAGGGAGATATCAACACGTGGATGTTCACCAACGAGATACATGGATTTTATAAAGGTATCTTGTTAAATCATCATACATCGAGTGTAAGAGTTCGAAAAATAAGGATGGTCATTTCACGAATCAAGAGGCGGAGGGATGAAGGCAAGTCTCTTGATAAAAAGAATGCAAAAAAGCCTCAAAGCAGCACATTGAAGATGGCTCTCAGTCGTCAGCATCTGCCATCTCAGATGAAGCTCGCTATTTAAATAATCTATCACAACAACATGAAGGGACATTCAATTTACTGAATGTCCCTGTTTTTTTTGAAAAAAAAAGAAGGTTCAGATTTCTCTTAAAAAAAGAGAGATCTGAACCTGTGGTTAAAGCTCTTTCTGCCTGATCTTAGGCGACAAGAGCATATAATGGCCCATTGCCTTCAGCACACATTTGGTTGCCGTTCATCTGAACGACATTTGTTCGATTTCCAATGTATACGAAGTCCACGTTTGCATTTGGTGTGTTGATTGTTGCCATTGCTGTTTTGGCAGATTCCCCAATGTCCGGTGCGGACATGATTTTGAGGTTTGTGCCTGTATTTTGGAAAACATTTACCATATTCGCATCTTGTCCACTATTTGGTGCCAGCGCCAATGAGCTATCTGTCAAGGCAGCGGCTTGCGTTTTGGTGTTTCCCTTATTGTTCACCCCACCTGAGTCGGTCACCGTAGTAATAACGAACTTGTCGATTTTTTTCATGTGACCGGTGTTGGTAGTGGCTTTTTTCACTTCGGTGTTTCCCTTTGGTACATCGCCAGAGACTGCTTGTTCAATAAGCGCAATATCCGCAGTTCCTGTGTTGGTGCCCATTGCCAGATCAATTGGAATGGCACACGCGTCAAAGGAAATTTCAGCCAAGACAGTTTGGGCTGGTGTCAACTGTTGTATTTCTACCACGTTTTGCATATTTTTGCCGTCGAACGCCGCGTCACTGTTGGTATACATAGCAAATGTACACAGTGCACAAGCAAGGCAGATCGCTGGCAGGAGGTTTCGCAAACGCATAACAAACTCCTCAAGCAAAAATGGATAAAAAATCCCCAGCTTCTTCAATCCCTAACTATATTCCGTAATACCTATAGTTAACCATTCAATATATAAGCCTGCGGCTCTATCTAAACCTATAAAAATAAAAAAAGAGGTTCACCTCCCTTCATGGTTTATTATTTTTACCTTAGATAGTTATTGAATGGATTTCTAAAAAGAACAAAATGATGGTTTTATTATTAGCGTATTATGAGAAATTACGCAATAGGTTACCCAAAATTACGTAATAAGCGATTGAATAGACTTTTCGAGCGTACGCATCCAGTCGTCACCCATATCATCCTGCTTTACCTTTAATTCATCAGTAGAATATTGCCATTTATCACAGATATCAAGCATTTGAGCATAGCGTTTCGGTTCAATCGGCTCCTGTGGTTTTAAGATAATCACCTTGTCGGAAGACTGTGCAGAGGCAAAAGCAGTATCAATAGCCTGTAAGCGAGCTTGTTTACCTAAGAGCTTTATTTTAAGAATATAAAAGAGGTTTTCGAGTTGTTGTGGAAGCGCACCATCTTTCAATAAGTTGTTTTTTGTTTGTTGGAGTTCGTCCATGGTTTCAATAAGTGCCCATTCGTGATAGCGCTCAATACGTTTTTGTTTGTTAGATTCAAAATGTTTAGGGATACGAGCCTCAAGAGGAAGATCAATAGAAATATCTGGAACAATTTCCACCACTTCACCAGTTTTAATTTCTTTAACGGATTTTTGGAGGAGGCGTAAATATAAGTTAAGCCCGACAGATTTTACATGGCCATGTTGTGCTTTACCAAGCACATTCCCAATACCACGAATTTCCATATCGCGTTGTGCAAGCTCGTACCCAGCACCAAGTTTGTTTGCTTGTTCTAACGCTTCTAATCGTTGTGCTGCCTCACCTGTGAGTTTTTGTCGTTTGAAAAAGAAGTACGCATACGCTTGTCGGGCACCTCTGCCAATACGACCACGAATTTGATGCAACTGTGCCAAACCAAACTGTACCGCATTATCTACAATAAGAGTGTTTACATTTGGGAGATCTAATCCATTTTCAATAATAGTAGAACATACCAGTACATCTAATTCTTTATTATCAAATGCATGCATGACACGAGCAATTTCTTGCTCAGGGAGTTGCCCATGCAACATACCAATGCGAGCGTTGACTAACAACTCATCTAATTGCTTACATTTAACGGGCATGGTTTCTACATTATTGTGTAGATAATACACTTGGCCTTTACGTTCGAGTTCTTGTTCAATTGCTTCTTTAATACGTTTATCGTTGTGTGGCTCAATGTGTGTTTCAATCGGGCGTCTGCCCTCCGGTGGGGTACTAATGGTAGAAATAGCACGCACACCAGAAAGACCAAGATGAAGCGTACGAGGAATTGGTGTTGCGGTAAGAGTAAGAATATGTGCTTGTGAACGCATCTTTTTTAAATGTTCTTTGTGTTGGACACCAAAGCGTTGTTCTTCATCAATAATAATGAGTCCAAGGTTTTGGAAATGCACATCCTTAGAAAGTAATCGATGCGTACCCACGACAATATCTACAGAACCTTCAGCAATGCCTGCAATGGTTTGTGTTTGAGATGCTTTGGATTCAAAACGTGATAATCCAGCAACTTTGAGATCACAATCCTTGAGGCGTTCTTGAAAATTATCTAAATGTTGTTGAGAAAGAATAGTTGTAGGGGAGAGTACCGCAACTTGGTAGCCTGCTTGCGCTACTTTTGCAGCCGCACGAATCGCTACTTCTGTTTTCCCAAAGCCAACATCTCCACATACTAAGCGATCCATAGGCGTTGGTTGATCAAGATCTCTGTATACTGCTTCAATAACCGCTCGTTGATCATTGGTTTCTTCATACGGAAAAGTTTTTGCAAGCTTTTTTTCAAACGTTTCATCTTGCGGAATGCGATATGCTTGTACCAATTGTCTGCGTGCGTGGGTGTTTAAGAGTTCGCGTGCTTGGCTTAATGTTTCCAGTGTAATTTTTGCAACGGTTTTGTGCCATGAACCACCAGAGAGTCGTTGCAGTGGCGGATTAGGGTCACCCACATACTTTTCCATTTTTTCTGCCATGGTAACCGGTAAAAAGAGGATATCTTCTTCTGCGTAGGTGAGTTTAAAGTATTCACGAGTAATGCCCTCGATATTTTGTTCGACAATGCCGTTAAAAATGGCAACCCCATGGTCAACGTGCACTACATAATCACCTTCGTTTAAATCTTTGATAAAACTGACGGATTGTTTTGATGAAAGTGTTTCTGTTGGTGGTTGAATATGTGCGGTTAGTTCTGAAATTTCAGAAGCAGAAAATGAAACAATAGCATCTGCTTGTGGGGGAAAGGGTTCACACGCTAATGTTTTAATATCAGGAGCATAGGTATCAAGTGTTCCTGATTTTGGCAGGTGATCCAAGGTATACGGAATAATAGTGAGCGTATTAACAAAGCCTTCTACTTTTTCGCGTGGTTTAAATGGCGCAATGGATTCAATAACATCATCATTAAATTCAAGTCGATACGCATGGGTGCTATCTGGTGGAAAAATATCTAACACTCCACCTCTGTTGGCAATAAGCCCGTGTGCTGCTGCTGTTCTATCCAATGAATATCCTGCATCAATACATTGTTTTAACAATTCTGATTTTTGTATTTTGTCACCTGCACATAATCGAATAGTATGTTTTTGAAATGATCGTTTAGAGGGAACGCCGTTTGCATGCTCATCTCTGGTAAGTAAAAGCATGCAGGCTTTATTTTTGAGTACTGTTGCGAGGGTTGCTGGTTTGGTATCAAAAAAGAGGGGAACATGTTTGCGCACGCCATGGAGCCATGCATGAATAAGGTTATATAAGGTGAGTTTTGCGTATTCATCTTCCACCACATACAAAACAGGCGATTGCGGAAAATCGCTTTGTTGTAGTAGTTGGCTTAAGATATAGCTTTGTACTACAGGTTGCATTGAGGTTTTTACCGTAACGTGTGAATGGTTACGCAACAATGAAACAATAGATTGTATCCCATGTGCATGTATCTGCGGTGGGGAACTGTTCGGCATAATGTAAAGAAAATCAACCAGAATATGGCACACAAAGTGGCGCTCAGTGAGAGTGTATCAGAACCTGTGTTGCTTGACAAGACAGGTGTATGTGATACAGTTTGTGACTGTTCACGGTACAAGTCTGCTTGTAGTCTGTCTTGCGCGGGAATCCCCTCCTACCTGCAAGAGACTCCTAAGCAAGGGTTCATGCGCTCGTCGTGTGCATCCTTCGCTACAAGCAGGCTTGTACCGTGAATGCACCGCATTGTGCGGTTTTTTTGTTTTTAAAAAAAATTATTCAAACGAAAATGTTGCGGTAGTGTTTCCGGAAAGCCATGCCTCAACAACTGTTGGCACCTCGGTCAGAATAGTTTTCATTTTTTCTTCTGCTTCTGTGGTGAATGGTTGTAATACATACTGTTCAGACGGAATAGTTTGTTTGCCACGTGTTTCTTCTGCTATGCCAATTTTAATGCGTGCAATATCTTTGGTGCCCAGTTGCGTAATAATTGAATCCATACCATTGTGTCCGCCAGCAGAACCATCTGGACGAATGCGGACCGAACCTATGAGTTGATCAATATCATCGTATACCACGCATACATCTGCTACTGAAATATCATAAAAAGACAGCAATGCCTGCACTGCTTTGCCTGATTCGTTCATAAACGTTTGTGGTTGTGCACAAAGCATGTCTTGGTCATGCAACACTACACGAGCAATCATACTATCGCTTCTTTTATGCATGCTCCACGATGCATCTGGTGCACATGCTTCGAGTGCTCGAAAACCAACATTATGTTTGGTATACGTATATGGTGTGCCTGGGTTGCCGAGGCCTACAAGTAGTTTCATAGTATTAGTAATGGTGACGTCTGTGTGTTGGGCGTCTTCTTCCTTTTGGTGCCTCAATATCATCTTTTTCTGGCATGCGTTCTTGTATCTTAAGTGAAAGTGGTACACCTTCGAAATCAAAGGATTCACGCAAACTATTTATAATGTATTGTTTGTATGATTGTGCTAAGCGTGTTTTGTTTGGAATAGAAAGTTCAAATACTGGAGGATTGGTTCCACGTTGGAATAATCTAAGCAAGCGTGGTCTGCGTGTTCCTTTCCCAATGGTTGGTTTTCTTTTCTTAACAATTTTTTGTACAAAATGGCTTAATGCATTATCCGTTATCTTCCGTTGCATGTTGCCATATACTTCTTTGCTGAGGTTGAGTACTTCTTTGGTACGTTTATGGTCTTGCGCTGAAATAAAAATAATCGGGGCATATGCAAGTCCAGGGAAGTGTTGGTTAATATAATGGGTGTATGTTTGTATCGTATTGCTGTCTTTATCTGGAATAAGGTCCCACTTGTTTGCAACAATAAAAATACCTTTACGACTATCTTCAATTAACCGTGCGAGTCGCTTATCTTGTGAGGCAACTGGTTGGCTGATATCAATAACTAACCCAACCACATCCGAACGTTTAATAGCATCTTCTGATTTTGCAACGCTGAGTTGTTCAACATCATCTCCACTTTTGGTACGTCGTCTAATACCTGCGGTATCAATAACCGTGTATCTGGTTCCTTTATAAGCTACTTGTACATCTTGTGCGTCCCGTGTGGTATGAGCAATCGGGGATACAATCATGCGTTCTGAACCAAAAATACTATTGAGCAGAGATGACTTCCCAACATTCGGTTGTCCTACGAGAGCAAGTGACAAATCCGATTTCTTCGTGCGAGTATCATTATCGGGAAGTTCCTGAATAACGGCATCAAGTAAGTCGCCAATACCTGAGCCCGTTGTTGCAGCAACAGGAAAGGTAGGGAGCTTCCATTTTTTAAATGCAGATACACCTTCTCTATGGTGTGGTGCATCACATTTGTTTACTACAAGGAACACCGGTTTTTTTAATGCACGAAGAGCTTTGAATACGGTCATATCAGCAGGAACCATACCTACGCGAACATCAACAACAAACAGCAGCAATGATGCATCTGCTATTGCGGTGTGTGCTTGTGTTTTGAGGTCATTGTTGTACACATCATCCTTTGAGGGATCAAGACCACCGGTATCAATGACACGGATCGTTCGACCTCCCCATGAAAGGGTTGCATCTAATCGATCTCGAGTGGTTCCGGCAACTGGGGACACTAAAGCTTGCTTCCTACTTGCAAGCGTATTAAATAAAGATGATTTACCAACATTGCTTCTCCCCACAAGAACAATAGTTGGATGTTTTTGAGTTGGTGACATACTTGGGTTATCGGAGAGAGAGTGACTCTTCTGGAGTTGCGTCGCTTCCTACTATAATTAAAATATCTGCGTCAAGCGGAAGTACAAATGATGGAAGTGTTGGAGATACATTTGCATCTAATGTCTCTCGTATATATGCAACATCTTTTTCTCTATGTTCGGTTAATGCGTACACCACAGTTTTTTCATAATCACGTTGTTCTGCATTTCCTATTTCAACAATAGTGTATGGTGGCACATCAAGGGTTCGTGCAATACGTGCGGCAAGCCCTGGGTAGGAGGTTCCATTATGAATGGCAATGCGTACCGGTTCCTCGCTTGCTGGAGGGGCAAGGTGCGAATAGGGATCTTCCTCGAGTAAATGTGTTGCAAGCATACTGATTTCACTAAAATCATCGGCTCCTGCTTGAGGTCTGAGTAAATAGGCTCCATCTTCGTTGGTATCGACATATAAGAGGCCATTTTCTTCAGAAGATAAAACATACTGCTTTATGGTGCTTGGGTCAACTTTTTGGCCAAGTTCTAGCAATCTGAGTGATTCCCAAATTTCCATGTCCGTTTCAACATGGGTACTCACAATATCTGCAAGTGAGAGCATTTTATTTGGATTAAGCAGTGTTGAAAGGGCACCAACGCGTGTTTGTACCGCTTGTAAAATCGCTTGTTGTCTGCGTGCTCGTGCAAAATCGCTTCCTTCGTTGTTGGTACCATGCCGTGAGCGAGCGTATTTTAAAGCGGTGTCACCATCAAAGTTTTGCCATCCTTCATTAAATTGTACGGGCTCATATCCGTAGTTGTTATCTGGATACTGATAATCCGTAAAACTATTTGGTACATACAAACGCACCCCACCAATAGCATTAATAATTTTTACAAATCCAGCAAAATCAATTTTTACATAGTAATCAATGTCTTGTCCGGTGATTGCGGTAACGGTTTGTTTCGCAAGTTCAGCACCAGCGCCTTTGGTGTCTGGATACCATGCTGCTCCATAGGCATGTGCTGCGTTTATTTTTTGCCAACCAAGTTGTGGAATCGGAACCACTAAATCTCGAGGGATAGAAAGAAGAGCAATGGCATTATCTTTGGGAGCAATACTGGCAAGTATAATGGTATCAGTTAAGTTTCCTCCTTCATGTTTTTCTCCACCAGTTCCAAGGAGTAATACATTAATTCTATTTTCTTCTTCACCAGCTAATGGCTTGTCATCATTTGATACTAAATGTTTAATTTGTTCAAACACCGTAGCATTTCCAAATTGTTCCGCAACCGCGTTCGTAGAAATCACTGCCTTGGTAGAGTACGCTAAGCCAAGTAACAGCACAAAAGAAAACACCGCACCAAGGGTACGTCCCCAGGTAAAAAAGGTTCTCTTCCGTTGTGGAGAGAACTGTTCAATGGTGTGTTGTGTTTCTTCTGAAAGTTGTTTTAAAAAGTCTATGGTTTGCTTTGCCATGTCGTATATAATTGTGTCGCTTGTATGAAAATAGTATACAAGATTTTTGTAAAATCGTAAACGGAGTTTTTCTTTTTGTATTTGTTTTTATTTGTATACATTGACGTTGCAAATAGTTCATTTTCTGCTATACTATCGCCACTTGCGGTGTTATATTCCGTAAGTATATAATCGTATGGAAGAACGAGAAATAGATAAAATGATGCAAGAACAAGTACCAACAGGATCCTCTGGTGGGTTTCTTTCCTTTGTCAGTGAGACCATTAAAATTACCTTAATTGCATTGGCGATTATTTTACCGGTTCGTTACTTCCTTATAAAACCATTTTATGTGAATGGTGCTTCTATGGTGCCTACCTATTATGATGGTGAATATTTGATTGTTGATGAAATTACGTATCGCTTTAATGCTCCCATGCGTGGTGATGTCATTGTGTTTGAGTATCCTGAAGATCATACACAATTTTTTATTAAACGTGTGATTGGGTTACCTGGTGAGCGTGTGGTGATTAATGATGGTTTTGTCATTATATATAATGATGCACGTCCTGACGGCATGGTACTTGAAGAACCATATTTATTGCCTGAAACCACCACACTCGCAACGGTTGATACCACACTGGGTGAAGATGAATTTTTTGTACTGGGAGATAATAGAAACCATAGTTTAGATTCTCGTCGTTTTGGGGTGTTGCATGCCGATGAAATTATTGGGCGTGCATGGCTCCGTGGTTGGCCACCAGACCGTATCGGCGTTTTAACACATCATGAATTTAACCAATAATGTATGACTGCAGATCAAAAAAAGAAGAAGACCAAGCGAAGTATTAAAACACCAACCCTGTTGCGTGGTTTTAAAGATGTTCTCCCGCAAGATAGTGCCTACTGGCAGTATGTACACCAAACCACATACAAAATTTTGGAAGCATATAGTTATCAAGAAATCATGCTTCCTATCTTGGAACAAACCGCATTGTTTAAACGAAGTATTGGAGAACACACCGATATTGTTTCAAAAGAAATGTTTACCTTTGAAGATCGTGGGGGTGACTCAGTTACTCTGCGTCCGGAGTTCACCGCGAGCATGGTGCGTGCATACATTGAACACGGCATGGTTAATCAGCCACAACCCGTTCGTTTAATGAGCTGGGGTCCAGCATTTCGGTATGATCGTCCGCAAGCCGGTCGTTTCCGACAATTTAATCAGCTTGATATTGAACTCCTTGGGTACGATGGCCCGGCAGCGGATGCCGAAATTATTTTTCTTGCATACACCTTGTGTACCCATTTAGGATTAGAACCGATTGTGAAAATTAACAGTTTAGGAAATGCTGAATCACGCGCAGACTATATTGGGTTGTTAAAGGAATACTATAAATCTAAAAAACGATTACTCTGTGAAGATTGTAAAGTGCGCATGACCAAAAATCCATTACGCGTACTTGATTGTAAAGAACCAGGATGTCGTGATTTAGTTGCTGAAGCTCCACAGTTAGTGGATCATATTGATGAAGAATCAAAAGAACACTTTGTTACGGTACTCGAACATCTTGATGAGTCTGCAGTACCGTATGAATTAGATCCGTTTATTGTTCGTGGTCTTGATTATTACAACCGAACAGCATTTGAATTGATTATTCCTGAACCAGAAGAAGAACCTGAAGCAGAAGAAAGTGATGTTTCAGAAGAAGCACCTGCAGAACCAAAAGTAAAAAAGCAAGCCATTGCTATTGGTGGTGGTGGACGCTACGACGGATTGTTTGAAGTACTTGGCGGTAGACCAACTCCTGCGGTTGGTATGGCCTTTGGGTTAGAACGGGTGATCGAAGCAATGAAACAAGCAGGCAAACAACCTCCATCTCCCCGTCAGCCGCAAGTGTTTATTGCACAGCTTGGTGAAGAGGCAAGTAAGCGTGCTCCTTCATTATTTGAAACACTCAGACAATCGGGTATTCGCGTAAAGGCAAACTTTACAAAAGAAGGATTAAAACAACAACTCGAACTTGCTGATAAATTAGGTGTACCGTTTGCTGTGATTCTTGGACAAAAGGAATTGCTTGATGGTACCGTGATTATTCGTGATATGGAAAACGGTATTCAAGAAGTTGTTGATCTTGCGAAGGTGTGTGACGAAGTAAAAAAACGACTCAAACAAGCTCGATCATAAAGAGCATATCTCTTCACACGAACTATTGACTAACACAGAATAAACGTGTTATATTGTTTTTACATTAATTGATAAAGAAAGGAAGGTGATAGCGAAATGCCTATTACTTTGAAAAAGCGTGATAACGAAACGAATGAACGGTTTATTCGTAGATTTACACGAAGAATTCAAACAAGCGGACTCTTGTTACGTACCAAACGAAGACAATACCGTGAACGACCAAAAAATGATGCAAAAGTGCAAAAAGATGCACTCCGCCGTTTATCTATGCGGGCACGTGAAGAATATCTTCGCAAAATTGGCGCATTAGATGAAGAACAGTTTGGTCGTCGTAATCGTAACAAACGTCGATAAATCTGTTAGTTTGCTCTCTGCGAGCACACACAACTATGCATCTTGTTGAAAAACTTGATTCAGATTTTAAAGAAGCACTCAAATCGAAAGACAGCGAACGTCTTTCGATTTTGAGATTAGTGCGAACAGCAATTAAAAACCTTGAAATTGAAAAACAAGCAGAAGCCTCTGATGAAGATGTTATTGCCGTTATTCAGCGAGAAGTGAAACAACATAAAGAATCTATTGATGCATTTGAAAAAGCGGGTAGGGCAGAAGAGGTCGCACGATTGCAAGCAGAAAATACATTACTTGAAACATACTTACCAGAACAATTGGGTGAGGATGCACTTGTTTCTATTGTTGAGCAAGTTATTGCAGACACTCAAGCAACCAGCATGAAAGATATGGGTAAGGTTATGGGAGCGGTGATGTCACAAGTACACGGGCAAACAACTGGAGATGTAGTAAAAGAGGTGGTACAAAAAACACTTGCACGAACAGAATAATTAATTGATTATTTCCTATGGGAAAATCATCAAAATTGTTATTTGGAGCTTTACTCGGAGTAACGGCTACGGTATTACTTTCAGATGTGCGTAGAAAAAAAGCAGAAAAGCAGTTGCGCAAGGCACTGAAAGCAGGGAAAGATATTCTTTCCGAAGCAGAAAAACGAGGGGCTCGTAAACAAAAAAAATAATAAAAAACAACACATGCGTTTCATTTCTAGGTTTACTAGATTGCTACTCCGAACAAAAACACAGGCATCCTTTGGTGCAGGATTATGTGTTGGTTTTGTATTAGTCGTAAGTCTTGTGTGGTTGGGGAGTGTGTTTGTTGAACCTGTGTTTGCACAAACAGCGGTTGATCCTAATTTTGGTTTAGACGGTCAATTTACGGAAGTTGGTGTGGAGAGTGATCAATCTGTACAGAGTTTGGCTGCTTCTATCATTAATATTGTCTTGGGACTGCTTGGTATTGTTGCGGTTGGGCTTATTATCTACGCAGGTTTTTTGTGGACCACCGCAGCGGGAAATGAACAACAAATAGAAAAGGCTAAATTAATATTACGCAATGCGTTAATTGGTTTAGTTATTATTTTTTCTTCTTGGGCTATTGCAACGTTTGTTGTGAGCCGATTGCAACAATCAAGTAATATCGATGGTGGAGGTGGAACCGGTGGTGGTGGAAGCATCCCTGGGTTATTACCAGCGGATCGTTTTATGGTGCGCTCATTTGATACCAGTCATTTAGGAAACAGTAGTGGCGATAGAGTAACCTTGTGTAGTAGTGTACAAGCACAGTTTAATCACTGGTTAAATCAAAATGATATAAATGCAGCACTTGCAGCAGAATCATTACAAATTGTTCGAGTGCAGGAAGAAAGACAAAATGGGGGAGATGTCATTGATCCTCCTGAACCGATTGCGCTTGCTATTGATAGTAGGGGTAATGTTATTCGTTTTGATCGAGCAAATGATGAAGATTGGCAATTGCATAGTGCCTTTGAAGTACATATTCCAAAAACACTTTCAGATCATGCGAACAAACCTTTGTCTGATTGTACTGCACAGGGATGTACTGATAGAGGCTCACACTATGCATGGACGTTTACGACAGAAGCAGATAATGACGAACAACAACCACAGCTAACAACAACGTATCCATTATTCCCTTCAGGTGAAAGAGGCCCAGATAGAAATGTTGATAGAAGTGCTGTATTTTCTTTTGATTTTTCTGAGTCCATTGATTTATTTTCTTTGACTGATGTCATACTTGATGCAGATGGAAACGAAGTAGTGATACTGCGTGAGGGGTCTATTGTTCTTGAAAGAATTGCTTCATATGTTGCAGGAACTTCTGTCATTGATGTAGACGTGCTTGAAACTATTCCACGAGATTCTTTTGATATAGCTGTTCATGGAAACAGTATTCAGATTGCTCTTAACGAAAAACATCAGTCATCGCTTAATGATGGGCCGTATCTTGACCCATTTACGTGGTATCGACTTTCCATTTCTGGTGTACGGGATTTGTGTGGTAACCCAATGGCTGGCGCATTGCCGTGGGTCTTTCAAACCAATGGCAATATTCCAGGAGTTGCGTTTACCTATCCAAGTGATAAGTATCCTCGTGCATGTGCTGAGACAGAAGCTTTTGTTCGTTTTAAAACATCTATGTATGATATAGCGAACACCTCTTGTGCAGTGAGTCCTGACGGGGGCGGGTTAGTGTTATCTGGAAGTGGTTTTACGAATAGAACATTACATGTTGCCGATCCTGTACCAAGTGCGGATACTGGTCCGGTGAATCCAAATCAGTATTGTAAACAGTATGATTTTGGTACTTCAGAAGATGCACTGACTATTGGTGCAACATACCAGCCACGAGTTGCATATCGAAATCCTGTAAATGATACACAAGAACAGCTTGAGCGTTGGGAATTTACCGTTGCATCAAAAGAACAATGTGTAAATCAACCATATCTCATTTCACTGGAACCAAGTTCAGGAGGTTGGGGGAAATGTCTCACTGCAAAAGGAGGGTATTTGCGAGCAAGTGATGACGTATTTATTGGACTCTCTACATCGCTCAACACAGAGGCTCCTCAGGTTGTTGATAATGAAACAGTACTTTCGGCATGGGATAATCAATCTTTTAATCTAAACGTACGAGCATTCAAAGATTATGGGCAAACGAGCACTGCTGTAATCGCCGATTTTATACAGCAACCCACATTACCGTTGCCAGAAGGTGCTGACACTATTGTATTTGATGTATGGGCGACTTCAGTTGTGCCTAACGTACCTGAACCTGTGCAAAGCAATACACTTTCCTTTGTTGCGCATGCAAATGAAACATTTACAGGCCCATGTTTAACAAGTCTCAATCCTTCGAGTGGTGCATGGGGGAGAAAAGTAGATCTTTCCGGTATACGTTTAGGCTTAAGTGGGCAATCAAAGAATGTGTTATTTCAACCTGCCGTTGTTGCAACAGACATCGGGGCTTGGGATACCACCGATGCTGTACAGGAAGAAGGTGCTCCACCTCTTGATCCAAACAGTGAAACTACCATACACGATGTTTCAGTACCTGTATTATCATTAGATGGTGATGTTCGTGTCGTCGTAAATGGCGTTGTTTCAAATGGGTTGCCTTTTGATGTTACCGCGGGTATCGGTGGCAGTTGTTCTGTTGCACAAAATATCTGTTCACCAGATGCGTCGTTGTGCCGTGAGGGTTTGGTATGTGGTACAGGGTGTACTTGTCAGCCTGAACAAGGTTTTCGAATAATGACTGTTTCTCCAAAAAATAGCTGTCAGGATTCATGTACCAATGCAGTTTTGAGTTTCGAAACAAATAAAGACATTGATACCTTAGGTCAACGAGTATCATTATGGCGATGTACTCAACAAAATTGTACTGAACCATCAGAAGAAAGCGGTGTATCTGCATTAGCACAGAACATACCTATTACTTTGTCTCATCCAACGACCTCCAATGGTGATGTCTTGATGAATGCTGTATCTATTGTGCCTCGACAACCTCTTCCTGCAGGACAATGGTACCGTGTTATTGTTAAAAATCTCACGAGTGGAGGGACTGGTCTTACTAATCTGAATTATATTTCAGATACGCAATTAGAGAGTCGGGATAGTTATTCGTGGACATTTAAAACAGGAGCAGAAGCTTGTGGTGTTGATCATATTGATGTTTCTCCAAACCGAGGAAGATTAGTTGATGGAACAAAACTCGGATACACGTATACCTATGGTGCAACTGCGTTGAGCCGTGTAAATAGTTGTGCTCCGAATGGACAGGCTTTACAGCTTTCTGGACAATATGAATGGGGAGATGGTTCACGTACGCTTGCAGCAGCAGAAACACTTGCTGGAACACCAGCACAAGAATGTAACTTTGGTTCAGGTGCGAGTGTCGGGAACCCGTATCTTACGGTAACCCAAGGATTTACCCATGCAACATCTACAGCGTCTGTAGCATTTCCAGCAGACAAACGAACAGAAGAATCTGCGTGGATATGTGTCAGACACACGAGTAACCGAAGTGTCGTAAGTGGAGCACCGGTAACATTGGTACCTACGTGCAGTAGTAATGCTGATTGTAATAATGGTACGTGTAGCTCTACGTGTGAGCAGTCAACAGGTTTGTGTCGTCCTAATATTACATCCATTACCCCAACCGATGGTGTTGCGGGTACCTGGATGACTATACGTGGTTGTTACTTTGGTAATGATTGGGGAACGGTTCGTGTTGGTGGAACCGAAGCAACCAGACCAGATGTTGCATTATGTGGTAACACGTGGAGTAGTAATCAAGTTATTGCAGAAGTAGCTTCTTCTGGAGTCGTTGAAGTTATTCGAGAACGTGACGGGCGTGTGGGGTCTTCTGCTCCAACACAGTTTGGTATTTCAGCTACCGAACATCCTGCTATTTGTAAAGTAGTCCCAACCGCTCAAGCTATTGGTTCAGTTGTTGATATAAAAGGAAGAAATTTTGGATTGCTTGGAGAACAAGCCGGAGTTATTTTTGCAAATGAAACAGGAAGTGCTAAATCACAGCTTGCAGTAACTACTGAACCATCTTGTCCTGAAACCGGATGGCAAGATGATCATTCGTGTATTCGTGTGGTATCTGAAGCCCCTCTTGGTGACGGGGAAATTCGTGTGGTTAATAGAGCAGGACAAGAAAGTGCTGGACATGTTTTCAGAGTGATCGATCGAATTGGTCGAACACCAAATGCTATTGATGTTTCGGTTGGTTCCTATTTTCCTCAAGGACCTGCGTGTGTTAATGCTCTTGTAGAATTGAATTTCAATACCCAAATTGATGCTTCAAGCATTGGGGTGGGTTTAAATACAGAACTGAGTGCAGAGCAAATGGCGGGCAGTCATGTGTATGTCCAGTCAGGAAGCAGATATATTCCAGGAACCATAACACTCAGATCAACATCACGTACCAGTACCATTCGTTTTTATCCAGCAGAAAATGCACTTGGCATTAATACGGATTATCGCCTTGTTATCGTTGGTGGTGTAAATGGTCTACGGAGCGTTACCGGTGGTGTTATTACTACTCAAGCTGGCGATGTCTGTGATCCTCTTTCTGGAGATAATTGTATTATTAGTTTTAGAACCGTTTCTGCTGTTGATGATGAAAAATGCCAAGTAACATCTTTGGAACTTAACCCATCTAATCCTGTATTTACGTGTGCAGGGAACAGTTGCGAAGGCGATGCAGTGGTTTCGCAAAACGGACACCAACGAAGTTTCCAATACACTGCATACAATGGATATGCTGATCCTGTTGTATTACAGTCTGAAGTAACCTGGTCTACATCAGACAGCTCAGTTATTTCTTTTGCAGGTGTTTCAAATGGTGTTGAACAAATGATTACTATTCAACCTAAGAATGGATCATCTCGTGTAAGAGTCGCTTCAGAATCATTGGGTCTTTCAACTGCTACAGATGCTCGTGTGTTTTTATGTCAAAATCCATGGCCTGCAAGCATGAGAACAGACGGTATCCCGTTTAATGATACTTTAGGATCAACTGATTTTACGACCAAATCAGTAAAATCTAACTTTGCAACATACTATTGTCGAGATAGAGGAGAACAAGGAGTTGCTGATGATTTACCAGCATTAGGTCCAGACGCTGATAATGAAAATAATGTACGAGTTATTGAATTTGGATATAATGATGCCGGAAGAAGTGTTCCTGATTTACTGAAAGAAATTTTCTTGACACAGCCATATTCTCGAACATGTATTGCTGGAGATGAGTCATTACAAGGAACAACGTGTGCAACATCTGCTCAATGCGGAACAGGAGGGGTATGTACTGGAGAAGTAGATGCTATTGGTGTTCGAGTATTACAAAATAAGGACAATCAAAGTATTACTCATTGGTATGCTTCTCAGTCATTTACACAAGGTAATCCAAAAAATATTACTTTAGATGCATTTGATGCACTACAAGAGGGGACAACCATATATGTAAACGCACCAAATGATACTGCTCCAGGAACAGATGCTTTGAATACGTTGTATAATAATGTGTATCTCATTTCCATAAACAATAATGCACATCCAGATACACTTGATATTTTTAATCAGTTGGTTTCAAATTGGCAGTTTATGGAAAATATTACCAATGCAGAAGCGGAAGATGCCTTGCGTAGAGATCTTGTTCGGTTACGAGATATGCGTACCTTTGCAAATATTTTAGACACACAAAATCCTCCAGAGCTTACTTCTGGTTCGTATCAATTGGGTTTGAGTTTAAGTGTGTGGCCATCGTGGAGTGGATCATTATCATCTGATCTTCAGACACAGTTACCTGTTGATCCATTAAATACTATTGTATGTAGTACCTCCCCAACAGTTCCTTCTACTGAAACGTGTCATGTTCGTGTGCCCCATAGTGTTGGGTATATTTGTAATCAGCAACAATCATATTTTTATGCGTATAAGAATAGAAACAACCAAGCATCATTTATGACGCATCTTGAATATACACCGTATCCTGCACGATGGAATGGTTTAATTGGTAATGGTTGGTACGGAACAGATGATGACTGTTTAAATCTTTCATATAGACAAGAATAATAATTTATATCATGTGCATTTTTGTGATATACTATCAGTATGTTTGAAGATCAAAATCAACAACCATCAGCAGCACCAACACCTTCAGCGCAACCCGTTGAAGATGTATTTGCTGAAACAGATGCAGCTCCTGCAGTTACTCCACAAGCACCTGCGCAATCTGCCCCAACAGTTCCACCACCAGGGCCACCAACCGCTCTTGCACAAGGCAAGTTGCAACCAAGTGCGTTACAGCAACAATCTGTGCCAACAGGGCAATCTACCTCTGGTTCATTTCCAGTAAAAAAATTGATACTTATGATTGTAGTAAGTGTGGTTGTTATAGGTGTTGCTTTTGCTGGCGTATATATATGGAAGCAAAGTCAAAGCGTGCCTGTAGCGGATCCGAATCTTGGTGTGCCAGATGAAACAACCCAGACCCAGACACAACAAAGTGATACCGTTGTTCCTGATACCACCCAGCAAACAAATATACCAGAACAAACCAATACACAAACGCAAACGAATCAGCAGCAAAATGGCATTGGTGGATTTTTAAATAATTTACAGCAACAGTCAGTAGAGAATGCTATTGATCCTTTTAATACACAGCCAACATTGCATGATACTGATGAAGATGGATTAAATGACCAGCAAGAGTATGATTTAGGCACCAATCCTCGGCTCGTTGATAGTGATGCTGATGGATTAAGTGATTGGGAGGAAGTACGAATTTTTGATACCAACCCATTACATAATGATTCAGATGGTGATACCTATTTAGATGGGGAAGAAGTGCAAAATGGGTATGACCCTAATGGACCAGGAAAATTATTAGATTTTGAAAGTGCACGAGATGCACTAGGAACATAATATATTATGTTTGGATTAGGTAAAAAAAATAAAGAAGAAAAACAAACACCACAGGAAGCTCCAAAAGCGCAATCACCAGAACAACCTGTCGTACCAGATATCCCTGATACGCAGTTTACGGTTATGCCAAAACAGTATCTTCCTAAAAAAAGTGCATCAAAAGGAATCCCAAGTAGTGTGATATATATTGGTGGGGGGATTTTTGTGGTATTGGTTATTATTGGTATTGGTTATTACTTTCTCTTTAATCAACAACCATCACAGCCAGTTATTACTCAAACACAAAATACTCAGGTGTCGCAACAAACTGAAACAATTATTCCAGATGAGTCTGAAACAGCGGTGGTTGAAGATAGAGTAATAACTGCAGAGTCCTATCATACAGAGACAAATACATTGGTAGGTTCTCTTGCTATGACCATACCATCTGAAGTTGTAGAAGAAGTAGGCGAGAGCATTGGGATTGTACTTCTCTCAGAAGCTGATCTTGGTATGTCTGGAGAAGAATCGACTCGTGTTGTTGGTGGTGTGTACTCTGTATATCCTGCAGCTCGAACTTTTGATGTTCCTGTTTCTTTTGAACTTATTGCAACAAACCTTCCAGAAGGTGTTGTTGCTTCAGACGTGTATCCTGCAAGACTTTTAGGTTCTGAATGGCGTGAAATAGACGATTATCAATTAAGCCTGGGTGGCTATCTGTTTAGTTTTGATAAATTCCCTACAGGTCCTATTGCATTAGTATATACACCTGAGCCAGAGATTGTGGTATCTGAAGAAATAGAAGTGCAACCTATTATTGCAACAGTAGATACTGATGGGGACGGGTTAACAGATAAAGAAGAACAACGTATTGGTACGAGTTCTGCAGCAATAGATTCCGACGAAGACACCTATGCTGATTTAGAAGAAATTGAAAATGGATATAGTCCGCTTGCTCCAAATACTCGTTTAGAAGCCTCTGGTATTTTTAGTACTTACACAAATCCAACATATGGTTATCGGGTAACCTATCCAACGAGTTGGCTTGCCGATGCGCTTGATCAAACCAATAAGCAAGTATTATTTATTTCTGAAACTGAAGAATTTTTTGAAATTCTTATTGAAGAAAATCCATTGAACACACCTATTGTTGATTGGTATCGAGCACAATCTCCGTCTCTTGCTGATGTCTCTTTACAGGTGACCATACTTGATGGACGTCCCGCTGTATGGAGTCCGGACGGATTAACATTGTATACCAGCTATAATGGTTTAGTATATATTCTTACTTATAATAAAGGAGCATTAGATGCCGTGAACTGGCCATATTTCTTTACGTACTTCTACAAGAGTTTTAGTTTTGGTGTAAGTGCAACACAACAAACAGAATCATCAAATACTGCAACAACGACAGACGAGAGTGTTAACCAAGAAGAATCATCGTAATATGTCTGGTCACGTGACGTTTGTAAATCATACGCCACGTACCGCTCGGATACCCCGAGCGGTTTTTTGTCGAGCGTTACGTGTAGCACAACGGATCATCCCTAAAAAACTTACAGGTGAACTAAGTGTGGTGTTTGTTTCTCCTGCACAATCAAAAAAATTAAATACGTTGTATCGTGGAAAGAAAAAACCAACAAATGTGCTTTCATTTGTTGCCAATGAAAAAGGAATGCTCGGTGATATTATTATCTGTCCACTTGTTGCAAAAAAGGAAGCAACGATTCAGGATATTGTTACTCGTGATTGGTTGTTATTTTTATTTGTGCATGGACTTTTGCATCTCGCTGGATATGATCACCAAACTAATGCAGAAGAGCGAACCATGGATAGACTTACACAAAAAATTATTGATTCTCTTTAATGCATGAACATATGAGAAAATTACAACGAGCTTTGCGTGGATTACAAATAGTTCTCTCTCCTGAAACAAGCATTCGTATACAAGTAGTGATAGGTGTTGTAGTGCTTGTTCTTGGTTTATATCTTGATATCCGAAGAGAAGAGTTTTTAGTGTTACTGTTGGTGGTATTTTCTGTCATTGTACTCGAAGGGATAAATACTATTTTAGAACGTATTATTGATTTAGTGGAGCCACGATACAAAGAATTTGTACGTGAAATTAAAGATGGGCTTGCTGGTATTGTGCTTATTTCAGCTCTAGGAGCACTTGGTGTTGGTTTGGTTATTTTTTGGCCCTATATTAAACAATTTATTAGGGTTCTTTCATAGTTCTTGTACACAAAGTTTGTTCAATATGTGGACAGGTGAGTCATTGCGGATATCACCTATTTTATAGTATACTGTGAACACAGTGCGTGAAGAATTGATCACATTTTTTTATCAGTCTGTATCAATTCTGTGCACTCGAACGCTATGGCACAAACAGAAATTATTGTTGGTTTAGATATTGGGTCATCTACTATTCGGATGGCTGTCGGTGAAGTTGCTCCTGAACAGGATGCTTTGACTATTATTGGTTTAGCTGAAGGTCCTTCTGCTGGGGTCTCTAAAGGAACCATACGAAGTATTGAAGATGTGGTAAGTAGTATTACGTCTGTTCGTAACCAAGCAGAAAAAATGGCAGGTACTCGACTGGATCATGCGGTATCTTCTATTTCAGGAAGTCATATTACCGCACAAGATAGCAAAGGCGTTATTGCGGTAGCACGAGCTGACGGAGAAATACGTGAAGACGATGTTGATCGCGTGCTTGAGGCTGCTCAGGCTGTTTCGGTTCCACCAAATTATGAGATTTTACATGTGCTTCCAAGAACTTTTGCCATTGATAACCAAAAAGATATTAAAGATCCTATTGGTATGAATGGTGTTCGTTTGGAAGTTGAAGCTCAAATTATTGAAGGACAATCTGCGCACTTGAAAAATGTAACTAAAGCAATTAATCTTGCTGGTATTGATATTGATGATCTCGTGCTTGCGTCACTTGCAGCAAGTGAAAGTGCACTTACTGAAAGACAAAAAGACTTAGGTGTTGCATTGGTAAATATTGGTGCAGCAACGACAAGTATTATTGTGTTTGAAGAAGGAGATATTTTACAAGTTAAAATTTTACCGGTTGGATCTACTCATATTACCAATGATATTGCTATCGGCTTGCGTACCAATATTGACATAGCAGAACGAATTAAAGTAGAGTACGGTGCAGTTGGGCATGCAGTGAGTGGTAAGCATGATGATGTTGAGTTATCCCAGATTGCATCAGAGGAAGAAGGCACCTTTTCACGTAAATATCTATCAGAGATTATTGAAGCTCGTGTTGAAGAATTGTTTAGTATGGTAGATAAACAACTGCGAGAAATTGGACGATCGGGCAAATTGCCTGCTGGTGTGGTACTTACTGGTGGTGGTGCTCGTTTGCCAGGTATTGTTGATACCGCAAAACAAGTATTTAGATTACCTGCATCTATTGGATTGCCTGTTGGTGTAGATTCTGCAATTGATCGTATTAATGACCCTGCAACCACAACGGTTGTTGGATTGGTCTTATGGGGATATGCACATCAATTAGTATCGGGTGGTGGTATGGGTGCTTTTAAATTAGGAGGCGGTGTGCAAATGATTAGTGAAAATGTGAAATCTATTATTCGAATATTTAAACCATAACACTACAAGTATTGAGTGTACTGAGTATTCGGTATATTGAATATTTGTAGGAGTAAAAACAAAGTTTGTTAGTGTAAAAGGTACATAAATTCTATGGAGATAAAACCAGAAATCGAAACCTTTGCAAAAATAAAAGTAATTGGAGTTGGAGGTGGAGGGAATGGTGCTGTCAACCGGATGGTTGAAGAAAAAATTAGAGGCGTTGAGTTTATTGCAATCAATACAGACGCTCAAGCTTTACATTACAGTAAAGCAGGCACCAAGTTACATGTTGGGCAAACCGTTACTCGTGGTTTGGGTGCTGGCATGAATCCTGACCTAGGAAGAAAATCAGCAGAAGAAACCCAAGATGAAATTAAAGAAATCCTGAAAGATGCTGACATGGTATTTATTACCTGTGGTCTTGGTGGAGGAACAGGCACCGGAGCAAGTCCTGTTGTTGCAGAAATTGCTCGTGATCTTGGTGCTCTTACCGTTGCGATTGTGACCAAGCCCTTTATGTTTGAAGGACAACAACGCAGAAGTATCGCAGAAGCTGGTTTAGAAGAGTTGGCAGACAAGGTCGATACTATTATCACTATTCCAAATGATCGTTTACTACAAGTAATTGATAAAAAAACATCATTGCTTTCTGCATTTAAAGTAGTTGATGATGTTCTTAGACAAGGTGTTCAAGGTATTTCTGAATTAATTACCGTTCCTGGTTTGATTAACGTTGACTTTGCCGATGTGAAAGCAATTATGAGTGGAGCAGGTAGTGCACTTATGGGCATTGGTCGTGGTTCTGGTGAAAACAGAGCCATTGATGCTGCAAAAGCTGCTATTGATAGCCCATTGCTTGAGCTTGCGATTGATGGTGCGCGAGGTATTCTTTTTACTATTACCGGTTCGAGTGATCTCTCAATGTATGAAATTAATGAAGCTGCAAAAATTGTGACTGGTGCAGCTGATGATGAAGCAAAAGTAATTTTTGGTGCGGTATTAAGTGATGAATTAAAAGACGAAGTAAAAATTACCGTTGTAGCAACCGGTTTTGAAGGGACCGCACGTTCTGCACCTGAGCCACTTTCTATAGCTCAGGATATGAGCGCCATGGAACCAGAAGAAAAAAAGCAATCTATTTTCTTTGAACGTGAAGAAGTGGCACAAAAGAAAGAAAAGAAACAAGTTTTTGAAGAAGTAGAAGAAGAGGAAGAAGAAGATTCAGACGAAGAAGAACTTGAAATCCCTGCATTCATTCGTAAAAAAATGAATTAATAGTTTCTCTCTATGCGGTGTCCTGCATGCCAGCATGAAAGTACGAAGGTTTTAGACTCACGACTTTCTGAACAAGAAAACACCATTCGACGTAGGCGAGAGTGTGAACACTGTCAGTTTCGCTTTTCAACACGAGAAGAAACGGAAATATTAAATATTACCGTTATTAAAAGAGATGGGGGGCATGAAGCCTATTCACGCGAAAAGGTGATTGCTGGTTTATCTCGTGCGTTTGAGAAGCGCCCAATCACCAAGGAGGAGTTCCGTGCGCTTGTTGCTACCATTGAACGTGATATTTACGTGGTTGGTAAAGGCGAAATTAAAGCATCTCATATTGGTGATATTGTCATGAAACATCTGAAAAAGATTGATAAAGTTGCATATATTCGATTTGCATCGGTGTATCGTGACTTTACTGATGTTGATACTTTTTACGATGAAATAGAAAAATTACGCGGTCGGAGAAAAGGACTCAAGCGTATACGTAAAAAATAATATGCCACAACCAACACAACAACAAACACCAACACCTTCAGAAACAAGTCGTATTGAACAACTACTCGAAGAAAATCTTGCGCTTACGAAACAAATTTATGAAGACGCTCAAAAAACAAGAAAGTATATTTTATTTGGGCAGGTAGTGAATGTTATTAAAATAGTGGTCATTATTGGTCCTATTATTTTAGCCTTTATTTATCTTCCGCAACTATTGGGCAATGTACTGGGCACCTATAATGAATTACTCGGAGGAGGAACCAGCCAGACATTACTCGAAGGCAACAGTTTTTTAAAAGGATATTTTCCTCAAGAATAGATTATGTTATACAGTAAACTTCCAAAAGATATAAAACAAGCATTATTTGCGACCTTTGTTGCGAGTGTTATTGTTGGTGGATTAGTTGGTGGTACCGTTGGGGTGAGTGTGGCTGGTTGGTCTCTTGGTGCAACGTGGTCACCATTGGCACAACTTGTTGGCATGAGTGCTGATACCTCATACATGCACGAAAAACAAACACAAGATAGAGATCAGGTTGTGGTGGAAAGTTCAGCAACTGTAGATGTTGTTGCTTCTGCTTCCCCTGCGGTAGTAACGATTGTGGTTACACAAGATGTCTCACAACTCTATAACAGGACCGGACCATTTTATTTTGAAGACTTTTTGTATGGATCACCCCAAGGTGGAGATACCAAACGAGAAGTTGGAGGCGGAACTGGTTTTCTGGTAACGACCGACGGTATGATTGTGACCAATCGACATGTTGTTGAAGAAGCATCTGCAGAGTATACGGTCTTACTGTCAGATGGCACACAATATGAAGCAACCGTGCTTGCTCGAGATGATTTAAACGATATTGCGTTATTGCGTATTGATGCTGATAATTTACCCGTGCTTGATTTAGGAGATTCTGACGCATTACGTATTGGACAAACGGTTATTGCCATTGGTAATAGTTTGAATGAATTCCGCAATACCGTTACCAAAGGTATTGTGAGTGGCATTAATAGACGTGTTGTTGCTGGTGGTGGAAGCTTTTCAGAAGTAATAGAAGAAGCAATTCAAACAGATGCGGCAATTAATCCTGGTAATTCTGGCGGTCCGTTGCTCGATCTCTTTGGTAAAGTTGTTGGTGTTAATACCGCAGTCTCTCGTGAAGGGCAGTTAATTGGCTTTGCTATTCCAGTGAATGAAGTGCGTCATATTATTGAGAGTGTGCAAAAAAATGGAAGAATTGTACGTCCATTCCTTGGGGTAAGATATATTGTATTAACCGAAGAAATAGCACAAGCAAATGATATTGCCGATGTTTCATCAGGAGCACTTATTGTGCGTGGAGAAACCCAAACTGATTTAGCGGTGGTCCCTGGATCTCCTGCTGATAAGGCTGGATTAGTTGAAAATGATATTATTCTCGCGGTGAACGGTGAAGAAGTAACCCGAGATCATAGTTTAGCACGCATCCTTTCTCGATATGCACCAGGAAATACCGTTACTCTTACGGTCTACAGCAAAGGTGAAACGAACGACAGAGAGGTAACGCTCGTTGAACGAGAATAGCCACACATCATATGCACGATATTGTACATACATTACAAGAGCTTTCGGATCGATGTGCCGAAACAGGGAGGTTACTTTGACCTTGATACCAAGCGTGCACAGATAGCACAATGTATGGAGGATATGCAACAGCCTGATTTTTGGAATAACCAAGAACAGGCTCAAAAAGTAACCCAAACATTGTCTCAATTAAAAGAAGAAGTACAATCATGGGAGGATCTTTCCTCTGATATTGAAACGGCATTAGAACTTGCACGTGAATTTGAAAGTGGCAGTGATGCTGATTTAGAAGAAGAATTGCGAAAACAAACGGAGGCATATCACAAACGATACACCACACTTGAATTCATGGTGCTTTTTAGTGGACCCTTTGATACCTATGACGCTATTGTTACGGTGAGTGCGGGTGCGGGAGGAACTGATGCACAAGATTGGGCACAGATGCTTGAGCGTATGCTATTACGCTATGCAGAGCGAAAAGACTTTAAGACACAGATTATTGATAGGCAAACCGGGCAGGAGGCTGGCATTAAAAGTGTTACTTTTTCTGTTTCTGGTCGGTATGCATATGGATGGTTACAATCGGAAGCTGGTGTACATCGATTAGTGCGCCTGTCACCGTTTGATGCTGATAAAGCACGCCACACTTCCTTTGCAATGGTAGATATTATTCCTGACTTAGGAGATGTTGCAGATATAGACATTGCGGATGAGGACGTACGTATTGATGTGTTTCGGGCATCTGGTAATGGAGGGCAATCGGTTAATACAACAGATTCGGCAGTTCGCATGGTACATATACCAACAGGCATTACGGTAAGTTGCCAAAATGAACGGAGTCAACAGCAGAATAAAGCAATGGCATTAAATATTTTAAAATCACGTTTAGCACAAAAGCAAGAAGCAGAACGCTTAGCAAAAGAGCGTGCTATACGCGGAGAAACAAAAAGTGCAGAGTGGGGAAGCCAAATTCGATCATACGTGTTGCATCCGTACAAAATGGTGAAAGATCACCGAACCAATACTGAAACGCAAGATGTTGACCGTATCCTTGATGGAGATATTGAAACATTTAGCCGCGCTTTTGTGAAATGGAAAGCTCACTAGTGTAATAATATGGGGGGGATACCAAAACAAACAATAGTATTGTATGCCATGCTTGCGTGCTTGTGTGGTATTGTTTTTGGTTCTTTTTTTTCTGTGTCTTTTTTTGTACTATTTTGTGTGTGTGTTTCTTGCATGGTCTGTATCATTGTTGTAACACACAAACGCATTCGGTACTTGTGTATATACGGAATCTTTTTTTGTATTGGTATCTGGAGAGTGCTTTTGGTAACACAACACGAATTTGATTCATCGCACGTTGCTTTTTATAATGGAACATCAATGACCATTACCGGTGTAGTGCAGCAAGAACCAGATGTTCGACTTGATCATCAAAAATTAACCATAGGTGTTACGGGGAGCCAGCCAACAACATCGGTACGTACTGGATTAGTGTTAGTTACCGCACCGCTGTATCCTGCATACCGCTATGGTGATGTGGTTGCGGTGCGCTGTGATCTTACCTCGCCAGAGCCAATAGAAGATTTTTCCTATGATAGATATCTCGCACGGTATCACGTGTATAGTGTGTGCTGGCGAGGGAATATCACATTGATAGATACGCATAAAGGCACACTGCTGATGACTCACTTGCTGTGGTTTAAAGAACAATCAATGGAACATATTAACCGTATTATCGCTGAACCATATGCTGCTTTTTTGGCAGGGTTACTTGTCGGAGCACGTAGAGGTATTCCCGAATATATTTTAGAGGCATTTAGTCGTACAGGGGTTACACATATTATTGCTATTTCTGGCTCAAACATTACCATTATTTCTGCTGTGTGTATTGGATTTTTACGCTACCTTGGGATACATCATAAACGCGCTTTTTGGATAACCAGTGTGGGGATTCTTTTATTTGTATTGCTTACGGGTGCCAGTGCTTCTGTGGTTCGTGCGGGTATTATGGGAATGTTAGTACTCTTTTCTACGTATGTTGGTCGCACGTCTCGTATGACCAATGGCTTAGTGTTTACTGCAAGTGTCATGTGTTTATGGAACCCACTTATTCTCGTATATGATGTTGGTTTCCAACTTTCGTTTTTAGCAACCATAGGTATTGTGTATATACAACCCGTTCTCTCTTTGTATTTGGCTCGTGTGTCATCGGTATTTGGGTTAAAAGATGCACTCGTTACTACCGTATCTGCAATGATTACCACCACGCCACTTATTGTGTATCAGTTTGGTCGTATCAGTATTATTGCGCCACTTGCTAATGTACTTATTTTGCCTGCCATCCCACTTACCATGGCAATTGGCTTTATGGCAACCGTTATCAGTTTTATATCAATATCTCTTGCACAGTTTATTGTTGCTCCAGCATGGTTATTGCTTGCGTATATGATACAGGTTGCCGAAAAGCTCAGTGATCTTTCATTTGCTTCTATTATGATCCCTTCTTTTCATTGGACTATCCTCGTGGCTTTTTATATTGCTCTATGGTGGTGGGTGCGTTCTATGCAAGCATATGCTCGTTAAGACATTACAACATATACGCGTGAGCCTTGCGGTATGCATGGGAATGATTGTTCTCCTCGGAGGAATACTTTGGTATACCTCGGTATATAACCATTCGTTGGAAGTATTTTTTTTGGATGTTGGACAAGGGGACAGCACCCTTATTAAAACCCCGCAGGGATCTTTAATACTTATAGACGGTGGGCCAGATAATCACGTCCTTGATGCCATTGGTCGTGCAACTTCTTTTTTTGATCATCACTTTGATATGGTTATTGCAACACATCCGGATGCCGATCATATCGGGGGCTTGGTAAGTGTACTTTCTCGGTACGATGTATCATTGATTCTTGATCCATGTGTGGTTCATGACAGTGCATTATTTCAAACATATCAAACAACCATAGCAAACAAACAGATTCCAGTACGTTGTGTGGATGCAGAGCAACAGTATGTGTTTGAAGATGGGGTAGTGCTTGATATCCTGTATCCCAATATTTCTTTTGAAAGTCGTGATATTGCTAATAATAATGATGCCTCAATTGTGGTGCGTGTATCCTATGATGATACGTCTTTTTTATTTATGGCAGATGCTCCAATTGCTGTTGAAAAAAAATTAATAGAAAGACATGCGGATATACTTGATGTTGATATTCTTAAAATAGGTCATCATGGCAGTGATACATCAACTGATATTACTTTTTTAGAGGCAACGAGCCCTTCTGTTGCAACAGTTTCTCTTGGTGCAGGGAATCGGTACGGACATCCTTCAGAAAGGGTACTCTTAAAGTTACAAGAAAAAAATATTCCCTTGCTACGCAGTGATATATACGGCACGCTGCGGTTTACCAGTGATGGAACGTATATCTATGGAGATACAAAGCTTAAATAAGCTATATTCTTGTGTTTTTCCTTATATTTGCTACAATAATCTCGTTATGGAAACAACCACTACCAAACCTAAAATTCTTCTTATAGAAGATGAAGCCATGCTCGCTTCAATGTACAAAACCAAGTTTGAAAAGGAAGGTTTTGTTATTGATGTTGCGCACGACGGAGAAGAAGGCGTTGCAATGGCAACTGCTGGTTCGTATGGTGTGGTATTGGTAGATATTATCATGCCAAAGCTTGATGGGTTTGCTGTTCTAAAGCAACTCCGTGCAACTGATACCTATAAATCAGTTCCTATTTTAATGCTTACTAATCTTGGTCAAGAAGAAGATATTGAAAAAGGGAAGAAGCTTGGTGCAACTGATTATTTAGTAAAAGCAAATTTTACTCCATCACAAGTATTAACTAAAATTGAACAAGTTGCTCAAAATAATACTAATGGGCAATAAACACGACAGTATGCAAGAAAAGACCGTTATTATCATGAAACCAGATGCATTGCATCGTAACTTAATTGGTGAAATCATTGGACGATTTGAACGTAAAGGTTTAAAAATTGTTGGACTTAAAATGATTCAACTTGATGATGTACTCCTTGATGATCACTATGCTCATCATAAAGATAAGCCTTTCTTTGCTGGGTTAAAAGATTTTATGAAAAATGCACCAGTGGTTGTTATGGCATTACAAGGGCAAGATGCTGTTTCAAGTGTTCGCTTAATTACCGGTGAAACAAAGGGCGCTGAAGCAGATGCAGGAACTATTCGAGGTGACTTAGCTATTTCTGTACAAAACAATTTAGTACATGCATCAGACAGCGTTGAAAACGCAGAAATTGAAGTAAAAAGATTCTTCAAAGAAGACGAACTCTTTACGTACAAACGCGTAGACGAAGAAATGATTTTTGAAGCTCGCGACTAGTATGCACAATTCAACTATACGAAAACTGCATGCAGTTCTGGATGCGGTTAATGTGATACTTGTTGTTGGTGTTGTTCTCAGTATTCTCTTCTTTATCACAACATTGTAGTAATAAAAACGGGGGTAGTAGGGGTAGAAAATTTTCTACCCCTACTACCCCGTTTTTTATTGTGGATTTTTTGTGTATAGCTTCGGTTGTTTTGTGTAATGTCAGCGGTTTTTGTGTTCCTATTGAAAAAGCAGTATACGGGGAGTATACTAAAGGTAGCTCTTTGCTTAAGTTTTTCTACAATCGTGTTGTCCTGTGTTCTTTATACTGCATTTCTGTGGAAATACAGTGCGGAACGAAAGGTATGTATTACATGTTTTTTGGCCATGAGTAGGTATTCTTACTCAGTGGAAAAAGGCAGTATACCTTATTCACTTCAGGAAAACACTTCTGCAAAGAGTCCGTTCTTACGGAGAACGGTAATGAGGAAAGGAGAGATGCATGATGTCTTCATTAGAAGAATCCTCTCATAACTAAACCCGCAGCGATGGTATCAATGCGGGTTTAGTGTATCTATTTCGGGATGTGGCCCAGTTGGCCTAGGGCGCAGGACTGGGGGTCCTGAGATCGTGGGTTCAAATCCCACCATCCCGATAGGGTAAAAAATCAATAACGAAGTTCCAAACACCCCTCCTACGCTAAAGCTTCGGAGGGCAAGCAAGTTCAGCATGATGATATATTATTATTAATACTACAAACAGTATGTCACAACACACACTTCCAAAGCTTCCTTATGCGTATGATGCGCTTGAAAAAGCTATTGATGCGCAAACCATGGAAATTCACTATACGAAACATCATCAAGGATATGTTGATAAATTAAACGCAGCACTCGAAGGGCATGATAACTTAGTATCACAACCTATTGAGGCATTATTGTCGGATCTTTCATCGATCCCTGAAGATATACGAACCGCTGTTCAAAATAATGGAGGCGGACATCTTAATCATAGTCTTTTTTGGGAATCTCTTACTCCTGATGAAACAAAACCAGAAGGATCACTACATGATGCATTAGTCGAGACTTTTGGAAGTATTGATTCCTTTAAAGAAACCTTTACACAAGAAGCGAGTACTCGCTTTGGTAGTGGTTGGGCATGGTTAGTTAAAAAAGGAGATACACTTGCGGTATACTCAACACCAAATCAAGATAGTCCATGCACGCAAGGGGATACAGCACTTCTTGGTTTAGATGTATGGGAACATGCCTATTATTTGCGATACCAAAATAAACGACCAGACTACATTGAGGCATTTTGGAATGTGATGAATTGGGATGTTGTAGGTAAGCGGTTTGAGGAGGGGAAATAGCATTTGCATTAATTCTCGAACGAAGTTACTGCTGAGTGAGACCTGCCTGCCGGCGAGGCAGGGATCCCTTTTATATCAAATCATCGATAATATGAACTATAAGGGTTCTCTCGGAGTACCTCGAGAAATAACTTTTTAACTCAACAATTATGATAAAACAACAAGCAGAATCGTTATTACACGAATACGTGCAATCAGAATCATTGCGTGCGCATTGCTACGCAGTAGCAGCATCCATGCGTGCGTATGCTGAAATATTTGGCGAGAATCCTGACGAATGGGAGGCCATTGGTTTGTTGCATGATTTTGATTATGAACAATTTCCAAAAGAACATCCTATGAAGGGTGCAGAAATTTTGAAAGAAAAAGGATATGCTGAAGATGTTATTACGGACATATTGGGACACGCAACCTATAGTGGCGTGCCACGAGAGTCCAAAAGAGCACAAACACTTTTTGCGGTAGATGAGCTTTCTGGATTTGTTGTTGCCTGTGCACATGTACGACCGGAAAAGTTAGAAGGAATGAAAGTTTCTTCTGTAAAGAAAAAACTTAAGAATAAGAATTTTGCAGCAGCAGTGAATAGAGAAGAAATAGCTCATGGTGCAGAAGAACTAGGTGTGGAGCTTGATGAGCATATTCAAAATGTTATCACAGCACTGCAAAAGAATTCTGAGAAACTAGGGTTATAAGAGAAAGCACAATTAGCAAGATCGTATATACTACATCTTGCTTTTTTGTTGTGCATAACTACTAGACGTTTTTTACTAGAATAGTGTATAATATAGACATAGAACTATCGAATATTTAATAGTTTTGTGTATTTTTTCACAGGCTATTAATGAACTATAGTGCTTCTTTTTAGCACCCCCATGCTTGTCGGCTTGGTTGTGAGCTACAAGATATCATAGAGATATACTTGTAATCACACATGGAACACAAAAACCACGAAACAAATCAAAATTTAGAGGGATATATTTCTCTTAATGATGCATCTCAAAATACGCCATATGCTGCGGGGTATCTTTCTTTGCTTGCACGAAAAGGGAGCCTGCAAGCTGAAAAAGTAGGAAATATTTGGTATACCAAACCAGAGTGGATGCAAGAGTATTTAGAGAGAGTGGCCGATAGAGCAAATACCTCTCAAACAAAAGACGAATCAGCTGAAGTACAACAGGCAAAAGAAGAAGGCTTTTTGCCATTATCTGAGGCAGAAAAAATATGTGATTATTCAGGCACCTATCTTGCACTGCGCATTAGACAAGGAAAATTACAAGGAGAAAAAATTGGAAGAAATTGGTTTACCAAAAAGGAATGGATAGATTCGTATGTAGCAGAGATATCTGGTAGCGAAATCACATCTGCTGAAACATCAATAGATACTTCTCATAGCGTGCTAGAATCTGAAAATCCTAGAAACCAAGAAGGTGTTGAAGAAAATTCCACTCCTGCTCCTGCAGCTTCTGCTGAAATTATTTCACTTGACCAAGTTGCGGAAGAGTATCAATACAGCCTTTCAGTATTAGAAGATGCTGTGCAAAATGGAACATTGCAGGCAAAGCATATCGGCGGGCATTGGTATACTCGGACTGATTGGCTGCATGCATATCAAAGTAATAAACATATTGATTCAGATGTTGTAGAAGCATCTGTGCAACAAAGTGAAGATGTCGCAACATCTTCTGAATATGTGCTTTCTCAAGAAATGTCTGATGATGTTGAAGAGATAACTACTGAAGGCGTAGTTTCTATTGCATCTGAAGATACTGATGATACCAACGTAACTACAAAAAAATCACGTGCATACCATTTTCGCATGCCTCGCTTTTCTTTCGGTGTGGTGCTTACTGTTGCAACAGTCATTTTTGTTATGAGTGGATATGCTTCAGCAGCATTTGCTGATTATTCTGTATCTGATGTTGTTGCCACTGTTGGTAGAACCGTGAAGAGTAAAACAGTAGCTATGTTTGATAGTGTGCATAAGGTGGCGAATTTAAAAAATAACCAAACACCAAACATCAAAAATCAAGAAAACACCAAAAGCCAAATTACAAAGGATGCTGGTGTTGTAGCAGGCGAAAGTGTGGAGAGAGGAGATGAAGAATCTGTGAATCTTGGAGAACAGGAGAGTGTGATCAATACTACATCCCAAATTCCTGGTCTCACAGATTCCCCAACTCCATCGTCAAAAAAATCATCCTTCAGCGATATTCTTTCTGTCTTTCGTTCCCTTCAAGGCTATATCAATGAATCACTGAGTTTCATTAATCCAAGTAGTCCATCATCAATTATTGGTAGGCTTCAAGGAACAGTAGCAGAAGTGGGGAACAGTGTGACTACTATTAATTTGTTTAATGGAACCACAGAAGAGCGAACCAATATAGCAACCAGTCCAAATCAAGGAAATATTTTACAACCAGCAGGAGGGTATATAGCAGAAGTGGATAGTGATAATGATCCAGAAACCCCCAATACTACGGTCGTTGGAACCATTAACGTGCAACAAGCTGGTAGTGTTACTCCTGCAGGTCCAAGCGCAAACAGTGTTACAAATAATGCACAACCAGATGCCGCAGCACTCTCAATAGTTTCTTCTGGTACTGGTCCTATTGTGCAAGGTGTGAATAACCAAGGCAATGTTGTGTTTCAGGTATCAGAAGAAGGGGTGCTTAAGGTTGGTGAAGCTTCTACATACATAGATACCGATAGTGTGGAAACAGGTACACTTGTTGCACGAACGGCTGTAACTGCACCTACTTTGCGTATTGGGAACGGGGTTTTGCAGGTAAGTAGTGGAAATGTATCTGTTTCTGGTGGTTTGAGTACAGCTTCCCTTGATGTTGCTGGAGCTGTGGTTTTAAATAATACGCTTTCTGTTGCTCAAACTATTACGGCACTTAACGGCATAGTTTCTCAAGCTGCAATCAACACTCCTGATCTTTCAGTGAGTAATGTTGCAACTATTGCACGCATTGCACCACCAAGTAATGCTTCTGTTGTTGAGGTGGATACTGGGTTACGGGTGAATGGAGATACTATAATCACCGGAGCAACCAATGCCGTTGGAGATGTAACTGTGCAAGGAACTCTTACTGCAGGAACTTTTGCTCCACAGAATATTAATACACAGTCACTTACATCAACATTAATTACGACACGAAGTTTAACGGCAACAGGACCAATTAGTGCAAGCGGTGTGAGTGCCCCATTTGGTTCATTTAGTGAATTATCTGCAGATAATTTAATTTTAGGAAATGATGCATCCGATGTATTTACGGTGCAAGGTGCCACAACGCTTTCTCATACATTAGCTGTTTCAGGTATTACAACCTTATCAAGCGCGTTGCAAGTTGCGGGGAATACAACCCTGTCTGGAGGACTTACTGTTGGATCAATAGCACGTATTTCTGGGCTTGCTACTGTTGGTTCATTAGCCATAAGTGGTGGAAGTTTTGAATTTGGTAATGGCTCGGCTACTTCGAGTATATCATCAGCAAATGGGAATATTGGTATCGGAACTACAACCCCAAGCAAAACTTTTTCAGTTGGTGGTGAATTGATTACTTCTGCTACCACAACTGCTTCTGCAATAGTAACCACCGATAGTAACGCAACCAGTGTATTTGCTGGATTTATTGATGTGTTAGGAACTGGAGATAATGCTACCAGTACGTTTTCTGGTAATCTTCAAGTAAAGGGAACTATAAAAATAGGTGAAAATTCCTTAGTGCTTACCGAATCTGGATTTAGTACTACAAACAATTCATTTAGTTTGCAACCTGCAGCGACTGTTACTGCTCATACGTTTGGAGCATGGGCAATAGATGTTGCTGATTCTGCTGTACTTAATTCTGCTTTTGCGGTCAATCCTGCAACGGCTATTGCTGATAGTAATTTACTTGGTCTTGCAGTTGGGGGGAGTCCAAAATTTATTGTTGATGCGGAAGGGGATGTATATGCAAATACATTAACTTTGGTTGGGTCAACCAGTTTGGGAAGTACTACTGCTTCATACTTTGCTGTGGAAGGTTCAACAGATTTAGGTGATTCAAACAATGACACATTAACCATTGCTGCTCGCATTGATGATTTATTGCAAATAGCAACATCCGTTGCGACACAACTTGCAACTGGTTATGACTTAAATAATTATTTAGCATTCAGAACTGATAGTGGTGGAACCACCACACTTGATGCTATTGGTGGTGCATATGCTTCATTGGTTGTTGCAGATCCTCTGCAAATTGCAACAACGACAACATTTGCACTAGATGTGCGGAGTGCAGAAGGTATTCAAGCACTTGTTGTTGATACAACTAATAACGCGGTAACTGCTTCTTCAACTCTTGCAGTGAGTGGTGCCACAACGTTGTCATCAACCTTACAAGTAAATAGTGCAGCAACTTTTCAAAATGCATTGCAATTAACATCAGCTACTGCAACATCTACTATTGCAGGTAATCTTACGCTTGCTGGTTTGTTTGATATTACTGGAGGGACCATTCAATTTGGCACAGGAAGTGCAACCAGTACGCTGTCTTCCTCAAATGGTAATTTTGGTATAGGGACAACCACCCCAAGTTCACTATTTTCTGTTGGAGGTGCTTCTCTGGTTCAAGGAACGCAAACGGCTGCTAATTTTATTGCAACGAGTGCAACTGCATCATCTACTTTTGCTTTTGACATTACGTCTGCATCTGGGAATTTAACGGTTCAATCTTCTGGTACTACCAATAGTTTGTTGCTAAATCCGTATGGTGGAACGGTTGGTATTGCAACCAGTACCCCATGGGCACAACTTTCTGTTGTGGGACAGGGGAGTAACCCTTCTTTTGTGGTGAGTGATAGCTCTGGTGCGGTTGATATGATTGTTACTTCCAGTGGTTTAGTTGGTATTGGTTCAAGCACTCCTAATGCATTGCTTTCTGTGCAAGGTGGCACAATGGCTTCCTTATTTGAGGTAACGGATTCAAATACTTCTACACTTGCTTTTTCTATTGCTTCAACAACTGGCGAAATTCTTACGCGTGGTGATAGTGTGCAACAACGTCGCGCTGATTTAGTTTCACTTTCTGGAATTAATGATGTGTTTGTATATGATACTACACGCGACAGCGATGGGGGTGCTTGGACCAATAATGCAGCAGCACAATCATCATCTTGGTACAATGAAACTATAGACAATACTGGCTCCAACTGTACTCTTTTAACTGATGATCGTTGTGGAAGTAGAGCATTTCCAAGCAAAGCTATTATTGTAACTACAGATTCTGCTGTGCATATATTTGATGCAAAAGATAATACATTATGGATGACATTTTTAAATGGTGGAACAACCACTATATCAACGCATTATATTTTGAAACGAGCATCTGATGTAAATAATGTGAGTTATGCTTTAAATGGTACTGTATATGTAGGAAACGCCAATTGGCTTTTGACTTCAATTAATTTTAAAAATGAAAAAGTTGTTGACTATGTTACTGATTTTGCTGGCTCAGATGGGTTTGTTTGGACAGGAAATATTGCTCAAAGAAATCAATCTGGTTATTGGATTACAGATGGAATGGAACTTGAGATATTGGGTGCGAGTGTAAATGATGTACATGGGAGTGTCGTGAATGGCAAAACGTACATTGCAGTTGCAACAAACGGTGGGGTGAGTGTTATTAATGAGACTGATGGTACTATTGTTGATTTTACACAATCAGGATACAACGAAATTCAAAAAGTATTTTTAACATCACAAGGTGAGTTGTACTTTATTCAGAAACAAGATTCTGCAGATGCGTATTATTTTAGTGCAAGCTATGCATTGCCAATAACAGACGTAGATTTAACTGCATGGAGAGATGCAACATATAACGCTGGTGGTACACCTTTATTACAAAGTAGTAATAGTACTGCTGAGGATATGAATGATTTATATGTTACCAGCGGGACTTCTTTTATTGATGGAACTTCAAATACCATATATGTTGCGACAGATGTAGGTGTTTCTAAAATCTCAGAAAAACAGGGAGATGAATCCAATGGTGCGGTTAAATATTATCAATCAGCAACCACTACAGAAGAAATGATTGGAGATATACGTGGTATGTGGCCATTTGAAACACAAAATGCAAATGCCCCAGATGCTTCTATTAAGGGGAATACCCTTACAGGAACTAATATATCTGGTGATGACTATGTAACCGGTGTGCGTGGAACAGCAATTGATTTAGATGGTAGTACGGAATACTTTAGTCGAACAAGTGATTCCGATTTTAGTTTTGGTACAGGTGATTTTTCTTTTGGAATATGGATTCAATCAAATTCTGCAAGTAATCCAGGATCAGTTGAGCGTATTACACACATGTACACAAATCCAGATTTTATCAGCACGCATTTCAATACATCTGGTCAAATAGTATTCACGTTGTCTGATGACAACACATCCACACAAGATGCAACAACAACAGCTGTTGATTATTATGACGCCAACTGGCATCATGCTGTTTTTCAAAGTGTAAATGGGGGAATAGAAATATATGTGGATGGTACCAAAGTCGCAGAAACACCTCTTGAAAACGCAACTGGTTCGTTAGATCCTACCGCTATATACATTGGGTCGTATCATGATGGTGCTAGTAATTTTGATGGACAGATTGATGAACCATTTGCAACAGCAGAAGCACTTACTCCTTCTCAAATAAAACACATGTATGAAACAGGAAAACGTGCACTTGAAAATCACACTACATCACAAATAACAGGAATAACCAATGCTGATTCATATCAACAATTGTATGGATCAACCGCATCTACAACAACAGTTGTCTTGGATGAAATTAACAACATCATGTATGCAGGGACGAATGATGGCTCAAATACTGGAGGTGTTTCTGCTATTAGTTTGTATAGTGATAGTTTGGTAGATGTGTGGAGTGCCGATAGTGCCCTTAGTATTACCGATAGTGAAGGTACTTCCTTTGGTTCTGATAATATTGTGAGTGTGTCAGTATCTGGCAGATATCCTTCAACCTTAGTTATTGGGACAGATGCTGAACTTTGGGTAGAAACAGAAGCGTTTAGTTTTGACACCTATAGAAATACCTCCATTAATCCACATGGTGAACATCTTGTTCAAACAGATTTAACCGTTAAAAATGATCTAGTAGTGGGAAGAACTTTTTCGGTTGGTGGTCGTGTTGCTGGGGAGTCAATTGTAAAACCTTCTTTTGCTGTTGCTGCTGACGGCACAGTTACTGTTCGAGAAGATATTATTCTCGCAGGAGGAACGGATCTCATTACTATGGATGGGATTAATGATGTATTTGTATATGACACCACAAAAGATTTTGATGCTGGGACATGGCGACATAACGCAGAAGCTAAATCAAGTAGTTGGTATATTGAGCAAATAGATGCAACAGGTGAGCGGTGCGACATGACTAGTCATGATCGTTGTGGTTCTCGTGCGTTCCCACAAAAAGCAATTATTGTTGCACGCAATACTGGCATCTATATTTTTGATGCGCAAGATAATACGTTATGGATGACTTTTAATGCTGGTGTTACGTATCAGGTATGGTCGATGACTGGTGGTTCCGCTGATGTGTATGCGTTAAATGGAAAAGTGTACCTGAGTTCAAACGCCACAAATGAAGGTTTGGGTGTAATTGATTTTAAACATGATACCGGTTACCGATATTATGATGCATCAAACGGTGGTCGCTATCAGGGTAAGGGTGTTATTGGTAAACGAAATGAAACACTTACCAGTTTTGGCACACAAATAGCCACATTGTATTTGGTAAATGACGAAGTAAAAGATATTCATGCTCGATATATTAATGGTAAGCAATACGTTGGTGTTGCAACTGGTGCAGGTGATGATAGTGGTGGAGGTATTACTATTATCAATGAAACAGATGAAACTGCGGTGCATCATGAAGATACTCAATATGCTTTGGGTGGACAAAATTGGCAAGCAAATGCCGTGTGGATTACTGCGGATGGGGGCGTGTGGTGGAATGCGAATGATTTAGCTGATGGGTCTGCAAATGGATTACGTTTTTATGCACAAGGGGTAACACAAGGTACCACTAATCACGACAGTGCTCCACAAGAAGTGTATGCTCCAACAGCAACTCCAGGGTATGATCCTTCTGGTGTAGCGGGTGCAAGCAAAACCGTGAATAGTATCTATGTTTCTGAAGGTACATCTTTTATCGATGGGGTGTCTGATACGGTATATATTGGTCACTATGGAGGTGTTACTAAGCTTTCTCAAAAGCAAGGAGATGCTACCAACGGTGCGGTGAAATATTATACCCAGGATTATATTACCGAAGAAATGGTGGGATCAATTGCGGGTATGTGGGGATTTAATAGACCAACAAGTTACTCAAGTGATGAAGATATTAGTGTCAATAATTATACCCTTACAACATCTGGTAGTATGACCTCTGCAAACGTTGTTCCTGGAGTTCGTGGTTCTGCTCTTGACTTTGATGGTAGTGATGATGTTGCAACCAATACAAGTTTTGCATCTCTTACGGGTAGCGTGAGTATGGGAGCATGGTTTAATATCGATGCTGTGGGTGATTTAGATGATGCTATTATGGCGGTTGGTGACGGTACCACAGGACAACATATTAATCTTCGTGCTCTCAGTAATAGTGGCTGGGCTTTTGAAAATTGTGCAAGTGGATCAAAAATATCACTAGGATTAGATGTTGATGGTACTGATCAATGGCATTGTGGTAGCGTTGCTCCTATTGTTGGAAAATGGCAACATGCAGCTGTTGTGTATGATAAAGGAGCATTAACAGGTAGTTTATATGTAGATGGTAGCTTGGTGTTAACTACGCGTGTTTCTGAATTGTCACTAGCCACTAATGTCTATGTCGGTCAGGATGTCCATGGTTCGAGTGTTAGTTTTAATGGACGCATTGACGAAGCTTTTGTAACAGGTGAAGCTCTTACACCTTCGCAAATAAAACACATATACGAATCAGGGAAACAAGCACTTGAACAAAAAAGTCTTTCAGCGGTTACCAATGCAGAAACAGTTGGGGAGGATCGCATTGGGGATTCTTCTATTAGCGTAGAAGAAGGTGGTTGGATTGGTAGTTTTGTGGAAATTACTGGTGGTATTGGTGTTGGGCAAACACGCAGAATTGTTGCAACTTCTACTAATACATTCTATGTAGACCCTCCATTTGATATTACTCCAGATACTACGTCTGATTTCCAAATTATTTCAAACAGTATCTATATTAAAGATTCTTCAGTCGCAACCACGGTGCAAAGTGTCTTTGTAGATGAAGATGCAGGTGTATTATACGCAGGGGTAAATAATGGAGATAATACAGGAGGTGTTACTGCAATTGGTTTAGATACAGATACTATTCTTGATGTATGGCATCATCAATCAGGAAAACGTGATGATCGATTTAGTTCGTGGAATGCTGATGATATTGTTGCTCTTGGGGCATCATCACACAGTAGTAATAACGATGATGCTTTGGGTGTTCGTAGTGATATTCTTGCCATAGCAACCGATGCTGAGTTGTGGGCATCAAGTGCTCAAATATCTGTGCGTGATGCTCTTGGAAACAGTTCTGAGGAGCAAACAAATATTCGTATTAAAAACGAAGCAGTGTTTGAGGGGAATCTTGCTATTACAGATGGGCAATCGCAATCAGTATTTGGGGTAAATCAAGATACTAAAAATGTTACTATCCGTGAGGATATTGAATTTGGTTCAGAAACTGCTTTTACGAGCCTTTCAAATGTGAATGATGTATTTGTGTATGACACAACGCAGGATAGTGATGGTGGAGAGTGGACCTGTAACGATACCGCTCGTGGAACAAGTTGGTATAATGAAGCACTGAATACCGCTACTCGTGGGAGTACTAAATGTTTTCCACGTAAGGCAATTATTGTAAGCACAGATGGAGATACTGGAGTTGTCTATATTTATGATGCTCAGGATAATAGTATGTGGATGCGCTTTGATGCAATAAGCGGCTCTGCTGGTTGGGGTGCACAAAATATGATATCAATTGATTCTGCTACGTCAGATGCTGTATTTGCATTGAATGGAAAAATATATAGTGTTGGAAATCCAAGTGGAAGAATGGTTGCTATCGATTTTAAAGCTGACGATGCTACGGTATGGCATACCTCCAGTGGGCGTTCTTTTTGGAATGGTAGCATCCAAGATAGAAACGATGATTCTGTAGGATATACGCTTGTTGCTGATGGAGTGGTCATTGTGAACAACAATATTAATGATGTTCATGCTGCTGTTATCGATGGAAAGACATATGTGGCTGTTGCAACGGATGGGGGAGTTAGTGTGATCAATGAAAGTGATGGAGTAGTGGTTGATAGTAGTACGGAAAAACACATCGCTGTGTTTATAGCAGGAGATGGTACGTTATACAGTGTTCAAGATAATGGTGACACATGGTCAACTCAGTTTGTGAGAGTAAATTATGATGTGACCACAGAGTCTGATGGATTTAACTATGAAACAGCGTACACTATGTCCGGTGGCTCATCTGCCACTTCTCGTCCATACTTTAGTGCGCTTCCAAATGGTAACTTATTTGTGACCACCGGTACTTCACATATGGATATTGGTTCAAATACACTCTATGTGGGGACTGATTCAAATCTTGCTATACTTAATGAAAATCAAACTACGGTCGCTACAAGTTCTGTAAAATACTATACAAAAAATTATATTTCTGAAGAAATGATTGGAGATATTCGTGGTATGTGGGGTTTCTATCATGCAGGATTAACAAGTATTGCAAGTAGTACCTCTGCAAATATTGATGATATTTCTATGGGTGCCAACGATCTTACTTCAGGAAATGCAAATGGAACAGGAATGCAATATGTCTCAGGTGTACGTAATACAGGTATACAATTTGATGGTACCGATGATTTTTTGGTGCGATATGGAGATAGTGATTTACAACTCACTTCTGGCTTTACTTTTTCCGCTTGGGTGAACTATGACAACCCTGGAGATGGTAATGTTATTGTTACTGCACACGATCCAAGTGCAAATATGTGGTTTTTGGGTCATTCTAATTCTGCATGTTCAGATGGATCTACCTTAGAGTTTGGTCGCTATAATAGCGGTTGGGCATGTGCTGATACGGGCATCACTCCTCCTGCGAATGAATGGGTACATGTTGTTGTTACACATGATGGAAGCACCGCCAGGGTATATTATAATGGAGCTTTAGCAGTAAGCACTACTATGTCTGCTTCTTCTGCTCCGCAAAATCTTTTTATAGGTGCTCTTGGTGGTGGTGGTGATGCGTTTGATGGTGTGATAGATGAACCTATGCTTGCTGCAGAAATATATACAGCTTCTCAAATTAAACATATATACGACTCAGGGAAACGTGCACTTGAAAGTGGTTTTGAGGCAACTGCAAATGATGCGACATCTACTCATTCAGCTTTCCGTATTGGTGTAAGCGACAGTAACGATTACACCGCTGGCCAGTTTGTTGGATCGGTTGTGCAAATATATGATGGTCCAGGTTCTGCAACCACCACACGTTTTGTTACTCAAACCGCTTCTTCAACAAATGATTATTATGTTCAATTTTCTCCAGATCATTCAGCTGCTCTTGCTGATAATGACACCTTTAGCGTTGGACCAAACTTGTTTGCGGGTACTACAAATAGAGTTACTGGTTTGAGTGTGGACCCTATTGGCGGGTATATCTATGTCGGTACAACAGATAATGATGGAACTGACGGATCAGTTTCTAAAATTGCACTGGCAAGTGATACCTTAGTTGATGTATGGCATACTGATACGGGAAAAGAAGATGATCATCTGCAATCATATGGTGGTGCTTCAACAACAGCAATTGCATATACCGACAATACACTTGTTGTTGCAAATAATACTACCAACAGGGCAGGTATCTGGTCTGAAACAAGTGCTGAAACACTTGATAGAAAACTCACTAAAGCAAAATCTGTATTTACCGTAATTGACCATATCAATACACCAAAAATTGTTGCAACCAATGGCACACTTACTTTTGGAGTTGGCACCTCAACATCACTGACCATTAAAGCAGCAACAACCACTCCAGATACTGTTCAAATAAAAGTTGGCAGTGGTAAAGATTTGTTTATTTCTGGTGAACATAATATTGGTCTCTATATTAATCACGGACAAGGTGACAATGCAACAATTTTAAATGACTGGGAGGTTCAAACTCATGCTATTGCTTCTATGCAACGAATTATTTGGGCTGATGGTGATGATTTACTTGTTGCTATTGGCGATGGTTCTGGTACCAGTAATATACAAACTTCTCCAGATGGTGAAACATGGACAACTCGTTCGACACCAAATTCTAATACCTGGTATGATGTAGCTTATTCTCCTAGTTTAGATGTGTATGCTGCGGTATCTGGAGATGGCACTAATAGAGCTATTAGCTCTACTGATGCAATAAGTTGGACAGAACGTTCAACGCCTTCTTATATTTGGAGGGGGGTAACATGGGGTGAAGGTGCTGGTGTATTTGTTGCAGTTTCTTCAAGTGGTCCTGTTATGAGTTCTACCAATGGAACCTCATGGACAGAAAGAACTCCTGCAACAAGTAGTAGTTGGCAAGATGTAGCATGGTCAGAGGAGTTAGATTTATTTGTTGCAGTTGCTACAGGTGGTCAGATTATGACTTCTCCTGATGGTACCACTTGGACATCTCGAACAGCTCCAGCCTCTTCTACTTGGCGTGATGTTACATGGTCTAGTAGTATGAATCTGTTTATTGCTGTAGCTTCAGGAGGAAGTCCTCGTGTGATGACCTCACCTGATGGTATTACGTGGACAGGCCGTTCTGCAGCAGAAGATAATGCATGGTTTGGTGTTACTGCTCTTGATAGTGGTTTAGCTGTTGCTGTTGCAAATGATGGAACTAATAGAACTATGTATTCAACTGATGGTATTGCATGGACAGCTCTGGCTGCTGCACAAGGGAATACCTGGTATGATGTTACATGGGCTTCTGGTTTGAGTAAGTTTGTTGCAATATCTGTTAATGGGTCTAATCAAGTGATGACTACTGATATTGGTACTGTTGAGCCCCTTGTAAGTGTAGGTGTTGGAACAACGGCTCCAGAAGCTCGTTTGCAAGTAAGTGGTGGAGGCTTGTGTGTGGGAAGTGATAGTTCTTGTAACGCAGATAACAATACTGAGGGGGTTGTATATTCATCATCAAGTTCTATGTCAACATACGATGTCGCTGAAAATTATCCGACAAAAGATGATACCCTAATTGCTGGTGAGTTGGTAGCAATCGCTGATATTGATGGTGCATATGTCGAGCGTGTAGCAACCAGTACCACTGAAGGAATTTTGGGTGTTATTTCTTCTGCCCCTGGTGTGTTATTAGGTGGATTTGATTCGAATCAATATGTCAACGAGATACAAGTTCCTGTTGCTTTATCTGGACGTGTTCCTGTAAAAGTAACATTAGAAAATGGATCAATTGAAAAAGGAGATTATTTAACCATTTCTCAAACAGTAGCAGGTGCCGCAACAAAGCTCGTTGGTTCTGGAGCGTCAATAGGTATTGCATTGCAGGCATATACAGGTGATCCTATTACTCCAATTTATGAAGGGCAACCAGAAGATCAAATCATGACTTTTGTAAGTTTAGAATATCAATCTGCTCGTCCATGGTCTGGTCAAGGTGGAGGTATTATTCTTAAAAATAGTGCATCTTCTAATATTGCAGTATTTGATGATACAGCTGGGTTTGGTGCTGGTTTTAATAACACTGATACTCCTCAATTTTATATAACATCAGCCGGTAATGTTGGTATTCAAACACTCTCGCCAACATCCTCTTTAACTATTGGAACTATAGACAATACTGTATATACATATATTCAGTTAGATTCAGAATCAGGTCCTCCTCCAAGTGCTGATTGTAATAGTAATGCATATAGAGGGCGTACAGTTATAGATCACGAAAATAGTAGAATGTATGTATGTACTGGTGCTGTAAACGGTTGGGATTATGTCGAATTAACAGATTAATGTATACAAAAAAACGGAGCATAGAGTGCTCCGTTTTTAATAGTGTACATCTTACACAGTAAGCTTATTCATTGTTTTTCTGCATTTTGAACATACTAATGCACGAATACCAGCAATTTTCATTTTTTGCAGATTCGGTTTTTGCAAGCGTTTAGTCGCAATATTAGATTTTGATCGAGAGTTCGTAACTTGAGCGCCACGACTACAAATTTCACACACACGTGCCATAGAGTTAGGAAAAATTAATATAACTGTCATAGGATACCATGTTGTCTAAAAGCCGTCAATAGGGTATAATCAGCCCTACATATATGATTCTTTCCCTTTTATTCACCGAACCAACCATGTTTCTCATCTGGGTACTTGCCATAGTATATGGTATTACTGTACACGAATTTGCACATGTACTTGCGGCATATCTCCAAGGCGATGACACTGGTAGACTCATGGGTCGTTTAACTCTCAACCCTATAGCCCATGTGGATCCATTTGGCTTCTTTTTGTTACTGATTGCAGGGTTTGGATGGGGAAAGCCAGCACCATTTAACCCGTATAATCTTAAATATCATAAATGGGGAGAGGTGTTTGTTGCACTTGCCGGGCCGGTATCTAATCTTATAAGTATTATAGTTTTTATGATTGCGCTCAATATTTTGGGAGGAATACTTGGGCCAGTTAATCTATTGGTTCAATTTCTTGGATTTTTAATACTTATTAACATCATATTACTAGCATTTAATCTTATCCCCATCCCTCCACTTGATGGATCAAAGCTTCTTTTTGCCTTTTTACCCGCAAAATATAACCATATAAAGGTGATGTTAACCCAAAATGGCCCATGGATATTACTTTTCCTAATATTCGCAGATAATTTCATGGGAATAAACATTTTTGGGCGAATATTCGGTATATTTTTTAGATTAGCCGGAATAGCCTAGCAAACGGTTGACTTTGGTTGGGGTTTTTGATAGTATTTCCAAGTCCCGCAAATTACAAATACAGTACAAATATACAAATGGATTTGGTATCAAAATATACTATTTGTACATTCGTATCGTATTTGTAATATGTAGCGGTACACCTATATATTAAATTGAGCATTATACCATGCCTACAGTAAATCAACTTATCCGAAAGGGACGCAAAACTAAAGTAAAGAAGTCAAAGACTCCTGCTTTAGAAACTGTGTACAATCCTGCTATCAGAAAACGCCGAAAACTTGCAAAAGGAAGTAGCTTTAAGCGTGGTGTATGTACTCGTGTAACCACAACCACTCCAAAGAAACCAAACTCAGCATTACGTAAAATTGCTCGTGTTCGTCTTTCTAATGGGTTAGAAGTAACCGCATACATTCCAGGAATGGGACACAACTTACAAGAACACTCTATTGTATTAGTACGTGGTGGTAAAGTAAAAGACCTTTCTGGTGTGCGATACACCGTAGTACGTGGTGTGTATGACACACAAGGTGTACAAGGTCGAAAACAAGGACGTAGTTTATACGGAGCTAAGAAAGAAAAGCAATCATCATAATATATGCGCGGTAAACAAGCACCAAAACGGGTTATTCACCCAGATATCAGATTCAACTCAACTTCTATTGCTAAGTTGATTAACTATGTTATGCACGATGGTAAAAAATCTACTGCACAACAAGTGGTATACAAAGCAATGGATATTATTTCAGAAAAAACAAAGCAAGATCCTCTTGATGTGTACGAAAAAGCAATCAAGAATATTTCTCCACAAGTAGAAGTACGTTCACGCCGGGTCGGTGGTTCAAACTACCAAGTACCAGTAGAAGTACGTGGCGAACGTAAATTTAATCTTGCATGCCGATGGTTACTTGGTGCAGCACGTAGCAGAAAAGGAAAAGCCATGGCATTTAAACTTGCAGATGAGCTCATGGCAGCGGCAGAAGGCGAAGGTACCGCAATGAAAAAGAAAGAAGAAGTACACCGCATGGCAGAAGCAAACCGTGCATTCGCACACTTTGCATAAGACACAAATTACATTGATTAACACAGAGAACACGGATTGTAAGATCCGTGTTTTTGATTGTTCCCTGTCATCCCGAGAATCATACTCGAGTCGATGGAATCCCGTGAATAGAACACTAAGGTTATATCACGAAATTCTATCATCGCCTTACGGCGATTCGGGATGACATATTTTTTTCTATACACTGTTTTTTTGGTATACTATAAACGTTATAAACTAACCTATTTTATATGCCAACGAAAAAGGAGGTAGCAAAACACGCACAACGTGCGGTAAATGTTGGGCTTGGATTAGCTCAAATGGTTGGAGAGCAACTAAATACTGTTCTCTCAGGACTTGAAAAAGACGGACATATTAACAGAACAGAGGGGAAACGCCTAGCAAAAGATCTGCTCAAGGATGTAAACACCTTTCAAAAGAAACTCTCTACAAAGGTTGACAAGAAGGTAAAACGCGTAGTACAATCCTCGGGTACCGTTACTAAAACTCGTTCTACGAGCAAACGGAAAAGTCGTAAAAAATAACCTAATTCTTAATGATCAATCACGAAATTGGTTGTTAGAAATAGGAAATTGGTATTGTCATTTGAAAAAAATAAACACGAGGCAGATCCTGTCTTAGTTTTATTTAGTTCAACATACTTATTTCATATTTCCATAAACCAATTTCTATCTATATATATATGGCACGAGACTATCCTTTAGAAAAAGTTCGCAATATCGGAATTATTGCACACATTGACGCTGGTAAAACAACCACTACTGAGCGTGTTTTATTTTATACCGGTAAAAAACATAAAATTGGTGAAGTTCACGAAGGTGCTGCAGAAATGGACTGGATGGAACAAGAACGAGAACGTGGTATTACTATTACCAGTGCCGCAACAACGTGTTTTTGGCAAGATTGTCGTATCAATATTATTGATACCCCTGGTCACGTTGATTTTACCGCAGAAGTAGAACGCAGCTTGCGTGTACTTGATGGTGGGGTAACCGTGTTTGATGGTGTTGCTGGTGTGGAATCACAATCAGAAACCGTATGGCACCAAGCAGATAAATATGGCGTGCCTCGTATTTGTTTTATCAATAAGTTGGATCGTACTGGTGCAGATTTCTACAAAGATATCGAATCTATTCACAACCGTTTAACCAAACGTGCATATCCAATTCAATTGCCTATTGGTGCAGAAGATAATTTTAAAGGTATTATTGATCTCTTTAAAATGAAGGCATACATCTATAACGATGACTTAGGTAAAGATATTGAAGAAACCGATATTCCAGAAGACATGAAAGAAAAGGCAGAAGAGTACCGCAATCAATTGCTCGAAGCTATTGCAGAAAATGATGAAGTAATCATGGATAAATATCTTGGTGGTGAAGAAGTAACCATGGATGAATGGAAGGCAACATTGCGTAAAGCAGTTGCAACCGCAGACTTTTTCCCAGTTATGTGTGGTAGTGCATTGAAGAATAAAGGTGTACAAAAATTATTGGATGCAGTGGTTGATTATCTTCCATCTCCAGTTGATGTGCCGCAAATTAAAGGAAGCGATCCAACTGATAGTGAAAAAGAAATTGCTATTACCTCAGATGATGAAAAACCATTTGCAGGTTTGGCATTTAAAGTTGCGGTAGATCCATTTGTGGGTAAATTAGTATTCTTCCGCGTATACCAAGGTGTTTTAAAATCTGGTTCATACGTATTAAATACCGCAACCGGTAAAAAAGAACGTTTAGGACGTATCATGCGTATGCATGCAAATCACCGAGAAGAAGTAGAAGAAGTATATGCTGGTGAAATTGCAGCAGCTGTTGGATTAAAAGAAACTGTAACCGGTAACACTATTTGTGATCCAGATCACCCAGTAGTGCTCGAATCTATCAACTTCCCAAAACCAGTTATTCACATTGCAATCGAACCAAAGACCAAAGCAGACCAAGAAAAAATGGGTATTGCACTTGCTCGATTGTCAGAAGAAGACCCAACCTTCCAAGTACGTACCGATCATGAAACCAACCAAACCATTATTTCTGGTATGGGTGAGTTGCATCTCGAAATTATTGTGGATCGTATGAAACGTGAGTTTAAAGTGGAAGCAAACATTGGTAAACCACAAGTTGCATATCGTGAAACCATTAAGACACAAGCAGAAGCAGAAGGTAAATACGTGAAACAATCTGGTGGTCGTGGACAATATGGTCATTGTTGGTTACGTATTGAACCATTGGTACGTGATGAATCAAGCGAAGAAGAAGAGGATGAAAACAAAGACTTTGAATTTGGAAACGAAATTAAAGGTGGTGCAATTCCAAACGAATACATTCCTGCTATTGAAAAAGGTATTAAAGAGGCAATGGCAAATGGTGTGGTTGCTGGATACCCAATGGTAGATATTAAAGCAACCGTATATGATGGTTCATTCCATGATGTTGACTCTTCAGAAGTTGCGTTTAAAATGGCCGCTATTATGGCTTTTAAAGCAGGTACCAAAAGTGCACAACCTATTTTGCTTGAACCTATCATGAAAGTAGAAGCAGTAACCCCAGAAGAATTCATGGGTGATGTTATGGGTGACCTTAACTCAAAACGTGCTCAAATTAACGAAATGACCGATCGTGGTAACATGAAAGTAATTGATGCAGAAGTACCATTGGCAGAAATGTTTGGTTATGCAACAGCATTACGTTCTATGACCCAAGGTCGTGCTTCATACTCTATGGAATTCAGCGAGTACAAAGAAGTTCCAGGAAATGTTGCTCGTGAAATCATGGAGAAAAAGGGAGTAGAGAAGAGCGAAGAGTAATTCAAAGTTTAAAGGATAAAGTTAAAAGACTCGGTGTATGCCGAGTCTTTTTGAATTGACAAAAAATACTATACTTGTTATATCCTACATAACTACTCGTCCTTTTAATTTTTCTCTGGAGGTTTCAATGGATATTCCACATGAAACCGTTGGTGCAAAAAAAGCTGCAGATTATCACGCAAAAGCAATGATGTATCATGCAAAACTCATGGTATATGCACTGATAAATGAAGTACTCGAAATGGTGCAATACATTGGCACTAGATTACTTCGTTTATTTTTTAGATCTGTGTGTGTGTTCGTTCTTGCGTATATTATTTCATTTTTTTTGTTTCCTTTTTTTGGGAATGGTTTTTCAGTTATAAGCCCTATTGGGGGAGGACTCTGCGGTCTGTGTGCATTTTGGTGTTATGCTGGTCCAGATATGGTTACCTAGACGTATATAACATGCGTCTTTTTTTTCTTTCACTTTTGTCTTATCCACGCTACACTATATACATATGCAAGTAATCATCACAAAAAATTACGAAGACATGTCTGCAAAAGCAGCACGTGTACTTATGGCACAAGTGTGGCGCAAACCAAAAAGCGTATTAGGGCTAGCAACAGGTGCAACACCTGTTGGAGTGTATCACGAATTAGTAGAAGCATATCAAAAAAAACAGGTCGATGTAAAACAAGTCACCACTTTTAATTTAGATGAATACGTAGGTGTTGCTCCAAAAGATCCAGCAAGTTACCACACGTTCATGCACAAGCATTTGTTTGGAGGAGTGAACATTGCAAAGAAAAATCAGCACATCCCAAAAGGTAATGCACCAGATCCAGAAGCAGAAGCTCAAACGTATGAAAACAAAATAAAACAATCAGGAGGAATAGACATACAACTACTTGGTATTGCACCAAACGGGCATGTCGGATTTTGTGAGCCAGGCACACCATTCAGTAGTAGAACGCATGTAGCAGAACTCACCAAAGAAACACGAAAAAAGAATAAAAAATATTTTTCAAAAGAAGTACCAACACACGCCATAACCATGGGGCTAGCAAGCATTATGGACGCAAAAAAGCTGGTACTCATAGCTTCTGGAAAAGAAAAAGCACAAGCAATAGCAAAAACGCTCGAAGGCCCTGTTACGACCGACATACCCGCATCCATTATTCAATGGCATCCAAATGTAACCGTTATAGTAGATGAAGCAGCGGCATCACAATTAACGAAAGAATATGCTTCTCCTTTCTTATTTAATGAAGGTGAGGTATCTGTGTTAACACAGGATGATTTACCAAAAAAAGAACGTATATTGGTAATTGCTCCCCATCCAGATGATGCATCTATTTCTCTAGGGGGAATCATTGCTGGATTAAGTAAGTATAACAAGGTACATATTGCCATTATGACCACAGGGTATCGCAGTATGATACGTGATGCTTCACAAAAGGAAGTTATTGCAACGCGGGAACAAGAAGCACGTGCAGAATCACGAGTACTCAATACTACACCTCATTTTATACGAGCACAGTTTTATGATGCAAAAAATCAAACCCAAGCAATAAAGAAAGATACTCAAACACTTCTTTCATTATGTAATCGAGTGAAGCCTACGCTTATATTTGTTCCACAAAAAAATGACAAACACCCAACACATAAAACAAGTAGGGAAGTAGCATTGCAGGCTATTGAGCAGTATCAATCAAAAACAAAAAAGACAGTTTCTATTTGGGGGTACGAAGGCATGTGGTCGTTATTTGCAGAAAATGAATTTAACACCATTTTTGCATACGATAGTGGCCTCATGAAAAAGAAAAAACAAGCAATAGCAACTCAAAAATCACAAGTTTCTCGAACTCGGTTTGATATAGCCGCAGAGTCACTCGCACGATTACGTGCTACTATTGTGCCAGAACAAGCATTAGTAGGCTATGGAGCTCAAGCGCCAAAGCTTGGAAAGTATTTTGAGCTTTTTGAACAAGAACAATAGGTGAGGAGATATGGAATTGTGGAATTTGGGAATTTGAGAAGATGTGCCATTACTTTGTCATCCTGAGCGAGTGTACTCACGAGTCGAAGGATCCCTTGTATATGCCAAGTAAAAGGGATTCCTCCACTTCGTTCATAGCTGAGTACAGCATATTCACTTCGGTCGGAATGACGAGAGATCTCCTCAACTCTCCATTCTCCAATTCCTCAACACTTCGGTAAAACACACCCATTGTAACAAATCAAAACATTTGGTAAAAAGAATAAAACAGTAACAAAGTAAACTATGCAGGCATTACAAAGAATTTTTTCATTGGTAAAGAAAACAGGGGATCGATGTATTATTGTGTCTGAAGACGGGTCAGATGCACATGTTGTATTGTCATTTGATGACTATGAACATATGGTCATGAATGATGGAAATATCGCAAACTTGACAGAAGAGGAACTTTTAAGTAGAATTAATCGCGATATAGCGGTGTGGAAAAATCAACAAGAATCAACCGCTGGAGTATCAGAGAACAGTTCATCATTCGAAGGAAACAAGCTTGAAGGTCATGAAGAAGCACTAGAAAACGATGAATATTTGGCTAATAATAGCGAAAATAGTACCTATTCTCGATACTGGGAAGAAGAGGACGAAGATGACTACGAAGACGATGAACCATACTATTTTGAGCAAGTCAGTTAAACACTTGCATTTATAAGGTTTTTTGGTATACTTTGTAAGTTGAATTTATTACTTCAATCAATCTATAAATAATTTATTCCATACGTAACTCATATGGCAGAACAATTTGATCGATCAAAATCTCATGTCAACGTAGGAACCATTGGTCACGTAGACCATGGTAAAACTACTTTGACCGCAGCACTTCTTAAGGTGCTCTCAGCAAAAGGTCTTACAGCTCAAGACCGTAGTGTCGAAGAAATCGACAACTCACCAGAAGAAAAAGACCGTGGTATTACTATTGCTACCACTCACGTAGAATACGAATCAGAAACTCGTCACTACGCTCACGTTGACTGTCCTGGTCACGCTGACTATGTAAAAAACATGATTACCGGTGCCGCTCAAATGGATGGTGCTATTTTGGTAGTGTCAGCAACAGACGGTCCTATGCCTCAAACTCGTGAACACATCTTGCTTGCTCGCCAAGTTGGTGTGCCTTACATTGTGGTATTTATTAACAAAGTAGACCAAGTAGAAGACGCAGAATTGGTTGACCTTGTTGAAGAAGAAATCCGTGATCTCTTAAAGAAATACGAATTCCCTGGTGATGAAGTACCTGTAATTCGTGGTAGCGCTTTGAAAGCTGTTGAAAATCCAGGTGATGATGCAGCTGCTCAACCAATCATGGACTTAGTAAAAGCACTTGATGAACACATCCCAGAACCAGTACGTGATACTGAAAAAGATTTCTTAATGCCTATTGAAGATATCTTCTCAATCGAAGGACGTGGTACCGTAGTTACTGGTCGTATCGAACGTGGTATTTTGAAATTAAACGATGAAGTAGAAATCGTTGGTATTCATGACACAACTAAAACAGTGGTAACTGGTATTGAAATGTTTAACAAGAACCTCGACGAAGGACGTGCTGGTGACAACGCTGGTATCCTCTTACGTGGTACCAAGAAAGAAGACGTTGAACGCGGACAAGTTCTTGCAAAACCAGGTTCTGTAACTCCTCATACTGAATTTGAAGCAGAAGTATACATCCTTTCTAAAGAAGAAGGTGGTCGTCATACTCCTTTCTTCAAAGGATACAAACCACAATTCTACATCCGTACGACCGATGTTACTGGTGAAGTAGAACTTCCAGAAGGTACAGAAATGGTTATGCCTGGAGATACCATCAGCTTTAAAGTAACACTTGGTGCTCCAATCGCACTCGAAGATCAAACTCGTTTCGCTATTCGCGAAGGTGGTAGAACTGTTGGTGCAGGTGTGGTAACCAAAATCACTAAATAATACATAACGCTCTCCTCCGTCCACGAATGTGTTCCTTACTGGGGAATAGGTTCGTGGACGGAGGAATCGTAATTGTCACATGGCAGAAAAACAGACAAAACAAGAGGCACAAGATACGTCAGCAAAACAACGTATCCGCATCAAAATTCGTGCATATGATAGTAAGATCATCGATCAATCTACTCGTACGATTATTGATACAGCAGAACGTAGTGGTGCAGAAATTTCTGGTCCGATTCCGCTTCCAACAGAAAAAACAAGTTACACCGTAAATAAATCAACGTTTGTACATAAAAATTCACGCGATCAATATGAAATGCGTGTACACAAGCGTTTAGTAGATATTTTAGAACCAACACCAAAAACGGTTGATTCACTCATGAGTTTGAATCTTCCATCAGGTGTTGATATTGAAATCAAAATGTAAACTACTACAGATTACGAATCAGTACAGATATACAGATGTGCATTCAAGCAAATGGCCTTGAACCAACATCTGTATATCTGTAACAGATCTGTAATCCGTAGTCATAAAGAATTACTACATTGCGTCAATGATGTCCCTATCTAAGGGTGACAGTTGAAACAAAGAGTCATTCTCAGGAGCTTAAACTTTTCTTAACCTAATAATATAATACATAAGCATCTCTCGTGGATGTATCGTATCTTATTGAGAAAAGTTTGGGCTTCCACCCAACTTTTTTTATAGCCATTATTTATGAAATTTCTTCTTGGTAGAAAAAGCAACATGACACAACTCTATGCCGATGATGGTACCGTTATTCCGGTAACCGTTATCCGTGTTGGTAATGGAGTGGTAACACAGGTTAAAACCGCTGAAAAAGACGGATATACTGCTGTGCAATTTGCTTTTGCTGAAGGAAGTAAGCATGTAAATAAGCCAATGGCAGGGCATGTGAAAGAAGCTATTGAAAAACCATTAATGCGTGAAATGCGTGTTGATGATGCTGCTTCATTTGCTGTGGGTAATACGTATACCGCAGAAACATTTGAAGAAGGTGAAACAGTTGCTGTTTCAGGTACGAGCAAAGGTCGTGGTTTTGCCGGTGTGGTAAAACGTCATGGTTTCCATGGTGCACCAAAAACACACGGACACAAGCATGACCTCCGCTCACCAGGTTCTATTGGTGCAACCGATGCTGCACGTGTATTCCCTGGTATGCGCATGGCTGGCCGCATGGGTGGCACACGCGTTACTACAAAGGGCGTACGCATTGCAAAAATTGATGCAGAAGCAGGCTTAGTATATATTCGTGGTGCTGTTCCTGGTCCACGTAATGGATTAGTAGAAATCAGAGCAGAAGGCGATATGGTACCCGCAGGGAATAATGAAAATAAACAAAATGAATCTGATACTACTGAAAAAGAAGCTGAAACTAAATAAGATATAAGAAGTAAGAAATAAGGAACAGCTATTCATCTTGTACCTTATCACTTACTACTTACAACTGTTATGGCAACCGTAAAAACCTACAACTTACAAGGATCAGAAACCGGTACGCTTGATTTAGATGATGCGGTATTTGCTCAAAAAGCAAACCCAACACTCATTCAACAAGTCGTACATGTTATGCGTGCAAACGCACGTCAACCACTCGCACATGTAAAAGATCGTAGCGAAGTACGTGGTGGTGGTAAAAAACCTTGGAAGCAAAAAGGAACCGGTCGTTCACGTCATGGTTCTATCCGTTCTCCGTTATGGAGAGGTGGTGGTGCAACCTTTGGTCCACGCAATACTGAAATTGTAAAATTGAGTATTCCAAAGAAAATGGCTCGTAAAGCATTAACTGCTGCGTTGTCTGACCGTGTTGCTCATAATGGATTTGTTGTATTAGAAGATGTTGCTTTTGAAAAACCATCAACTAAAACGGTTGCAGCATTATTGAAAACATTAGATATTGATACTAAAAAAGTATTGTTCGTTTCAGGAAACGATCAAGCATTTGCAATATTGTCTACCAGAAATCTTGAAAAAGTATCATCAGTTCGTGTTGAAAATATTAATTTGTTAGATGTATTAGCATCATCAGTTATTGTGACCAGTAAGGATGTTGTTGCAACGCTTACTACGCAATTACGTAGCGCTTAACGATATGTGGAATGTATTTAAAGAAAAATCAGAAGAGCACAAAAAAGCTGCAGCAAAAATGCAGCCAAAAGATGATGCACCTAAAAAAGAAGAAAAGAAAGTAAAGGAACCAGCAAAGAAAGCATCAAAAGCTACTCAAAATGTAAAACGATTTGAAAAAGGACATGGTATATTTGTAAAACCATTGGTTTCAGAAAAAAGTGCCGTACTTGGTTCAGATGATATTTACACTTTTGTGGTAACAGAAAAAGCAAATAAAGTAGAAATTAAAAAAGCTTTTAAAGCATTGTATGCGGTTGAACCAACTGCAGTGCGTATAGTAAATATGCCTGCACGAGTAAAACGCTATGGACGCACCATTGGACAACAGTCAGCATGGAAAAAAGCGTATATCCGTGTACCAAAAGGAAGCACTATTTCACTATACGAAGGAGTGTAATTGTATAACATTGTATGCCTATTAAACGATACAAACCAACAACACCAGGAAGACGCGGCGCGTCAGTATTGGTACAGAACACCTCTGGTGAACAAAAACCAGAACGTTCATTGTTGCGTGCACAAAAAAATGCAGCAGGACGAAATAGTACTGGACGTATTACCGTACGTCATCAAGGTGGTGGTGCAAAACAAAAGTATCGCGTGATGGATTTTTATACACAAGTTGAAGAACAACAAGCACGTGTTATTGGTATTCAATACGATCCAAATCGTACCGCTACCATTGCATTGCTTGTATATCCAAATGGTAAAAAAGCATACACCGTTGCAGTAAAAGGATTAAAAACAGGAGATGTGATTGAAACCACACGTACCAGAGCATTGGATGTAAAACCAGGAAACCGCATGGCATTAAAGTATATTCCAGCAGGTGTATTGATTAGTAATATTGAGTTAGCACCTAACAAAGGCGTACAAATTGTGCGTAGTGCAGGAAGTAGTGCAACCGTATTATCAAATGAAGAAGGATTTGTATTAGTAAAATTACCGAGTGGCGAAGTACGTAAGATTTCAGAAAATGCACTTGCAACAATTGGACAAGTAAGTAATAGTGAGTGGAGCTTGGTCCGTTTAGGAAAAGCAGGAAGAACACGCTTACGTGGCATTCGTCCACGTGTACGTGGTAAAGCAATGAACCCAGTTGATCACCCACATGGTGGTGGTGAAGGTGGTTCTCCAATTGGTATGAAACGACCAAAGACTCCATGGGGTAAACCTGCATTGGGAGTACGTACACGAAAAGAACATAAAGCAAGTAATGCATTTATCGTTCGAAGCCGAAGAAAGAAGAAATAATAACTATCAGATTTAAGTCATTTACATTATTGTATGTCACGATCAACTAAAAAAGGACCATTTATAGACGAAAGACTCTTGAAAAAAGTGTCCAATTTAAAAGCGGGTGACAAAACCGTTATTAAAACATGGTCACGTAGCGCGACAATTACTCCAGAAATGGTTGGCTTTACATTTGGCGTACATAATGGTAAAGAACATGTTCCTGTGTCAGTAGTGGAAGATATGGTAGGTCATAAGTTAGGTGAATTTTCATTAACTAAGAAATTTATCCGTCACAGTGGTAAATTGATGAAAGAACAAGAAGGTAAATAAGGTATATGCAACAAGGAGTACGAGCACATGCACGATTTCAACGAGTATCACCGCGTAAAGCACGGTTAGTGATTAATTTGATCCGCAATATGGATGTTGCTTCAGCGCGTGATCAATTAGTACAAAGCACCAAAGGTTCAGCACCAATGGTATTGAAATTGTTGAATTCAGCGGTAGCAAATGCGGTGCATAACAATAAATTAAACGAAAAAGATTTATACATTGCAGCAGCATATGTTGATGAAGGACCAACCTTAAAACGTTGGAGACCACGTGCATTTGGACGTGCAGCAGCAATTCGCAAACGAACAAGCCACATTACTATTGTTGTAGACGCAAAAGAAGGTACACAAAAAGACGTTGCAGAAAAAGTAGAAAAGAAAGAAGAACCAAAAGCGCAGGCTTCTGAAACAAAAAAAGAAGCACCAAAAAAAGAAGAAAAAACGAGTAAAGAAGCATCTAAGAAAAAATAATATCTATGGGACAAAAAATTCATCCAATTAATTTCAGACTCGGCGTTATTGGGACATGGAAATCTAAATGGTTTTCTCCTAAGAGCGGTTACCGTGATCACTTACGTGAGGATGTTTTTATTCGCTCATATGTATCAAAGAAATTGCGTGATGCACGTGTTGAAAAAGTAGAAATCGAACGTTCAGGATCTAGTGGTGAAATCGTTATTAATATTCATACCGCAAAACCTGGTATGGTTATTGGTCGCGGTGGTGCTGGTATTGAAGAATTGAAGAAAGATGTTGAAAAAGCAGTATTACGCAACCAAAAGAAAGTGAAAATCAATATTCACGAAGTACGCCAAGCAGCACTTTCAGCAGCTGTGGTTGGTCAAAATGTTGCCGCAGATATCGAAAAACGTATGCCGTTTAGACGAGCAATGCGTCAGGCAATGGACCAAGTACAAAAAGCAGGAGCAAAAGGTGTAAAGATTCGTGTTTCTGGTCGTTTAAACGGTGCAGATATTGCACGTGCAGAAGTGGTAAACTGGGGAAGCATTCCATTGCACACCCTTCGTGCTGATATTGATTATGATCACACATTGGCACATACTACCTACGGAGTGATTGGTGTTTCTGTATGGATTTACCGTGGTGAAGTATTAGATGAATCAGATAAAGAAAAAAATACCGGTTCAGAAGACGTATTAAAAGAAATTAAAAAAATTACGAGTAAAAAAGGTCGCAACGAGCAATCTTCATAAACAGTATGTTATTACCAAGAAAAGTAAAACATAGAAAATGGCACAAAGGACGTATCCGTGGTAAAGCGGGACGTACCAATAAAGTAAGCTTTGGAAGCTATGGATTAAAGGCAACTACCAATAGTTGGGTTACTTCACGCCAAATTGAATCTGCTCGTCGTGCTATGACACGTTATATTCAACGTGGTGGTAAAGTATGGATTCGTATTTTCCCAGACAAACCAGTAACCGCAAAAGGTTCAGAAGTGCCTATGGGTTCTGGTAAAGGAAATGTGGATCGATATGTTGCCGTGGTAAAAGCGGGGACCGTATTGTTCGAAATTGATGGTGTTGATAGAACAGCAGCTCAAGAAGCAATGCGTCTTGCCTCATATAAATTACCTGTTCGCACTAAATTTGTAGAAAAAGAATAACTATGAAATGGAGTGAAATACAATCAATGTCACGCGAGGCAGCAGAAAAAGCATTGCAAGAACAACGTGCACAACTCGTTGATGCTCGATTCAAAGCATCAGCAGGTGCATTAAAGCAAGTGCATACTATTAACGTTATGCGAAAGACCATTGCACGATTGCTTACCAAACTTGCAACCCAAGAAACGGAAACTAAGGAAACCAAAGAATAATCATAACCTATTATATGGCAGAAGCTACACAACAACTTAAGGGCAAACGACAACTCGAAGGAGTCGTAACCAGTATTGGTGCACAACACACCGTACAGGTTCGTGTTGATCGAGTAAACATGCATCCTGTATACAAAAAACGTTTTACCGTGAGTAAGAAATACGCATGTGATTACCGTAAGGATGATCTTCGTGTTGGCGATCGTGTAGTTTTTGAAGAAACACGCCCAATTTCTAAAACCAAACGTTGGAGAATTATTAGCAAAGCATAACGAATCATATGATTCAATTCATGACATATCTTAACTCAGCAGATAATACCGGTGCAAAAAAATTGCAGTGTATTCATGTGCTTGGTGGTACCAAACGCCGATATGCTCAAATTGGTGATGTGGTTACGTTAGTGGTAAAGGAAGCACAACCATACAGCATGGTAAAGAAAGGTGATGTAGTACATGGTGTTATTGTGCGACAAAAGAAAACCATTACCCGTGCAGATGGATCACGTATCCGATTTGATGAAAACGCTGCAGTGTTGTTGCCAGAGAAAAAAGCAAAAGATCCACGTGGTACCCGTATTTTTGGTCCAGTTGCTCGTGAGTTGCGCGGAAAAGGGTACACTAAAATTATTTCATTAGCTCCTGAAGTTTTATAATCATATGAAGATTAAAAAAGGCGATACCGTACAAGTGATTGCAGGAAAAGACAAAGGTAAAAAAGGGAAAGTGTTACAAGCATTTCCACGTTTAAACCGTGTCTCAGTTGAAGGAGTGAATATTTTGTCAAAACATTTACGATCACAACGAACTGGTCAAGAAGGACAACGCATTGAGTTCCCTTCACCAATTCATGTATCAAATGTCATGTTGCTTTGTCCTCATACCAATAAACCAACTCGTGTTGGGTATGAAGTAGGCGCAGACAGCAGCAAAAAAACCCGTATGAGTAAACGAGCTAAGCAAGCAATTTAGTATATGCAACCTATTCAAGAACAATTTGAAAAAGACATACTTCCAAAACGTGAGGAATTGTTTGGTGTAAAAAATCCACTTGCAACTCCACGTATTGAAAAAGTAGTGATTAATGCTCGTGTAAAAAAAGGTGGTTCAGCTGATGAAGAATCAATTATTGAAACACTCACCACTATTACCGGACAAAAAGCAGTACCAACAAAAGCACGTAAATCTATTTCAAACTTTAAAATTCGTGAAGGTATGGTTGTTGGTGCGGTGGTTACCTTACGCGGAACACGTGCCTTATCATTTTTAGATAAATTAATTCATGTAACCTTACCACGTATGCGTGACTTTGGTGGTTTAAACCCAAAAGCCTTTGATGGTAAAGGCAACTACACCCTTGGTGTACAAGAACATAACATTTTCCCAGAAGTAGCAGGTGATGATGTTGCACACTTACATGGTTTACAAATTACTATTAAGACTACTGCAGAAAACGATGCACAAGGTTTAGCACTGTTAACTGCATTAGGTTTCCCATTTAAGAAATAATATTTATGGCTCGATTAGCACTCAAATTAAAAGCAAATAAGAAACCGAAATTTTCTACTCGAAAAGTTCGACGTTGTTGGAAATGTGGTAGAAATCGTGGATATATGAGAGATTTTGGTATTTGCCGTATTTGTTTCAGAGAGCTTGCCAGCAAAGGTGAATTACCTGGTGTTAAAAAATCAAGCTGGTAATATTTTTCATAAGCAACCCTATATTATATGATGACAGATCCAATCGCAGACATGTTAACTCGAATGAGAAACGGCCTTTCAGCACGTCATGAAAGTGTGCTTATTCCATTTTCGAAGTTAAAAAGCAATATCGCAGATATCCTCAAAAAAGAGGGCTATGTTAGCGATGTTGCACAAGTAGAAAATAATGGGAAACCATTCCTTCGTGTTACGTTAAAGTATGGAACCGATGGACGTGGGGTGATTCAAGCTATGGATCGTGTCAGCAAACCAGGTCGTCGTGTATATAGTAAGAGTACTGAATTACCAACAGTACAAAATGGATATGGTATTTCAGTTATTTCAACTCCACAAGGTTTATTAACCAACAAAGAAGCACGCAAACAAGGTGTTGGTGGAGAAGTATTATTCTCAGTTTCATAAGTATGTCACGTATTGGAAAACAACCTATTATTGTCCCAGATGGCGTTACCGTTACTCTTGGTGATGGTGAAGCTCACGTAAAAGGACCAAAAGGGGAATTAGTGGTACCTATTGCTTCTCAGGTGTCAGTTGCACAAGAAGGAAATGAAGTAGTGGTATCTATCCCTGAACAAGCAAGCTCTGAAGCTGCAGCTTTCTGGGGATTAACCCGTAGTTTACTTGCAAATGCAGTAGTAGGTGTACACGAAGGATTTTCAAAACAATTGGAAGTAAATGGTGTTGGATACAAAGTTGCATTGAAAGGTTCTGCCTTACAATTGCATGTTGGATACTCACATCCTGTTGATGTTTCTGCTCCAGATGGTATTACCTTTGCAGTTGAAGGAAACGTGATTACCGTAACTGGTATTGACAAACAGTTAGTTGGTGAAGTATCTGCTAACATTCGTAAAATTAGAAAACCTGAACCATACAAAGGAAAAGGTATTAAATACATGGACGAAGTGATCCGCAGAAAAGAAGGAAAAGTAATGAAGAGCGGAGAATAATCATATGTCAAAACAACAAGTAGCAAAACAAGAACGCACACAACGACGAAGCACCCGTACTCGCTCACGCATGCAAGGGACTGCAGAACGTCCACGTGTTTCAGTGCAAACCTCACTTGCAAGTATGTTTGTGCAGTTTATTGATGATACACAAGGTACAACAATTCTTTCTGCTCGTGATACCGAAAAAACAGGTACTAAAACAGAACGTGCAACAAAACTTGGTGAAGTGCTTGCACAAAAGGCACAAGCAGCAGGTATTACTCATATTATTTTTGATCGTGGGCCTAAGCAATATCATGGTCGTGTGAAGGCACTTGCAGAATCACTCCGTTCTGGCGGGCTCACATTTTAAGCAACTATTATATCTATGGCAACTAAAGGACAACAAGGACGAAGAAAAAAGCAAACACGTGCGCAAGAACCACGTGACGAGTTTGATCAAATGATTTTAGATTTAGCCCGTGTTACTCGTGTGATGGCAGGTGGTAAACGTATGCGTTTCCGTGCCTGTGTTGCTATTGGTGACCATAAAGGACGCGTGGGTATTGGTATTGCAAAAGGTGCAGATGTACAACTTGCAATTAGCAAAGCGGTAAACGACGCAAAGAAAAAAGTGATTCGTGTACCATTAACCGAAACCGGTACTATTCCACATGCAGTACGTGTTCGTGCACACAGTGCACAATTATTACTTAAACCAGCTCCGGTTGGAAGTGGAGTTATTGCTGGTAGTGTGGTACGCCAAGTGTTTGATCTTGCCGGTGTACGTGATATCGTAGGAAAGATTTTTGGTACCAGTAACAAAGTAAACAATGCACGTGCTGTTGTTGCAGCATTGTCTCAGCTTAAAGCACCTCGTAAGCCAATGAAAGAAGAAAAAAAGCCCACCCAAGGCGGGTCTGACAAATCAGAAAAGAAAGCTGATACTAACAAAACAGATAAAAAACCTGCTGCCAAAAAAGCAGACAGTACCAACAAGAAATAATATTTTATGGAATATACACTCCACAATTTACCAAAAGGTAGTGCACGTAAGAAAAAACGCTTAGGACGTGGTAAAGGTTCTGGAAAAGGTACCTTTTCTGCTCGTGGTCTTAAGGGACAACGTGCGCGTAGTGGTGGTCGACAAGGTCTTGCTCGACGTGCTGCTTTTCATCAATTATTGATCCGAACACCAAAGTTGCGTGGATTTAAACGTGCTTCTGTAACGGTGCCTGTGGTAAATCTTTCTGATTTAGAAAAAGCATTTGAAGCTGGAGAAAAGGTTACTGCACAAGCATTGGTAGCAAAACGATTGATCCGTTCTGCTCGCGCTGGATTTAAAGTGTTGGGTCATGGTACTCTTACTAAAGCATTAACTATTCGTGCGTCTGCTTATTCAAATGCTGCTCGTCAAGCAATTGAAAAAGCCGGAGGAACGTGCGAGACTGTGTAACACATGATCGCTCAAAAGCTCAAACAAATACTCAATACAAAGGATATCCGTAATGATATCCTCTTTGTCTTATTCGTGCTGGTTATTTTCCGATTACTTGCACACATTCCAGTTCCTGGTATTGATGTTACAGGATTACAATCATTTTTTAATTCAAATCAAATTTTAGGACTCTTAAACATCTTAACCGGTGGTGGTTTAGAAAACTTTTCTGTGGTGATGCTTGGTGTTGGTCCATATATTACGTCATCTATTATTTTCCAATTGTTAGGCATGATTGTGCCAAAGTTTGAAGAAATGCAAAAAGATGGTGAACAAGGTCGCCAAAAAATCAATCAATGGACTCGACTTGCAACCGTACCATTTGCGTTATTACAAGCATATGGAACTATTGTGTTTTTACAACGAAGCGGAAGCCAACTTGGACAAGGATTTTTAAGTGATATTGGTCCATGGCAATTAGTTACCATTATGTTGGTGGTGACCGCTGGTTCTATGTTCCTTATGTGGCTTGGTGAATTAATTTCAGAACGCAAAGTAGGGAATGGTCTTTCATTGCTTATCTTTGCTGGTATTATTGCAAGTTTACCAACTTCATTATTGCGTATTGCATCTTCATACGATCAGTCACAATTGATTAACGTAGTATTATTCCTCCTTATTGCGGTAGTTACTATTGCTGGTGTGATTTATATTACCGAGGGACAACGCAAAATTCCGGTTACGTATGGTAAATTTGCTCGTGGTGCTGCCATGTCTGGTAGCGTACAAAGTCACTTGCCATTAAAGGTAAACCAAGCTGGTGTGATCCCAATTATCTTTGCTATTTCTATTGTGTTGTTCCCACCACTTATTGCTCAGTTTTTTGTACAATCAACACCAACGTTGCAATCCATTGCTCACTTTGTTATTGATCTGTTCCAAAACCAATTGTTCTACGGTATTTTCTATTTCTTATTGGTATTTGGATTTACCTATTTTTATACGGCTGTTATTTTCAAGCCAGATCAAATTGCAGAAAACTTACAACGACAAGGTGGCTTTATCCCAGGTATTCGCCCTGGAAAAGAAACCGAACGCTATTTAGACAGTGTGTCTAACCGCATTCTTTTTGCTGGTGCATTGTTCTTAGGTGGTATTGCAATTTTACCTTTGATTCTTCAAAACTTTACCGGTACTAACTTAGTTATTGGTGGTACGTCTCTTTTGATTGTTGTTTCTGTAGTGATTGAAAGTGTGAAACAAATTGACTCGCAATTAGTAATGCGAGATTACGAAAAGTTCTAGATTGTATCATTTAAAAACTGGCCGAAAGGTCAGTTTTTTTGTTTGTTGACAATTGTGTATTTTTATGCTATGTTTTTTTGTTCATTTCATTGTAGTATTACTCAAAAAAAAGGAGTAAGAACCATGAGCGATATTCGTAGGAAAATTGATGCTCTAAAATTCACTGTTTCAGATGCACACACCACTCAGGGGCTTTCTGAATTGTTAGCTTCTGATCCAGCGTATGATGTACTTATTACCGGTTCGGGCAATAGACATCGCGGTGAATCTGTTATTACTGGTGACAAAGAATCAATTGATATTGTAGAAGAGTGTTTTATTCAGGGCATTCCAGAGTTGCTCAAGATGGGCGAAGAATGCTGGAATCGGGTTTCTGCCGAAAGAATTGAAGTATCACATGTTGCTCCTTTTAGCCTTTTTTACTTTTTAGGGAAGATCTAATCATCTTTCCTTTTTTTATTTATTTTTTCGCTTATATATGCTAGAATTTCGTCGTATGACTGATAAAAAACCAGTAATAATTCTCCTTGGCCCACAAGGTTCAGGGAAAGGAACCCAAGGAAAAGTACTTGCAGAAAAACTTGGGGTACCGTATTTAGAAACAGGACAACTCCTGCGAAACGAAATCGCAACAGGTAGTGCATTAGGCAAACGTTTTGCCTCTTTTATGGATCAAGGAAATCTTGTTCCACCAGAAGATGCTATTGCACTTATGAGTACAAAAATACGTGAAGCAGTGAAATCTACAGGCGGAGCGGTTATTGATGGTTTCCCACGTAGTCCAGAACAAGCACAAGGATTTCCAGAAGATATTACACCAACACATGTACTCGCATTTGAGTTACCAAAAGACGAATCAATTAAACGTTTAAGTGCACGGCGTGTGTGTCCAAAAGATAAACAAGTATACAATGTGTTGTCTCAACCATCAAAGGAAGAGGGAATCTGTGATCTCTGTGGCACTCCATTAGAACAACGTCATGATGATACACCTGAGGCAATTGCACAGCGACTTGATGTGTACCATGCAGAAACAGAACCAGTTATTGCATTATATGAACCACAAGGTATTGTACATCGTATTGATGGCACACCAAGCATTCCAGAAGTTACACAATCAGTCGCACAATTATTTTCATAACAGCTTACATGGCACTCATAAAAACAGCAGAAGAAATTGAAACACTAGCCGTTGGTGGCGCAAAACTTGCACAGATTATGCAAGAAGTTGTCGCTCGTTGTGTTGTTGGTGCTTCTGCTGGAGAACTGGATGCCTACGCAGAAAAACGCATTCGAGAAGAAGGTGGTATTCCTTCGTTTAAAGGTTTTGGACCAAAAGGCGAAGAATTTCCAAACGCGTTGTGTGTTTCCCCAAACGATATGGTGGTGCATGGCATTCCGTACGAAGATTTGATATTTCAAAAAGGAGATCTTATTGGATTAGATCTTGGTATGGAATACGAAGGATTATTTACGGATCATGCGATAACCGTTGCTATTGGCACGGTTTCAGAAGATGCTCAAAAGCTTATTGAAGTAACTAAAAAATGTTTAGCGGTTGGTGTGCAAGCAGCACAAGTAGGAAACACCATCGGAGATATCGGACACGCAGTTGAAGAGCAAGCAAAAGGATTTGGTATTGTACGTAATTTAGTTGGACATGGTGTGGGGCATGCGGTACACGAAGAACCACGAGTACCAAACTATGGTAAAAAAGGGTCAGGTGACGCATTACAAGAAGGAATGGTGCTTGCTATAGAACCGATGATTACCTTAGGTGGCGATGCTATTGCAACAGCAGATGATGGCTGGGGAGTAGTAAGTCGTGACGGTTCGTTAACCGCACATTTTGAGCATACCATTGCCATTACTAAAAAAGGACCTCGTGTTTTGACACAGTAACTATTTATTCTAAAGGAGGGGGAGATACAATATGAATTACCTTGGTATAGACTATGGTTCAGCAAAAATAGGATTAGCAAAGGGGAGTGATGAGCTTACCATTGCAACACCATTGACCATTGTGTCATCTCTCAATGAAGTTATTGATAGTATAGAAAAGGAAGAAATAGATGAAATAGTAGTGGGCTATCCATTACAACTTTCTGGAGAAGCGGGTGCACAAGCACAAAAGGTTGATCGGTTTATTGAAAGCATAGCGCAAAAAACAGGGAAACCTGTACACAAACAAGATGAGCGTTTTTCTACACGTTCAGCAGTATCACAAGGAGATGATGATGCTTCAGCAGCTGCACTCATGTTGCAAACTTTTTTAGAAAAACAAGCACATAGTAATCAAAACGATTCTTAACACAACGTCCACATGTATTTTATATTGTGGTTTGGTATTGCTCTGGTAAGTTCACTGGTTCTTACCTACATCGTTCGACAGTATGCGCAACGCATGCACATTGTCGACACCCCAAACAAAGAGCGAAAAATTCATCATACTCCAACCCCACTGCTCGGTGGGTTGGCTCCTTTTGTTGCATTTTGGATAACCATTGTATTGATTATCTATACCACTGATTTGTTACCCGAGAGATATATTGCGCCTGAGTTTTTATGGGGAATTGGTATTGCTGGTTTGGCTATTATGGTTGGTGGATATATTGATGATGCCTTACAACTTTCTGCGCGGTGGCTTCTTATTGCACCAATAATCGCAACACTGGTTGTTATTGGTTCTGGCATTGGAATTGATTTTGTTTCAAACCCCTTTGGTGATGGGTTATGGTATTTGAATAACCTACAATGGGATATTGCAGTATTTGGTAATCGTACCTTAACCTTTGTATTGATAGCAGATGTGTTTACCTTTGTGTGGCTTATGGGCATGATGTTTACCACCAAATTGTTGGATGGTCTCGATGGTTTGGTAAGCGGTATGTCTGCCATTGGTTCGTTTATTGTATTCGCATTATCTCTTACCGATAAAACCTTTCAACCAGATGTTGCGTTGCTTGCTATTGTCCTTGCTGGTGCCATGCTTGGTTTTTTGTTTTGGAACGCACACCCTGCTAAAATCTTTTTAGGAGAAGGGGGGAGTGTCTGGGTTGGATTTATGCTTGGTATGCTTGCGATTATTTCTGGGGGCAAAGTGGCAACCGCATTACTCATTATGGGAATTCCTATTTTAGATGTTGGTTGGGTTATTATTCGACGTGTTATTAAAGATCATCGTTCACCCGCACTCGGTGATAACAAACACTTACATTTTCGATTACTCACGGCAGGACTTTCACAACGGCAGAGTGTGGTATTGCTCTGGAGCCTTTCGGCATTGTTTGGTATTGCTTCGTTATTTGTTCAAACACAAGGTAAGGTGTACTTACTTATTGCCTTAGTGTTTGTTATGTTTGTATTAGGCTTATGGGTCACAAAAAAAACACCATCATCGCAATCGGATGCATCATCGCACTCCTTGGATTCGTAGGGATGTATCGGTTCATGAAAACGACCACTCAAACCATTACTGTAGGTACCACATCTGTTATTGTTGAAGTTGCCGATACCCCACCAAAGCAAACTAAAGGGCTCTCTCGTAGAGATATGCTTGCTCAGGGGCATGGCATGCTGTTTGTATACTCAGAAAAAGCAGAGCGATACTTTTGGATGAAAGATATGCGTTTTCCACTGGATGTGCTTTGGATAGCCGATGACGTGGTTATTGGTATGCAACAAAACATCCTCTATGAGCCTGTACAGGGCCAAATTGTGCGTTTTCAGTCCCTAAAACCCGCGGATAGGGTTCTGGAGGTCAATGCGGGCTGGATAGCTGAAAATGGCGTAAAAATAGGGGATATAGTCGATTTTGGGGCTTGACAATGTGGGGTATTCCCACTATACTACTCTTTGTTACATTCTCATCCCGAATGTACGTCAATTACTTAAAGCACTACTAAACTTTATGATTGCAGTTATTAAAACAGGTGGAAAACAATACAAAGTTGCTGAAGGCGACAAAATTCGTGTTGAGAAACTTGATGTAGAAAAAGATGCTTCAATTACCTTTGATGAAGTATTACTTGTTTCTGATCCAGAAGGTGGAAACCTCAAAATTGGGGAACCAACCGTTTCTGGCGCAAAGGTTTCTGGAAAAGTCCTCTCACAAGGACGTACCAAAAAGATTGATGTGATTAAATACAAACGCAAAGTGCGTTACCGCAGAAAGCGTGGTCATCGTCAACACTTTACCGAAGTACAGATTGAAAAAATTACCGCTTAACTCATTGTTACTCAAAAAAAGAATTACGTAATTAATTACGTAATTCTTTTTTTATATCTCCCGTCTTCCTTCTAAAGCGTTTGTGAGGGTAACCGCATCTGCATATTCCATGTCACTACCCATAGGTAAACCTTTTCCAATACGCGTAATATGCACGTTGTATTTTTTTAGCAGGCGAGCGAGGTACAGTGCTGTTGTTTCTCCTTCATTGTTTGCATCCAGTGCCAGAATAACTTCCGAAATAGGTATCTGTGGATTTTGTAAACGTTTTTCTAATTCTTTAATGCGAATATCATTTGGGGTAATACCCTCAAGTGGATTAATATTATGACCAAGCACATGATACACCCCACGAAAGTTGTGGGTGTTTTCAAGTGCGAGTAAATCGAGCGGATCAGCAACTACCGCAATAACCGAATGGTCCCTGCGTGGGTTGGTGCAGATGACACATTGTTCAGCATCCGTAAAATTTCCACACGTTCTACATAGCGATACATGCTCAGGAACAGCAAGTAATGCCTTACCAAAATCACCGACATCTTTTGCTGGGCGTTGTAATAAAAAAAACACCAACTTTTCAGCGGTTTTCGGACCAATACCCGGAAGTGTGGTGAAGTGATCTATAAGATGTTGGATTGATGGAGGTAGAGAAGACATACTTTAAAATAACAGTGTGGTGAATCTGTGAATTGGTGCTTACTCATCCCGTCATCCCGAGCGAGGGTACTCCCGAGTCGAGGAATCTTGTAGCCATATTAGGTATATATGAAAACAGATCTCTCCACTCCGTTCATCGTTGAGTACAACGATTCACTGCGGTCGAGATGACGTCAAGTGAGTACTCTCCAATTCACAGATTCTCAAATTCTTTACACTACTTACTTAATCCAAGTTGATCCAAGCCTCCCATTGCTTGCATCTTTTGAGCCATCACTCGTTTGGTTTTATCAATAGATGCGTTTACGCAACTTAGCACAGCAGCACCAACAGCTTGGCTTCCTTTTGCTAAGATATCATCTGAAACCGTGCATGATTGAATTTCTTGATTACCGTCCATTACAATAGTAATACCATCTTTTTCAACGGTAACGGTTTCTTCTTTTAATGCATTTTGGAGTACCTTTGCTTGGTCTCTGAGGTCTTTAAATTGTTTGAGTTTGTTAAACATATACGATGCGAATATACGAATGAATTATTGATGTTTATACTACCTTTTGGATAACCATTGGTCAACTTTTTAGAGTGCTTGTGCGGTATCGTTTTCTGATGCCACAGGGGTGTCGTGTGGGGCAACTGGTTGTGGTGCTTCAGGTTGTTTTGCTTCTGGTGGCGGTGGTTGGGTATGTTGTGGTTGTTTTGCAAGATTTTGGTAACTCACCAAGTTTTGGTTAAAGAAGAGTTTTACCATACCGGTTGGACCGTTACGATGTTTTGCAATATGCAATTCTGCAAGGTTTTTTTCTTCTGGTGTTAATTCATCTGGATGATAGTTACGGTCAGCAGCTTTACGGTATAACAACAACACCACATCAGCATCCTGCTCAATAGATCCCGATTCACGCAAGTGAGATAAACGAGGAATAGCAGGTTTGTTCATTTCTACCGCACGAGAAAGCTGGGAGAGTGCCAATACCGGTACCTGCAATTCGCGAGCAATACTTTTTAATGCACGGGTAATTTCTGCAACTTCTTGCACACGGTTGTCACCAGTACGGTTGCGACCTTCCATCAACTGGAGGTAGTCAATAATAATACAATCAAGACCATGATCTGTATGTAATCTTCGTGCCTTGGTACGAACTTCCATTGCATTTACATTTGCGGTGTCATCAATAAAAATACGTGATTCAGAAAGGTCTCCCATAGCATGCGCAATACGAGGAAAGTCATCATGTTCTGGTGAGTGTGACAATTTACCCGTACGCATACGCCACAAATCAACACCCGCTTGCGCACATAATAAACGATCAACCAGCTGTTCTTTAGACATTTCTAAACTAAACATACCAATAGACTTTTTTTCGTTTACTGCCATGTGTCGAGCAATATCCAATGCAAACGAAGTTTTTCCTACAGAAGGACGTGCAGCAAGGATAACTAAATCAGAAGGTTGGAGTCCTGAGAGAATACCATCTAAGTCAACATATCCTGTTGGAATACCTCTAAATTTTCCGTCTCCACTATGTAATGCTTCAATACGTTCAAACGTATCTGATAACACGTTTTTAATACTATCAAAACTTTGGCGTTGTGAACGTTGAGAAATACCAAACAGTTTTTGTTCTGCTTGATCCAAAATAGCATCTACATCATCGGATTCAGAGTATCCCAGTTCGGTAATTTGCTGTGAGGTGTAGAGTAACGTACGCAAGGTTGCTTTTTTACGTACAATTTCTGCGTAGTGCACAATGTTTGCAGCAGTTGGCACGGCGTTGGTAAGGTCAGCAATGTAGGTGCGTCCACCCACCAATGCTAACTGATTTGATTCATCAAGTTTATTGGTAAGGGAAAGCAAATCAATTGGTTCACGTTTATCAAATAAATCAAGAATTGATTGGTAGATAATTTGATGAATATTTTTGTAAAAATCTTCGGGTGACAAAATATCACCAATTTTAATCATGGCATCTGGATCAATGAGGAGTGCTCCCAATACCGATTGCTCAGCCTCAATATTTTGAGGAGGGAGTTTTCCCAAGGCCTCCTTGGTTTGTGTCATTGATTCTTCCATAGGTGTCAGTGAAAGTATTGTACCTTGTTTTATGCACAAAGAACATTCCCATGTGATACACAGGTCATACACATTGACAGGGGAGTTGTGAATATTCTGTAGTAGGATTACACGCCCATTGCTTGTAACAATCGTTCGTATTCAGCCTCAACAATAGGACCATCATATTGTCCGGAATGAGCGGTGTGCCCTTCGTACGAAGGTTTTTTTTCATCAAGATGAATGGTCATTTCAATCAGAGTTCCAGGCACTTCTTTATTTACATACACGTGAAAACGGGGATATTCATATCCTTCAAGACGTTTTACAAACGAAAGTTCACCTTTACGATTTTGATGCATCGCATATCCCGCGCGTCTGAGTAGGTTTCGAGAATGAGAAGATGGATTGTTGATAGTAATCTTCATAAGCGGTACTTTATTTATACCGTACTCCTTGTTTTACCGCAACGATTCCATCAATATAAAAAACACTTGCCAAACCCCCCATATTCTGGTATCTTTATTTTGTTTTATTTTCTCTTACTTAAAGAAAATACTACTTGGGCCGAGGTACTTCGAGGTTAAGTAGAATTTTGAGAGGAAAAGGCGAGTGAAGGCTGGAGTGGGCACCGCAGCGAAGCGCAGGTGCACACGGAAGCCGCAACTCGGCTTTGACGAGACGTGCGCCGTTAGCTCAGGGGTAGAGCAATTGCCTTTTAAGCAAATGGTCGGGGGTTCAAATCCCTCACGGCGCACCACTTCTACTTTAATATACATATTGATAAAATATGTGTTTTATGGTATAAATAGAATGCATAAATGTTTCTAACAACATGCCAAAAAATAAAAAAGTAACTAAAATTGATGATGTAAAAGCTGGCAATAAAAAGAGTGCTACCCAAGCATGGTATAACTTGCCATTGCCAGAAATTGCAAAAAAATTACAGGTTACTCCACGAGGATTAGATACCAAAGAAGCAGCCAAGCGATTAGAAGAGCACGGTGCAAATACATTGCCACAAGCTCCACCTATTCCGGCTGTTGTTTTATTTCTGAGACAATTTAAAAGTGCACTTACCTATATTTTACTTATTGCCGTAGGGGTAAGTTTTTATATTGGAGAACATGTTGATGCAGCGGTGATTTTTGCTGCGGTAGTAGTGAATGTTGTTGTTGGTTTCTTTCAGGAATACAAAGCACAGAATGCACTAAAAAGTTTACAACGTATTGTTGCACAACATGTTTGGGTTATTCGTGATGGTGTCGAAAAAGAAATAGATGCACAGCATGTGGTAAAAGGAGATATTGTATTGCTTCAGGCAGGGAATAAAGTACCAGCCGATGGACGATTATTTGAAGCTGAAAAATTACTTATCAATGAATCAGCACTTACGGGTGAATCACAACCATGTGAAAAAATACACAAAGCATTGCAAGATGAATTAGTATTAGCAGACCAACACAACATGGTGTTCACTGGAACCATTGTAACTGAAGGTCGTGGGCGATTTTTTGTTACCGCAACAGGTTCAAATACTGAGTTAGGGAAAATTGCAACATTGGTTCGTGAAGCAAAAGAATCACGTACCCCGTTGCAAGATCAAATAGATGGCTTTAGTACCAAATTAGGTATATTAGTGCTGATACTTTCTGCATTACTTTTTGTTGTTGGATTATGGTATCAGTATCCGGTTACCGAAATGTTTACCACCGCGGTTGCTGTTGCCGTTGCTGCAATACCCGAAGGGTTAGTGATAGCTGTGACGGTTATCCTTGCCGTTGGTATGCAACGTATTTTAAAGAAGCATGCATTGGTACGTAAACTTGTTGCCGCAGAAACATTAGGGTCAACCGATGTTATTTGTGTTGATAAAACTGGAACCATTACTTTGGGTGTCATGCGCGTGACTCGTTTTATCACCGCACAAGATCAGATAGATATCATTCCAGGGGATATAGAAAAACACCAAGAAATACAAAAGGAATTATGGGAACTGAAGCGACTACATCAAGTTGCGGTATATTGTAATGATGCAGTTATTGCTTCCGGAGCAGGAGAAAAAGTATCACAAGAAAAAGAACTTGAGGAAGAAGTTGTTGCAGGATCACCAACAGAAAGCGCACTGCTTCTTGCTGCAGCAAGCTCTGGTTTCTCAGATACACCATTACATGAACCACGTCATCGTTTGGATGAAATTCCATTTGATTCAGACAAAAAGTTCATGGCAACATTAAATACCTGGACAAAAAAACAACACAGTATCTATGTAAAAGGTGCGCCAGAAAAAATACTCAACATGGCAACCAAGTACCAAGCAGGGCGATCCGTACGTAAACTCACTCCTAAAAAAAGAAAAGAATTACTTGTGCTCTACGAAAAAACGTCACGACAAGGGTTACGTGTACTGGCTGGTGGATACAAACCAGTCCCTGCAACCACCAGTAGTTTTGATGAATTGCCTGATGCAACTGAAGATATTGTATTTGTTGGATTTTGGGGGATTAAAGATCCTATACGTGCTGAAGCTCCTGAAACTATTGCAGAAACACAAAAAGCTGGTATTCATACCATCATTATTACTGGAGATAACAAACATACTGCACGAGCTATTGCAAAAGAATTGGGGCTTAATTTACAGGATGATGAAATGATTGATGGTTCTGAAATAGCAGGATACAGTGAAGCAGCACTTGAGCGGGCAGTAAAAAAAATACGACTATTTTCTCGTGCAACTCCTGAAGATAAATTACGTATAGTCGCCGCATTGCAACGCAACGAAAGTGTGGTTGCTATGACTGGTGATGGGGTAAACGATGCTCCTGCTTTGCAAAAGGCAGATATTGGTGTGGCACTTGGTTCGGGTACTGATGTGGCAAAAGAAACTGCAGATATGGTGTTATTGAATAATAATTTTACAACCATTGTTGCATCTGTTCGACAAGGAAGAGTTATTTACGACAATATACGTAAAGTTATTTTGTATTTACTTTCAGGAAGTTTTTCTGAAATGCTCATTATTATGATTGGCCTATTGCTCGGATGGCCATTGGTATTATTACCGGCACAAATTTTATGGGTAAATCTGGTTACGGATACGTTCCCTCATTTAGCGTTAACACAAGAAGCCGAAGAACCTGAGACCATGTCCGAACCTCCACGAAAAAGAGGAGAATCGGTACTAGATTATGAACGAAAATTTTTAATTGTATTTATTAGTTTGTTTACAGCTCTGTCGGTACTTGGGATCTTTTGGTTTGTTATGCAACAAACAGGAGATCTTGATCGTGCACGTACGGTTGCCTTTTTAACACTTTCAATTAACACATTGTTGTATGTGTTTTCCGTTCGTAGTGTGCGCCATTCTATTTTTGAAATAAATATACTCAGTAATCGTTGGTTACTGGGTGCGGTGTTTTTTTCATTTTTAATGCAGATAGCAGGAGTGTATGTGCCATTCTTACAAACGATATTACGTACAGTTGCTATTGGTCTTGCTGACTGGATTTTGGTACTCTTTGTATGTTTGTGGATTATTGCACTTATTGAAATTGCAAAACACTATTTTATTGCTCAACGAAAATAATTATATAAGACATGCAGATATTAGAAGCTTTGAGCCTTGGTGTAATCCAAGGTATTGTTGAATGGTTACCGGTGAGTTCCGAAGGGATGCTCGTTTTGGTACAAACACAGGTGTTTCATACCGAAAGTATTCGCACCGCAATTGAGATTGCCTTGTTTTTACATTTAGGAACTTTTTTTGCGGCACTCGTATACTTTAGAAAAGAAGTACTCCGTCTGTTACGTGCATTGATACATTACAAAAGAAGTGAACCTGCAACGCAATCGGTGTTGCGATTTTTAGTTATTGCAACCTTAATGAGTGGCGTGCTTGGATTTGGTTTTCTTACAGTAGTAACACATGCAGAAGCTCAGATTATGGCAACAACTCAAATTATTACCATTGCTATTGGTGTGTTGTTGTTAGTTACTGCGTATGTACAATTTCGATCTAAAAAAGGTGGTACACGAGAAGTAGGTGAGTCTTCAGCAAAGGATGCTGGCATCTTAGGTGTGGTGCAAGGGTTTGCTGCATTGCCTGGATTATCTCGTTCTGGTTTAACGGTTGCTGCACTTTTGTTGCGTGGCTATTCTGAGCAAGCGGCGCTTACGTTAAGTTTTCTTATGAGTTTGCCGATTGTGCTTGGTGGCAATATTATTTTGAATATTAAAGAAACTTCTTTTTCTTCAGAGTATCTTGTGGGGCTTCTTGCTTCATTTGTGTTTGGGTATATTACTATTGGCGTACTTCTTAAAATTGCGCGGAATATTCAGTTTGCCTATTTTGTGTTAGGATTTGGTATACTTACCATTCTTTCTGCATTTGTATGACAACATACGTACTACATGGAGGAGAAACAAAAGTTGATTGTAGTAATAATAGAGATTTTTTTAAATCAATGCTTGAGTGTGCACAAGGAAATAAAATACTCCTTGTATATTTTGCTCGAGAAGAATCTGATTGGAAAGATCTTTTTGAAAACGATAAAGAAAATTTTACTTCAGTATGTGATACCGAACTATCTTTTTCTATTGCAGAAAATAATTCAACTACCTTTATACAGCAAATAAAAGAACATGATCTTATATATGTACGAGGTGGACGCACCCAAGATGTATTACTTTCGAGTATTAAAAAAATTTCAGACATACAGAATATCTGGAAAGGCAAAGTTATTGGAGGTTCATCTGCAGGAGCTAATATGCTATCTACGTATTATTACGACCCATCTGAAGACACAACAAAGAAAGGTTTAGGAATATTGCCTATCTATGTATGTGTTCATAGTAACCACGTAGAAAAAGATGTACAAAAAAAACTTGCACAGTATGATAGTTCGTTCGTATATATTAGCTTGCCTGAAACAGAATATGTCATACGTGAAGAAAAGTAGTATGCACAAAGTAATTACTCTCGAAAAAACAAACATTCAAGCAACACTTAAAAAAATACGCAGGGCAAAACACATGCGTATTATTTTGCATCAGGATGGGCGTGTGGTGGTAACTGCTCCCATGTATGTGTCATACACCAAAATGCAAACATATTTGTATGAACATGAAGAATGGTTGCGCACCAAAATGGCACAGACCACACCACCCAAAATAGTGCCAACCGAACAGGAATACCAACAACTCAAAGAACAAGCACGCGCATTTGTGCACGAACGTTTAGCATATTGGAATCAATGGTATCAGTATGCGTATAAACGAGTAAGCATTCGAAAAAGCAGAACACGGTGGGGGAGTTGTTCCAGTGCAGGTAATCTTAATTTTAGTTATACCTTGGCCTTGTTACCACAAGAGCTTGCGGATTACGTTATTGTGCATGAGTTGTGCCATTTACAAGAAATGAATCACTCACCATCGTTTTGGAAACTTGTGAGCCACACCATGCCAAACTACAAACTATTGCGGAAAGCATTAAAACAGCAATCATGGTAAGCACTATTGCCTAAAAGCATACAATATTGTATTGTATGGCGTATGTATAACGTATTACTCTATTATAAATTCACTCCAGTTCCTGACCCAGATCAGTCAGTTGCCGAGCACAAAGAACTATGCGCGCTTTTAGATGTAAAAGGACGTATTCTTATCAATGCACAAGGTATTAACGGAACGCTTGCTGGCACACCAGAGAATGTAGAAAAATATAAACAAGCAATGGATGCTCATGCGGTGTGGAACAATATTGATTTTAAAGAAAGCACGTCAGAAGACATGCCATTTCCACGGATGCGTATTCGTCACCGTAAAGAAATTATTACCACTGGTGTTCCTGAATCGTGCGATTTAGCAAAGCGTGGACAGCATGTTGATCGTGATACGTTTCAACAATGGTTAGAGAGTGGGGAAGATATGGTTATTGTTGATATGCGTAATGATTACGAATATGCAGTTGGGAGATTTAAAGGTGCTATTCGTCCACCAATGAAATATTTTAGAGACCTTGATCAATGCTGGGAATTTTACGAACAGTTTAAAGGTAAAAAAGTAGTGATGTATTGTACCGGTGGTATTCGATGTGAACCTGCATCTTCATTATTTTTAAATGCAGGTTTTGATAGAGACAATGTGTATCAGCTTGAAGGTGGTATTGTAAAGTATGCAGAAAAATATGCAGACACTGGATTTTACGAAGGTGCATGTTTTGTGTTTGATGAACGTATGATTGTTCCAGTGAACACAAGCGAGTCACGAGAGATTGTAGGGGAATGTGCATTGTGCTTGAGCAAAACAGAAACATTTCGTAACTGTGCAAACAAGGCATGTAATCGTTTATTCCTTGGGTGTGATGATTGTGCATACGCATATATCAATACGTGTAGTGATGCGTGTAAGGACATTGTGCAGAACGATGCTTCTGCTATGCGTCCTCCCCGGGTGAATGATATTCGCGTGGCAGTTTCCTAAAAAAATGAACATATCCTCACTATATTCCTTATAGTGGGGTCTTTTTTTGCCATAAATAATAGAATTAGTCAATCATCCCTTATATTAGGTAAAAACTATTGAAAATCAGCAAAAAAATTGGTATATTGAATGCACTTTATGTACAGAACACACACATGCGGAGAACTCACCAAAGACGACGCAGGCAAGGAAGTAACCTTGGCTGGTTGGGTGCATGCACGCCGAGATCACGGTGGGGTTATTTTTATTGATTTACGTGACCGCTATGGCATAACACAAGTAGCATTTGATCCAGATCGTTCAAAAGATGCATGGAACGTTGCAGATGGTGTGCGTTCTGAATATGTGATTCAAGTAACCGGTACCGTAGCAGAGCGTCCAGCGGATATGGTTAATACCAAAATTCCAACCGGTGCAATCGAAGTAGATGGTATGAAGATGGAAGTATTGAGTGAATCACACACCCCTCCATTTGAATTAGATAAACCAGATGTCGAAGCAAATGAAAACTTGCGATTGAAATATCGTTTCGTAGATTTACGCAGACCAGAACGCCAAGCAATGTTACAAAATCGAAATAAGATGATGCGTATTATTCGAGAATATTTCCACAAGGAAAATTTTGTAGAAGTACAAACACCTATTCTTGCAAACTCATCACCAGAAGGAGCCCGCGATTGGTTAGTACCTTCACGTTTGTATCCAGGTAAATTTTACGCATTGCCACAAGCACCACAACAGTTTAAACAATTACTCATGGTTGGTGGGGTAGATCGCTATTTCCAAATTGCACCATGTTTCAGAGATGAAGATCCTCGAGCCGACAGACACTTTGGAGAGTTTTATCAATTAGATATGGAAATGTCATTTGTGGAACAAGAAGATATCTTCAACATGATGGATCCACTCATGATCAAACTCACCGAAGAACTTTCCGATAAAACAATCCTTAAAACACCATTTCCACGCATTCCATGGCGTGAAGCAATGGAAAAGTATGGTTCAGACAAACCAGACTTGCGTTTTGATTTTGAAATCAAACCAATCACCGATGTCGTGCAAGGTACATCATTCGCCGTATTTGCAGGAGCAATTGAAAATAAAGGGGTGGTACACGCACTCAAAGTAGAAGGTGGCGCGCAATTCTCACGAAAAGATATTGATGAGCTTACCGAACGTGCAAAAGAAAAAGGTGCAAAAGGTTTGGCATACATTATTATGGACGAAGAACCTCGTTCACCAATTTTAAAATTCTTAACAGAAAATGAAATCAAAGCAATTATCGAAGCAGTTGATGCGGAAAAAGGTGATATTATTTTCTTTGGTGCAGATACTTGGGATATCGTATGTGCATCACTTGGTGCGGTACGAGACGACTGTGGTGCACGATTAGGATTAAAAGATCCAAAAAAGGCAGCATGGTGTTGGATTACGGACTTTCCTATGTATGCGTATTCAGAAATTGAAGAAGGAAAAATTGACTTTGGACATAATCCATTTTCAATGCCACAAGGTGGTATGGAAGCACTTGAAACCAAAGATCCGTTGGATATTGTTGCCTATCAGTACGATTACGTACTCAATGGTTTTGAAATTACCAGTGGTGCTATTCGAAACCATAAACCAGAAATCATGTATAAAGCATTTGAAATTGCAGGATACACCAAAGAACAAGTTGATGCGCGCTTTGGACACATGATTCGCGCATTTGAATATGGTGCTCCACCACATGGTGGTAATGCTCCGGGTATTGATCGTTTACTCATGGTACTTTCTGATTACACATCTATTCGTGATATCTATGCATTCCCGAAAGATGGCGCAGGACGAGATGTTATGTTGGATGCTCCAAGCGAAGTTGAACAAAAACAATTAGATGAGTTGCATCTCAAGGTCGTTGCTGATGACTAGGTTTTGATACCTTGATATCTTTTCATAGTCGGATAACGCAGATTAACATGGAGCACACGAAGTATCTATTCGTGCCTATCCGTGTATTTCCGTAGCATCCGTGCCCTCCATGTACAAAATAAAAGTAGAAAAATTTGAAGGTCCACTCGCACTCTTACTCAAACTTATTGAGCAGGAGAAATTAGATATTACCGAAGTATCTCTTTCGCACGTTGCGGATCAGTTTCTTGAGTATGTGGATTCGTTAGAAGAAGATGTTCCTCCAGCTATTTTAGCTGATTTTTTAGTTATTGCTGCTCGTTTGCTCGTTATAAAATCTCATGTGTTGTTGCCATCACTTACCATGGAAGAAGAAGCAGAAGGTGATTTAGAACAACAGTTGCGCATGTACAAGGCATATCGAGATGCATCAGAACAACTCAGAAAAATGATAGCAAAAAAACATTTTGCTTTTGGTAGATTGCCATACAAACTTGCGTTACCACAAGAATTCCGCCCCCCAGAAAATATCACACAAAAAGATATGCATCAGGCAATGGTGGCACTTATTACCGAGTTAGAAAAAACCATACAAAAATTACCCAAAAAACGTATTGCAAAAATTGTATCTATTAGCGAACGCATTGGGCATCTGCGCGCCATGTTTTTGCGCGCAAAAAAAATTGGGTTTACGGATTTTCTTAAAACAGCACGCAATAAGTCAGAAGTTATTGTCAGCTTTTTAGCACTCCTTGAACTCGTAAAACAACGAGAACTTATTGCAACCCAAGAGGGGAATAGCATTCATATTCAAAGTAAATAATCACACATGTCACTTATCTCTCAAATAGAATCATTATTATTTGTTTCACACAGCCCACTTAGCGTGGAGCAACTTAAAAAACTAACCAAGCATAAAAAGAAAGAAGTAGAAGATGCGTTAGTAGTACTAGAAAAAAAGTACAAGGAACAAAAAGAAAGTGGCATGGTGTTACTTAAAACCAGTAGTAAGTACCAATTAGTCACACATCCAGATAACGCGAAGTTGATTCAATCATACTTAAAATCAGATATTACGGGAGAGCTTACCGATCCTGCCTTGGAAACGCTCACTATCATCGCGTATCGTGGACCAATCACCAAACCAGAAATAGAACATATTCGTGGGGTAAATTGTTCGCTCATTTTGCGTAACCTCCTTATTCGTGGACTCGTAGAAAAAGAAGAAGGCAGTTCAAAAGATATGCCACGATATAGTGTTACCGCTGACTTTTTGAAGTTTTTAGGTGTTACCGAAACAGCAGAGTTGCCAGAATATGAAAAATTATCAGAGCATGAAACCCTTGAACAAGTATTACAAGCAGTAGACGCACCAGAGCAATCAGAAACATAAGTATGTCTGTTATTCTTTCTCTTATTCTTGCAACCGTTCAATTTGTTGCACCATCGCTCCCTGTGGTTACGTACACTTCGTATGTGTCACATGATGCTATACGCGCAGAACGTTTGTTTGCACCAGAAGGAAATGCTGTTCCTCCAACAAAAGTACGAGTGCAATCGCTAGGTCCTGTGGTGCAATCGCAAGGTGCTATAGTGGTTGATGCAAAAAGTGGCGCGTTGTTATATGAAAAAGAAAGTAGTACCCAACATGTACTCGCAAGTATTACCAAACTCATGACCATGCTCGTGTTTCTTGAATCAGAACCAGATCTCACACAGCGAGTAACCATGGAAGAAGAAGATGACAGAGAAGGGGGAGATGATTTTATTCGTCCTGGAGAATCCGCAACATTAGAACATTTCTTACGTGCAAGTTTGCTTGCAAGTGCAAACAATGCGACAATAGTACTCAGTAACCATGCAGGCCTGAGCCCCGAAGCATTTGTAGAACGCATGAATGCGAAAGCACAAGAACTCGGCATGCATGATACTCATTTTGTAGAGCCAACAGGTCTTGATCCGCAAAACATCAGCACGCCTCGTGATATTGTTCGATTACTTAATGCGGTTCGCTCAGAAGAACGTATTACCGATATTGCAGGATTAAGCCAAAGTAGTATCCGTGTATTTCCAAGTGGTATTACACGCAGAGTATTTTCTACCAATCATCTCCTTGGATCAATCATCTATGTAGATTACGGGAAAACAGGATACCTAGATGAATCATTGTATAATGTTGCAACAGCAGTATACACAGCAACCGGACATCAATTATTTATTGTCGTATTCGGAGCACCAACAGATGAAGATCGCGTACAAGACGCAAAAAATCTTGCCTATTGGGCAGGACAAACCTATTCATGGGAATAACTATGGAATCACCACTTATTATTGCTAACTGGAAAATGCAACTTGCTCCGCAGGAAGCCTATGCTCTTGCTGAAAAAATTGCACAAGCTGCTCCAAAATACAAAGGTGCAGAAGTAGTGGTGTGCCCATCGTTTACCGAACTTGCCATGGTTTCAGAAATTCTTAAAGATACCGGTGTGCATATCGGTGCGCAGGATTGTTTTTGGGATGATGAAGGTGCCTTTACCGGAGAAGTCTCTCCAAAAGTGTTGCAAGAATATGGGGTCACGCATGTTATTATTGGTCATTCGGAACGCAGACAGCTCTTAGGCGGAACCGATGCTATGATCAACAAAAAAATACGCATGTTGCTCAGTTTAAACATGATTCCTGTGTTATGTATTGGAGAAACATTTGAACAACGGCAAGATGGCGAAAAAGAACACGTACTCATGCGTGAGATACAAAAAGATTTAGACGGTGTGTGGTTTACTGCCCTTAATAAGTTGATTATTGCGTATGAACCTATTTGGTGTATTGGTACTGGTCAAGAAATGGACGCAGAAGAGCTTTCTCATACCACGCAAGTGATACGTCAATCGTTATACGATTTATTGCCAGACACCCTAGTTGACGAACAAATAAAAATCATTTATGGTGGCAGCGTTACCCCAGAAAACTGCACAGAGCCTTTACAGGACCCATTGATCTCTGGTGCACTCATAGGCGGGGCATCGCTTGAGCACACATCATTTTCTACTGTTATTACGAAATCGCTTAAGCATACACGTTAGTATATGTTAACTATTATTCCACTTATTTTAATTGTCATTGGCATTGGTACCTTACTCGTACTGGTTGCTCGTCATGCCTCACAAGTGGCAGCTCTTGATGTGTCAGAAATGCCAGAGGAACGTGATGCCATATTAAAGAGTACTATTCTTGAAAATAGATTATTACGCAAAACAGATACTATTGTAAAGGGGGTAAACCACATGGTTGGTCCGATACAAAAAGCATTACGCTCATGGTATGGCTCAAGCATGAAACGTGTTCGATCTCTCGAACGTTCATATCGTTTTCAATCAGGATTACCAGATAGTTCTAAAAAAGCAGATATTAAAGTACGTGATAAATTAACCGAAGCACAGGAAGCAGTTGTAGAAAACAAATTATCACTTGCAGAATCATGCTACTTAAATGTGATTAAAATGGATCCACAATCTTTTGATGCCTACATGGGATTAGGTATGGTATACGAAAAAATGGAAGAATGGGATCAAGCTCGTGAAACCTATGGATACATTACCAAGCATTGGCCACAGAGCGACCAAGGGTTTGCACAGCTTGCCTTTGTGGAAGAACAAACCGGTAATTTGGAAGATGCAAAAGATCATTTTTTACATGCGCTTTCTATTAACAATAAAGTAGCCTTGCACCATTTTGGTTTGGCAGAACTGTACATGCGATTGAATGAAAAAGAAAAGGCACTCTCAAGCCTCCAGAAAGCACAGGCACTTGAACCAAATAATCCTAAGGTACTTGACCAACTTTTCGTAGTTAGTGTAGTATTGAAAAATGTCGAATTAGCGGAAGAGGCATTAACCAAGATAAAAAAGGTCAATCCAGACCATGGCAACCTCTCCGATTTTGAAAAGAAACTGAAAGAATTAAAGAAGTAACGTTTTTCACAAATTATTACTTGGGCCGAGGCTACTGCCGAGGTTAAGTAATAATTTGAAAGGAAGATGCGAGCGAAAGGTGGAGGAGATTCTAGGTACTCCTAGAAGATCCGGAACCTGTAGCTCGTGGCTGACGTGCCGTTGTAGCTCAGTCGGTAGAGCGCATCCATGGTAAGGATGAGGTCACCGGTTCAATCCCGGTCAACGGCTCCATTTAACCCCGATTGGGGTTTTTTGTTATACATGTTACCATTATCTATATGACAGAACTGTTTCCATTTTTTATTGTATTGTTTGCAGGGTTAATTTTTGCAGGTTTGTTTAGTCGCTTACATGTCCCATGGGTGGTGGCTCTTATTGTTGGGGGAATTGCAATTGGACCACATGGTTTTCATATTTTTGCAGGAAATGATACCTTAGAATTTCTTGGACAAATTGGTTTGGTATTTTTAATGTTCATGGCAGGTCTTGAAACCAAACTTTCGGAAATAAAAAAGACGTCAAAAAAAATCACCATTTTTGCATTACTCAATGGGCTTATTCCTTTTGCTGTAGGATTTGGTATTGGGTATATTTTTGATTTCTCATTGCTTGCCTCTCTGCTTCTTGGAGTCATTTTTATTTCTTCATCTGTTGCAGTTATTATTCCTTCACTTGAAGCAGCAAAGCTCATTGAATCTCGAGTAGGGCGCATTATTGTTGCCGGTGCGGTATTTGAAGATATTGTGAGCTTGGTATTGCTTTCCATTGTATTGCAGTCCGTTGATCCTATTACGGTGCTTCCTTTACCTGCGTTGTATATCTTACTTGCGGTTATGTTGGTATTGCTTAAATGGGCAATTCCTCATATTGAAAAATTTGTGGTAAAAAATTCATCTTCTACCGAAATATTTCGCGTTGAAACGAGAACCATTTTTGTTATCTTATTAGGTACGGTGGTTATTTTTGAAATTTTAGGTTTGCATCCAATTGTTGCAGGCTTTTTTGCAGGAGTTGTACTTTCAGATACCATACAAAGCCCTATTGTAAAAGAACGATTACGTACCTTAAGTTATGGTATTTTTATACCGGTCTTTTTTGTACTCATTGGTACCAAGGCAGATCTATCCGTATTTGGTCAGCTTTCTGGAGCCTTTGTATTAATCGTTACCATTATTGTCGGATCAATTGGTTCAAAATTTGTAAGTGGATGGCTTGGTGCACGGCTTTCAGGCTTTACCAATAAGTATGGTTACTTAGCAGGCTCAGCTACTATTCCGTCTCTTTCAACAACACTTGCGGTTGCCTTTTCTGGTGTTGAGCTGGGTATTTTATCTACTAACGTTATTACAGCAATGATCTTGCTCAGTTTAGTCAGTACCATGGTAAGTCCCTTACTTGTTCGGCATGCATCTTCTCGTTTAGGTTCATAATTATATTTTTCTCTAACATCTGTGCATACAGATGTTTTTTTAACGTACATTCATATTGATTATTACTTTAGTTTTTTTATAGTTTGGTTTCATAACTGGTGTGATATATATAGAGCATAGTATATGTATTCTGTATGGAGGACACCAAGACAAATACGTATGATCTTAAAAAATCTGCGTTTCATACCCAACCAAGAGAAAAACTAATGGCACAAGGACCAGATGTATTAAAGCACGCAGAATTGCTCGCCATTATCTTAAATACTGGATACAAAGAGGAAAGCGTTGTTGAACTTGCTTCACGTATTTTGCAGGAGTATGGTTCTCGTGCCATTACGCAAGAAAAAAGCGTTAAGCAACTTATGGCAGAGTTAGGGCTTCCAACGGTAAAAGCGTGCCAGATTGTTGCCTGTTTCGAACTTGGGCGTCGCTTTTTTAAGGAAGATACTGGGCGCATGAAACTTATTCGGGATGCACAAGATGTATTTGAACATCTCAGAGAACATGCACGTTCAAAAAAAGAAGTATTATTTGGTATTTATTTAAATGCGCGCAACAGAATTATTCATGAAGAAGTTATTTCAATTGGCACGGTAAACGCAAGTTTAGTGCACCCCCGTGAGGTCTTGCAACCAGGTATTGAGTTTTCAGCGGCAGCATTTATTATAGCGCACAATCATCCCTCTGGTACCACCGAAGCTTCTGAAGAAGATATCCATATTACCAAGCGCTTGGTTGCTGCCGCTCAAGTAATGGGAATTGAATTGGTAGATCATATTATTTTCACACATACAGGGTATAGCAGTATGCGTGAAAAGGGGATTATATAGATAAAATTTTTTTTAATTACAATGTACATAATAATGTACATCGTCATATGAAACTCAAAACAACATCTATCACCAAGGCTCGTAAAGATATTTTTAAAATAGCAGAAGAATTACAACAGCCTGAGCAATACTATGTACTAACTATTAGTGGTGCTCCACAAGTTGTTATGATGTCTCAAGATTCTTTTGAACAGCTACTTAAACAAGCGGGAACTGAATTACTTATGAGAGAAGATCCGCGTATGAAATATCGTATTACTCACCGATAACCATATGTATACACTCGCCATATCTCCATGCATGTTATTCCCTGCAACTTCTGTAGAGGTTGTGTATGATGCTCCACGTGGGCATGAACGTTTTTTAAATCCTGCATCAAAAACGCGCGCTCGTATGTATTTTAGTTTAGTAGAAGACTATGGATACCCACCAGAACTTATTGAGTTTGATGTGGTAGTAAAAACAGGATTAAGTATTCGTATGGCAGATATTGTAGTATATCGGGATAGAGCACATGCAAAACCCTATTTAGTGGTTTCGTGCAGAGAAGAATGGTTGCCCGATAATAGATTTGCAGAATGTGCGAGCTATGCATTAACAAATGCTCAAGAATTAGAGGCACAGTATGCAGTGTGTGCTGCTGGTTCTCGTTTTCAAGCGATGCGTGCAGATGGTACCTCTATTGATCAAATACCGTATGAATTTGCACAAGAATAAGTTGAATTTGGTTTTAAATACTTTCTATATATATTTGATATCCATGTTGTATGTTTGTATCAGGAGGGGATTCCCGCAATGTATTGCACAAAATGGTTAGGGGAGTATACTTGAGGTATATGGAAACACAACAAGAAAAAGCAGTATTTGGTGGGGGATGCTTTTGGTGTACCGAAGCGGTGCTCCAACAATTAAAAGGCGTAGAAAAAGTAACTCCTGGCTATGCTGGTGGCACCACAGAAAATCCCACCTATGAAGATGTGTGTAGTGGAACTACGGGTCATGCAGAGGTTATAGAAATAACTTTTGATCCACAGGTAATAAGTTACAAGCAATTGCTTGCGGTATTTTTTTCTTCACACAATCCAACAACGCTTAATAAGCAGGGAAATGATGAAGGTACTCAGTATCGATCTATTATTTTGTATACCTCACCAGAGCAACAACAAGAAGCCGAATCGTATATTACCATGCTCACAAATGATCACACCTTTGAAGATCCTATTGTTACTACGGTAGAACCGTTCAAAATATTCTATCCTGCGGAGGAGTATCATCAGAACTACTATAAAAATAATGAGAGTAAACCATACTGCCAAGCGATCATTAACCCCAAGGTTGCAAAGATACGTGAGCAGTATGCGGATTTATTGAAAAATTCGTAAATGGTTATTAAAAAGAAAATTTGGAAAGATTATTTTGATGATGTCGCTTCTGGAAAAAAGAAGTTTGAGTTGAGACTTAATAATTTTAATGTTACAGAAGGGGATTGTTTGCTTTTGGAAGAATGGGATCAGGAAAAACAAGAATACACAGGACGAACAATAGAAAAGCAAGTGACATATGTACTTCAATTTAAAGTTGATGAATTGCCTTTTTGGCCTTCGAAAGATGTACAGGAAAAAGGGTTACAAATTATCTCTATTGAATAATATTTTAATAGAACTGTCTTTATTTTACAAAATATGGTATAATAGCCTTGGTCGATATTTTTAAACAAAAACTAAAATAAAACATATGAAATCAGTTCACATGATTACTTTCCTTCTCTTGGTTATTGGAGGCCTCAACTGGGGTATTCTCGCAGTATCAGGATGGGAAGTAGGACAACTTTTCGGCGGTATGGATGCCATGGTTTCACGAGTCATTTACGTACTCGTTGGACTTGCTGCTATTTTTGAACTTGCAACGCATAAAAATGCTTGCAAAGAATGCGAAAAGTAATATTGGTATTTAAAAGCAAAAAACCCAAAATTATGGGTTTTTTGTTACCTGTAATTTTGCTATACTTTCGATACTATGAAAAAACTTTCACTCCGAACACTAGTGTATTTATTTACTTTCGTATGTGTTTTGGTAACGCTCGGAACCATAGGATACACACGGTATCAATTTTTAAGTACCACGCAATCTGTTGATCTACTTGTTATGCAAGATAGTATAACGCAACTCGGGAAACAGGTGCGCACGCTTTCCGCACAAATAGAAACACTAACCGATGCCTATGCAGAGCTTTCAAACCAACCACGAGAAGTAGTACGTCGCGAAATTATTCGTGAACAATCGCAAGATGAATTACTCACCAAGGCAGTAGCATCTGTTGCACCTTCAGTTGTTTCTATTGTAGTAACCAAAGATGTGCCACAACTTGAAGTTGTATATGAAAATCCATTTGGGGATGATCCCTTTTTTAGGGATTTTGGTATTCGTGTTCCTCGGTACAGGCAAAAGGGAACACAAGAACAACAGGTTGGTGCGGGGACAGGGTTTATTATTACTAACAGCGGATACATCGCAACCAACAGGCACGTCGTCAGTGATGAAGAAGCTCGATACACCGTTTTATTAGTAGATGGTACACAACAATCAGCAACAGTAGTATACCGAGAACCTTCTCTTGATTTTGCGTTGTTAAAAATAGAAGGGGATGCATACACTCCTGTGCAATTGGGTAGTTCAAGCAATCTTAAATTAGGGCAATCAGTATTTGCCATTGGAAATGCTTTGGGTGAATATAGTAATTCTGTTTCTACCGGAATTATTTCTGGATTAGATAGAGATATTACTGCGTACGATGGATCTGTTGCAGAAAACCTTACGGGTGTCATTCAAACGGATGCTGCTATTAATCCAGGCAACTCTGGTGGGCCACTTTCTGATTTTCAAGGAAAGGTTATTGGTATTAATGTTGCAACCGTACAAGGTTCAAGCAATATTAGTTTCGCTATTCCTATTGATGTGGTAAAAACTATTTTAACGGAAGTGATTGGTTCATAAGTATGACCACCCCGCAACAACAAGAACGCTCAATCAGAGTAAAAGCATTACTCAAAGCAATTCGTACACACTACCCAGATGCGGGTATGATTTTGAAATATACAAATAATTGGGAATTATTGGTAGCGGTTATGCTTTCTGCACAATGTACCGACAAAAAAGTAAACGAAGTAACCAGTACCCTGTTTAAAAAATATAAAACATTGCAGGATTATATAGATGCTGATTCCAAGGAGTTTGAACAAGACATTTTTCAAACGGGTTTTTACAAAAATAAAACAAAAAATGTGCTTGCAGCCGCACGAGTGGTACAGGAACATTTTGGGGGAAAGATACCCAAAACTATGGAAGAGATGCTTACTATTCCAGGGGTTGCTCGTAAAACTGCAAATGTGGTGCTTGGTAATGCGTATGATATTGTGGAGGGTATTGCGGTAGATACGCATGTTCGTCGTTTTGCTATTCGATTTGATTTGTCAGATTATACGGATCCACCTCGGATAGAAAAAGATTTAATGGAAGTAGTTCCTAAGAAGGATTGGTTCGCTTTTACCTATTTGGTTATTGAATATGGTAGAGCTGTGCGTGGGCCAAAAGATAGTGATCCACTTGCAGAGATCTATCCACCAGCAGCTGGATACTTTCCAAAATCTAAATAAAGGCTTGAAATACTTTCCTAAATCTGGTACAGTATTCCATGTCCTACGGATACAAATTTCTACTTGGGCCGAGCTTTGTTCGGCTAAGCAATAATTTGAGAGTATGATGATATGCAATTTTTCACTTGGGCCGAGGTACTCCGAGGTTAAGTGAAAAATTGAAAGGAAGACGCGAGCGGAAGGCGTAGTGGCTTCTGGGTACTCCCAGGAGACACGGAGTCTGTAGCTCGTGTCTGACGCGCGGGTCTGTAGCGAAGCGGTCAAACGCGGCAGACTGTAAATCTGCTGGCCTTGTGCCTTCGGGGGTTCGAATCCCTCCGGGCCCACCAAAAAACACTCTAGTAATTAGGGTGTTTTTTTGTATTTGACAAAAATAAGTTTTTGTGCTATTTTATTTTTAATTCGTTCTATATATTAACATTTTTTTGTGAGGTGTGTGGTGCCGAGTATACGAACAAATACCCTGATTAAAAGATCCTACGCCGTATCTGTAGAGCCTGATTCGAATGAAGATCCAACACCGGCTAGCATTTTTCGACAACCTCGTCGAAGGTATTATAAACAGTGGGTATTGTATATTCCTTCTATACAAAAGTACGTAAGCCAGTATGTTAATCGTGGAGAGGCTCCAGTATTTGTGTATCGAGTGGTTACTCATGTGGATGAGCAAGATGAAGAAGATTATTTACGTTTAGAAGATGCACTCATACAAGCAGGATTCGATGTAGAGAGCTTTAAACAATTACCTTAAGTATCCTAAAGCAGGATACTTTTTTATTTGACAAAAAAAGATATATGTTATATTTTCATGAGTCCTCAAAATAACAAAAAAAAGCACCTGTGGAAAAATATTTGACGAAATAGGGGAGAGGCGTACAATATATGCATATGAAATTCCTCAAGAACCTCTTTACTATTCTCGCATTAAACGATGCATCGTAATCGGGGTTTTTGATTAATTCAATTTTCCAAAGACCTCGAATACGAGGTCTTTTTAGTTCATTATAATTTATTGGGGAGGAAACGAGCATGCGGGTACAGTCGCCACGTGCAAGTCCTGTATTGTGTAGTTTCATCTAAAAGCTGATCGTATCCATATTTTACATACTTTCGGGAGGATGTATTACGTATGGCCCAAGAAAAGATTGATATCGAATTTGTAAAATTTGAAGGTACTCGTTACTATTTCAACAAATCTTTTCCACAAGAAAAGAGACTTCAGGTCAAACAGACTATTAAAATGTATAAAAAGGTCAAGAAGTCATTTCCGGCCCGAACCCAAGAAAGAGTTATAGATCAAAAAGTTGAGAATCGGAAAAAAGCTCAACAGAAACAACGGTTCGATCAGATTACTGCAACATTAAAAGCACACTCATACGTGAGAGATGTAGATGAAGTTGCTATTTTTCAAAAAAAGGAAAAACCTATAGCGGCATAATATTACACTCATCGAAAGGTGTTGTTCTATGACAGGCTATGACGATATTGAAACCGATGCAGAGCTTAACTTCCGTTTGCAACGAAAAGCCGCAAAAAAAAACGTTACTATTGCAAAGAGAAATTTAAGATTGGCGATAGACGAGGAGAATGATATACTTATCACAAGGCGTAAACAAGAGCTTTTGGACGCCCGAGTTGCTCGTGACCCATATCTTCCCAAAAGTCATCGTAGAAAATATGCTGCATAGCATATTAAAGACTATGATATATATCCCACAGAAAAACACTCTGTGGGATTTTTTTATACAAAAATGATATACTCAGAGTATATGAATCTTATTTTTATCGGGTACTGTTGTACCTTTATCGGCAAAATTTTAGTTGCCATAACCGCGGTCATGGTACATCACCGTGTGTTACACGAACACAAAATTGACCGAGAAGTATTTGCCACCATGCAACGAGAACAAAAGTGGGGCATCCTCGGGATTATATTTTTAGTGGTTGGGTTTATTCTTGAGGCACCACTGGCGTGGGGGAGTTAAACCTCGGAAATATCTCGTTTAGAAAATAAATGAATGGTCCAGTCCAATGCGACCTTCACTTTTTTTTGCCACGAAAGCAGTTTAAACAAATACACCGTACGCCAGATCCACCAAGCTAACTTACCCGAGAACGTTATACCAAAAATAGTAGCCCCAGCATTCCATCTACCAAGGGAAACTAATGCACCTTTTTCGTGATATACAAATGGTTTGAGGGCCTGCTTTTTAATAGATCGTGCAATATTGAGTGCAACATATTCTGCTTGTGCTACTGCAGCTTGTGCTGTAGCTGGGATAGGGCGTTCTGCACCAGGGTTGGTAAACGAAGCACTGTCACCAAGGGCGTATACGTATTCATCTGTTTGTGAATGTAAAAACTCATTCGTAAGAATATGCCCCTGTTTGGTGCGTGCAATATTTTGTGTTGTTTCTATGGTATTTGGTGCAACACCTGCGGTCCATATAACCGTATTGGTCGTAATTTTTTTAGTGTCATACAACACAGCATCTTTGGTAATTTCTTTTACCATGGTACTACGCAATACCGTAACGCCATGTTTGGTTAACACGGTATATGCTTTTTTGCGCAATGGTTCTTTGTACATTGGTAAAATGTCTTTGTCTGCCTGTATCAAGGTAATGTTCAATTCTTCTTGTAAGAGTTTTTTGTCATACAATGGCATAATACTGTGATACAACATATCTGCCATTTCCGCAGCAAGTTCAACACCTGTTGGCCCACCACCCACAACCACAAAATTGAGATACGGCTCTCGTTCTTTTTTTGTAGAGAGATGGCTTGCCTGCTCAATATTTTGTATGATTTTTTTCTTAAGTGCGAGTGCGTCTTCTAACGACTTTAAGGTATGTACGTACTTATCAGTTCCTTTGGTTCCAAAAAAATTACTGGTTGCCCCTAATGCAAGTACCACATAGTCATACGTAATATCACCACAGGTGGTATGGATTATCTTTTTTTCAGGATCCAATGTTTCTGCTCGTGTAACATACAAATCAGACAAACAACATAATTGATTACGTAACGGTTCTACAATGTTATTTTGTGGTTGTGCTCCTGTTGCAACTTCATGAAGCAGGGGAGTAAACATAAAATAGTTTTGTGCACTCACCATAACCAACTCTATTGAGCGGTCTTTGTGGAATATTTCGTGTAGGTATTTGTACGTGTATACACCACCAAACCCACCACCAATAATTACTATTTTTGTTTTTTTATGCATATATTTATTCTGATAACGTCGTGTACATTTTTACATCATTCATATCATGCAACACCCGTGCTGGTGTGGTATGTAGGTTTCCTTCGAGTGCGGTTAATTGAGTAAATGCTTTTTGTTTATCATTCCCTACACAATACATAATAGCATGGCGAATGTTTTTCGTCAGAAATGGAATAGTAACCGTCGCACGTTCTGGGTATGGATTTTTATCACCTGCGTTATAGCCAACTACCATATCTTCGTTTTGTATAAAGAGGCGTGTAAACGTTTCTTCATCTTCTGGATAGGGCATAATGCCCGCGGTGTGCCCATCTGCCCCCATACCCATGGTTGCAATAATTGCTCCTTCTTCGTTCTCATGTATCCATCTATCAAAAGCCACACCTATTCTGCGTGCAAATGCTTCGAGTGTTTCGTCCATATTGGGCATGGTGTCTATCTGTTGTGCACCTTGTGATAGTGCTTTTTTGAACCATGCTGTTTCTGAAAATTGTGCAAAATTATTTATGGTTGGTTTATGGCTGTACCGTTCATCTAATATCGAAAGCGTGGTGTGCTTTGAGATACTTTCAGTTGAAACATATTCAAGTACCGAAAAAGCGCTTCCTCCGGAAGATAAAAAAAGCACGGGTTGATTTTTGTATGCATCAAAATACGTTTGGAGCATACGTGCCGCATGTTGTAGTGCTTCGAGTTCTGTTTTGTAAGGGAGGATGTGCATATACACTGTGTCATGGCGAGGGAGCGATAGCGACCGTGGCGATCCCGTGCCATATGCAATGATTACGGGATTGCTTCGTCGTCCTCCTTCGCTAAAGCTACGGAGGACTCCTCGCAATGACACTATTATTTGTGTCTTAGTTTCTATTCTATTATACTTCACATACACTAGTAATCAAAAAAAATATGCAGTTAGGATATTACGGCCTTGGGAAAATGGGGGCAAACATGGTTCAACTTTTGGTAGAAAAAGGGCATGATGTTATTGCCTCAAATAGAAGTAAGGAACCTATTGATGCTATTGCACAACATGGAGCTACCCCAGCATACAGTATTGCGGAAATGGTAGAAAAAGTTGCAGCACCTCGCACCATTTGGCTTATGGTGCCACCAGTTGCGGTAGATAGCGTGCTCGAGGAATTACTCCCACTTCTTGCCGAAGGCGATACTGTTGTAGACGGTGGTAATACTCCTTTTAAAGAAACCATGCGCCGAGCGCAAGAAATTACGCAAAAAGGTATTCGGTTTGTGGATGCCGGTGTGTCTGGTGGTCCTGGGGGGGCACGCAATGGAGCATGTGTTATGGTCGGTGGACAAAAAGAAGATTTTGAAAAACTGGAACCCTTGTTTACAGATATGTCAGCTCCAGAAGGATACGGCTACATGGGAACGCATGGTGCTGGGCATTTTGTAAAAATGGTACACAACGGTATTGAGTACGGAATGATGCAAGCTTTAGCAGAAGGGTTTCATATTATGAAAGAATCTGATTTTGGATTAGATTTGGAAGAAGTTGCTCGTGTATATAATCACCAAAGTGTCATTACCTCTCGTTTAGTTGGGTGGTTGCAAGATGGTTTTAAAGAGTATGGTACTGATCTTGAAAAAGTATCTGGTTCCATTGATCAATTAGGAGAAGGAAAGTGGACTGCCGAAACCGCAAAGGAAATGGGTATTCCTGCACCGATTATTCAAGGATCCGTAGATTTCCGTACGCAATCTAAGGATAATCCAAGCTATACCGGCAAGATTGTATCTGTATTGCGAGGTATGTTTGGGGGACACCCGATAGATGGCAGTCAGGAATGGAAGAATTGAGGAATTGAAGAGATTGTTTATTTGGATTATTCAATTATTTCCGTCATTCTGAGCGGAATGAGTCACTGTATTCAGTGACGAATGGAGTCGAAGAATCTGGCTCGATCCCTGCCTGCCTGCCGGCAGGTCTCCTACATTCGGTCGAGATGACGTTGATTATTGACTTTTATCCCCATTTTCGGTACTATAATCAGGTCATTTTTCATTGTTTTCTCTATACAATTTTTTACTTGGGCCGAGCGTAAGCGAGGTTAAGTAAAAAATTGAGAGGAAGAGGCGGGCGAAAGGCGAAGCGGCCTCCGTGTACTCACGGATGACGCACAGCCTGAAGCACGACTCTAACGAGCCACCCTAGCTCAGCTGGTTAGAGCAACTGTTTTGTAAACAGTAGGTCATCGGTTCGAATCCGATGGGTGGCTCCACTTAATTAAAACTATATGTCACAAGATAGATTGGTAAAACTTGAATGTACCGCGTGTAAGCGTGTGGTAAACAGCACTTTCAAGAACAAGAAAAAACTTCAAGATCGTTTGGAGTTGAACAAGTTCTGTAAGTTCTGTAAAAAGCACACCGCTCATAAGGAAACGAAATAATGTATGAAAGGAAAGCTTGTCTTCCTCAGCATTTCGTTTCTGGTACTTGGTGCTGGATGCTCTCCTTCTCAGGATATTGATAATGCATCTGGTATTTTTGAGAATTTAAAGGAACAAGTGCTTTCATTATTTGAGGCGACGGTGCCTTCATTTATTAATGATGCGGGGACGAACTATATTCGTAACCTCACGGATAATCAAAAAGGTGCTATTGATGCATGGCTTGATCAAAATGATTTAAACCAGTTTGGTGATCCATTGGATACGTTATACACGGGTGGTTCTCCATTGTTTAATGAAGTAACGGGCGAATCTGTTGATCGTTTTAAATACTTATACGAAAAGTTTCCTAATTTGAAAGATATTGTTCAGCAACAGTTGGATGCTCAATTGGATGCGATGCAAAAGTAGTAATGAATTTACAATTTTCCACTTGGGCTGAGGCTTTGCCGAAGTTAAGTGGAAAATTGAAAGGAGTAGGCGCATGAAGGGTGGAGCGAGTTCAGTGTACTCACTGAAAACGCGGAACCCGCAATGCGACTAGGACGTGGGGGTGTAGTACAGTGGTAGTATGCGGGTCTCCAAAACCTGAGACGGGGGTTCAATTCCCTCCACCCCTGCCATAAAAGTGAAAATACATCGACAATTTGTATTAGACCACACACATACTGTCTTTGAATTTTTACACTATACATATGAGATCACCAGAAGGATATTCAATCCCATTTGAAAAGGAACCCTCTCCAAAAAAGGATAAGGTAGATTTTATATTTCGTTATTTTTATAAAATACTTCCTTTAATAGAAGGTGACCCTCAGGTTGAAGAATTATTTGACAAAGTATATATAAGCGAGGATACACGTCGTGCTGTAGAAGAGTGTCTTGCGCAGATTTCTAAAAGCGATATAACTGATGTTACTTTAATTCAAGAAGCAAAGAAACATTTTATGGAGCGTGCATCTGAAGAAGATTTAGAGCACATTCTTGAACAATTTGAAACAAAAGTAGTTGTATTTGAAAAAAATGAATCAGTATACGGTGAACATGCAGAACGAGCTTTACTTTTCGCATCAGATCCACTTGCTGCTGAATCTATCGGTTTATTGGTTCGTGAAATGAGTACCGATGAGCGAATACAAGGTATGACACTACTTACAGATGGTGTTGCAGGTAAAAGGTTATTATCACAAATACCTGAAACAGAAGGGAATACCCACACGTATCTTTTAAAGAATAAAGAACACCATGCTATAACTGATACCGACTATAGTGATAGTTCCGTGTTAGTTGATGCTTTTTTTTCAGAACATGACCCACAGGGTAATGGTTATGATGTTATTTTTACTACGACAGAATCACCAGAGTCTCCAGGTGCATATCCCGTGCTTACCGGTAAAGAAACATTTGGTAATAATAAGACACGTTTGTATATGATGCATGATGGATGGGCTGCACTCCCTGATACCATGGCAACATTTTTAAATAAGACAAAAGACCCTCAGGCAATAGATGCCTTGTTTTGTAGTGATATTCTTTCGAAACAAGTACTAGAAGCACAGCTTGATCCTATATATCATGATGCAATTATACCTCTTGGCAGTCCAGCACTTGATACATTACGAGAAACAACAAATCAAGAAACAAGAGATGCTGGGCGTACTAAATTAGGATTGCTTGATGATGAGATTGCTTTTTTATATGTTGGAGATATATCAAAAGACTATGAATCATATTCCACACCTATTGATGCTGAAGTAAATGAAAAAACTTTTCAAAAGACCATTGAGGCTATGTGTAACGTAGCAGAAAAACACACACATCAACGTTATGTACTTCTGTTTCGTCCACATCCTCGTGACCCTAATAAGGGTTCGTATGAAGGAGATACTCATGTACTCCCAAGCAATATGCGTGTAGTGAGTGCAGCGCATACTATGGTTTCTATGCCTGAAGCACGGTGTGCTGCGGATGCTATTGGTAGTATTGTAAGTACAGAAAATCATTATGCACGGTTTATTGGGAAGCCAGGGGTATTTATAAGTTTTTCAGATCAGTCATCTACCGAAGGGTTAGGTATGGGTGTTTTACAACAAGCATATGGTGAGCATGTCGTATCAGCTATTAAACAACATACTGTTTCTGAAAATTTAAATATTGTTGAAACATTGGATGATCTTTCATCACTTATGTCTTCTGTATCAGCGCAGAAAAATGTTGATACTGCTTCTCAATCATTACAAAAAAATTTCACAAAAGAAGTTCTTGATATGTCCCTTAATGGGTCACGTTAAAAAGGCTTAAAAACATGTTATACATCATTGTTATCGGTTTGATTCTGTTGTCTGGTTTATTTTCGGGGCTCACCCTTGGATTGTTAAGTCTTGATCAGCATGAGTTAAAACGAAAAATTGCTTTGGGTGATCTCTACGCTCAAAAAGTATATCCCATTCGTAAGCGGGGCAATTTGTTGCTCGCGACGTTGTTGTTGGGTAACGTTGCCGTAAACTCTACCTTAGCTATTGTGTTGGGGAGTGTTGCAAGTGGTGTGGTTGCGGGTGTTATTGCTACCGCGCTCATTGTTGTTTTTGGAGAAATTATTCCTCAGGCGGTTTTGGCACGCCATGCCTTACGCGTTGGTGCACAAACTGCTTGGTTGGTGCGCATTTTTATTTTTGTGTTGTATCCTATTTGTGCTCCGATTGCATGGCTTTTGGATAAAGCATTGGGCGATGAGTTGCCTACGGTGTACTCCAAAAAGGAAATCATGAAAATTATTGAAGAGCATGAAGATTCACATCATAGCGATGTAGATCAGGATGAAGAACGTATTATTATGGGTGCGCTCTCTTTTTCGGATAAAAAAGCACACATGATTATGACACCTGTTGATGAGGTGTATGCCTTAGATGTAGATAGTGTGTTGGATGATGATTTATTAGATGAAATTAAAGAAATGGGCTATACGCGTATTCCTATTTTTGAGGATTCGTTGGATCACATGGTTGGAGTACTCTACAGTAAGGATCTCATTAATGTGGATGAAAATGTTTCAATTAGAAAAGTATATAAAAAGAAACAGCATTTAAAAATTTCTCGTGGTATGAGTCTGGATACATTGCTCAATGTATTTATTAAAGAAAAATCGCATATTGCGTTTGTACAGAATAAAGAAAACCGTTTAATTGGTGTGGTGACTTTAGAAGATGTGATTGAAGAAATTTTACGTATGGAGATTTTAGATGAAACCGACGATACCTCAGTTGCTTCGTAACGCCTCAATTAGGTATACTATAGGTAATTAACAAAACGCTTATGCAATTTCTACAACGAACTATTTCTAAGCACACTCTGTTATGGAGCGCTTCTCTTGCCCTTTTTTGGGTTATTTTTTTATGGGGATTTTTTGACAAAGGCTCGTATGCTTTTGGTATCAATACCACGGTATTTTTTGTATTAGTCCTCTTTTATTTTAATACTTTTTTTCAAAAGAATATTCCTTTTTGGCATGCACAAAACCGCATGTGGAGCATTCCGTTTATGCTTATTGCCCTTGGGTTCCTGTTGTATGGATCTCCGGTGATGGGTGGTATCGGATTATTGGTGATACTGCTATTGTGCGTGTTTGCTGGTACTTATACGATGCTCGAAAAGCCTGACACTCCTTTGGGGCGTCTGTTTGTGAGTGCGGGGATTACTCGTGCGCTCGAATGGATTGGTAGTCTTGGTGAATCACTCAAAGCATATAGCTCTGTTATTACTGGTGAACGATCGTCTCATACACATAGACGTATTGCTATTGGTGTGGCGCTCTGTTTGGTGTTGGTGTTTGGCGTGGTGATGCCTATGCTTTCTGCTACTGATCCACATTTTGCTTCTTTGGTTGCACCACTTATGGATTTTCTTCAAAGAATTATTGATACCGAAACATTGCTGAAGATTATTGTTGGTTTGGGTATTGCGGTTGGTGCTGCTGCGATTGCACATGCGTGGCAAAAGAAAATTGTATTGCCTGCAACGGGTAACAAGTCTGAAGATTCTATTATTGCGGGTATTGTTATTGGTGGTATTTTTGTCGTGTATGTAGTATTTTTGGCTATTCAGTTGCAACGTTTATGGGTTGCGGAACTGCCGATTAGTTTTTCAGAAACTGAAGTATTGGTAAAAAGTGGTTTTTGGCAGTTGTTGTTTCTTTCTATTATCAATATACTTATTTTTCTTGCTACTTTTGCTCGCACCAATACTGTTGTGCAACGATTATTGAGTGCGTTTACCATTGCTTCTTTGTTGTTGGTTTTTTCTGCTGCATGGCGTATGGTGTTGTATATTACGTACTATGGGTTTAGTTACGAAAAATTGTTTGCAAGTTACACGGTGCTATTCTGTATTATTTTGTTTGGATGGTTTGTGGTGCAGGTTGTTCGTGCTAAACAGAGTGATGTGATTCGGTTTGGTATCTTTTTATTCTTTTGGATGTTTGCGGTTTTGGCTGTGCTTCCTGCTGAACACATTATTATTCGGAGCAATCTTGCACTTTCCCAAAAGCAGGATTCTCGCATTGAGTTGTACGAGATGACCATGCTTTCTACGGATGTGCTTGGGTATGTTGAAAAGCGTTTAGATGATCCTCGGTTTGAAAATTGGAATAATTGGGTTGAAGATCGAAAAGAGGAAGTGGCAGAGAAGAGTTGGTTTGAATGGTCGGTGAGTGATGTGTGGTACAAACTGGGGAATAAATAGTATTTTTTTAACGGTCACCTTTGGTGACCGTTAACTTTTTATTGGACGAATCCACCTAAAAACGGTAGGCTACAGATATATGAAAAACTTTATTGATTTTGCTATTGAAATGGGGGAGCAAGCGGGGGAAATTATTCGCACAAATTTTGTGCCTCACATGAAATTTGAATCAAAGGAGGATGGTTCTCCTTTGACTATTACGGATACCCGTATTAATCGTTTGATTATTGATGAGGTGCATAAGGAGTATCCTGAGCATAATATTTTAGGTGAGGAGGAGAGTGATCAATCTCATTCGAGTGAGTATTTGTGGGTGTGTGATCCTATTGATGGTACCATCCCTTTTTCGCATGGGTTGCCTATTTCTACTTTTTCGTTGGCTTTGCTTAAGGATGGTGTTCCTATTGTTGGGGTGATTGCGAATCCGTTTACGAATCGTTTGTATAGTGCGGAACAGGGGAAGGGTACGTTTTGTAATGGTGCTTCTATTGCTGTTTCTGATATGGATTCTCTTGAAACGGCTATGGTTGCTACTGAGTATTGGCAACAGGCTCCGTATAAAGCGCTTAAGCTTGTTGAGGTGTTGGAGGGTATGGATTGCCATGTCCCTATATTGAAGTCTATTGCTATTTCTGGTTCGTTGGTTGCGGATGGGCAGATGGTTGGTTTGGTGTTTCCTGGGAACACGTCGTGGGATATTGCTGCTGCTAAGATTATTGTTGAGGAGGCTGGTGGTATGTCTACGGATTTATTTGGGGAGGAGCAACGGTATGATGCGGATATTCGTGGGGCGATTCTTTCTAATGGGAGGGTGCATGAGGAGTTGGTGAGGTTGGTGGGGGAGCATGTGTTGAAAAGTAATTGATTGAAGAGTTTTCCACAGTATTGAGTGTTGACTAACATAAAAATCATTATTATCATTATTTAGGATAATAATGATTTTTTAATAATTTATTATATGACAAAAAAAGATGATTTTTATAAACTGAGCCTTTCTGGAGGAGGAATCACAATAGAAGAAAAAGAAATCACAGAAAATATGGCAAGAAGCATTATCAATTTGATCATGTCTTCAGATAATCAAACGTACCAACTTGTTAAAGAACAGCCAATCTTAAAGCCTGAATATGGTGCATACAACGAATTGGAAAATATTGACCAAAATGAAAGTATTAGCCCAAAAAAATTTATGGCAGACAAGAGACCATCTTCTGCTGTTGAAAGAGTTACGTGTTTGGCGTACTATCTGTCGGAGTATCAAAATATTGACGTTTTTAAGACGAAAGACATTACACAATTAAACTACACAGCTGCACAGCCTACACTATCTAATGCTACTGTTTTTACACGTAATGCAGTAAATGTTGGTTACCTAGCTAAAGCTGGTGGAGGAAGCAAACAGCTATCAGCCTTCGGTAAGGATTTAGTAGATGCCTTACCTGACAGAGATAAAGTACAAAAAGTGATTGAGCAGTATGCACACGTTTACAAGAAAAAGTCAAAGAAAAGAAAAAAAAAGTCAAAAATCAATACTAAGTAGATATACACTAATAAAATGAAACTCATACCAAAAGAAATTGAAGATTATTTTCAAAAATGGATATTAAAAATATGGCATATTATACCTGATAAGCTTAAATTACCAACAATAATTTTTTTTCTGTTAGGTACATTTTATTTGAGTTATAGTTATTTATTTAACATTAATTTAGGGGATAGTTCTGATACTGAGGTTTTTCAGGATCAAGAAGGTCCGAGTGAATTTGAGATTGTATATATTCCCTCTGATGCAAATGGTATCGTTTATGGAGACTCTATTTCAAAAGTTGTTACAAATTTTGAAGATTGGATAAATATTGAAAAATTTGATTCTCATGTCGAAAACATTAACGTTCTTTATCCAACATATAGTGCATATTTCCCAGAAGGGCGTACTATGTATTATCCTGAAATGTTAGGAGGAAAATTTACTGCAAAAATAAGATTTAAGCCTTTATCGATAAATCGTGAAAATATAGTTTTTGAGTTTAAAAATTTTTTTCAATGTATTATTGGTAATGGAAACTATATTCATGTTGATTGTCGTGTTCCTCCTTATGGAGTTGATTATTTGGAGGAAGTTAATCAATCACAAAAAAATGCATGGATAAATCGTCCATATGGGATAAAGCCACAAACAACACAAACATTAACAGTAGAGGCAATGCCGGTGATTAATTCAGAAGTAGTAAGAGTTTTTATATCTATAGATTATATACCTTCAAATACAAATGATGGTATATATAAAACTGATAAGTTTGAATACAATATTTATACTGGAAAACCCTCAGAATCCATTGAAGGGCAGGTAGGTATAGGATTAATAGATCCTGAGAAATACCGACCTTATCAACCTGACAAAGTTGGTATAGAAATTATTGATTTTGAAATATTGTAAATAAGGCTAATTCCTTGACACCAACCCAATTTTATCCTACAATAATCCAGTCATTGAATAACGAAAAAAGGAACCTCAATGCCGCATATCGCGGTTTTTTAAATACTACGGATTACAGATCTGTTACAGATATACAGATAATAGAAAAATTATGAATTTACGAAACATAGCCATCATCGCACACGTTGACCACGGAAAAACTACTCTTGTGGACGCATTGTTGCGCCAAGCAAACACCACGCTCACCAAGGAAAACCAAGGAGCGGAATTAATCATGGACTCAAACGATTTAGAGCGTGAACGAGGCATCACCATCTTTTCAAAAAATGCATCCGTGCAATGGAACGATATTAAAATAAATATCATCGACACCCCAGGTCACGCAGACTTTGGAGGAGAAGTAGAGCGCGTACTCGCCATGGCAGACGGTTGTTTGTTGTTAGTAGACGCACAAGAAGGACCAATGCCACAAACACGCTTTGTACTCAAAAAAGCATTACAACTCGGCATGCGCGTTATCGTCGTTGTAAATAAAATAGACAAACCAGCAGCAAATCCAGACAACGCAGTAAACAAAACATTTGATTTGTTTGTAGAACTCGGCGCAGATGATGCAACCTTAGATTTTCCAATAGTATACGCCAGCGCAAAAAATGGATTAGCAGGCATGGAAACCGATATCAACAGCATGAAAGATATCTCACCAATATTCGAAACCATTATTAAAGAAATTCCAGAACCAAAAGGCGATCCAGAAAAACCATTGCAAATGATGGTAACCTCATTACAAAAAGATTCATTCAAAGGTAAAACAGCCATTGGACGTGTGTACAATGGAAAAATTAAAGCAGGCCAAGATGTGATCCATATCAACCGAGCAGGGGAAAAAGCAAAAGCACGTATAGCATCACTCATGGGATACACCGGTTTGGATAAAATGGAAATTCCAGAAGCACAAGCAGGCGATATAGTAGCAATAGCAGGAATCGAAGATATTACCATTGGTGAAACCGTAGCAGATGCACAAGATCCACAAGCATTGCCCGTAGTAGCAATCGATCAACCAACCGTGCAAATGCAATTTATGGTAAACAATTCTCCAGTAGCAGGAAAAGAAGGAGAATTTACCACCTCACGACAAGTACGTGAACGCTTACACCATGAACTCGAAACAGATGTAGCACTTCGTGTAGAAGATGCAGCAGACGGAACATGGAACGTATCAGGACGTGGCGAATTGCACTTAGCAATTTTAATCGAACGCCTCCGTAGAGAAGGGTACGAACTCCAAGTAGGTCGCCCACAAGTAATTACGAAGGAAGAAGACGGCAAAACATTAGTCCCATACGAATGGGTCACTATTGAAGTACCCGAAGAACACGCAGGAGCAGTTATTGAAAAACTTGGAAAACGAAACGGTATCATGCAAGATACCCGCACCGAAGGTGGTATTAGCTACATGGAATTTATTATTCCAACACGAGGATTGTTCGGCTACCGAACGGAATTCTTAACCGACACCCGTGGATTAGGAATCATGCACAATGTATTTGAAAAATACGATGAAGACGCAACCAACTGGCGCGAACGCGAACAAGGTTCTCTCGTTTCTATGGAAACAGGAACCACCAACCAGTATGGTTTAACCAACATTCAAAAACGTGGAACCTTATTTATGGGTCCACAACTTCCGGTATACAAAGGACAAGTAATTGGACAACACGCACGCCAAGGCGACATGTACGTAAACCCAACCAAAGCAAAAGAACTCTCAAACATGCGTTCAAAAGGGGAAGGGGTAACTGAACACTTTGCCGTGCCAAAAGAAATGGATCTCGAAGCAGCATTGCAATATATTGGTGACGATGAATTAGTAGAAGTGACCCCGAAAAATATTCGTATCCGAAAACTTTACCTCGATCAAAACGAAGCAAAAAAGCACGCGAGTAAAAAGTAGTTAAAAAGAAAAGATACTGTTTTTTTAAAATTCAACAGGGAGAAAACGATGAATGAATCTCTAGATAATGTTTCATTGTTTAAAAGTCTTTTGTTGCCTAATGATGGTTACTCTCGATTTATATTTGCATACCATGGACATTATAATGTTATGCAACGTATACAAAAAGAAACCATTGATAGTCTGAGAATCATGATTATCATGCAAGGAGAGAGTGTTCGAGAACTTTCTCAGATTGAAAAAAATATCATTGACAAACACATAAATGAACTACCATACAACGAAGGGACTATTATCAGAATGCTGTTTGGAATCAATCAAGATGTGTTTTCTTTTCATGATGTTGGTAATTATTTTTCAATTTCTCATATAGAAGTGAAAAAAATCAGAGATAGAGTGTTAGGTGCACTCAAAAAAGGACCAGCTCATGAATCTTTAGACACGATATGCTGCAAATGGAATAGTTTTGAGTTGCGTTGCAATAGATTATCTCGTCAAGTTGAGCAGTTGCAAAAAGAGCTTACACTTGCTCGGGATGAACTATCTTCAATACAAGGCAACAAACCAACTGACCAAGCATCATCATCCGTATTTGATTTGCCATTGCCCACACGTGCGTACAATGCTTTAAAGATGCTTAATATACAGACCTTTGATGATTTATATAGGTACAATGAAGCAATGCTCCTCAGTGTGAAAAATTTTGGTAAGCATAGTTTATCTGAATTAAACGAATTATTGCTATCACACGGACAACCTGTTATTTCAAAATAGTTTTATAGCCATGAGAAGATCATGGCTATTTTTTATCCTTGACAAACACTTATTTCTGTGCTAATATAGCTACTTAATTCAGGTAATAGCCTATTGCGCTATTACGACTCGAACCTCGCTTGTGTCACACGAAATAATGACCCATTTGAAGACATCGGGTCATTATTTTTTATCTTATGACAAAGCAAACCGTGCCAACGGGCACCTTTCATGAGCTTGGGCTTTCAGCCAAGCTTCTCGCTATTCTTGATAGCAAACAATTCACCACACCAACTCCAATTCAGCATCAATGTATTCCACATGCGTTGGAAGGAAAAGATGTGGTAGGAATTGCACAAACAGGAACCGGAAAAACTTTAGCATTTGGTATTCCAACCTTACAACGCTTAGCAGAACACAAAGGCCAAGCTTTAATTTTGGTACCAACGCGCGAACTTGCCTTGCAAGTAGAAGAATCACTTATGAATATTGGCTCAGGTATTGGGCTTAAAACAGAAGTGGTTATTGGTGGTGCTCCAGCACACAAACAAATTAAGGGATTAAAACGAAACCCACATGTGGTTATTGCAACCCCAGGGCGTTTGATTGATCACTTAAATACCAAATCATACAACCTCGAAAACGTACATACCGTTATTTTAGACGAAGCAGATCGCATGTTTGATATTGGTTTTTTACCAGATATTAAACGTATTTTAGCGCTTGCTCCAACTGAGCGACAAACACTCTTGTTTTCAGCAACCATGCCTCCTGCAATTGCAGAAATTGCATCTAAATTTATGCAAATGCCATTGCGTATTGAGGTATCTCCTGCAGGAACTTCATCTAAAAATGTAGAACAAGAAATTTTTGTAGTAGACAAACAAGCAAAAATTAGATTACTCGAAACCTTACTTAAAGAAAACGAAGGAACTGTCTTAGTATTTTCTCGTACTAAACATGGTGCAAAGAAAATTACACGCTTAATACAAGCAATGGGGCATACCGCATCAGAAATCCATTCAAACCGCTCACTTGCACAACGTAAAGATGCACTTGCAGGATTTAAATCTGGCAAATACCGTGTGTTAGTTGCAACTGATATTGCAGCACGTGGTATTGATGTTGATGGTATTGCCTTGGTAGTTAACTTTGATTTACCAGAAAACAACGAAGATTATGTACACCGTATCGGTAGAACAGGACGTGCAGGAAAAGGTGGAAAAGCTATTTCTTTTGCAACGCCAGACCAACGCGGAAGCATTAAACAAATTGAACGCTTAATCAAAAAGACCATTCCTATTTTAGCGTTACCAAAACTCGCACCAGAAAGTGACGAAGTAATGCGCGCACTCTACGAAGGCATGGGAAAACGTACCAGCCCAAGTGGTCACAGACGTTCTGGTGGTGGCCGTAGCCGTTCTAAAAACGGTGGACGTGGTTCTCGCAGTGGGTTTAGTGTAAATAGTGGATCATCTTCAAAACCACGTGGTGGTAATCATTTTAGAGAAAGTACTGGACCTAAAAAGGAAGAAGACAAATCATTATTTGAACGTGGCTTTGGTGGCGGACGCAAGCGTTCTCGCCCAGCACGCAAAAGTACTCGTTCATCTGACACTGGTTTTTCTGGTGGGTACCAAGGTTCATATACGGGTAATTCCGAATCAAGCAAACCAAAACGTTCTGGACCTCGCCGTTCTGGAGGTAGACCTGGAGGATTTAGAAAGCGTGCACAGAGTGGTGGCAGACGCCGATCTCGCTCATATTCTTCATAATATTTTTAAAACCCCGCTTACATAGCGGGGTTTTTTGTTGGACAAAGTAGGGTAGAGGGGATAGTATGCATATATATGAAAGAAGTCGAAATTAAAGCACACGTGGCAGATCTTTCTGCTATTAAAAAGCAACTTGTGGAATTGGGTTGTAATTTTTCTGATCCATTACGCCAGGAAGATAGAGTCTATTTACAAAAAGGATTAGAGCTTGCTGATACTGGAGTTGGGCTTGTCGCATTACGTATACGGAATTCCAATGGTACGCATATTCTAACTTTAAAACAACAACAAGGAGATGGTCTTGATAAACTAGAGCATGAAGTTACGATTGATGACCCACAGGAGGCTCATGCAATGTTGCTGGTTATGGGATATCACGAGGTGTCTCATACTATAAAAATAAGAATCAAAGCACAGTTACGTGATATGGAAATATGTTTAGATGACGTACAGGGTTTAGGGAGTTTTATTGAAATAGAAAAAATGACAGAAGAATCTGAAGGTGAAAAAGTGCAGAATGAACTGTTTGCATTTGCACAATCACTTGGAGTACATGAGGAAGATAGGGTATACAAAGGGTATGATCTTTTACTAGCAGATAAAAATAATATATAAACATATGAAATATTTCACCCCCGAACAAAAAAAGCTTCGCATACAATCTGCCTTACTGAGTTTTGGTGGATTAGCTATTTGGTTTTTTTCTGATTCCACAGCATCGTTTGCTCCACAGTTTATTCGTGCCATAGGTATTTTCTTTTTTATCTATGGAACACTGAGCATGCACAGTAAAGCTGAATGGAAAAATCTTTCGCAGAATAAAAAGAAACTTAAAATATTTGCACTTGCGTTTGTACTCGCATTTGTTATTTCGTTTGTGGTGAGTTATTTGTTTGCGAGAGGGTAGCATATGTCACCACAAGAGCGATTTAGACCACACTCAGCCTTATATCTCGTGTTAGAGAAAGGCGACAAATTATTATTACAAAGACGTCATAATACAGGATATAACGATGGCAACTATGGAATGGTCTCTGGACATTTAGATGGTGGAGAAACGGTAAAAGATGCAATGATTCGAGAAGCAAAAGAAGAGGCAGGTATTACTATAAAAAGTGATGACATGCGTGTAGTGCATGTCATGCATCACAATGCAAATAAGGAATATATCGATTGGTATATACATGCTACGCAGTGGGAAGGAAATATCAAAATTATGGAGGCAGACAAGTGCGATGATCTTTCGTGGTTTTCTTTTGAATCATTACCAGAAAACATTATTCCTTCAGTCGCTCATGCTATTGATTGCATACGAAAAGAAGAATGGTATAGCGAATTTGGTTGGTAAAAAGTAAAAGCCCCATTATTAGTAACACCCCAACGTATGAGCCATGATTACAAAAAACAGTCCCTTGCCATGCATAAAAAACTCCATGGTAAATTAGAAGTTACCCCAAAAGTACCACTCAAAAATAAAACAGACCTCTCCTTAGCATATACCCCAGGGGTAGCAGCAGTCAGTTCGCTCATTGGAAAGAATAAAAAAGCAGCACGAGAATACACCATTAAAAAAAATACCGTAGCAATAGTTTCAGATGGCTCCGCAATTTTAGGGCTTGGAAACTTAGGAGCAGAAGCATCCTTGCCTGTTATGGAAGGTAAAGCAGCATTGCTCAAAGCTTTTGCAGATGTAGATGCGTTTCCTATTTGTTTAGACACCCAAGACACCGAAGAAATAATTAAAACCGTGCAATACATAGCCCCAGTATTTGGTGGCATTAATTTAGAAGATATTTCAGCACCACGCTGTTTTGAAATAGAACGTAGGCTACAAAAAATGTTAGACATTCCCGTGTTTCATGATGATCAACACGGCACCGCAGTAGTAGTGCTTGCGGGATTAATCAACGCACTTAAACTACGTAAACTCAAAAAACAAGATGCACGCGTAGTCATAAATGGTGCAGGAGCAGCAGGTATTGCCATTGCGAATATGTTGCTCACCTTTGGAATAAAACATCTGGTATTGTGTGACAGCAAAGGCATTATCTATACAGGAAGAAAAGATTTGAATCCAGAAAAAAAACGCATTGCGAAAAAAACCAACACACAAAAGCTTAAAGGTACGCTTGCAGATGCCATGCACGGTGCAGATGTGTTTATTGGGGTAAGCGTTGCAAACGTAGTAACCCAAACAATGGTTGCGTCCATGAACACACAACCAATTGTATTTGCTATGGCAAATCCTGATCCAGAAATCATGCCCGACAAAGCAAAAAAAGCAGGAGCATACATTGTGGCAACAGGACGTTCTGATTTTCCGAACCAAGCAAATAATGTATTAGCATTTCCGGGTATCTTCAGAGGAGCATTGGATGCAGCCGTGCGAGACATTACCGAAGCAATGCTCATCCGCGCAGCAGAAGGTTTAGCTAAAGCCGTAAAAAAACCACGAGTAGACTACATTTTGCCAAAACCGTTTGAAAAGGGAATAGCTCAAACCGTTGCAAAGGCGATGAAATAAAAGAGCCATTCCGTTGTAGTAGCTTGTAGGAGAACTGTATGCACAACGAATACACCGATTCCACAGACGAAGCAATAGCGCAGTTAGTACAGCAAGGAAGTATACAAGCATTTGGAGAACTGGTTGAACGCTATGAAGAAAAAATGATGCGCTATGCGCGAAGATTTTTGTTCCAAGGAACCGATGCAGAAGACATTGTGCAAGATGTCTTTTTAAAAGCGTACAAACACATACAAAGTTTTGATACCGAGCGAAAATTCTCCTCATGGCTCTACAGAATTGCACATAATGAAATGATAAACAGAATAAAAAAGAAGGGGAAAGAGCCCATACCATTTTTTGATCCAGATACCTTATTTCCACATCCTGTAGCACAAGAACAAACAGATAAAGATGTGCAAGAAAAAGAACTCAAAGCAATGATAGAAAAAGGATTAAATCATCTGGATCCAAAATATAGAGAACCTTTAGTATTATATTATTTTGAAGATCAAAGCTACCAAGAAATATCAGAAATTTTACGCATACCAACCTCAACCGTTGGGGTGCGTATCAGAAGAGGTAAACAACAATTGCATAAGACATTAGAAGCATAAGTATATGTCACATCACTCACTCAAAGAATCTATTTTAGAAAAAGTAACCACAGGAAAAGTACACATGCGTTCCAAATGGTATTTTGTTATGCGTAGTGTATTACTCGCATTGGGTCTTTTTGTGGTGTTTGGTATTTTATTATACCTCTTAAGTTTTATTATGTTCATGCTCCAACAATCTGGCGTATGGTTTGCTCCACAATTTGGATTTATGGGCGTGCGTATACTTTTTGGTGCATTGCCATGGATTATTATACTCATCGTGCTTATTGGCCTTGGGGTGTTAGAATATTTGGTGCGCAAATATTCTATAGGATACCGAACACCATTGGTATACTCGGGCTTAGGTATTATTGCCATTGTGGTTGTTACTTCATTACTGGTAAAACAGGCACCATTGCATGAACAGGTGTATGAACGTGTTCATGAAGGAAATTTTTCTGTTATGAAACCACTCTATAAAGGTATTGAACACTTAGCAGAAGAAGTGCACCCAGGCATTGTACAAGAAATAACAGAAGATGGATTCTTTTTACTGCGTAAAGACGATGTACTGCTTCAAGTAAGTACATCTACCAATACTCATTTCCCATTTTTTGAGTTTTTTGAAGAAGGGGATCCAGTCATGGTTATTGGAACCGTGGACGGCGATACCATAGATGCACAAGGGGTACGTACCATTCCTGAGAAAGGTGCCATGCATCCTCAAAAACGAAAAAAAACTGAAGGACACGATATGATATGGTACATGAAATAATATGGTACATGAAATAATATGTCGGCAACGTTGTAGTACTATATGCACGGGGATGGCCATCCCGAGCGCCAGATAATTTATACATAACACTATATGAAAAAACAGAACAAACATTATGCTGGGTACGCACTCGCAGTTATTATCACCGCAGGTGTGGTAGCAGCAGGAAGTTCATACGCACATGGACTTCGAGGCGACAGAACCTTTGGTATGGGGGAAGTTCCTCGTCACAATTTCACTGCTTTTTCTCCTGATGATATGCAAGCACATCTTGATGAACTTGTAGCAGAAGGGAAAATTACCGAAGAAGCAGCAGCAGAAAAAATAGCTCGCATGGAAGAGCACCAAGCAGAACAGCAAGCACATCATGAAGCACTTGCCGCATTCCTTGGGGTAACGATGGCAGATCTTGATGCTTCACGTGAAGCACGTGTGTCATTAGAAGATGTTGCAGCAGAACAGGGTATTTCAGCTGACGCGTTACATACCTTTATGCAAGAGCAACATCAAGCAGAAATGCAAGAACGTTTAGCTCAGATGGTTGCTGATGGAAAGCTTACACAAGAAGAAGCAGACCAAAAATTAGAGGCTCTGCAAAATGGTGAAAAAGTATTCTTGATGCATGGAGATATGCATGGAAAAAGAGGTATGTGGTTTAAAGATACCATTGAAGAGTAATATTCATACATACGACTAGCTATAAGCCTTCAGGGAAACTTGAAGGCTTTATGCTATAGTATATATCTATGATACGTATTATTGTATTTGTTTCTACTCTTGCCCTTATTGGCATGGGAGTTCTCCACTATGCTGGTCCACGTGGTATTGCAGGAGAACCTGAGTTTGAATCTATAGACACAGAAATCACACAACTCAACCCGTTATTCCAACGGTTTCCCGAACTGATTAATTGGGAAAGACCAACAGGACCACTACGTGTGGGTATTCAGGTAGGACATTGGAAAAATAGTGAATTGCCAGATGAATTGGAACGCCTTCGTGGTACCAGTACTGGAGCAGTTGGCGGCGGTACCACCGAGGTAGCTGTAAATCTTGCTATTGCAGAAGAACTTGCGGAGATACTGGAAGCAGAAGGAATCATAGTAGATATCATACCTGCAACCGTACCCCCTAGTTATTGGGCAGATTTATTTCTTGCTATACATGCAGATGGGAATACCAATCCACAAAAATCTGGATTTAAAGCGACCGGTCCATGGCGTGATTTCACCAACACCAGTAGTGATTTTGTCTCACTTTTTTATGAAACCTATGCAGATACAACAGGCATACCGATAGACGAAACCATTACTCGAAACATGCGTGGGTACTATGCTTTTAATTGGTGGCGAAACACACATGCTATACACCCTATGACCACGGCAGTTATCGTTGAAACTGGGTTTCTTACCAGTGCACAGGATAGACGCATTATTGTTGATGCACCAGAAAAAGCAGCGCAGGGTATTGCACAAGCCGTGTTTCGTTATTTTGAAAAGCATCCTATTCCATAATAAACGTTCCACCCCTGTGGAATGTTTATTGTTTATCCCATGAATCCTTCGCTTTGGATTTCCCAGAGTTTTTTGTAGAGTCCCTTTTTTGTACTGAGCTGTTTGTGTGTACCGGTATCAACCACTTCGCCACCTTTCATCACAATAATACGATCCATAGAAAGAATAGTAGAGAGTCTATGCGCTACCACAATAGCGGTTTTATTTTTCATCAATTCTTGCAAGGCATCTTGAATCAATGCTTCTGATTCAGAGTCAAGGCTTGAGGTAGCTTCATCTAAAATTAAAATAGGTGCATCTTTTAAAATAGCACGAGCAATAGCAATACGTTGGCGTTCACCACCAGAAAGTTTTACCCCACGTTCACCAACATGCGTGTCATAGCCTTCAGGAAGTTTATCGATAAAGACATCACAATGTGCTTTGCGTGCAGCTTCTTTTACTTCTTCGTCTGTTGCGTCTAATCGTCCATAGCGAATATTTTCCATAAGTGACCGATGGAATAAAATAGGATCTTGTGGCACTAAAGCTATATGCTTGCGTAAGCTTTCTTGAGTGACACGAGCAATAACTTGATTATCGATTTTAATTTTACCGCGTTGAATATTGTAGTGACGCAATAATAATTGCACAATAGTTGTTTTACCTGAACCAGAAGGACCAACCAATGCAACTTTTTCACGTGCGCCAATGTTTAAATCAAAGCCCTTAAACACATGGCGTGTTTTTCGATAGCTAAAGTTTACTTCTTCAAAGGTAATTGCACCTTTGGTTACTTCGAGTGGTTGTGCAGATTTGCTGTCCGTTACTTCGTGTGGTGTTTCTAAAATTTCTATCATTTCTTTTGCATCAGCAAATGCTTCATAGGTGCGACGTATAATACGACCAAGACGATGAATATGGATAAACAAGCTTACTAAGTACCCTTGCAACAACGCAAAATCACCAATCGTAAGATTACCTTCTGCCCACAAACGTATCGCAATTGCCATAATAATAAATTCAATAACAATCATGAGCCCTGCTTGTACGGCATCATTAATTTCAGCAATGTTCCATGAGAGCGTGGTTATTTTTTTGTATGCTTGGGTAATGTTGTGGAATAATTTTTTTTCAAGAGGAGAATTGGTAAACAATCGCACATTGGTTGCGTTGGTTACGGCATCCGCGAGTACCCCCGTTACTTTGGAATCTTCTTGTGCACGTTTTTCATCGTACTTCAATCGCCAACGTGCAACAAAATAGTTAATAATGGTAAATACCACAATCCACGTAATGGTTACCAATACAATCAATGGACTGCGGAACCACAACACAAATAACGAACCAGAAATAATAACGGTGAGTGAAAGTAAATCCCATTGCACGACATCTGAAAAATCTTCATACGCACGAGAGAGTCTGCGTACTTTACGAATGAGCGAACCCGTAAAATTGTTGGCAAAAAAGCTGGTAGAATGGTCCAGCAGATACGCAAAGCTGGTACGCTCAAGATCTGCCATAACCGTTGGTTGTAGCCAGTTATTGAACACACGAGCAATTCTTTGACACACCCAACCAACACCATGAATCGCAAGAATCATCAGAACGATGTGTGTGAGTGGTTCAATCAATGGGGTGAGCGATCCTTGTGCTTCGCTGATACCATCAAACAAATCCTTATAATAGAGTGGTACTAAAACACTGGTAACTTCGCCTGCAACTATAACAAGCATCATAATAAGGTACCACCATTTATATGGTCGTACATGCTTGAGAAAGGTTTTAATGACGGATGTATTTGATATAGTAGACATAAAAAAGAAATATACACGCAAAAAAGCGCTTGTGCAAGCACTGTATATTAGACGGATGTACGGAAAAACCGTTACGTGTTAGTACTTGGTAAGGGGAAGATTATGCCAGTTTTCAAGAATCGGGGTAATAAATCTCCAAGCGGCCTGAATTTCTTGAGTTGAGGCAAACAGGGTTTGGTCTCCACGAACGACATCATATAACACCCGTTCGTATGCATCATGCATGTGGTCCTGAATAGCATGCTTTGGATAATCAAACGAAAGCTCTCGTGTTTCTACTTGCATACCAAAACCTGGTTTGTTTGCCCAAAATTGAATTTCTATACCTTCTCGTGGTTTTACATGAAAGGTAAGTACATTTTTTAATTCTTGATCATCATCTATTTCACACACACAGGTTGGTTTTTCTTTAAAGTATATGGTAATGGATGTATCATCTTTGGGAAAAGCTTTTCCTCCAGAAAGGTGTATAGGCACACCTTTCCATCGTTTGGTATTAATACGTGCCTCTATATTAAACGATGTTTCTGTTTTGGATCGTGCAGGAACATCAGCAATCTTGGTGTAGTTTTTAAACTGTCCTCGTTGTACTCGTTCTGGGAGTTGTTTCGATTTTATTATTTCTAGTGCTTGTAACACACGTGCGCGTTCCGTTCGAATAGCTTCTGCATCAAGCTTCATGGGATCCTCCATGGTAACGAGCGCGAGCATTTGTAACAAATGGTTTTGCCCCACATCTCGTAAGGCACCAATGTCATCATAAAAATCTCCTCTGCCTTCAATACCCATTTTTTCATGAATACGCACATCTATTTTTTCGACATACTGGTTATTCCAAATAGGTTCAAAGAGGACATTTGAAAAACGGAATGCCAAAATGTTTTGCAAGGTTTCTTTTGCAAGGTAGTGATCAATACGGAAAATTTGTTCTTCTTTATATAGTTTCCCAAGTAGTTTGTCTAATGCTTGTGCGGTACGTAAATCTTTGCCAAATGGTTTTTCTACCACAATTCGTGTCCATCCAATAGGACCACTACACGGTTCCATTAATCCAGAAGATGAAAGTTTTTTGAAAATGGTTTCGTAGTATTTAGGTGGTACCGCAAGATAAAACAATTTGTTGGTACACACTTTGAGCTCAATATCCGATTGTTCAAGGTGTGTGTGAAGTTGGTCATAAGACTCGGGTGTATCAAACGTTCCACCACTAAAACTACAATGCGACAAAAAGTCCTCGCACATTTTTTTTGATACCCGAGGATATGATTTTTTAATCAATGGTTTTACAAACGCATCAAATTGTTTTTTGGACCAATCTCTGCGAGAAAAACCAACAATACGAAACAGGGGAGGCAGGTGTTTTTCTTTCCATAAATGGAATAATGCAGGAATGAGTTTTTTTTGAGCAAGGTCACCCGTAACTCCAAAAATAACAAAGGTGGTAGGTTGTAGTTTTTCTTTTGGTTTGCGCATATGCTGTACCTATTGTAGCATAAAGCTAGAGAGAGTATAGCGTTCTTTTATCACCATCATACGGCTGTATGCAAAGGGGAATGCATATGTCACAGAAACAAACTGCAGATTCTGTGTGGCCGGGACTCTGTTGGGGAATGAGTGTATCTTATATAGCTGGCATTGTTGTAGTACAATGTTTTATGTGGGCAACATTTCATGAATGCATTAGCTATAAAGATTTTATTATATGGTAGGATAGAATATCCTACTTTTTTATTGACGAAAACCAGTTTCGACCGTAGTGTATAGGCAGTATGAAAAAAGACGTTTCTACTTACCAATCCGCACACACACCGTATTATATCCATGGCAAACATCCACGGTATCTTATTATCTCTGGGACACATGGAGATGAATATGGTGTGATTGCTCCAGTACAACAAGCTCTTGAAGGAGCGCACGATGAGTTGGGTGATTTTGTATATATCCCGCAGGTAAGCCCATCTGCCGTTGCACAAAAAACCAGACACAATGCAGACGGTGTTGATCTTAATAGGCATTTTATTGATGATCCAGTGTATGATGAAGTGATTGCTGTTCAGCAGATCCTTACGAAATATCATTTTGAAACGTGTTTTTCGTTTCATGAAGACCCAGAGCATAGCGGTTTTTACATGTATGATTCCAATGCTCTCGAAAACGATGCTCTTGCTCATATTCGTGCATGCCTAACAAAGGAAGATATCCCACTATTTACGGGTGTTGATGATCCACACGACGAAGTACTTGGTTTAGAAATAACCGAAGGATACCGAGGAAATGTTGATCCAACCAAGCACACTGGCCCGCTTGAATCGTGGCTGGTAACCGAGGGGATTGCCGATAGGGTATTTGGGTTTGAAATTCCTGGGAGTGCTGATCAGTCCGTAAAAGATACTATTGTGAAGCATCTTTTTTCTTGCTTTATTACCTGTGAAAGAAAAAGAGAAACATAATGTAGTAATAAAGAGGCATTGAGTTGTATTCAAACCAATGTTATAATATTTTGACCTTATAAGTAACCTGTATTTTTATGAAGAAAACATATTTTTTCCCTCTCGTTCTGGTGCTTGCACTTGTGGCTGCCGGATGTGGACATGCTGTTTCTGAAACAGAAACTTCAAACTCAACAACAAATGACACCCCATTGTCTGTAACCGACGACGTGCCAACTGGTGTTGTTGAAGGTGACGCTATGATGACCGAAGGAAGCACAACCGTTTCAATAAATACCACCGACAGTGTGGTACGATGGGCAGGTGAACGTGTGGTTGGTAATAAACACACGGGAACATTCCCTATTAAAGATGGTGCATTATTGGTAAAAGATGACCAACTTGTTGGTGGATCTGTTACCTTTGACATGCCGAATCTTACGGTTGATGATGGCTCTGGGGTGCTCAATCATTTAAAAACAGATGACTTTTTTGGTGTTGAAACCTATCCAGAAGCAATGTTTGAAGTAACGAACATTACTGATGATACTATTACTGGTAATCTAACCTTACGTGACATTACCAATGAACTTAGTTTTCCTGCTACTATTTCTCAAACTGATGGTGTATGGAGTGTAGAAGGAACCGTAACTATTGATCGCACACTATGGGATGTGAAATATGATTCTATTACCTTTTTCTCTGATTTAGCTGATAAAGCTATTCGAAACGAGGTGCCGATTACCTTTTCTCTTATCAGTCAATAATGTGGATAACTCGCTTTGCAGAGTGAGTTGAATCATGTATCCTTGAACTACGTATGCACATACAGAAAAACTTTATTATGAATCTCGTGATTAAGAACGGACTACATCCGAGGTTTTTCTAGTTCATACGAACATATCGCAATTTTAAAGAAAGCCTCGGAAATCCCGAGGCTTTTTCGTTCATTATCGTGTCCTGTATACAAAGGGGGATGTATGCCTATTCATACACATATCGGGATTATTTATCGTTATATGTTTTCGACTCAGCAAGATTACGAAAAGTATGTGATGAGTCTTGCCAGAGAAAAAGGTATAAAAAAAATTGATCATTACTTTGATTGGTTATTTCATACCAGTTGTGCCAATGAGTAAGATACGTAAGCTTTCAGTTATACTGGAAGCTTTTTTTATTGTCAAAAAATCTGAGTACGCTACAATACAAGCATGATGCAACTTAGTGAATTACAACCAGCAATACAACAATTGAGTGCAATAACCTATTTGGGGAATACCCTATGGGAGTACACCTTAGCCTTTGGGGTGTTTTTAGCTGTGTTTATTGGGTTAGGAATATTTAAATCTGTTATTGCGCTTCGTCTTAAAAAGCTAGCAGAAAAGAGTACTACCGATTTTGATGATACATTGGTAGCTGTTGTTACTAATATCGGTTTTTTTGTTTATGTGATTATTTCTGTATGGTTTGGTATTAAAATGATAACCGTACATCATTTGATACAACAAATTATTGATATTTTCTTTTTAATTGCGCTCACATATCAGGTAATGCATATTGTGGTAAGCCTGACGGAATATGTATTTACCAAATATGCAGAACGTACAAAAAAAGAAGAAGGGGAAGCAGATGGTGAAGGATTAGATGAACACATGCAATCAATGGTACGTATTTTGCGTACCATAATTAAGGTTATTGTGTGGATTATTGGTTTATTGCTTATTCTTTCGAATCTTAATGTGAACATTAGCTCACTCGTTGCAAGTTTAGGTATTGGGGGTATTGCAGTAGCACTTGCTTTGCAAAATGTATTGAGCGATTTGTTTAGCTCATTTTCTATTTATTTAGACAAACCATTCAAAGTGGGTGATTTTATTAACGTAGCAGAACAATCGGGTACGGTGGAGCGTATTGGAATGAAAAGCACACGCATTAAAACATTACAAGGTGAGCAGTTAGTTATTTCAAATAAAGAACTCACCTCAGCACAAGTACGTAATTTTAAGAAAATGGAACGCAGACGAGTGGTATTTACCTTAAGTGTTGCGTATGAAACAGGTGCTAAAAAGTTAGAAAAAATTCCAAGCATGGTACAAAAGATTATTGAGGAAACCGAAGGATTAGAATTTTCACGTTGCCATTTTGCAACATATGGGCCCTATAGCTTGGATTTTGAAGTGGTATTTTTTGTGGAATCATCAAGCTATGTAGAGTATATGGATCACAAGCAAGAAGTAAATCTTGCAATATATTCTGCTTTTGAAAAGGAAAAGATAGATTTTGCCTACCCAACACGCACGGTGTACATGAAAAAGTAGTGTTTTGTTTTGACAATCAGCAATAATTTGTTACTATAGGTATACAGCTCGAACGTAAGAACATTGTGTTCGAGCTCTTTTAATCAGTAGTATGTACAATACTATGCAAGACGAACAACCAACAATGCCAGCTGCTGATCCAGCAGCACCAGCAGCTCCTGCAGCACCTGCTCCAGAAGCACCAGCTATGCCTGAAGCACCAGCAGCAGCTCCTGCAGCTCCAGCTATGCCTGAAACACCAGCAGCTCCTGCTGAAGGTGGCGCAGCTCCAGCAGCTCCTGAACAACCAGCAATGTAATTTTTACGTTGTTTTTACTTAAAAAACCTGTTACTATTGTGGCAGGTTTTTTGTTATGACCACAGATTACAGATCGATACAGATATACAGATTTTTACTAAAAGAGTCTATTGGTATAGATACATAATACGATTTTAAAGTATGTATCCGTACATCTGTACAGGATCTGTAATCCGTAGTCACTATGAAACTCTACAATACCCTCACTCGAAAAAAGGAAGAACTCACCCCCATAAAAGGGCGAACCGTTCGTATGTATTCCTGCGGACCAACGGTATACCATTATGCACATATTGGTAATTTGCGCACCTATATTTTTGCAGATGTATTGCATCGTGCCATTGAATTTTCTGGCTACAAAGTAAAGCGTGCCATGAACATTACGGATGTTGGTCATTTAACCGATGATCAGGATGCCGGTGAGGATAAATTAGAAAAAGAATCACATGCAAGCGGAGAAAGTGTGTGGGATATTGCTGAAAAATATACTAAAGCTTTTTTTGAAGATTGTGCTTCACTTAATATACGCAAACCCAAATACGTTGTTCGTGCAACAGATACGATTACAGAACAAATAGCACTCATTACCGAACTAGAAAAAAAAGGGTTTACCTATGAAACAGATGAAGCCGTATATTTTAATGTGTCATTATTTTATGATTACGGAGCACTCACGGGGCAAAAGCTTTCAGAAAAAGAAGTAGGCGTGCGTGAAGAAGTTGTTGCTGACAGTGCAAAACGTAATCCCCAAGATTTTGCATTATGGTTCAAGCGTGTAGGTAAACATGCACAGCATACTATGCATTGGCCCTCACCATGGGGAGAAGGATTCCCTGGCTGGCATATTGAGTGTAGTGCCATTGCAACCAAAGTATTAGGACAACCATTTGATATTCATACGGGTGCGATTGATTTAATTGGCACGCACCATACTAACGAAATAGCCCAATCTGAAGCTGCACATAACACACCTCTTGCACGTATCTGGATGCATGGTGAATTTGTAATTACCGACAAAGAGAAAATGTCAAAATCGACAGGTACTGGTTTAACTCTTGCAACACTTAAAGAAAAGGATATTGATCCTTTTGCATATCGCTATCTTGTGCTTACGGCACATTACCGATCTCCATTGCATTTTTCTTGGGAAAGCCTGACACAAGCACAACAAGCGTATCGCAATATGGTTCGTTTGATAGCTCAACTCAAGGAACACACACACAAAGGGAAAGGAGATATTGATGCCTATGTAAGGAAATTTGAAAATGCGTTGTACGATGATCTTGATACTGCACAGGCACTTGCAACACTCTGGGAAGTGATAAAAGACACAAATCTTTCAAGCAAAAAACGTCTTTCTTTTGTAAAAAAAGTTGATGAGGTATTTGGGTTGCAATTGATTGATCGCGCAAAACAATATATTAAAGAACAAAAAGCAATTCCAAAAGAAATAAAGCATATGTCAGAAGAACGATGGCATTATAAACAGCAGAAAGATTTTGAAAAAGCAGATGCATTACGGCTAATCTTAGCTGAGAAAGGATATATTATTGAAGATCAAGAAGATGGATATAGCTTGCGCATTGAGAAAAAGTAGTAAAACGTTATCCACAGCAAAAAATCACATAAATTTACAATATATGGGGAATTTGCTAACGTTATAGAGTAAAATTATTAACTAGGAGAAACTAGTATGGCAAAGATGACAAAGTCACAACTTTATACAACTCTTTCTGAAAAGAGCGGTATGAGCAAGAAGGAAGTAGGAGAGTTCTTAGATCAAATGGTAGAACTCGCGTACGATGAAGTACGTAACAATGGCGAATTTACTATCCCTGGGGTAGGTAAACTCGTGAAAGTAGACCGTAAAGCACGTATGGGCCGAAACCCTGCTACCGGTGAAGAAATTCAAATTCCTGCAAAAACGGTTGTTAAGTTCCGTGTTGCAAAGGCTGCTAAAGACGCAGTACTCTAAAGAACCTCACGTTTAACGTTAAAGCAAAAGAGTTCCTGTAATGGGAACTTTTTTGTTATACTAGAGGGAAGAAATAAGTTATAAGAAATATGGATATACATTTAGTTTCTGGGAATAAAGATAAAATTCGTGAGGCAGAATTAATTTTAGGAAGAAGCATTACAAGTGTTGCTATTGATATTGATGAAATTCAAGAAGTAGATATTCAAAAAATTGTTGAACATAAAATTATGCAAGCTTGGGACGTTATACAAAAACCTGTATTTGTTTGGGATATGGGCATGTATATACACGCTTTACATGGGTTCCCTGGGCCATTGGTTAAATGGTTTTGGAAACAAATAGGTTCTGAGGACATCTGTAAGATGTTGGATACTTTTAATGATCGCCGTTGTTATGCGTATTGTATTCTTGCATATCATGATGGTACGGATATTCATTATTTTGATGGTCGTATCGACGGTACGATTCCTCCGAGACCACGTGGTGATAACGGTTGGGGATGGGATCCTATTTTTATTCCTAATGGCTATGATAAAACATATGCTGAAATGGATGAGGAACAAGCTGTTGCATTACGATCTCATGGCCCTGCATTACAAAAATTTAAAGAATATATATCATGAAATTTCATTATAAAAAAACAGCACACATAACTGCCACAGATATTTCACGGGCACAAAAAAAGCTTGCCACATATTTTGAACATCTTAAGGTTGCTTCACAGGACGCAACGTATACGTATCCAGAAGCCCCACTGTATGTGGTTCAGGATACTGCTTTGCGTAAGCAGATAAAAAAACTAGCAAGCGAGTTATGCTCACGAAAAACAAAGGAAGTTATGGTTGTGGGTATTGGTGGTTCAAACCTTGGGACATGGGCAGTGTATGATGCCGTGCGACCAAAAGGCATGGCACTTTCGTTTTATGATACCGTATACAGTACACACATTGCACAGGGTATTGAGCGTATCAAACAAGTGTTTAAACAAGGTGATGAATTGCTGATTAACATAGTAAGTAAATCTGGCACAACCAATGAAACCGTTGCGGTTGCACGTGTACTTATTTCTGCACTTAAAAAAGTGCGTAAAAAGGATTGGCATAAGTTTATGGTGGTGACCACAGAACCCGGATCAAAATTAGATGCATGGGCACAGCACCATGGTATTGCTTCGTTACCAAACCCACCTACGGTTGGTGGCAGATATAGTGTCATGAGCGCTGTTGGGTTGTTTCCATTGTATTGTGCGGGTGTGGATATTGATGCCTTGCACAAAGGTGCACGTGATATGAGAGATACCTCTCTTTCTGTTTCTGCGAGTAACCCAGCACTACAATCTGCAACTGCTTTATTTTCTGCATACAAAAAAGGGATTGCTATAGAAAATGTATTTATCTTTAATCCTGATCTTGAACGAGTAGGGAAGTGGTATCGCCAGTTGTTGGCAGAGTCATTGGGTAAAGAATTTTCTAAAAATGGTAAAAAGAAAGTGCATGCAGGAATTACACCAATGGTATCCATGGGTTCGGTTGATTTACATTCTACTGCTCAATTGTATTTAGGTGGTCCAGAAGATAAAATCACCACTTTTGTTTCATTGCCTGCACAAAAGGATATTGCTATTTCACATGTTGATACTGGTATGGATGATTTAGTGTCTTCGCTCAACAAAAAATCTTTGAATGATGTGATGTGTGCTATTTATGAAGGGACGAAGGGATCTTACACTAAACGGAAGTTGCCGTTTATGGAGGTGGTGCTTGAAAAGCAGAGCGAGCAGGAGATTGGTGCATTTATGCAGTTTAAAATGATCCAGACGATGTTGTTAGGAGTGCTTATGGATGTGAATGCTTTTGATCAGCCAAATGTGGAGGAGTATAAGGTTATTACGAGGAAGGTGTTGGGTGGTTAGGAATTTTAAATGTTAGAATTTTGGTGGGTACTTTTCGTCATCCTGAGTGAGTGTATTCACGATGCGAAGGATCTCGTGAATACGTAGATATATGTTAAACTGCTCATGTTACTTAGTGAGCCGTTTTTTGCTTATATTAGCTGAATATTGACAAAATTAGTAAAATATGGTATATTTATTTGTATTTAAAATAAATACAGCTGTTTGAAAATACAATCGCTTTTGTCACCGGCTCATTGAGCCTAAACTTTTAGTGTAGGGAGCAGAAAATGAAAAACTATTTCTATATTATTGTTTTATGTTTCATGAGTTGTGGTGATAGTATTACGAATTCTCCATCCAATCATGTCATCATGGGGGTACCTATTTTTAATAATATTCCCAACCCACCATTAAGTAAGCCGACATCTTTTAACGTTTCTCGTAAACATATCTCTTGTTTACAAGTGTTTATTCCACAGTATAGTGGATATAAAATAGAGATGAGTCGTTCTATAAGTGGTGCGTCTCCTCGTTGGAGATGGCATAGTATGATTTCTGAACATGGCTATGCTCAGATAAGTGTATATGAAGATGATGTGGTATTCAGTGGAGGTGGTGGAATGTATCAAATTCGTATTCTTTCTCAAGAGGGCGATGTTTTGAAAATGTGGCACAGTATTCCATTATGGGATACATATGCAACCGTGCTGGAGAGCATTGCTCATCAGCTTACTTTACGTTCGTATACCCCAATAGGGCGAACGTATCAAATGCTTTCAACAGGCCCACATCCGTTATTTAACCAGTTTGTATATTCTTCGAAGGAAATGTCGAACTTGTATCAGGTTGAAATTCAGCCCGTGCAAAGTGTCGTACGATTGCTTTTTTTCGCACCGTTTGTCCAAAAGATAACTCTTTTTGGAGAAAAAATTTCTGAAACCTTAATAGGTGAAAAAGGAGAAAAACAGTTTGTAGCTACAAGCGGTTCTGGATTTTATTACTATGCTGAAAGGAATAGCTATATTGGTTTATTTTCGCCAGCATTTAATCGTTGGGATATTTTTTACATCAATCCCGATGGGTCTGCAGTTCCTGTGCTTTCAAATATTGCAGCACATGATGGTTTTTCCCCCTATATGGAGGATATTTATCGACCAGTTGGAAATAGTATGCCGGTTGGTACTGATTATGAAATTGGTACCAATCAAGATGTAGAGATGTGGAGTATGCAATATGAATCAGATTCATCAATGATTATTCCTGAATATCTCTCTTTAACCTTGAATGGTGAAGTTCAGGCAGATAGCTTTTTTGATTTTGCATTTTATATTGATGATCGCTTTGTCGATTCTGTCGATGTAGATGCTACAGGGATTATTGATATTCATGTGAATACAACTAACTTTCCTACAGAGGGTATACAAGAGAATACATTGAAAAAACTCACGGTACGTGGGAAAGTCTCGGGAGATAATGGAAAAAGATTTTACTTTTCTGTTGAGAAAACTGATCATGTGGTATTTGTCAACCGTACAAAAGGGAGTCGTGCCTATTTGGATCCTACACACCTGTGGGAGCCATTTCGGCCATATGGAAATTGGTTAATTCGTACTGGTACTGCCTTTATTGGAAATGGCACGCATACAGTTGATTCAGTTTCTGTTGGTAGTTCACGTGTTTGTTATATGAAACAAACATTTGAAACATTTGATGAACCAATGAATCTCAAAGGACTTTTGTTTGGTATTAAATACCATGAGGGAACTCAACAAAAAGGACTTTCTGGTATTGATATATATATTGATGGTGTGTCTGTTTTTTCTTCTGGTGTTATTGGTGCGAATGATGATGGTGGAATAGCTATGCTTTTTGGGCTTGTCACCATTATTCCTGGTACACACAGCATTGAAGTTTGGGGGAATTCATATGGACCTGCAGGGGCATATACCTCTGAAGAATCAATACAGCTTGTACTGCGTCCAGGTTTTCGAAATATGGAGCGTGCTGTTATTAAGAGTTTGTTTAACATGCCATCTACTCCCGTAACTGGGGCAATCATTGTTTTTAAGTAAGATGTATTCTGTTATACCTTGAGTACTTTTTACCTTTTGGAGGTGTTTAATGAAAAACTTGGTATATGTAATGTATTGCTTTTTGTTGGTAACGGTTGGTTGTCATAATGGTGATGAAAATATTCTCAATTCTTCACAACCTGCTCAAAAAACGGCAGTTGATCCCGATGCCCCTACAACCGTTCGAGTGGAGATTTTTTCTCGCTCGGACAAAAGTTTGGGGGAACATATGTATGAGGGCTCAAAAGTTGAATTTTCTCGATCTATTTCTGATCAACCCCTTTCCTTTAAATGGGAAGGAACTCTCAATGAAGAAGGTGTTGCAACGGTCACGTTGCCAGGGCCTGGCTATTATGTAGTTCGGGCAAGTTTTCCTGGAGAAGGAAGTCTGGTTATTTTTTCTTTCAATTGGGGCAGTATCCCCATCAATCAAGGAGAAAATTATTTAGAACTTGCCATTGGAAGCAGTATTTTTGATATCAGCACCACTCCCATCCGTCCACCCTTGCAGGTTCTGAAGAATGAGTTGTTTCGTGATGGTACTCCTGAAAATCCGACTGGATCATTTGGAGACAATATGATCCAAATTGGATCATTTACTATTCTTGTTAATGATGATTATCCAAAACCACTTGAGTTTGATATTGCTTTGTATGATGTTTTTACAAACAAATATCTAACAGATCTCGGTTTAGGTTCCATTTCTCAAAACTTGGTTCTTTTGAACAGAGATACGCAGGTTGGTCGCACCATTCCTGTCCTCTCTGATCGTAATATCAAAACCAATTTTTACGAGGTAGGGAGCTTTATTTTGCCAGGAATTACTGGTGCATCGGCAACATTCGGTATCTTTGTTGATACAAGGATTCAGCCAGATGTGGATGCTATTCGGCTTTATAACTCAAGTGTGTATAGCCCACTTATTCCTGTTATCCGAATTGGGGGGCAGGAAATATGGATGAAAGGATACCTCCAAAGCATGTATCTTGAAGGGAGTCTTTCTCCAAAGTCTTTCCCTATTATAGAAAGAATACAGGTGGAAGGAATGCCTACATCCAGTTCTGCTTTGTATAAGTTCCGAATGCGTAGGCAAGGCAACAAAAACACAGAGCACAAGCAATTCGGATTCAAGATTGAATCTGAAAATGTTGACGTCTCTGGTCTACGCATTTGGGACACCTCGGCATCTACGTATCTTACTGATGCCGGTGTTGACCTAACAGACAGTGGTATTATTGCAGTTCCTATTGGTTCAACTCCATGGGACAATGATGTTATTGTCCTTGGAGAAGCATGGAAAGAGTTTGAGCTTCGTGGAACCGTTAATGGTTGGCAAGAGGGCATAAGTAAACTTTCCATTACCATGATGAGCGATGAGGTCTTGAGCAATGTTTCAGATGCACGAGGACTTCAGAAAAATCTCATCGTCTGGAGCGATCGCCAATCCTCTAACCATAGTTTAGACTCATTTGATTGGTTCAATGGGGCATCGTTAGTGGTTCCCTTTGACCCTCAAACATTCTAACCCGTTCTTTTTAACTTTTCACACCCGCAGTGTACACATGTATACTGCGGGTTTTTTATTTTTTATAAAAAATATACTATACTACAAGCAATGCCAACCAAAACACAAACAAAACCATTCCCAAAAGCGCTCAAACTCTCCGCACTACTCGGACCGAGTTTTATTTTACTCGGTTTAGGGTTAGGGAGTGGAGAAGTAATACTGTGGCCATACCTCACAGCAAATTATGGTATGGGAATTATTTGGGCAGCAGTACTTGGCATTACCTTCCAATTCTTTTTAAATATGGAAATAGAACGCTACGCTTTAGTAAAAGGTGAGAGCGTATTTGTTGGTTTTAATCGATTATGGAGAGGGTTGCCGTATTGGTTTATTCTTTCTACATTTGTTGGTTTTGTGTGGCCGGGTATGGCAGCAGCAAGTGCAGTTATGCTTGGAAAGATTTTTGGTATTGAGCACCATGCCTTTATTGCCATTGGGCTACTTGTTGTTACTGGATTACTCTTTACCTTTGGTCCAGTGCTCTACAAAGTAGTAGAAACATTTCAAAAAACCATTATTGGTTTTTCGGTACCTTTTGTATTTGGATTAGTATTTTATTTAGCAACCAAAGCAGATTGGGTGGCACTGGGAAAAGGGTTTGTTGGTATGGGAGAAGGGTATACCTTGCTACCAGAGGGTATTGCACTTGCCGTATTTCTTTCTGCGTTTGCGTATTCTGGAGCAGGAGGGAACCTTAATCTTGCACAATCGTTTTATATTAAAGAAAAAGGATATGGCATGGGGAAATATGCGGAGCGCATCACCAGCCCGGTGACGGGTAAAACCGTTGCTTCTGCAAGCCGTGCATCATTTCGGGTAGAGGAAAATCAAGAAAATATTTCTCGTTTTAATGTGTGGTGGAAACGTATCAATATAGAGCATGGGTTAGTGTTTTGGCTTACTGGAGCATTAACCATGGTCATGCTTGCTTTTTTGGCATACATAACCAGTTATGGTGCAGCGGGTACAGAATCGGGCATTAATTTTATTTTGCATGAAGCAGAAAGTATGGGTGCTATTGCTTCACCATTTATTGGTACGCTATTTTTACTCGCTGGTGGTATTATGTTGCTTGCTACACAAATTGTAGTGTTTGAATCCAGCTCTCGAATTATTTCGGAAAATATTTCACTTGCTCGAGAATCGCGTGGTAAGGATAAAAGCAGTAGCTCGTTATTTTATAAAGTGCTGTGGATGTTTATTGTTATTGGTGCCATTGTGTTGCTTGCTGGATTTACCGAGCCTCGAGCGTTGTTAGTGCTTGGTGCGGTAATTAATGCATTTGCTATGTTGGTGCATGTAACACTCACGTTAATTTTAAATAAAAAACAATTACCAAAAGCATTTCAACCAGTATGGTGGCGGCAAGTTATTATTGGTGTGGTGATTCTCTTTTTTGCTGGATTTAGTGGGGTGGTATTTTGGGATAGGTTTTTAGGTTAAAATAGGTGGTTCTTGACAATATTTAGTATATTTGTTATTTTAGTTTGTTGTTCATTTGATTTTGAAATTCAAACCCTTCACCTTGGTGCCTGAGGAGGTACGATATGTTCAACAAAATGTTGTTAGGTCTGTTGGCTGTATTTTTGGTTGGATGTGGTAGTGGTATTACCAATCCACCTGATGAAGAAGCATTTGAAATAAACCGAGCATGGTACACTGAGCAGATAGCTACTTTTCCATTAACAAAACCTGCTTTCAAACAAGCTGTTTTGTATTCACAATGGAATGAGCATCCGACAAGTGTTCAAATTATTTTGGGCGAGCATGAGATACACAACGGGTATATTGATGTAGAAGTTTTTTTGCCGAATAGGCATGGTGGCTATCTATATAGCAAGGATGCCCCTGTTATGGGTTTTCAAAAAGAAACATGGGATTTAAGATACACAGGAACGTGGCAAGCGTATGGTAGGAACAGTGGAACGGTTCGATACACTCTTCCTGCACATACTGAATTAGGGGATGTTGTACTGATTGGGGTAAGTGCTTTAGTTCATGCCGAAGAATATATTCAGTATGATATTGGCTTACACAATGTATTACAAATGTCTCTAACACGGCATGGGTTCTCTGTGAATTCTGTATCTCCACTTGCTGGTAAGAGAGTAGCTTATTAGCAACCATAAGCATAACTTTATAAAGTTATGCTTTTTTTTATACAAGGACTTGACAAATTTGCAAAAATAGTGTAATTTTTCGTGTTCGTTCATTTTATATCGCTTGTTAGATATCATCCTATCACCATGATTTAGGAGGTCACGAGCATGAAAAAGTACCTGTATATTTTCGTTTGCACCTGTTTAGTGGTATTAGGTTGTGGCAATACAACGGACAACCCCGTGGCACCAGAAACATATCAGGATATTCCTCAAGAATACTCTAAAACCGTTCAAACTGTGTTTGATGTTATGAGACAGCCATATCTGAAGAAACAGGCTGTTGTGCATGATACCAGTTTGGTTTTGGTAAACATGGGTGATTATGTAAAGATTACTTGGAATACTTCTTTACATAATCAAACAACGCTCATTCGTATCTATGCATCTAACGATGATAGAGAAAATGAGGCGCTTTCTTTAGGAACTATCTATGGAGGTGTTCCTTTTGAGGATTATGATGCCGTTAATAAGGCGGGGCAGTATGCTTACATTATTTTAGATACTGCAACCGGAGCATTTGTTTGGAAAACTATTGATGTTGCTGAAAGCAAAGAAGATTTTATAAAGGTGTTTCCAGACACTCAATTAGCAGAAGCGGTGCAAGAACAACTTATTGCTCAGTTTGGTATTGCTCGGTTTCGTTATATTTCGCAACTGACTATGTTGAATATTCAGGATCGCAGAATTGAGGACCTTACGGGGATTGAGCATGTTGAAAATCTTCGAACACTGTATGCCGATGGCAATAACTTTAAGGATTTGAGGCCACTTGTATCTTTAAAGCATACATTGTCATATGTCTCAATTTCGGGCAATTCAGAGCTTATAGATGTTAAAGAGCTTGCGGAATGTACGGAAATACGTTTTTTAAAACTATTGTCTCCAAAGGTGTTTGATGCGAGTATGCTGAATACTTTTACAAACATCACACGCTTTTGGGTATATTCAGGAACAAAGCTTCCTGATTTGCCTCCAACCGTTCAGCTTGGTATTACACCTCGCCCTCGGGAGTAGGAAAGGGTTCAACCTGTTGTTTTTATAGCAACAGGTTTTTTTATTGCTTATATTAGCAAAGTATTGACAAAAATAGTAAAATATGCTATAATTAATATATTGAAATCCAAAGTGTTTTTTATACATAGGCTTATTTAAGCCTTCACATTTAATCCCGAGGGGGAAAAGATGAAATATTTTTCATTGTTGTTTGTGGCGTTGTTTGTGTCAGTAATTGGCTGTGGAAACGGTGTTGAGAATGGTATGAGTTCACAAGAACCAGAGTGGCAGGAAATTACATTCAGGACATTTCCCGCATCAAAAATGTCTACATTGACTGATTACGTTGATACTGGTTTTTACCTTTTTGAAAAAAAAGGTGGGGAACTCGTACAAAATGTTACTTTCGAGTATGCTCGGAGTACCGCTGGTGAAAAAACAACATGGCATATTCCAGGAGCGACTACTTTTGGTCAAGAAGGTCAACACATCCAGTTCAACGAGTATAACTTTGGAGTCGATACTGGCAGAGCAACACTCAATGGATATTTCCTTATTCGTGCTAAAGACGCGCGCGGAAATATACTGAAAGTGTGGACAAGTTTCTTTGTTCCCAAATATCTGCATAAAAAATCCGTACATTTTTATATGGATGGAGGTTGGGAATTTGTAGATCCCACTTACAAGTTACATGTACGTGGTATCGAAATAGATGATAGCAGATACATGCACTCAGGTGTACAAGGCCTTGAAGTTTCGGAAGCTGGCTCATACACCTTTGTTATTTTTCATCTACATGTCTTGTACTATCGAGACAATGTAACAGATGTGAAGATGACTGTTACGGCGAATGATGGCACTGTTTCAGAGCACCTGTCCCCAAGTATTGGCTTATCTGATCTTGAGGGGAGTGAAACAGCAAAAATCATTTTCAAAATTGAAAATGATCCTGATTTTCAAAAACGCTTCTTTACTCATTCGGAGGTAAATATCTTTATACGAACTTTTTAACACATATCATCATTGATGACACAACCCGCATGTATAACATATACATGCGGGTTTTCTTTTTGAGCAAAAAATGGTGTCATGGTACAATAATGACATGCCAACCAAAACAAAAACACACATTCCAGGAAGCAAACCACGCACCACCAATAAAGCATGGATCGTAGCCGTAGATATGGGTTATGGACACCAACGAGCAGCATACCCGCTCCGATTTTTGGACCACCAAGAGGTCATTAATGCTAATACTTACAAAGGCATACCAGAAAAAGATAAAAAAATTTGGCAACAGTCTCGTTCCGCATATGAGGCATTTTCACGTTTTAAAAATGTACCTGTAATAGGGCAATGGGTGTGGAATATTTTTGATTCGTTTCAATCTATAGATCCGTTTTATCCAAAACGCAATTTAACCCGCCCAACCCTCCAGCTTAAACAAACCTATTCGCTCATCAAGCGCAAGCAATGGGGGAAACATCTTATAGAGCAATTAGGTAAAGACCCACGACCACTCATTACCACGTTTTTTATTCCCGCATTCATGGCAGAAGTGTGGGAATATCCTGGAGATATTTATTGTGTGGTAACAGATGCGGACATTAGCCGTGCATGGGCACCTATGGATACTCGTGGAAGTAGAATTCACTATTTAGCACCAACTAAGCGAGCACTCGAACGTTTGCGTTTGTATGGGGTACCAAAAGAAAATATTACCCTCACCGGATTTCCATTACCCGATGAAAATATTGGAGAAAAAGAAGCAATACTTAAAGAAGATATTTGGCGACGTGTAGAAGTATTAGATCCAACAGGTACCTTTCATGCAAATTATGCAGACACCCTTGGACAGTTTTTAGGTAAAAAACCTGCAAAAATGAAAGTGGTAGATAACAGAGTATGGGTAATGTTTGCTATTGGTGGTGCGGGTGCTCAGCGTAAATTGGCATGTAAGATATTAACTAGTTTAGCCGTACATATTAAAACCGGACGCATTGGTATGATTTTAGTTGCGGGGATTCATAACGATGTAAAACAATTTTTTGAAAAACAAATAAAAGCATTAGGATTACAAGATTTTGTTAATAATGGAATTGAAATTGTTGCAGCAAATACAAAGGAAGAATATTTTCATCAGTTTAATCAAGAAATACGACACACCGATGTACTGTGGACCAAGCCAAGTGAGTTATCATTTTACGCAGGGCTTGGATTGCCTATTATCATTGCACCGCCCATTGGATCACAGGAAAAATTTAACAAATATTGGCTCGAAGTAATTGGAGCAGGCATACCACAAGAAAATCCACAATACGCACACGAGTGGCTGATAGATTACTTAGATAACGGTTGGCTTGCAGAAGCAGCCCTACAAGGCTATTTAGAAGCACCACGTAAGGGTGTGGAGAATATTAAGAATGTTGTGTTTAGCACATAACAATATCGTATAAGCTAACCATACCGTCATCCTGAGCGAGTGTACTCACGAGTCGAAGGATCCCTTACATATGCAAAGTAAAAGGGATTCCTCCACTTCGTTCATCGCTGAGTACAGCGATTCTCTTCGGTCGGAATGACGCGTATATATCATATTTCTATACTTCCATACATCTATTTACCTATATTATTATGAGTTGGATAACCATAGTACTCACCGGACATTTTCTCAACGCAGTTGCATTTTTAATGGATAAGTTTTTGCTTGCTAAAAAAATACCTTCACCTTTTGTGTATGCGTTTTTTATTGGAGCGTTAGGAATACTCGCAGTAGTGCTTATTCCTTTTGGGTTTACGGTACCATCTACGCCAGAAATACTACGAGCACTCATAGCAGGAAGTACGTTTATTATTGCTCTAATTTTCTTTTTTAGTGGACTCAAAGAAAATGAAGCATCACGTGTGGTTCCTCTTACTGGTGGCTTAGTGCCAGCGTTTACCTTTGTGCTTGCATATTTCTTTTTGGCAGAACGGCTTGGTTCACATGAATTACTTGCTTTTGGATGTTTGCTTGTTGGTAGCGTGCTTATTTCTCTTGAGAGAAAAGGAAAAGCATCAACCAAAGGGTATCTCTATGCCGTGCTTGCAGGATTAGTATTTGCCATATCCTTTGTGTTAACCAAACAGGTATTTATCGAGCAAAGTTTTGTATCAGGGTTTGTGTGGTCACGCATTGGAGGGTTTATTACCGCAGTAGCATTATTGCTTATTCCTTCTGCTCGATACGGGGTGTTTCATCAACCGAAGCAAAAAGGCGGGGGGAAAACAGCCGCACTCTTTTTTACGGGGCAGATTGCTGGGGCATTGGGTTTTGTGTTGGTCAATTATGCTATTTCCTTAGCTTCTGTATCCTTAGTAAATGCTATGCAGGGTGTACAATATGCATTCCTCTTGGTGATGATAGCAATACTTTCTAAAAAATATCCAAATATTCTTTCAGAAGAATTACATGGGTGGGTATTGGTACAAAAAATAGCAGCAATTATTTTTATTTCATTAGGTATTGGCTTTATAGCCCTATAAGTATATGAGTGACGTATTAACAGACCAAGACATTGATACATTTTTAGTAGAACATAAGCTAGGGGTGCTTGCCACCGTAAATGCCGAAGGTAATCCAGATGCTGTGCCTATTTATTTTTTACGTGATCCTGATTACAAAATGTATTTTATCACCCCTTCTGAAACACAAAAAGTAACAAACATAGCAGCACACCCACGGGTATCATTAACCGTTGTAGATGAAGCAGATCGGTCTTTTGTAGAAATTATTGGGGACGCGCACGAAGACGCTGATAAAATAACTACCATTGTCGATCAAATGGCAGAACGGGTAAATGCTCAAAGTGAAAAAGTAGTTGATACGTTGCCCCTTCTTCGATACGAAGGACAAAAGAAAACAGTGATCCGTATTGACCCTATAAGTATTCGCATGCGTAAGTATATGGACGATACCATGCTTTCTCATGATTTATCAGTAGTATAATAACTATGATTGAACATGCACTCTATTTATTTATCGCGGCACTCATGCTTGCATATTTAGAAGTACAAATAGAAGGTGAACATGGATGGGCTCGAAAACTCCCAACATGGCGGCCACAAGGCTTCCTTTCAAATACATATAAAAGACTCATGGGAGGTAAAGAGTTAACAGGATATCATATTGGTGTATTTGGAATGGTGTTCTTATTTTTACACTACCCGTTTTTTGCAGGAACGATGCCTTGGAGTTTTTTGCAGGAATTATGGGTGCTTTCTATCTTTTTTATGTTTTCTGTGGTGTGGGATTACTTATGGATAATTATTAACCCACATTATGGTGTGATCAAAAAACGTCCACAGAACGATGTTGCTTGGCATGCGGTGTGGTGGGGACCGTTCCCGCGGGATTATTACGGGGGTATCGCACTTTCATTATTGGTACTCTATCCATTATGGTCCCTGGATGCACAGGTTTTAAGAGATTGGGGGATGCTTTTTGGCATTATGGTTGTAGGTACGTTGGTGACATTGATTTTTGTTGAATTATTTAGAGGAGATATTAAACGGTAGTAGGAATAGAAACATATTCCGTCTTCCCATCGTTTCGAGGAGTTTATGCCCTACGGGTACTCACTCGGGATGACATCTATACTATATGAAAGAACTTATAACACGAATACTAAAAATAGCAGGAACGGCTTTGGTCGTGTTGTTAGTGATGTTTGTTATTTGGTTTATTTCAGGAGAAGGAGAACCAGCAGAAGATATTACCTGGGGAGTAAGCTTTTTCCCAAAACAAGCTCGTGATTTAGAACTCAACTGGCGTGGGGTATATCTTGCTCTGTTAGATGACATGGGAGCACGGCATCTCCGTTTAGCCGCACCATGGAACGAACATGAACCACAAAAAGGGGAGTATGATTTTTCTGATTTAGATTGGATGCTTACCGAGGCTCAAAGTAGGGAAGCTGAGGTTATTATGAATGTAGGAAGAAAACTCTTCCGTTGGCCAGAATGTCATGATCCTGAGTGGTTACAGGATGTCACCCAAGATGAGCTTGATGCGTTGGTGCTTGGGTATCTTGAAGAAAGTGTGAATCATCTTAAACAGTATGACAATATTGTTGCATGGCAGGTAGAGAATGAAGTTATTTTCCCCTTTGGTGAATGCTATGGCTATGCACCAACAAAAGAACTTTTTGAAAAAGAAGTAGCGCTCGTGCGTTCGCTTGATGAACGTCCTATTGTCTCCACCGACTCAGGCGAGCTTTCTTCATGGAATAGTATCACCCCCTATGTGGATAGTTTAGGCGTGAGTTTGTATCGAGTAACTGAAAACCCATTGTGGGGACGGTTTTATTATCCTTTACGCCCAGGCTTTTATCAAAAGAAAGCAGCTTTTATTCAATCCTTACATCCAGGTGTTGATGAGGTATATATTTCTGAGTTGCAACTTGAGCCATGGACTCTTGAACCATTACTTGAAACCACGCTACGGGATCAATACGACAGCATGAGTTATGAACGTATGGAATCGAGCGTATACTTTGCAGGTAAAACTGGTTTCCCTGACATCTATGTATGGGGAGTGGAGTGGTGGTATTGGTTAAAACAAGAACATAGAGACGTACGATACTGGAACCTTGCACGAGAAATCATGCACGGGCGGTACCCTGTCTGGTAAGCCTCGTGTTATCCACAGAACATGCAACCAAAAAATACTTTTGGCTAATTTTGCATGTTTGGCAAACACAACATGTAGTAGTATAATACCAGTGGTTAACACAACATGTTGTGTTGCTAAGCTCCATGCTTGTCGTGAAAGCGATGCGGGTATACGACAGTACTGATCATGTGCTAAGATATTAATCCCTGTACGGATATGTGATAAGTGCTCTCTCTTACCTGCATCGCTTTTCTATCCTTGTTTCTTTGTACCCTTATTTATAGTGTTCATAACTAACGTCATCTATGCATACTCCAAACCAAAATCAAAATCCGCACACGAATGCTCCTGTAGGACAAGGCTTTGCTCCTCGGGAAGTAGAAGCTATTAATGGATACTATAAAAAAGTGGTACTTGAACCTACTGAAGTAGCAGATGAGGATGCCATGGCGGATATGGGTGGAGAAGAGATGGCACCAAGCAAGCCTGCAGGAATCATGGTAACGCATCGTGATGGAACAAAGGCGCCATACAACGCAGATAAAATCAACCAAGCCATCGAGCGTGCAGCTCGCGGTCTTACTGATCCTGTAGGAAAAGTTGCACAAATTGCAACCGAAACAGAACTTGCTATTTTTGATGGCATTAGTACCCACGAACTTGATCAGGCTGTTATTCAAACTGCTGTACAAAATATTAAAGATGATCCTGAGTTTGATGTTATTGCAACACGGTTGTTGCTCAAAACTATTTATAAGCAAGCACTTGGTGATTATGGCAACGAGTATGAACTCGAACAGATATATCGTAAAAAATTTGCGGAGTATGTACAGGTTGGTGTAGAGCAAACATTGCTTGATCCGAAAATGGCAGAATTGTTTGATTTAGAAGAACTGGGACAAAGCCTTGATCCTGCTCGAGATAATCTTTTGAAATATATTAGCCTTACCGTGATGCAAAAACGGTACATGTTAAAACGACGTGACCAACGTCCGCTCGAAGTACCACAATACTTTTGGATGCGTGTTGCAATGGGGCTCTCTTACAACGAAAAAAATCCAACACAGGCAGCAAAGATGTTTTATAACAAAATGTCTAATTTAGAGTACGTTCCTGGTGGTTCTACTAATGTAAATGCAGGTACTCCACATCCAACACTTTCAAACTGTTATCTCATGGAGATGCAAGATGATATTGATCATATTGGTAAGACCGTTGCAGATGTTATGAAACTCTCTAAAGCAACCGGTGGTATTGGTTTAGGTGTTACTAAGTTGCGTGGAGAAGGATCTCCTATCCGTTCGAACAATACATTTTCTTCAGGACCTATTCCGTTTATGCATACCATTGACTCTACGTTGCGTGCGGTAAGTCGTGCGGGTAAGAAAATGGGAGCATTATGTTTTTACATGGAAAACTGGCATATTAATTTCCCAGAGTTTATTGATTTACGACAAAATGCAGGGGATGAATACCGCAGAACACGTACCGCAAATACAGCAGCATACATGTCTGACGAATTTATGAAACGGGTAAAAGAAAATGCTGATTGGTATTTATTTGATCCATTTGAAGTACCTGATTTAAATGAATTATATGGTGAGGCTTTTAGCAAACGCTACAACGAATACATTGCAAAAGCAGAAGCAGGTGAATTGAAATTATTTAGAAAAGTGAAAGCTCGCGAACAATTTCGTTCTATTATTATTTCTGTACAAACAACCGCACATCCATGGCTTACCTGGAAAGATACTATTAACGTACGTGCGTTAAACAATAATACGGGTACGATTCATCTTTCAAACTTATGTACCGAAATTACCTTGCCACAAGATAGAGAAAATGTAGCCGTATGTAACTTAACCTCTATTAACTTATCTCGCCATGTGGTAAACAGAGATATTGATTGGCCGCGTTTGGAAAAAAGTGTACGTACTGCGGTTCGTCAGTTAGATAACTTGGTAGATATTAACCGAAATCCAATTACCGAAGCTGTTCATTCAGACGAACAAAACCGTGCAGTTGGATTAGGGCTCATGGGCTTTACGGATGTTATTGAACGTTTTGGTGTTGCATACGATAGCCAAGAATCATATGCACTCATGGATCAGGTCATGGAATTTATTAGTTACATGGCTATTGATGAAAGTGCAGAACTTGCACGAGAACGGGGGAGTTACCCAAATTACGAAGGATCTGGCTGGTCAAAAGGATGGGTGCCATATGATACTATTGAACAATTGCAAAAAGAACGTGGTGACCAAGTAACCGTGGAACGCGGACAACAGTTATCTCTTGAAGCTTCTGCACAACGCTTAGATTGGGACGCTTTACGCGAAAAAGTAAAAGGGGGTATGCGTAACGCAACACTCATGGCCGTTGCTCCAACAGCAAACATTGGGCTTGTTGCGGGTACCACTCCTGGGATGGATCCACAATTTGCACAAATGTTTAGCCGTACTACGAATGCGGGTAAGTTCTTAGAGTTGAATCACAATTTAGTGAATGAATTGAAAAAACGTGATCTTTGGGAAAGTTGTAAGGATGAAATTATTGCGCGCTATGGAGATCTTTCAGAAATTGATACTATTCCAGAAGAAGTAAAAGCTGTATACAAAACATCATTCCAAATTGATCCTGCTGCGTTTGTTGAGGTTGCAAGCCGTGCACAAAAATGGATTGATCAAGCAATCAGCCGTAACATGTATCTTGCAACACGTGATGTAGAAGAAACCATGAATATTTATATTAATGCATGGGAAAAGGGATTAAAAACAACATATTACTTGCATTTACAACCTCGTCACCAAGCAGAACAAAGTACTACTAAGGTAAATAAGTCAGCTTCTATGGGACGTGGGGGATTTGGTTCTTTTGTGCAGCAACAAAAGGGAACACAGACTCAGCAACAAACTCCTTCTGTAGAGGTGAGTAAAGGAATCCCTGCCTCGCCGGCAGGCGGGCTGGAATCTGGGAATTCTGGAGTTGGTGTTCAAACCGCTCCTGCGAGTGGGGGATTTGGTGCGGTAGCTCAAGAACCTGTGAAGCAAGCACCTGCTATGCCTACGCCACCACCGCCAGCTGGGTTTGGAACAACTGTAGAGAAACACCAAACTCCAAGTTCCAAAAACCAAGAAAACTTCAAATCTCAAATTTCAAATCCAGCATCTGCAGGATTTGGTGTAGTACAGGCACAAACGCAAGGGGCAGCTCAAAAAGAGACCTCTCAAATTCCCCAATTCCCCAATTCCACATCTCCTGCACACCAAGAACCACAAGCATCAACAAACACAGAAACAGCTTCATCCGAGCACAAAGCGGGAATCCCAAGCTGGGTGATTCCTCCAAAACCAGGTAAGCCAGTACTTGATAATAGTGATGAAAATGTTATGGTAGAGGCCAAAGGATTTGCTGGTATGATCAAACAATCACAATCATCACCACGGAATGATGGGAATGATCCAACCCCACCGCCAGCGCCACCGGTTGCTCCAACACAACCAAAGCCAACTGCTGGGCCTTCGGTACATCCTGATGCGTGTCCGGTTGATCCTATGGAGCGTTTAAAGTGTGATAGTTGTCAGTAACCCGCGAATTACAAATACAATACAAATTTAAAAATTTTATATACTCCCTCTCCCTTTGGGAGAGGGTTGGGGTGAGGGTCTGTAAAATCATTTACTAATCCTCTCTCTAACCCTTATGCTTTATTTTAGGGGAGATAACTTATTACAAACACTATGCCAATTTTAGGACAAGATATTCAAGATGGTTTAACTTTGCGCCCGTTGCGTTATCAGTGGGCATATGATTTATATTTGCAAGCGGTTGCAAATACCTGGTTTCCTCACGAAATTCAACTCGGTGAAGATTTAGCAGATTGGAACAAAATGACTGAAGAAGAACGTCATGCTATTGAGTTTTTTATTAGTTACTTTAACCCGTCTGAGTTGTTGGTAAATAAATCACTTGCTTTTGGTATTTATCCATATATTCAAGCTCCTGAAGCTCATTTGTATCTTGCAAAACAAATGTGGGAAGAAGCAAACCACTGTGTTGCGTTTGAATATGTGTTAGAAACATTTCCAATTAATCGTGAAAAAGCATTTAGTGCGCATATGAATGTGCCTTCTATGCAAGCAAAGGAAGCGTACAGTGTAAAATTCCTTGAACGCATGACACGTGACAAGCTTGATATTACCACGCCAGAAGGTACACAAGATTTGGTACGTAACTTGGTTGCTACCAACATTATTATGGAAGGTATTTGGTTCTATTCTGGCTTCATGGTTGGGTTATCGTTCCGCCAACGTAACTTAATGCGTAACTTTGGTTCGATGATCGATTGGGTGTTGCGTGATGAATCATTGCATCTTAAATTTGGTATTAACCTTATTTTAAGTATTCTTGAAGAAAACCCGCATATTGTTACTCCTGAATTTGCACAAGAAATTCAAAACATGATTCTCGAAGCGGTTGAATTAGAACGTGTATACAATGAGGACTTGTTGCCAAATGGTATTCTTGGTTTAAATGCAAACTACGTAAACCAATATGTACAATACATTGCGGACAGACGTTTAGAAGAGCTTGGTTTCCCAGTTCACTTTAATGCTACTAACCCTGCAAAATGGATGAGTACGGCAAGTGATGTGTATGAATTGGTTAACTTTTTTGAAGCAACCAACACCAGTTACGAAGTAAACTCTCGCGCGACAAATCAGCAACAATAATTTTGAAAAAGAAGAAGCCCCTCGGTACGAATGTAGCGAGGGGCTTTTGGGTTAGGTTGTGTACGTATGTTTGGGATCGTAATTATCCTGAGTTACTTTGTGCAGGATATTTAGTGCTTCGATCCCTTCAAGAAATACTTCCTCAGAAGGAACTGTGTAATATGTGTTGAAGTTCAATTCGTATTCAGCAGGTGGTGCCTTTGATTCCCAACCATTCAGATTTTTTAACCCTTTCTCAACAATGCTTTGAAGAATGTGGTTGGTTACCAGTACGGTGACACCGTCTTCTTTTAAGACGATGTCGCCACTTCCTGTCCATCCTAATTTATTACAGATCACGACTTTATATACTTGTTTTTTAAACATCGGTGCCATCAGCAAGGCCACAATGGCAATAAGTAATAATCCTGCCAACACCCACCAGTACTGGTTGTACATCTCTGTAATGTAGTCCACATGAACCTCCAAAAAATGTAGTTGTAAATAACAAATTATCTAATATAATTATAACATAAAACGGTATAATTGTCAATTATACCGTTTATTTTATCTATAGTTAGCTTTTTTTCGAGCGAATAATAACAAGTATTACCATTACCAATGCAAAGGCAGAAAATGCCATCATTGGTAGGGTAATATATCCAAAGTGAAAGGTATATGTTTTAGCGCATGAGATACCTGTGAGGTCACACGGTGCTAAAGGATCCAGCGGTGCGAGCTTTGCTTGTATTTGCTCAATATAGTGCCGTAGTGAAATAAGCATGCCAATAAAAGTGAGCGGTAGGAGATACTGCACCACATCTTTAGTTTTGTAATACATGGCAATGAGCACGAGCAATACTTGCGGGTACATAAAAATTCTTTGAAACCAGCACAGCCTACATGGTGCCCACCCTGCGATTTCTGAATAATACAAACTTCCCAGTGTTGCAAGGAGTGGGGGAATAAGGAGGAGTTCTAAGTAGTAGTTTTGTACCCATTCGATAATAGGGTCTACAAAAGAAAGTTTGGTGAATCTGCGGATAATCCATGTGAGTATAGCGAGTACTACGATGACATCCGCTATAACGGTGAGGATTGAAAAAATGGTGGTGAGTGTTTGTGTCATATATGTATACATTAGTATATGCCTATTGTATCACTAACCATAAAAAAAACCACTCAGTAATATATAACTGAGTGGATGATGTTGTTTTTTACTAATCTAACATGTGCAATTGATTTTTTGTTATACTGTTTTAGTTTTTGGGTGCTCTGTATGAAGAATTCGTCCCAGCATCAAGGTGATGCCACATATGATTGTAATACCGAGATGAACCAGTAGACTGTCTGTATCTACGTTTTGTGTTACCACTGTCATACATTCTAACAGTATCGGAATTCCCACAGTAGCAAAACTGATTTTCAATAACATAGGTACATATGTGCTTTTTTTAAAAATTGCTGAAGCAATATTACCTATGTGTACTAATATTGTGAGTGCTATCATTAGTTTGTATCGTTTAAGACCAGTAGGATCATCTACTACACCTGTAAATACTAGCGTTAATAATATTAGGATACAGAAAATCATTGTAGTGACATAATGTTTAGTATGATTCATATAAACCTCCCGTGTAAATGCTTCTTGGCAGTTTATTTACAGTAAAAATGAATTCCAGAAAATGTATAAAATATAGCAGTCCATACCATAATTCGAATTGGAGAATATCCCCACATTTTTTTCCACATATCATACCCCTTATATTGTAAATGATCATTTTGGTACTTCTATCGAAACAGCATCATGTATGTTTTTTGTAACAACACACACGGCGGTGTTCCTCTGTAGTGTAGGGATCAGGCATACCTGATCCCTACACTATTTGATTATGAAGTAAAGGTAATGTCTGAACCGTTGTAATCAACCGTTACGGTTGCACCTTCAGAAACTTTATTTTCTATAATTTGCAGAGCAAGTTCATCCAACAATTCGTTTTGAATTAAACGTTTAAGTGGACGAGCACCAAATGCTTTGTCATATCCAGCTGTTGCAAAATGTTGTTTTGCCTTTTCGGTAATAGTTAAGGTAATACCTTTTTGGCTTAAGCGTTCGTTTACCACTGCTAGTTGCAATTCAACAATATCGGTAATATTATCCTCGGTTAAGTGTTGGAAGATAATAGTATCATCTACACGGTTTAAGAATTCTGGGCGGAAGGATTGTTTGAGTACTTCATCAACTGCGTGCTGTTGCTTTTCTGGATTATCTGCATGTTCTGCTATTTGGTCAGCAGCAATGTTAGAGGTCATAATAATAACCGTGTTTTTAAAGTTTACGGTACGACCTTTACTGTCCGTAAGGTGTCCATCATCTAGCACTTGTAAGAGTACGTTGAATACATCTGGATGTGCTTTTTCTATTTCATCTAAAAGCACCACGGTGTATGGGTGTCGGCGTACTGCTTCGGTGAGTTGTCCACCTTCGTCATACCCAACATATCCTGGAGGAGCACCGACTAAACGTGCAACGCTGTGTTTTTCCATGTACTCACTCATATCAATACGAGTGATCATTTTATCGTCATTAAATAAAAAGCTTGCAAGTGATTTAGCGAGTTCTGTTTTCCCCACACCGGTTGGTCCAAGGAAAATGAATGAACCTATTGGTTTTGATTCCTCACTAATACCCGCACGGCTACGGCGTACGGCATTTGAAACTGCTTTAATTGCATCGGTTTGGCCAATAACGCGCATTGAAAGTTCTTCTTCCATGCTTGCAAGGCGTTTTTGTTCTTCCGTAAGTAAACGAGAAACAGGTACCCCTGTCCAACGTGCAACTACTTTTGCAATATCTTCTTCATCTACTTCTTCTTTGAGTAATGGATTGTCTTTTTGCACGTCTGCAAGTTTTTTCTTTGCTTCTTGTACTTTTTTCTCAAGAGCAGGAATCTTTGCATAGTTAATTTCTGCAACACCTTGCAAATCTCCCATACGTTCAAGGCGAGATGCTTCACTTTTGAGTTCATCTATCTGTGTAGATGCTTCTTTAATCACATCAATATGTTGTTTTTCATTTTGCCATGCAATTTCAAGTTCTTTATTCTTTTCACGAATTTCTGAAAGTTGTTTTTCAATATCTTTGAGGCGTTCTTTTGAAGCATCATCTTTTTCTTTTTTTAACGCTTCTTTTTCAATTTCCAATTGGCGGATTTTACGATGTACCTGATCTATTTCAATTGGTTTAGAATCAATTTCCATGCGTAAGGTTGATGCAGCTTCATCCATTAAATCAATTGCCTTGTCCGGTAAAAAGCGATCGCTTAAATAGCGTTCACTTAAGGTGACTGCTGAAACCAGTGCATTATCACGAATGCGTACACCGTGGTGTACTTCGTATTTTTCTTTAATACCACGCAAAATAGAAATAGCATCTTCGGTTGATGGCTCTTCTACCATTACTGGTTGGAATCGGCGTTCGAGTGCTGCATCTTTTTCAATATGTTGTCGGTATTCTTTAAGAGTAGTTGCACCAATGGTTCGTAATTTACCACGTGCGAGTGCTGGTTTTAAAATATTTCCTGCGTCCATGGCACCTTCTGCACTTCCTGCACCTACTACGGTGTGGAGTTCGTCTATAAACAAAATAACATTGCCGTCGCTTGCTTCTACTTCTTTTACTAAGGCTTTTAAGCGTTCTTCAAATTCACCACGGAATTTGGTTCCTGCTATCATGCTTGCTAAATCAAGCGATAAGAGTTTTTTATTCTTAATTGGATCTGGCACATCGCCATCGACTATTTTTTTAGCAAGACCTTCTACAATCGCTGTTTTACCTACGCCTGGTTCTCCAACGAGTACTGGGTTGTTTTTTGTTCGGCGAGAAAGGATTTGCATGATACGTCGGATTTCATCATCACGGCCAATTACTGGATCGATGTTTCCTTTGCGTGCTTCTTGTGTGTAGTCGTGTGTGTATTTTTCAAGTACTTGGTAGGTGCCTTCTGGATCTTGGCTATTTACATTTTGGTTACCGCGTACTTCTTTTAATACTTTGAGTACCTCTTTGCGCTCGATACCTAAAAGGGGAGCGGTGCTTTTGTCTTCGAGCAATGCCAAAAGCAGATGTTCTGTTGAAACATAGGTGTCTTTCATTTTATCTGCTTCACCTTCTGCATTGTCTAAGACTGTTTTAAGTTCTGGGGTAATGTGTTGTGAGCCTGTTCCTTGTACTTGTGGTAGTTTAGTGAGGGACTCTTGTACTTTTGCTACGATTGTTTCTGGTTCTGTATCTAACTTTTGCAGAATGGTTGGAATGAGTCCGTTTTGTTGTTTGAGTAATACTAAGAGTAGGTGCTCTGGGGTGAGCCCTTGATGTTTGAGGGTGCCTGCAATCTGAAGGGATCCTTCGATTGCTTCGGCTGCTTTTGTTGTGTATTTGTTGAAATCCATATTGATATAGTGTCATTGCGAGGAGTCCTCCGTAGCTTTAGCGAAGGGGGACGACGTGGCAATCCCGTGAATACTGCTCAAAATGCTATATTATTGGTATATTTCTAGCTACGTAATGTACTATAATTAGGTATATTTGTCAAGAAAATGTGTTAATTTTTTTGATATACAAAAAACTCCACAGTGTGGAGTTTTTTATCCATGGTGCCGCATTTCAGGGAGCCGTGTTGTAGAGGCTAAACCCTGCGCTAGGCGCCAAGATGGTAATAGGAAGTGGCAGTTCAAGAGTTTCAATTTTTTTGTGTGTATCTTTCGTTTCAATCGGCATTAGCAATTGTACTAAATGTGTGCGGAGCATACAAGATTTTTTTGTGGAAAACTGTGCATAAGTAAGACCGCCTGACACAAAAAAATGGCAGGCGGCGTAGAGTTAGTTCTAAAAGAACTACCGGTAGATGTGAGATCTACCAGTTTGATGCCACCCTTTTTTTCTGCGCAAACGTTTCTTTCGTTGTTGCAACTGAAACGCCTCTACAGAATGGTGTATGCGACGTGGTAATGACCACTGCATGTATCGTATCGTGTTGAGCATGTTGTGACGCCAATTTTGTTGGCGCACATACAAACCTTTTAATACATGCTTACAAAGAAAATACCACATCGGTGCATCTATTTTTTTCACACAAACCTCCTAACTGTTGATCGGAGGGGAGTGTGGGGATAATTGGAGGAGAAAGGGAACGTAACTCTGCCCATAACTATGCAGGAAGGAATAGGAAGTGTCAATAAAAAGTTGACTTTGCAACATGTTTTGAGTAATCTATGCATACAAATCGTTCTTATGATTTTTAACATCATTTTTTGGAGGGGACTATGACTGGTCCATACATACTCATTTCTATTGTTGTTGGTATTCCTATTTTAGCCTCTGTTGGATTTTTTATTTGGCATTGGTTAAATAATAGAAAAATTGTCAGATTAACCTACATAAAAGAGGGAGCAAAAAAAGTTACATGGGTTGAAAATCGAAGTGTAGCAGCTTTTCGATCTGCTATAGAGGCTAACCCAGAAGAATATGACGCCAAAAGTTTGACGATTGAGATTGAAGATAGAAATAAAAGCAATTTATTTGGACTCGATGGGGAAATTCGAACCATTTCGTGGGTCGAACCTGGTCCTCATTATTAACAGAACGTTGCATAAAGCGTTCTTTTTTTTTATCCTAAATACATATGACATACGGATATTCAAAAACACTCACACTTCCATTTACTCAAGCAATAGCACACACCAAACAAGCTTTTGCCGAAGCTGGTTTTGGTGCACTTACCGAAATAGATGTGCAAGCGAAGTTTAAAGAAAAATTAGGTGTGGATTTTAATAATTATTGTATTCTTGGCATGTGTAGCCCGCAACATGCATACAAAGCACTCAGTGCAGATCCAGAAATAGGATTGCTTTTGCCGTGCAATGTTATTGTGTATGAAAAAGCAGGGGATGTAATAGTATCAACCATTCTTCCAACTGCATTATTCAGCATAATAGATAATCCAGATATACAACCTGTTGCACAGGAAGTAGAATCAACTCTTAAAGGAGTGATTGATACACTATAAAAAAACCTCTACATGTGTACGTAAAGGTTTAAACGATGATCTCCAAAGGAGATCTATGTTGTCCTGCACAGAGATCTGCTCCTGCTTTGTGTTTCTGCATTGTATAGTTTTCTGGTTCTTCTGTGTGGGGTGGTTCCTCTGGAAAGTCTGTATTAAAAGCGATTGGGGCGTTTTTTCTGCAACAAGGACAGACTCCTTGTGTACATAGAGTTTGAGATGTTGCTGTAGCAGACATGGTGCCTCCTTGAAATAAGGAACGGAAATGGATGGTTATATTCACTGTACAAGATAAGTGTAATTCGTCAACTTTGTATAACGAATGCTATACTTAATGTATATGAAAGTATCTATTGTATTGCTTCTATTAGTTTTTCTGGGTGTAGGCTGTAGCTCTTCAGAAACACCCATGATAGAACGTATTTCTTCTATGACACATATTTCCGAAAAGGAACATGTTGTAGAACAAAAAAGCACGCAATCTGTTACGTTTACTGATTATAGCGACATCTATCAATTTACAGCGGATATACCCGCAGGTTTTGAAGTTGCGTATGTACCAGAAATAGAAAGTATCAATATCTACAATCCAAAAGCAGAAGGGGACACACCTCTTGAGCAATCTCAAATATTTATTCGATATTTCACCGCACATACTTTTTTAACGCTTTCAACCGTAACTATTCATAGCAAAGAAGAAACACAGGTACATGGGCATGATGCGGTAGCCTATGATATAGAAAAGAAAGCAGGCATTGCTAACTTTGCATACCAACCAGAGTGGCGAAGCAAACGGCATCAATTAACTGATGTGCGATACAGTGTGAATAACCCAAGTACTTTTTTTGTGTTTGCCTATAATCCAGATTTTGGAGCAGAAGCGTTTCAAGCATTTTTAGAACGTGTGCAGTTTCATAATGATGCATCAAGCTTTGTCGCTCCTATAGACCGCGCACAAGAACGCATTACTAAAAAACCTTTTAGGTTATATGTCACTACACAGGATTCTCCAGTAAGTCCAGAACGTTTTAGTGGGTACCACACGGGTACCGATTTTGAAGCTTTTGAACATGAACAAGGTGTTGATGTCCCTGTGTATGCCATATGTGGTGGCGAATTACTCCAAGCACATACTGCCAGTGGATATGGAGGTGTTGCGGTGCAAGCATGTGAATACGAAGGGCAACCTGTTCGAGTGGTGTATGGGCATATAGATATTGGGAGCATAACTAAAGAAGTACGCTCCTACATTGCACCTGGTGAGCAGTTTGCAGTATTAGGGGAGCAGGGAGTAGCAACAGATAAAGAACGTAAACATTTACACCTAGGTATACGTAAGGGGACTCGAGTTAATTTAGCGGGGTATGTGCAGAATGAAAGAGATTTGGGTGAGTGGATGGATTATGAGGAATTAGTGAAGTAAAAAAAATCCTTTGAAATAATATCAAAGGATTAGGTGTTTTGTTGTGCTTTTTCTATTTGGCGAGCAATTGTTGCATCATCAGTTACTTTTATATTCCATGCCCACCCAAGTGCTTTGAGGATATAGACAAACCATTTACCAGGGTCAAAATCATACCAACGGGTACCTGTTCTAAAATCACTGGCAAACGTATGATGAAAATTATGATCCATTTCACCCCACGTTATCCATGCAAGCCACCAGTTACCACGAGCAGTATGTTTTGTGGAATATTTTTGATCGCCCCAGTAATGTGCTACAGAGTTGACGCAAAATGTCATGTGCCATTGTATGAGTAGTCGTACAATGCCTACCATGAAACATGCACCTAAAGCCTCGTTCCAGAACATTCCTAACAAAAGTGGCAATACAAATGTTGTGCCGAAGGCGAGCGGGTAATACCAACGAAACTGCCACATAACCAAAGGATTTTTATCTAAATCTTTTACTTTATTGTATTTTGGGTTTGTTTTCCTGAGTACCCAACCAATGTGAGCAAACCAAAATCCTAAGTTGATGTTGTATGGATCATCTGGACCATCAACATCCGCATGATGAGCTCTGTGTTGTGCTGACCATTGCCGGGCAGAACCTTGAAATGCTGCTGCACCTGCAATGAGGTGAAATAACTGTACCAAAGTGTTTGCTTCATAGGATTTATGTGAAAAAAATCTGTGATACCCAGCCGTAATACCAGTTGAGGATACTACGAAGTATCCAATAGCAAGTACAATTGATGGCAGAGTAACTATGACGGATTCTCGTATCCACTGTATTACTTGCATTACTGGTGACACAATATCCTGCAATATGACGGGAAATTCAATTTTTTGTGGATCTATTATCCAAGAAAGGATAACAATTGCACATAATGCGTGAATAAGCCCAACAAAGAATGATTTGTGAAAACACAACGGTGGCTTTTTGAAGCGCGTAGATGCATCAATAATCTGTGACATGACGTTACCTCCAATACTCAAATAACAACAACAAAATTATATTCTTTTATAAAAGGACGGATTACCTGTATACTACCTATATATGCATATATACACAAGATATTTTTTTATAACCGTGCTATGTATTCTCTTTGTTGGCGTTGGATGCTCATCATCCCAAAGTGAAACACAAACACATACAACAGCACCTGCATCTTCTTCTTATACAACAGAGCAAGAAGATATACCATATGAGGTATCCATACAAGGTTTTGCACAGCGCGAATTTGAGGGAACCGATTTTACCCTTGGGCATGTACTTGCAGACAATAGTATATACACCAGATACTATATTACCTACAAAAGTAATGGGCTTACTATTTCAGGCATTATGAATATTCCAAAAGGGGAAGGCCCATATCCAGTGGTTTTTTTGAATCATGGCTATATTGATCCTGCAATTTATACCAATGGCAGAGGATTAAAACGCGAACAGGATTACTTAGCACGCAATGGCTATGCAGTGGTACATTCTGATTACCGAAATCATGCACAATCGGACAAAGATACCAATGTGGATGTAGAGTTGCGTTTAGGCTATGCAGAAGATGTAGTAAACGGTATACGTGCATTGCAACAAGCAGATATCCCTCAGGTGGATAGTGCACGTATTGGTATGCTTGGACACTCAATGGGCGGGGGAGTTGCTTTGCAGATAATGACAGCCCTTCCAGAGATTGCGGACGCGTATGTACTGTTTGCTCCGGTTTCGGCAGATGCTCGAGATAACTTTGATAAGTGGATACGTAACAGTCGCCCAGCTGCAACATCGCTTATAGAAACTTATGGTGATTTTGAAGAGAATTCAATTTTTTGGAATGGTATTTCTCCTAACCAATATTTTAATAGAATACAACAACCTGTTATGTATCATCATGGGACCCTTGATGAATCAGTACCGCTTGAATGGTCAGATAGCGCAGTAGCACAGATGCAAGAAGCTGAGGTAGATGTGACCTATTACGTGTATGAAGGAGAAAAACACGAGTTTATTAACCAATGGCCATTGGTTATGGAACGCACCAAAGCTTTTTTTGATGAACATCTACAATAAATAGGGATCTTGCACTTTTAGGACAATATGCTACACTCGAGGTGCCTTGTTTTTCGCATTCTCTCGATGTCGACCAAACAATTGGTCGGCTTTTTTCGTATGATGCGTGGTCGATAACAGGTTTAGACTAATTCGATCGTGGTGCTTGCATCACGCATCCATACTATGTCACAGAAATTATATGTAGGTAACTTACCATACCAAACTACAGAAGAAGAACTCTCTGAAGCATTTGGTGCACATGGTACTGTTACTTCTGCAACTATCATCACTGACAAATTCTCAGGACGAAGCAAAGGCTTTGGTTTTGTAGAAATGAGTTCAGCTGAAGAAGGTCAAGCAGCAATTGACGCAATGAATGGTGCCGATTTCGGTGGTCGTTCAATTGTCGTTAACGAAGCTCGTCCTCCACGTCCTCGTGAATAGATTGCACGTACAAAACCCTACCTCTTTCGAGAGGTGGGGTTTTTTGATACAAATGAAAAAGCCGACTTCAAGGGGTGAAGTCGGCCTTATATTTATGATCGAAGAGCTTTGCCACGATATGTTGTGCCCGTTGGGCTTTCATTTCGTGTTTTTTGTATGGTGATGGTATCAAGCACTCTTTTTTCCCTTTTTCTTTTTTCAAAAAAAGTTTCACACAAAGGGATTGAGCAAACGATCATGCTTGCAAGTATAAATACAAGCGGAATCCATTCACCATCCACCGGCAATTGGAGATGCAATCCTACGACAATTGCCAGTATGAATAATGCTCCTACAATAACCTTTCTCTTGTTATGAGTCATTTTCATATCCTTCTCCTTTGTTGTGAGAAGGGGAGAACGAGCATGAGTAAGTGGGATTACTCAATATATAAGTATACCCTTTTTTTGTATATTTGTCAATATTTCGTTATATGCTGTGGTTGGTACAATAAAAATATAACCATTCATACAAATTATATGACAAATGAAAAATGGGAACAAATAATAGGACAAATAAAAGATTCTTTTGAGATTTCTTCACACGAAACCACGGATGGCGATCTTGAACATGAAACCTATGAAACCCTCATTTTTACCAACCCTCTTGGTCGTATGAAGCTAGAACGACACACCAAGCCTCGGTTGCTCGAAACTAAAACATTATACTCAAACAGAAAGGGGACAGCAGGAACAGAAGAGCGAGTATATTCTGATGATGAAACCGTTGATACGGTAGCGCTTTATAGAGAAGTGGGGGATGATTGGGAAGAAATGGACGTGAGTGCATTGGGGTAGAAGTAAGGGGTAAGTCATAAGTTGTAAGTAATAAAGTTACTCATATATTCATTTTTTTTATAACTTACTTCTATCCTCTGTTTATATTGTGCGACACTCATCAGTTTTGAGAGGTTTATAGTTATTGTGGTATATGTTGGGTCAATAGTTGTTTTTGTTTATCTATACTATACATCCCACGTAAAACCTTTTTATGAAATTTTATTTTTTGTTTTTTTAGCTTGTTAACATAAAAAAACCTCAATCTATTTAGATTGAGGTTATGCCGCAAATACTTTTCGACGAATTTCGTCGAGTTGTATATCTGCTAACTTCATTAGTTGGACATATGTTTCAGCTTTTTGTAAGCTCTTGAGAGGGTTTTCTGGATCTACTCCAAATGTTTTGCCTCCATCAAGTTGATCTTTTGTGTATCTGAGAGCATGTTCATAGCAATTGAGCAACAAGGCTTTTGTTGTGTAAATTCGTTCCTCATCTGTGAGCATTCCATCTATTGGCTCTAAAAAGCCATGAGTGATTGCCACTAACATATGCATATCAATATGCACTTCATCAAGAGATGCGGGAGTGCTTCCTGCGGGGTTGCATCCTGATCTCAAAAGATCTCCAAGATCAGTGATGATATTACCCATGCCCGTGGTATCGCAGTCAAGCGTGCCATAGGCACTATCTGTTCCTTGTAGAAAAGCAATGTTTGCATATTTAGCATCCTTATGGATGCAACGACGCAGTATCAAACCATCATCAATTGCTTGTTTAAACATTGATGCATGGAATGATTTTTTTTGAAGGGTGTTCAAAATAGCGATGATACGAGGATATTCCGCTACATCTTGAAGTACACAATTTCTGATATGTTCCTCAAGAGTTCTTTCGTAATACGAAATATTACGGTACCCTTCTATAACTTCAGGCAATCCTTCTAATTTTTTATTACTTAACCATGCAAGAAATTCTGCATGTTTTCGGGCACCATTGTATGCATGCTCTGTTGTTGGTGGGATAATATGTACTTCTATATTTTCCCAATATCGAAGTGCTCTCCAGTAACGGTTCTTGTCATCAACAAATAGTAGGTCACCATTATTCCACGGCTCAACTTCTAAGCGTGGTAAGTCACTTCCCTCAAGAGCTTGTGTCACCATAGCCATGTTTTTGACCACGGTGTTTGGACATGCGAATACGGATTGGTTTAAGCCCTGCAAAACGAATTGAGTACCATCTACATATGTGAGTAAGATGGTACGGTGTATATTTCCAGAATTAATGGTCTCAAATGTTTGAAGTTTAATAGTTTTAAGATGTGTTGCTATTTCAAGTACTTCTGTGTCAGAAATTTGAGCATGCTTAATTGATTCAGCACCAGATTCTTTTTTTTGCATTTCCTTCGTTGCCATGGTTCCCCCGAATAGAATAATGTACCAAGATATAGTGAATGTTTGTGCAAAAAAGTAGATTCCCCTTTGTAAGTATTAGTTGTAAATGAGCGTGTCTAAATGACAGTAATACCGACATAATCGGCACAGCTATTACTTAGACGGAAGAAATTCCCATAATTGTTTAAAAATCATCACCTGTGTTTGATAGGAGTTTATATCTTCCACCACCACACCTAAGGGTTCTTTGTTCTCATCCAAAGAAATCAAAGCAACTTTCCCGCTATACAACAATGTGTATGTTGGAGCCCCTTTTTCCGTTGTGAGCCATTTTCTCTCATCTAGCCCATTCTTGCCACCACCAGGGCCAATAGAAATAGATTGCACCGAAATCTTTTTTGTAATACGTTGTTCATTCCAATCGGGAAAAATGGTGTAAATCGTATCTCGAATCGTGCTTGAAGAGTATACATAGTAGGTTTTATCAACAGAACGTTCAGTTACGGAAAGTACATCGTGCAATATTGCTCGAATACCAACAGCACCTTCAAAGTATTTCGCCTTTGGTTTTGCAGAAGATTTTTCGTACAACGATTTTAACTCAGGCAAAATATCTTGTAGTTCCTCATGTAAAAGGTTTAGGTTCGTTTGCCGATGCATCAACACCTGCTTGAGTTGATCTGGAGATTCTGCAGTAAAGTATCGATGCTTTTCTTTGTCCACAAAACTCACTAAGCCTTCATTAGAAAGCTTCCCAAGTATGTCGTGTGTTGTTGTTCGGTTGATATTTGCGTTTTCTGCAATTTTACGAACTGGAGCAGATCCAAGCTTGAGTAGTGATAGGTATACCTGTATTTCTTTTTCGTTAAATCCAAATTTTTTAAGAATTGGTTCAACCATATATGCATAGTAGAGTAAGAAAAAAAACTGTCAATTTTTTTTGTAAAACATGTGTGGATATGTTTTATTTACCCTTTGTTAATAGTATTAAATTTGTCCGAATTTTTTCGACAAGAGATATTGTACTATACTCCAAGTGCTACTTTATTGCAAATATAACAATATTTTTACACACCCTTGTTACAATGAGTGTATTTTTGGTATAATCTGTATATGAAACAAAAATCAAAAACAGCTTCACAACGAGTATTGCTACGAGGGCTATTCTTACTTTTATTTGCAGTAAGTTTTGTTTTAATTGTGTATGAGCGAACTAAACAGGTGGATGAATTAGCTCAAAAAAATACAACAGATACTTCAGTTGCAACTGTTTTTGGTGAATCACATACACAAGCAGGAGCTGATTTTTCTGCATACCGTTCTACCGTAATTGAGGTAGTGACTACTCTTTCTCAATGGATGCAGTCACCAGAAGATATTACTCAAGCGCCTGCAGAGACTGCTCAGGCGCTTTTTACGAGTCTTCTAGAGACCAGTGTCCCTTCAACATATAAAAATTTACATATCAGATTAGTAGCCATTGTTCGTTACTTTGAAGATGCTGATAGTCGCAATGTCTCTCTTATTCAAGAGCAATACAGACTTCTTATTGCCGATTATCCTTGGTTATTAACGTTACAAAAATAAATGAAATTATCTACTCGTACAAGCATTACTCTTACTACATGTGGTCTTATTGGTTGGGGTGCATTATATGGACTATTTTTTTGGAGTTCTACAGAATATGGCAATTACCCCGATGTTTCTGTTGGACAAATTAGAGGTGCGAGTGTCGAACGATTTCGGCTTGCTCCTGATGAAGTGCTGTTAACCTCACGTAAAGGGGGCGTGGATAATAATGAGGTTCTTATGCTTACCAACGCTCCATTAAAAGAAAGCAGTGTTGTATATATTGTAAAAGATCAGAATACATTATTATTTGAACAGCGCGTGCAAAATGGCTTTGATTCTGTTGCTTGGAACACTACCAAAGAATATTTTGTTGTAGAAAATAAACATACAGGAGAAGAACTTGTTGTGTTTCTCGATGATGATGGACAGTACATGATTACTTCGGGAGAATAATTGCCAGACAGCGTTTTTTAGGTCACAATATAAGGTATATGTTCTATACCTTGTTTTTTTGGATTTCAATTGTAGGCATGCTGGTAAGTTGGAATATGGTGCTGCTTCAGCCAGAAGAAATTATTCGGTGGTTTGGAGTAACACTCGTATCCAGTAGTATCATTGCGTGGTTGGTGTTTCAATCCGGTAATTGGCGACGATTACTTATTGATCGCCTCGCGTTAGTATGTTTTTCTATTGGTGTCTATTGGTGGCTTTTGATGCAAGATTTTGCCGTTTTTAAGTATATTTTTCCTGTAGTTATTTGGTTATTTGTGGTTTCTTTTTTGCGTGAGTATCAAAAAAATAACCACATAGAGCCAACCCCAAAGTTACGATATACTTTATTTTTTGGTGGGTTATTTACCTGGTCTACGGTTGCCTATGGCGTTGTATTTGTTGTTGGTTGGCAGTTATGGCAAGGGTTTTTACTGTTTCTTATTCCCTCTATTCTTTTTTCTTACTCAGCAATACGCTATGTATCTGAAGATAGTACGAAACAAACACTATCGCTATTACTCCACACCTTGATCATGTCTGAAACATTTTTGGTGCTGTTGTGGTTGCCATTTACCGAAGCCTCGTTATCTCTTATTGTTTCCGCTGTATCTCTTTTTAGCTATGATATGTTGAAGTACTATGCAGATCCTGATTTGGTACGTAAACAGATTATGCTGAAGAAGGCTGTCCTGTATGCGGTGTTTATCGCTGTTGCGTTGATTACTACTCCGTGGCACTAATAATATAATCGAACATGAAAGTTATGTTACCAGCGCTGGATTCGGGCTGTATTTTTTATTTTTAATACGCCAGGTTGCTACGTATTTTCCTACGCCTTGTTGATCACGTTGATTACGTCTACGTGTTGATTTTTGTGACCATTCAAGCAAGCTATCAAAGTTTATTTTGTATCTGTTGCGAACGACAACGTATTGAATCTTGCCACTTTTTAAAGCTGACCGAATAGTTCTATCTGTTACCCCAAAAAGGTTTGCTGCCTGAGAAACAGATAATCTTAATGGAATCTCTTTTTTATTATTCATAAATTACAATATAATGTAGAAAATATTCTATTTTTTTATTATACATTAGCCTAAATATTAGTCAATAGTATTTTCAACACTATATTGGAAAATATGTGGATAAAAGCAACAAAAAAATCATAATCACAATGATAATAGTTATCTACTTTAAGTTGTAAAATTTTTGTTTTATCCGTTTGTGTGGTTTGTTCGTGTCGTATAACTGGGGATATGTACGGCTCTATTATTTGGCTATTTTTACTAAAAAAACGTATAATATATAGGTTATTTTGGTAAAATAGTTTTTTTGGGTGTAACACATACCCCTTTCTTACGTCTATATATGAGTAAAGGAAAGTCTGACAAATCACTGGTTCTGAAAAGCATTGCTGGAGATGAAGAAGCCTTTGGTGCTTTGTATGATCTCTATGTACAGGACATTTATCGTTTTGTATTGATGAGAGTTCGATCTCAAGAAGATGCACAGGATCTTACAAGCGATGCCTTTTTAAAAATGTGGCAGTACCTTACTTCAGACACACGATCCATTGATAACTTTAGAGCATTGCTCTATCGCATTGCCCGAAACTTAATTATCGATTTTTATCGGCAATCTGGAAAGGAATTTGTGGGTATAGATGAAGGACAAATGGAGACCATACAAGATCATTCCATCAACCTCGAACGTAAAGCTGAAATTGATGATGACATACGAATGGTACTCGCTCATCTTGATACATTAGATGAAGAGCACCGTGAGCTTATATTAATGAAGTACGCACAAGATCTCTCAACAAAAGAAATAGCTCACATTGTAGATAAGAAACCTGGTGCCGTTCGTGTGGCTTTGCATCGATCAATTAAACTCTTAAAAGAACGTGTTCGTTCAACATAACGTTTCATGAAATTTTCTCAGGTAAAACATATTCTCAAAAAAAGCCACAAAAGCATTGTGGCTGATTCTGATTGGGAAAAAAATACCCGAGAAGCTTTACTTGCACAGATTCGTACGACAGATGCCTGGAAGCATGCTGATGAAAAAAAAGTACCTGCGTTTGGTATTCGTCTACAAAGTGCCTTTTCAGCACATGTGTTACGACCGGTTATTGCTACCTTTTTATTTGTAGCGGTTATTTTTTCAAGTTCAGCATTAACCGTACAAGCAGCACAAGCGAGTTTACCTGGAGATGCACTATATCCAGTTAAAATTGGTTTTGAACGGGTACAACTTGGTATTGCTGTTGGTGATGAGAAAAAAGCAGCATTAGAAATTTCTTTTGCAAGTGCTCGTATAGAGGAAGTACAGAAATTAGTTGAAGATGTAGAAACTAATCCACAATCAAAAGAAATTGGCACAGCCGTGAAGCAATTACAAAAAGATATTGCATCTGTTCAAAAACGTTTAGAAAAGATTGAAAATACTAAGGAAAACACTCAAAAAAGCGATTCTATTTTAGAAATTTCAAAATTGGTAAATGAAAAAACAGACGAAATAGAACAGAATTTACAGCAAATTAAGGAGAAAATTACTACTAAAAAGGAAAAAACTCCTGAAGAAAAATTAGTAGAATTTTTTGAAAAGCAAGCTGTACAACAAGCAAAAACAGAACAAGTTGCAACTGGTACCCCTGAGGATGTTGTATCTGAAACCAATGTTTCTGAAGAATCTAGTGATGAACAGAAAGTATCAGAAGAAGATACCTTATTATTAGATGTACTTAATGGTGCTATAGAATCTGTGGATAACACTAACACAAAGTCATTAGAGGTTTTTGTTGCAACCGCATCTCAATCTACTGATGAAGGAGTTAAAAAAGAAGCAGTTGAGAAAATTCAAAAAAAGGTAGAGAAAATTGAAAAAGCAATTGTTCAATCAGAAGTTAAAATTGAGGAAGCTTCAAAAAATAATACAGATGAAGGAACAACAGCAAGTGAATCTGAATCTTCTAACACTGATGTTGCAGATACACAGGAAACTACAGATGTTTCTGACCCTGAATTTGTATCTACAGATACCGCATCATCAACTCTTGAAACAGTTAAGCCTGTGGAAAAAACTTCAGTAAATGTAAATAAAGTATTAGAAGAAACAAAAGAAAAGCCGAAACAAGCAAAGGAATCTATTGAAGCTGCAAAAAAATTACTTACCGAAAATAATACAACAGAATTAGAACAAGCTGTTGCTAAAGTAAAAGAGGCTGATTCTTTAGTTAAAAAGGTTGATGAAACCATTAAGTCTGTAACCACAACCATGAAGAAGACGGTAACCACTCCTGTTGAAAAAACAGATACTTCTGTTGATGCTGGAACAACTGCTACATCAACAAGTGAAACAGTAGAGGATACTGGTCACATATTAGGCGAAACCGTTTCAGCAACAACATCGACTGATTCTGTAATAAAAGAAGATACTGCTGAAGAAGTAGAAAATAGTAAATTAGAGTAAAAAATATACAAATAGTCAAATAATTTTAATTTTAAAACACATTTTTGTGTATTTTGTCAATAAATTGACATAAAAGCAATCATATATAGCTACAATATTCACACCTAGACTATTGAGCTTATATATATAGTTTGCTACAATATTAATTGACAAAATAGACGAAAATGATCAAATCTTTTGTTCATCTGTAACAAAACTGTTTCGTTTATCGTCATATTATAACGATACGAATATAAGAATTGCATGCTAAAAAGGTCGAGTTTGCCTGTAATGGCTTGTATTCGTGAGTTATTAGATTATTTATATTAATTAACGTATTTCTAGCAGGTCGCTAGAAATATATAATAAGGAGACCAAACATGAGTGAACTTATTAAACACTCTAAAAAGGTCCTGTCAGCAGCTCTTACGGTTACTACAATCGTATGGAGCGTAGGATTATTTGCTCTCGCTCCTGTTACAGTGAGCGCAGCAGCAGGTGATCTTGTTAAAACGGCAGGTGATCCAGCGGTTTATCTTGTTGATGCGGATGGTGTAACTATTCACCCATTCCCACACGCTAATGTATACAGTTCATGGGGCTTCCCAGCTGATTTCAGCAGCGTTATTTCAACAGATCTCTCTGGGTTTACCGTAGGGAACGATGTCGAGTTCCGTGACGGTGCATTAGTTCGTGCATTAGAAACTCCAGCAGTATACATCAAATCAGCAGGCAAACTTCGCCCTGTAGTATCTGCAGAAGTATTCGAAACATTGGGCTACAGTTACGATAATATTACTTGGTTACCACAATCTTTCTTAGATAAGTACACCAGTGGTTCTACCGTAACTTCAACCACTACTCATCCAGATGGTACATTGGTTAAATATGCAAGTTCTTCAACTGTTTACCTCGTTCAAGATGGTAAAAAGCGTGAATTTGCTTCTAGCGATGTACGCAAGGTAAATGGTTATGCAAACATTCCTGTAATTACTATCCCTTCATCTGAAACCTATTCAGATGGTTCAAAGATCGTAGTTAAGGAATCTTCATTAACTGTTCCTGTAGGTGTAGGTTCAGCTCCTTCAACGAGCAACCCTTCACAACCTGTTGGTTCTGGTTTATCTGTAAGCGTTGCTTCAGACACTCCACAAACAACTACTATCATTTCTACCAGTTCAGCTAATGGTCAAGCTTTGATTCCTTTATTGAAGCTTAACTTTACTGCAGGTAGCGATGGTGCAGTTATGGTTAAAACTTTGAAAGTAGAACGCTTTGGTGTTTCTGCTGACGAAGACTTTGACAATCTTTACCTCTATGAAGGTGATTCTGTAACCAAGCAATTAAGCGATGGTGTAGCTATCTCTTCTGGCGGTATTGCAACCTTTAACAAATCTACTGGTTTGTTCACTGTTGCAGCTGGTACCACTAAATCAGTTATGGTTCGCGGTGACCTTGCATACAATGCAACAGCAGGTAAAACTGTTGGGTTCCGTGTAGCATCAGCTTCAGCTGTTACTACTGATGGTGCAACTGTTTCTGGTTCATTCCCAGCAAACGGTAATTTGATGTCAACAGCTACTGTTGGTGATTTAGGTAAACTTACCTTCTCAAATAACAGTACTCCATCAGCAGCAGATACTAGTATCAACCCTGATCAATCTGATCAAGAAATTTGGAAGACCACTTTCACCAGCGCTAACCAAGCTCTCGATATCCGAGGACTTCGTTACTCTGTAATCGGAAGTGTTCAACGTACTGATATTCAAAACTTCGCATTGTATTCAGCTGGTACTTTGGTAACCACTGTTGCAGAATTAAACGATGATTTTGAAATCGTATATGACCTTTCTAGCAACCCAATTGAAATTACAAAGGGTTCTTCTAAGGTAATTAGCGTTCGCGCTGATATCGTTTCTGGTTCTAGCCGGGACTTCTACCTTTCATTCCAAAATCAAGTAGATGTTCTTGCTTTTGATAAGAACTACAGCGTATACATTGAACCATATACATCTGGTTCATGGTCAATTGTTAAACCAACAGGTACTTACTTGATTGCGTCTGGTTCATTGTCAATCAGTAAAGCAACTGATTCACCAAACGAAGATCTTACTTTAGATGACACAAACGTTAAACTTGCTAAGTACGAATTCCGTGCTTCAGGTGAAGATGTAAAAGTTAAGAACCTTCTTGTTGGTGCTACTACTACCGGTATGGCAGGTCTCGACAATGTTCGAGTACTTGTAGATGGTGTACAAGTAGGTAGTACTCGCGATATTGCAGCTTCTAGCTCTACAACTACGTTTACCTTTGGTTCAACGTTTATTGTCCCAGCTGCTGCAACATCAATTGTTGAAATTTACGGTGACGTTAAGAAGGCAGATGGTACAAGTTATTCTGATGGCAACAGCATTCAGATTGAACTTGCTCCAGGTTCTTCTAACGCACAACGCGTAACTTCACTTGGTTCATTTAATGCTCCAACTTCAACTACACAAGCAAATTCACTCACTATTTCTACTGGATCACTTACTATTTCTAAGTTCTCTGGTTATGGTGATCAAACACTTGTAGCTGGTACAAACAATGCTCGCATTGGTTCATTTGTACTTTCAAGTGGTTCAGCTGAAGGTGCTACTGTAAGTTCTATTACCGTTGCTCTTGGTACCTATGAATATGGTTCTTTGACCAATCTTTGGTTAAAGGATAATGCAAGTGGAAACCAACTTGGTACTACCAAGGTAACTCCATCTGCTTCAAACATCTTCTCAGTAAACTTCACTATTCCACAATCTGGTACAAAAGTAATTGATGTGTATGCTAACATCGATTCTGATGCTACCGATGGTACTATTACCGCGGATATTGATGCTTCTGGTACTGGTGTAAGCACTGGTAACACTGTTGATGCAACAAATGTTGTTGTTCAAACAATTACCGTTGGTAGTGGTAACCTTTACCTCAACAATGGTAGTCATGCAGCATCTGCAAACATTGTTGCTGGTTCTACTGGTACTGAAGTTGCTGAATTCAGCTTTAGTGCTGAAAACGAAGGATTTACTATTAGTAAATTGATCGTTAAGACCGAAAACAACTTTGCAAGTACTGTATCTGCAGTTAAATTGCAATACACCAATGAAGCTGGTACTACTAAGACTGCAAGTCAAGTATTTGTACCAAGCTCTACACAAGTATATGCAAGTGCTACCTTTACTGGCTTAGATATCTATGTTGGTAAAGATGCAACTTCAAACGTTAAAGTGATGCTTGATACTGTATTACTCTCATCATCTGGTGCTTCTGGTGCTAATGGTGCAGTATACCTTGATTGGAACGAAGGCTTTAAAGCTACCGGTAAATCTGGTACTGATAAGACCACTGTTGGATCTGCAGACGTAAATGGTAATTCATTCTACATCCGTAAGAGTGTACCTACCTTTACTCGCGTAAATGTAACAGGTGCTCCAACTTCAAGCTCAGCTCTCTACAAATTCAATGTAGTAGCTGATGCAGCTGGTAATATCGAAATCAAACAAATGGGCTTCTTGTTCACCACTTCTGGTGTAAACATTACAGCTGTTCGTTTGTGGGATACAGCAGCTTCAATCTACTTAACAGATACTGGTGCATCACCTAACTCAAGTGGACAAGTGTACACTAACGTAGGTTCTGCAAACAGCAGTGATAACGATGTAATCGTTGTTGGTACATCTGCTAAGACATACGAAGTACGTGGTACTGTTTCTGGATGGGGCGATTCTAGTGATTCTATCACTATCTCACCAATCCAAGATTCAACTGCTGCTTCAACTGCTTCTTCAGCATCTCTTATCGGTACTACATACGGTCTCGTATGGTCTGATAAGTCTGTATCTAATCACTCAACTACATCTGCTGACTGGACAAATGGTTACCTCATCAAGAATCTTGATGAAGCACAATCATTCTAAAGTCTAAGATTTAGATTGAATCTCGTTACACTTTGGTGTAACACAAGCAATACCCCCGTCTCTTTTGAGGCGGGGGATTGTTTTTATCCTTATTTTTGGGTACTATACATGCATATGAAACAACAAAAAATATATATTATTGCTGGTATTGTTTTAGCTATTATTGCAGTTACTGTCGTACTCATTATTAAAAAAGATGATTATTCATCTGCATTTAATGGTACTGATGTTTTTAGCATTATTGATGCTCCTGATACGCTGGTATATCAAGAAGATATCGATTTAACACCTGAGCAAGAATCTTTTTACTACGGTGAAATAGATCGATTATCTGATCAGTTACAAAAGGTTGATCCTACAACTGAAGAAGTTGAGGTACTGTATGGCAACATTGCTCTGTATGAAAGGTATATTGGAGAATATCAATCTTCTGTTGATGCGTATATGAGTGCCCTTGAAATTGAACCTAAAAATCGTATTTTATGGGTTGGATTATCAGAAACATTGATTGCTATGAAAGCGTATAAAAGTGCAGAAGCCTCACTTAAAAAAGGGATTGAATTAGTTCCTGGTGCTACAGATACATACGATAAATTGGCGCGTTTATATAGTGTATATCTATATCCTGATAATTTAGATACAGCTAAAGAAGTGTATCAATTAGGTTTAGATACTATTATTGGTAGTTTGCCATTGCGCGTACAGTATGCTGAGTGGTTAGGTGAATATGGTTTTATAGAGGAAGCTATTGAGCAGTATGAACAATTAAAAACATCTGACGTTGATGAGGCCCCACAGTATCAAATTAAAATAGATCGACTTACTCCATAGCTATGAATGAAGTCAATTTGAAAAAAATAATTCGTGTATGTTTATATGTGGTACCCTTTGTACCACTTATTTTTATTGAAGGATTTTTTTTCCCATTTATTATTACCAAAACTCTTTTATTCCGGTTGGTAATACAAATAGGTCTTACTGCCTATATCTTTTTGCTCATAAAAGATTTTAATACATACAAACCACAGTGGTCTTGGGGGATGATATTAGTTGCACTATCCGTATGTGTTGCAATTCTTTCAGCAGTATTTGGTTTTGACACCTATAGAAGTTTCTTTTCAACCTTTGAACGTATGGAGGGCGTTATGCTCTATATCTATCTTTTTATATATGTTGTATTACTGCAGACGACATTTACAACAAAAAAAGAATGGAAAAATTTACTATACACACATGTAGGAGTATCCTTTTTGGTTTCTGTGTATGGTATTGTTCAAAAGTTTGCCTTATTGCCAGTTTTTGAAGCGGGAACAAATCGTGTTGCAAGTACTATCGGAAATGCTGCGTTTTTAGCGGGATACCTCATACTGGCATTGGGGATAACAGTATATCTGTATCAAAAAGAAAGTACTAAAAAGTATCAATATGCACTGCTCATTACTGCTATATTGCATATTGCGACTATTATGCTTACCGCCACTCGAGGTGCAATTCTTGGGTTACTTATAGGCTCTGTGGTGTATGCTGTATTGCAAGGTGTACAAAGAAAGGGAAAGATGCGCATGTTTGCTATCGGAGCTGTTGTGCTTATGGTATGTGGGAGTACTCTTTTTTATGTGTATCGAGATACACTCGCTCGTTCTTCTATAGAAGTTATTCGTCGTGTTGCTACAATTTCTCCTGCAGAAGGGACTGTAAAAACACGTTTATTAATATGGCAATGGGCATGGGAAGGCATACAGGATGATTTTGTATTAGGTGTTGGGCACGAAAATTTTCCGACTGTCTATAATAAGTATTACACACCAGAATCAGAAGAAGATTGGTTTGATAGAACGCATAATGTGTATCTTGATCAAATAGTACATACCGGTATTATTGGTTTTGTAGTGTATGTTGCGATATGGTTGTATCTTTTTGCTATGGTATATAGGAAGCGAAAAGATGATCCAGTAGCTTTTTATGTCTTTGCGCCTATGTTTATTGCCTATGGTATACATAATGCATTTGTATTTGATACCATTAATACCTTGCTCTTATTCTTTCTTTTTATTGTGTTTGTTTCAACTACACATCATCAAACAGAGAGTAAAAAGGTGGTAATTCCAGAGTATCTTAGGTGGGGAATATACGCAGTGTTAGGAGTATTAAATATGTTTGTGTTTGTACAATGTATTGCTAAACCGTATAGTTTAAATCGTAATATTTATGTTGGGCATCATTATATTGTCGCTGATACAGAAAAGGCACGTAAGGCATTTAGTAAGACGAGTAACTCTCGTTTTGCACTTCCTGAATCAGCAAGTCAGATGCATCAGGCATCTCCTATTTTATTAGGATGGGAAGGTATCGATGGTGGTACAAAAGCAAAGTATTTAGGGCAAGAAAGACAATTACTCAATGCAGCTATCGCTATCGATCCCCGAGATGTTCGAAATAGACTTTTTTATGGTGAATATATTCTAAGTAATTATAAGGATGCTGGAGATCTTTTAGAAGCAGAAGAGGCACTGTTACAGGCACGTGCACATAGTCCTAAACGGTCTGAATTATCGTATTTACTATTTAATGTATATCTAAATAGAGGTCAAATTTCTGAAGCAAAAGCAGTTATGGAAGAATTGATAACATCCTTGCCTTGGTTTGGTGAACCAAAAATATTTTTAGCAAATACGATACGAACAGAAGAGCCAGATCGTGCAGAGCAATTATTTCAAGAAGGAGTACATCAATTTGTAAGGGTTAATCCGGGCACACAAAATGCTATAATTGAGTATATTCTGTCTACTCGTGATACCTATGATGAAGCTTTATCATTGTTTGTTGAACTACATCCATCTAAGGTTGAGCAAGTAGAATTTTATAAATTGTTAATTGATATTGCACGTCAGCATATTGATGTGGGAGAATATACAAAAGCACAAGAAGCTCTTGATCTTGTTCAGATGCAGAGTCCTGCTGAAATTACTGAGGATGTACAAATACAATCTATTATTTTTTCATTGCAAGAAAAAATAAATCAATCTGAATAAAGCGATATCGTTTTGTGCATCATTTCCTTGAATTCAAAGCCATGTACTATCGGATTACGTGGCTTTTGTAATGCTTTTTGTATCATTTTCCCAAGATACTGTGGGTTATCTTTTGGTGCTAAATAGCCATTCATATCGTGGGTAATCATTTCAGGGATACCTCCAACACGAGTTGCTACAATAGGTACATTTGCAGCAGATGCTTCTAATAGTACGTAAGGCAGTCCTTCTTTACGTGATGAGAGAACAAATACATCAAAAGCTTTTAAAAATTGTGAAGCTTTCTCAACATTCCCAATTAAAAATACCTTCTGTGAAAGATCAAGAGATCTCATAATTTTTTCCAAATAGGTTCTTTCTGGCCCATCCCCAATAATAACGACTTGTATGTGAGGAATTTTTTGTACTGCCTTGAGTAAGACATCAAGACCTTTTGTGGTATAAAAATTTGCTATGGTTCCCACAATTTTTGTCTGTGGATTAATTGGTTTGTTGCATGCTTTTTGAGCAATGCTTGAGAGTTCTTCTTGTGCTTGTTGTTTTGATAAAAAGGTGTAATCTTCTGTATCAATTGCATTATATATCGTTGTTATTTTTTCTTGAGGAATACCTGCTTTTATACCAGTAATTTCATCGTTTTTAGAAACGGTAATAATATGATGCACTCTTTTTGCGTTTGAACGTTCTGCTTTTTTATAGAGCCACTGTAGTGTATGAAAAATTGGTTCATTAAATACAAACCCATGAGCCGTATAGATGATGTTTTTTACCAACAGGTGTTTAGCCGCAAATGAACCAATAACACCAACTTTACTGCTGTTAAGATGAACAACATCTGGCTTAATCTTCTCTATGATTTTTTTTATTTCCCGATAGGCAAGATAGTCATACATCGGATTAATTGCACGAGTAAGATGCTTGACATGGTGTGTTGAAATATTGTTTTTTGAAAGCTTATCAAATAAAATACCATTTCCTCCTGCTGCAACATGTACATCCCATTTTTTATTCTGTAGATGTCTGGCTAATGTGCATACATATCTTTGTGCTCCACCAAAATCAGATTGGGTTAAAATGTAGAGTATTTTTTTCATGATGAATATCCAAGTATCGGTTGTTTTTTAGCTAATATTTGCTATTATTAAACTACCATTTTTATACATTTATGCCAACTATGAGTACACCATTATTATCAGTCGGAGTTATTGGCGGGGGAGTTGTTGGAACGGCCGTTTCTGGCTTTTTTAAAGATGGTGCAGTATATGATGCTTACAAGGAAAGTGACCCTATTGAATCTGTTCTAAAAACAGATGTTATTTTTATATGCGTACCCACGCCATATGAAGAAGGGTTTGATCGCTCTGCATTGGAGGATGCATTTAGTCATTTTAAAGATGTACCTGAAGGAAAAATTGTGGTTATTAAGTCGACCAGTATTCCTGGAACTACTCAATATTTTCAAGAGCAGTATCCACATATTACTGTGTTATTTAATCCTGAATTTTTAACAGAAAAAACTGCGCAAGCTGATTTCTTAAAACCAGATAAGCAACTTGTTGGCTATGTTCGAGAAAAGGACAAAGCCCAGGCTGAAAAAGTATTAGACATGCTTCCGGATGCGCCATATAAAGTCGTGTTACCTGCACAAGGTGCTGAACTCGTAAAATATGCCATTAACTCTTATTATGCAAATAAGGTTGTGTTTGGGAATATGTTGTATGATCTTGCTGAATCATTACGTGTCCCGTATGAGGATGTAAAAGCAGCTTTTGTTTCTGATCAACGCATTACTGATTCTCATTTCGATGTGCTTCATGGAGGGTATCGTGGTTATGGTGGTAAATGTTTACCAAAGGATGTTCGCGCTCTACGTGATTTTGCACAAAGTAAGGGTGTTGATGCATCATTACTTGAATCAATGGAACATCTTAATGAGATATATAAAAATAGCTAGTATGAAACGCATTGCTCTTTTTTCAATTACGTATGATCCCTTTATCGGTGGGGCAGAAGTTGCAATAAAAGAGATGACCAATCGTTTGCCTGAGTACACTTTTGATATGTACACTGCAAAATTAGATGCATCTTTACCTGATGAAGAGAAAATAGGCAATGTGTATGTGTATCGAGTAGGTATTGGTAACACATGGTTCGATAAGATTACCTTTGCATGGGGAGCTTCAAAGTTAGCCTTATACAACCACAAAAAAAATCCGTACATAGCCTTTCATGCAATTATGGCAAACTATGCTGGGTTAGCTGCATTATTTTGTAAGAAGAAAGTACAGGATGTTCCCTATATAGTAACATTACAAAGTGGGGACTCTGATTGGTTTATTCGTTTACGCACTTGGTTTTGGTATCCATGGTATCGCCAAATATATACTCATGCTCAGCATATTACTGCTATTAGTCATTGGCTTGAAAAAAGAGCTCGAGGTTATGGCTATACCGGTGAGGTTTCGTTAATACCGAATGGGGTTGATATCGAACGGTTTCAGAAAAAAATAACGCCGGAAGAACGCAGTACTATTCGTAAGGAATGGGGCGTTTCTGAAAATGATTTTGTGGTCATTACTACTTCTCGATTAGTGTATAAAAATGGTATTGATACGCTTATTGCTGCTATGCACTACACACCAGAGTCAACAAAACTTGTTATTGTTGGGAGTGGTAAGGATGCTTCCATGTTGCAACGTAAAGCAGAGAAATGTGGCAAAAGGGTGATATTTATTGGGCAGGTTGATAATGAAAAACTTCCTTCTTTGCTACATGCTGCAGATGTATTTGCACGACCTTCGCGTTCTGAAGGAATGGGAATATCATTTATCGAAGCTATGGCAGCGGAGGTTCCTGTGGTTGCTACACCTGTTGGAGGTATTATTGATTTTATTTCTCATGGTGAAACTGGAATGCTTGCGGAAGTTGATAATCCCGAGAGTGTTGGTGCTCACATAACAACACTAAAAGAAGATACTGTACTAAAAGATACTATTGTTCAAAAAGCTGCACAACAGGTAACCGAAAAGTATGCATGGAATTTAATCGTTCAAAAGTATCATTCATTGTACGAAGACATACATACACATGTATAAAAAAATAAAATATAAATCAGCAGATTATTTAGAAGTACGTTCCCCAAAAACTTTAGATTTTGTAGTGAGACATAAAGTGATTATCAAATATTCCATTTCAGGTGTTTTAGCTGCAATAGTTAATTTAGGTTTATTGTATATACTGACCGAAGAATTTGGTTTCTTGTATCTTTTTTCTTCGGTACTTGCTTTTGCCTTTGGAATGAGTATTGCTTTTTTCTTACAAAAATATTGGACATTTCGTGACAATAAATTTAGAAATATAGGGCGTCAGTTTTTAATGTATGGGTCTCTGGCTGCTATTACCTTTATTTTTAGTCCAATTATGCTCGCATTTTTAGTTGAGGTATGGGATATATGGTATATTTTGGCACAAATTATTATCATGCTTATTTTTGCAGTGGTGAGTTTTACTATCAACAAGTCAATTACGTTTAAAGAAAAAAAAGAATAGTGTGGTATATCAAAAAATCAAGCAGAAGGTAATTGAGTATGTATACCAATATACTCCTGGTATCTATCGACAGGTTATTTCTCGTAAGGTAGGTATTAAATATATTATTTCTGGTGGAATAGCTGCTGTGGTGCAGCTTTCATTGTTATATATACTTACGGAGGTGTTTGGTTGGTGGTATATCTACTCGGTAAGTATTGCGTATGGTATTGCTATGATGGTTGCTTTTTTATTACATAAGTTTTGGACATTTCGTGATAACCGGCTTAATTATTTGGCCCCTCAATTTGTTGTATTTGGTATCATTTCCACTATCAATTTTTTTATAAATCCCTTGTTAGTGGGGGGGCTAGTCGAATGGCTTCATATATGGTATATTATTGCTCAAATTATTGTTATGATACTATTGGCTATTGAGAGCTTTTTTCTTAATAAAAGCCTTACTTTTAGAAGATCTGTCAGCGGTGAATAGCTACTACTATATGCGCATTTTAAGTCTCAGTCTCGACACAACAGTATGTACTGAAACATCACGCACGGCAAAGCGTGTTATTGAGTATGGGGCACTAGTAGATGCCTATCACGTGATTGGCTTAGATAACCACGATCAAAAAAAACAACTCTCAAGTAATGTATTTGGATACACGGTATCAACTGCAAGAGGAAAAATACGGGCTCTGATAGCTATGTATAAAAAGGCTCAAGCCCTTTGTGTGCATGAAAAATTCGATATTATTACGGTGCAAGATACCTCATTCCTTGCTTTGCTTGGAGTAGTGTTAAGTAAAAAGTATCAAGTTGGTTTAGAAATACAGGTACATGGTTTTGAGAATGAAACGTTATTACGTAGATTGCTTGCATATATTACCCTCCCTCGAGCACATTCAGTACGTGTCGTAAGTAAACGTTTACGCAAATTGGTAACAGGAACGTACCGCGTGAAAGATGAACGTATTACACAGGTGCCTATTTATGTAGAACCATTTTCATGCGAGAAGAAAACAAAGACACCAAACACTTTAACATTTCTTACCGTTGGACGTTTAGTCCCTGTAAAGCGTATTGCATTACAAATTGTTGCTTTTAAAAAAGTGTTACAAAAATATACTGATGTGCAATTACGTATAGTTGGTTCTGGCCCTGAGCTTGAGTCATTACGTGCGTTAGTTGCATTACATCATCTTGAAGAGTACGTCTCATTTGTTGGATCAGTGCAAGATATGCAGCATGAATATTGTTCAGCTGATGCTTTTTTGCTTTCTTCTGAAGCAGAGGGGTGGGGGATGTCCGTTATAGAAGCAGCATACGCGGGTGTGCCAATTATTATGTCTAATGTTGGATGTGCTGGCGAGGTTATTGTTAATAATGCAAGCGGTATGGTATTGCAAAATCCTACGAGTGATTCACTTGCTCAAGCAATGATTCGTATGTATGAAAACACATCTCTCCGAGCGGAACTTATTATGGGTGCCCATAAAGCAGTTGAGAAATTACCAAATAATGAAGAAACCATGCAATTGTACATGCAGTCATGGAAGCGAGCAGCACAAGCATAATATGAAATTACTATTTATCACACAAAAAATTCATGAAAAAGATGACGACCTTGCATTCACCATTTTGTGGATAAAAGAATTTATTGCTCAAGGTGTTGAAGTTGAAGTCATTTGTCTAGAAAAAGGGGAATATCATGATACCTTTCCTGTGCACTCATTAGGAAAAGAAAATGGGACAAGCAAGGTTCAGCAAATAATGCGTTTTTTGAAACTCATACGAACGCTACAGTATGATGCTGTGTTTGTACACATGAACACTGAGTACATAACACTTGGTGGTTGGTATTGGTGGCTCATGCGCAAGCCTATTTATTTGTGGTACACGCATTATAAAATGCATATACATATGCGTATTTCTGGTTGGTTAAGTACTCGTATGTTTGCCGCAACAAAACAAAGTTTGCCACAATATGAAGGTAATCCTAAAAAGGTAATCACCGGACATGGTATTGATATCGATTTTTGGAATACTCAAATCATAGAAGATCAAAACAATAGAGATGCAAAGAAATTACTTACGGTACATCGAATATGTCGTTCTAAACGTTTAGAATTGGTTATCAAGTCACTCAAACATCTACCAAAAGAATATACGCTTGATGTCTATGGTCGCGATGTAGAACAAGACTATGCACAGGAAATGAGAGCATTGGTTGCGCGAGAAGATCTCAAAGATAGAGTGTTTTTTAAAGGTCCGGTACCTATGCCTGAACTTAAAAAAATTTATGGAACATATCGATTAATGGTAAATATGGCCTCTGAAACCATTGATAAAACGATGCTCGAGGTAATGCTCTTTGGTATGTATCCCATAACAACGAAAGGAAATTCGGAAGCAATTGGGTTGCCTGTGTCTATTGAGCATGATGATCCAAAAGAAATTGCAGCTTTTATTCTTTCTGAAAAATGGAAACAATATGATAGTGCATATTTAAAAAATATTGTTGTGCAGCAACATAGTTTGTCCTCACTTATTAAAAAAATGAATATGTATATTGTTGCAAAAAAATAGTATGAAGAATGTATCCCAAAAAATAGCCATTATTGCAGGTGCACGTCCTAATTTTATGAAGGTGGCACCTTTGGTTCATGCATTGCAAAAACAGAACATGGGTAATTTTTTAGTGAACACAGGGCAACATTTTAGCAAAGCAATGGCAGATGATTTTTTACAAGAGTTTCAGATACAGTCGCAATACACACTTAAACCATCACGCAGTTCTGCCGAAAAACAGATGCAGGATATTATGGATGGTTTACAAAAGATTTTTTTAAAAGAAAAGCCTTCAATGGTTGTGGTTGTGGGGGATGTTAATTCAACGCTTGCTGGTGCTTTGATTGCAAAAAATATGCATATTCCGTGTGCTCACGTTGAAGCTGGTTTGCGTTCCTATAACCTTGCCATGCCAGAAGAGCAAAACAGAATGGTAGTAGACCAACTTGCTGATTATTTGTTTACCACAGAAAAAGATGGGGCGCATAATCTTGCACAAGAGGGAATTAGAGAACATGTTTTTTATGTTGGGAACATTATGATAGATACGCTAAAGTTGTTTGAAAAAAAGGTTGTACAGATTCCAAAAGAAAAAAAATATTATTTTTGTACACTTCATCGCGCAGAAAATGTCGATTCTAAAAAAATATTTTTAGGTATTGTTAGGGCTTTAGAAAAAATAAGTCAGGATGCTCCTATCTACCTCCCTTTGCATCCACGAACAAAAAAAATGGCACAGCAATTTGGATTATTAAAAAAGTTACAAAATGCTTGTCACATTATTCCATTACTTTCGTATACTGAATCAGTTTCGTATCAAAAATATGCAACAGTGATACTGACCGACTCTGGAGGTATACAAGAAGAATCATCTGTACTCGGAGTGCCTTGTCTTACCTTGCGCACAGAAACAGAACGCCCTATCACAGTCAAAAAAGGAACCAATACCATTGCTGGAGTTTCAACACAATCAATTCTTAGTGCATACAAAAAGAAGTCTCTTAAAAAGAAAAAGGTGCATATTCCGTTATGGGATGGTAAAGCTGCGCAGCGTATTGTTTCTGTAATCAAAAAAGCAATATGAAGGAAATACTCTCTTGGTTGAAGCAGTATTGGTTGGTTATGTTCGGCACCTGTGTGGTAGTTGCATTCACAGCACTACCATCGTTATTTTTTTTCCAAAATATAGGAAATGATTTTAAAGGGTTGTATCCTGTATTTAATGCAGATGCACTTTACTATCAAACGAGAGTGCAGGAGATAGCTGACGGACACTACGCTCTGAATCATCCTTATTTTTTTGAACATAAAGACATACCATATCCTCAGGCACATGGTGGTGAGTATGTTGTATTTGGAATAAGTAAACTGTTTGGGTTAACTGCACCGGCATTACAAATAGTATTTGATATTATTGCACCAGCAATCATTTTCATTTTGTCGTATCTGTTATTCAAAAGATTTTCAAAAAATGAATATACCTCAGTTTTGTTCCCAGCACTGGTGTACACCTTTGCCATGGGGGGATTGTTTAAACCTATAAACCCACAAGTCACGTTGCCGTTGTTGCTTCTTTTTTTCTTATTCTGGGTACATTTGGTGCAAGACAAACAACACAAGCTACGTAATAGTATTATTGCAGGAGTAGTGTGGGGAGCACTTTTTTTAACCTATTTCTACCATTGGTCATTTTTAGTTGTTGTTATTGGATTGTATATGCTGTATCTCATAGTCGAAAAGAAATATAGTGAGCTTAAGTATCATGGTGTAATGATTGGTATTGCTGGTGTTCTCGGCATTCCATACTTTGTGCGAGTGATTCAATCGTTACAGGCACCTTTCCATACTGAAACATCCGTACGTGTGGGCATGTATTTTTCACACATGCCAGAATCAATCCCACGATTGGGTGTAGCCTTGATCTGGGTAGTAGTGTTCATTTTTTTTATAAAACATTACCGATGTGTAAAGGACACAAAGGCATGGCTTGTTGGTACACTGTTACTTGCTAATGTTATATATCCAAATCACCAAGTTATTACAGGAGTTATTGTTCAAAATGCGGTACATTGGTCTTGGATGCCCTTACTTGTTTTTGCACTAAGCGCACAGTATATGCTTTCTGTGGTTCGTTCAAAAGCACCTTCTTTTAAAAATATTGTGGTGTTTAGTGTTGTTGTTTTGATGTTTATATTACCAGCATGGCGTTTGCATTCTTTTATTTGGCCGGGATATGTTGCAAAATATAACATCAGAGAGTTTGTAGAACAGCAGTATTATGTTGATATTTTTGACTGGATCAATACTCATACCGAAAAGGACACCGTTATTCTATCTGATATAGAGATGATGAAATATATTCCAGCGTATACTCATGCAAATGTATTTAACACACACTATGCTTTTAACTTACCAGGGAGTGATGTGGAGATTGTTGAACGTGCATTACTCGCAAACTACTTTAACCCAACATTTTTCGAGAATGATTTTAACTATCCATTAGGATCTCGTTTGCTTTGGTCCTTTCCAAATGAATCTGAAAAGAACACACAGATATTTGCACGTGGGTGGAATATTGGAAAGAAAAAAATGTTTGAAGAACAGTATAGCATGGAAAAAGAACTAGCTTTTGTACAGGAAGTGTACCAAGATTTAATCAAACAAGGTTGGGATATTTCATTACTTACACGATATCAGCTAGACTATATTGTATGGGATATGCGCAAGCATCCTGAGTGGTCTATTAACCAGTATCCAGAATTGAAACTAGTTGCACGTATTGGTGATGTGGCTATCTATCAGTTAGAAAAATTATATGTGCGGAATTAGTGGTTTTAATGCCGTTGACAACAATCTACTCGACAAGATGAACGCTACGACTCGTCATCGTGGGCCTGATGATACTGGTGTTTTTGTATCTAAAAAATGGTCGCTCGGGCATAATAGATTATCCATAATCGATTTGAGCCGTGCAGGACACCAACCAATGACCAGTAGAGATGGAAAGTTGGTGATTAGTTTTAATGGAGAAATATATAATTACCAAGAGATTCGCAAAGAACTCGAGAGTAAACAATATCAATTTACATCCCAAACCGACACAGAAGTAGTGCTCTACGCATACCAAGAATGGGGAAAAGAATGTTTGCAAAAGTTTAATGGTATGTTTGCACTCGCCATACTCAACACTGAAACAGAAGAATTATTTTTAGCTCGAGACAGAATTGGTATTAAACCCTTGTATTATTATCACAAAGGAAATAGTTTTGTGTTTGCGTCAGAAGTAAAAAGTATTTTAGAACATCCCGTTGATGCTCCACTTAATTATGATGCGCTGAACATCTATTTCAGATTATTGTATGTACCATCACCTCAAACCATGTGGCACAATATCTACAAACTACCGCCAGCACATTATGCGACGGTATCATCAAGTGGCGAATTCAAAACATTCAAATATTGGAATCTGCAAAATGAATCACTTATTACCGATACCGATCCAATCAAACAAGAGGTTTCTTCATTACTTCATGATTCAGTTACAAAACGATTAGTATCAGATCGTCCTGTTGGCGTGTTTTTAAGTGGCGGAATAGATTCAACAATCATCGCAGGTATAATGGCTAAGCAGTCGAACAAGGTGCAAACTTTTTCTATTGGTTTTGAAGATACCGAAGAATCTGAAAAGTATAATAATGATTTTTATACCGCACGTAAAACAGCTCAACATTTTGGGACACAACATCATGAGTACATTATTTCAAGTAACGATGTATTAGATAATCTTGAAAAAACTATTTATCACATGGATGAGCCTATCTCTAACCATATACAAACGGTAAATATGTTGCTGGCACGTGAAACAAGCACATCGGTAAAAGTTATTTTAGGAGGAGATGGAGGAGATGAATTGTTTGGTGGATATGAACGATATTACTATAATGATTTTATTGAAAAAATACGCCATATCCCCGGTGCCAGATTTGCATTGAACATGCTTGGAAAATCATCTGATAAACTTCAAACACAACCAGGAGTTGATCGGTACATGAGTTTTTTTAGTCAAAAAGAGAAAACAATAGCTTCTTTTCTAAAAATAGGTAACAATACAGCTGTACTTCCACAATTTTTACAAAAGCGCTATTTTCAATCCGTGCATACGAATGATTTTACCCGTCAGTTTATGCAGACAGACATTGCAAGCTGGATTCCGGATGAATCACTACTTCGCAGTGATAAAATGTCCATGGCTTTTGGGCTTGAGCAACGCGTACCTTTTTTGGATCATCGGTTAGTCGAGTATGCGGATCGTATTCCTGTTAAATATAAACTAGGTAAAAAAGGTTTATTGTTTGGCAAAGTAGGCAAACATTACGAAGGTAAGGTGATATTGCGTGAGGCCCTGAGTGAGTATCTCCCTGAACATGTACTTAAGCAACCAAAGTGGGGCTGGTTTTCTCCTGCTGCCAAATGGATGCGTGGACCTTTTAAGCCATTTATGGAAGAAGTACTATCTGAAACATATAATGAAGGTACTCGCGAGTTATTTGATTTTAATGCATTACAAAATATGTTGAGTGACCATAATGCAAAAAAAGGGTATCATTTGAACACGCTTTGGTCTGTTATGACTTTTCAGGTGTGGTATAAACAGTTTATGAAGTGAGGCTTTCAGTATGACGTGTAGAACACATATGACAAAAAAAATACTTATTATCTCTCCAAAATTTCCAATTCCAACAACCGGTGCGTGTGAACAAGAACGGTTGGCTGGTATGGTGCAATTAAAACGATTAGGATATGACGTGAAAGTTGTATCTAAAATTTTTGATTGGCAGGATGAGAAAAAGATAAAGGAATGGGGGATACAGCAAGATATTACGATTGATCTTATTCCCTATGAGTTTACTAAAGCAAAAAAAAGTATAACGCGATTTCTACATCCCAAAAACTGGGATGGGGCAGCTTATGAATACACGCTTCCTGAAACACAAGCAAAAGTTACAGAAATACGAGATGCTTTTCAACCGGATATGGTATGGTTTGATTATACCTATTTGTGTCCGTTGTATCGTTTATTTGAAGAAAAGAATATTCCGATAATTACCCGTTCTATCAATTACGAGCCAAGTCATTTTTTGCAAGAGGATGGAAGAAGTTTTAAGAATTTATTGAAATATATTCCAAAGTACTTTAGTGAGCAGAAGGTCATCAAAAAAAGTAATTATTTGTTTGCGATCACCCCATATGAAGAAGCATTGTATCGAAAACTTGGTTCAAAACACGTTGCAACACTTTCACTACGAAGTCTCCCTGCTTTGGTAAAGGAAAATCGTGATATTGTTGATCGTGAGGTACTTCATCTCTTTTTTATGGGTGCTTCATACAATGTATATCACAATAGAAAAGCAGCTGAACTTATCATCAAAGAAGTTGCTCCCAAAGTAGAGACGCAAGCTCCTGGAAAGTTTGTATTCCATATACTCGGCAAAAAATTACCAGAAGATTTAGCAAAACTATGTGTGGGTAATGTTATAGAAGAAGGATTTGTTGAAGATTTAGATGACTTTCTTACGAATAAGGTTGATATTGCTATTATTCCTTCCTTAATGGGTGCTGGTATGCAACAAAAGATTTTTGAGCCATTGGTGTATGGCATTCCTTCAATCGTTTCTCCTCGTGGTTTGGCTGGATACCCCTATCAGGATGATAAGCATGTGTTGTATGCAGATGATGCAGATGCTTTTGTGGAACAGGTCTTGAAGTTGCAAGATGTTGAACTTCGCAAGGAATTATCAAAAAATACTTTGCAGTTGAGCAAGGAACTGTTTTCACAAGATAAGTTCGATAATATAGTCAAAAAGTGCTTAGTCAATCCTTTTGAAGCAAGTAAACGAGTTAAATTAAAGAATATCTGGTTATTATTTACATTACTTTTTTTCCTTCTTTTGTTAATCCTAACTGCTCCATTGCCTTGGGAAAAGAATCATTTATGGATCTCAAAGGATTCTCCTTTAAATGTTTCAGATAGTATAGATGCGTATAGAACGAAAATACCTATAGCACTAAATAGCATATTTTCGATACCATTATTGTACCAAAGAACTGATATTGTTTTTAGTAATGTTGCAGGTACAAATTGCGATACTGATGTAAACGTGCATATTAAAAATGATACAGATTTTAATACCATCGCACGAAAGTATTTTAATCATTTCATAGGAGATGAAACGGCAAATATTACAACTTATGTAATAAATGAAGGGGAGTCTGTGACGATTCCATACTATGAAAGGAATAAAGAAATTAATTACACAACTTCATTTTGGACATATGGTTGGGGACATGGTGATAATATTGAGAGAGAAAGATGTGGCGTACCTGAAGATGTTTATAAAACATTAGAGGCTTATAATGTTCCTAACAAGTTTGATTGGTGGACTAGCACGTTTGCATTATTCTTTATTTCTGTTGTTTTTTTTGGATCTTTGAGAAGTGTATGGGAAAATAAATCAAAATAATAGCTATGACACACAAACAAGCCCTCACAAAAGCATATCAAGCATTGAGCCCATACGCCGATCCGCAGTTATGGGAGTTTCACAATAATCTAGTACATCTCAGATATATAACAAAACACGTACCACAAGGTAGTACCATTTTGGACGTGGGTTGCGGTATTGGGATTATTGATATTGCTTTGTCGTTATTAGGATATGTTGTAACCGGAGTTGATAAATTTTTATTTGAAGAAAATAATGTGTTTACCGTTCAGGACCTCTCAGGACTACAATCAATGTGGCAACAACAGGGAATACATATTACCTCAAAAGATATTCTTACCGAATCAATGGATGAAACATACGATGCGGTGATTAGTATCGCAACTATAGAACACCAAAAAGATCCAAAAGGTTTTATTGAAGGATTACTCAAACCACTCAAAAAAGGTGGAGTGTTGTATATTGCTACACCAAGTATCAGCCATGTACTTAATCGAGTACGATTTATTTTTGGGAGATCACCTATGCAAGCTCATCTACCTAACTTTTTTAAAAAAGGGGAGCAATATGAGGGGCATTGGCGCGAGTATACTCTCAGAGAGTTGATGCAGATGTATCAATGGCTTCATATCGAGATACTCGAAGCTCGTAATATACAAAGCATGAAGCCAAAATTTTCTGTTACAAAACCACATACGTGGCACAAAAACCTATTCCGCTTATTAGCATATATGGTTCCTGGTGCTCGTGATACGAATAGTATTGTAGGAAAAAAATAGTATGCATGAAAAGATTCAATGTAGTGTCCAAATCCTCACTCTTAACTCAGCAAAAACACTTGAGCGTTGTTTAGAAAGCGTAAAAGATTTTGCTGAAATTGTTATTTTAGATGGTAACAGTACTGATGCAACGCTTGCTATTGCAGGAAAATATACAGATAAAATATATCCACAATCTGATGCACAAGAAAAAAATATTCGTATCACAGATTTTGGAGCAATACGTAATAGAGGATTACAGTATGCTACAAAAGATTGGGTTTTGATTTTAGATAGTGATGAATATCTTTCAAAAGAAGCCGCTGCAGAAATGGCTGACATTGTTAAAAATGGAGACACGAATACTCATTTTATATATAACCTTCCTCGACAATATGTGCTCAACCATGTTGTACTTGACCAATTAAAACCCACCTATCAAGTACGTTTTTTTTATGTACCTGCAACACAGGGTTTTAAAAAAAGGGTACACGAACGTATTCAACCAAAGGATGGGTATCGTCTCGGGACCTTGCACTCCCCCGAATATGTTCCTCTCGAAGAAATCCACATATTACGCGAAAAATGGAACCATTATTTGGATATCGAACAAGACAAAATGAAAGATATTCATTTTAGCTTGTTTATTACAAAAACAAAAGCAAATGTGATAAAGTTTATAAAGTATGTGATAAAAATGTGTATACATATCATCACAAACCCTCGCAATCGTATACCTGTGCGCTATGAATGGTACAATGCTTGGTATCACATACAAATAATCCATCGTTTGGGTATCAATCTTATTCGTAATACTTTTAACCGAAAGTCATCATGAAAACTACACATATTCCTCAAGATCTTTCAACACTTGAACACAGCCCTGTAACTTATATTACCGTTGATAATTGGATTACGAAATTATTTAAAGGATATCTTCGAGAAAACGCATTTTCTCGAAGGTTCCCTAGTTTTTGGTTGCAATACAGATTGATGAAGCCACTACATCATATGTTATTTCCTTTTACGTATATCAAAACAGGGGATACGTGTGTACAAGTGGGTTGTGCTGAATGGATGTTTGATTTTGGAGTATCTATGACTCTTATTATGTCAGCTATTGTTGGGAAAAAAGGAAAAGTAATTGTGGTAGAACCAGATCAAAAAAATATCGACATACTACAGGAATACATGCAACGTCACCATGTGCATAACATCGAAATTGTAAAAAAGGCTGCATGGAAAGAAAAAGGAGTGAATACCTTTACCTTTTATGATGACAGAACAAGTACGAATGTCATTACCGAAGTTGAAGCACATTCGAGTTGGAAAGACACTCCAGAATATCAAAACAGAAAAAAGAGAGATGAAGAAATAGAAATGGATACCTTGGATAATATTTTTGGAGAACTTGGCATACAACCTGATTTTGTTAATTTAACTATCAACGGAGCAGAATTTGGTGCCATTCAAGGGATGTCGAATACGCTCAAGCACGGTGTAAAAGTTGCCTGGTTATTTGGTAATCGGTCTTGGTGGGTAGAAGCATTGCACTACTTTGAACAGCGAGCATATGACGTTATTGTTACTGATGCAGCATATTCACATAGAGCTCCCACCGTTAATGGAAAAGCTTCAACGTATTCATATACAGAATATGATGCTTTATTAGATGTCATGTATGGGATTTCGATACCAAAAAAAGACAGGATAATTGATTCAAGAGAATTCCCTGCAATGTTATATAAAAAAGGAGATTTTGATTTTATTGTAGAATCACAATAGATGTTATCTTTTGTGTAGAAAGGTATCGAAACTTTCACAAAGATGATCTATCATCTCTTGTGTCAGACCTTGATGACATCCAAGTAAGAGAGCCCCACTCATAATGTGATCGGCAACAGGATATCCGTGCGCGCGTGTTCTTTTAACGCTTTGCTTGTACGCTGGTTGTCTCAGTACGTTACCCGAGAAAAGTGGTCGCGTTTGAATATTTCGATTTTCTAAAAATGTTGCAAGTTCTATTCTGGTAAACGGTGCATCTTTGCGTATGGTAAGTGGGAAAGCCAGCCATGCTGTTTTTGCTTGTGGCAATTGTTTCGGAAGAATAAAAAATTGCTCGTATTGTGAAAAGAAGGTATACAGTTTTTTAAAGTTTCGAAGACGTGCTTCAAAAAATTGTTCAAATTTATCTAATTGAGCAAGACCAAATGCAGCATTTAATTCAGTAGATTGAAAATTGTACCCAATGTGATTGAAAATGAATTTTGCGTCATATGGTATACCATCTACTTCTGCACCAAAGCGAATTGCAGGATCTTCTGATTCATTCACAGCCGATGACCTGCCCCATCCAGTGAATACTCGTGCATGCTTTTCAAGTTCAGGATGACTCACACACAACATCCCTCCAGCACCTGCAGTAGTAATAATATGTGAGGCATAAAAGCTTGTTGTTGAGATATGAGAAAAATAACCTGTAGGTTTGCCATTAAATGTTGCACCTAACGTGTCACATGAGTCTTCAATGAACCAGAGTTTGTATTGCTTTGCTAATTGTTGTAAGGCTTCCATGTTCGGTATATTTCCAATGAGGGAAGGCACCATAAGTGCTTTTGTTTTTGGTGTAATGAGTTCTTCAATCTGATTGATATCAATGTTATATTCCCCTTCAACAACATCAGTAAAAACGGGGACAAGCCCTTTTTGAACAATAGGAGCAACGGTTGTATTAAAAGTTACAGCAGGAGTGATAACTTCACTCCCTTTTGGTAATTCCATAAGCTCAAAAGCAACAAGATTTGCACTTGAACCAGAGTTTGTCATAATGCCGTGTCTCTTACCAAAAAGTTCTGCAATGTTAGATTCGAAAGCACGAACTTTTTCTCCAGGAACGATCATCGGTGTTTGCATTGCATCCTGCACTGCATTTCTTTCGGCATCATCAAATACAGTAAGGGCATAAGGGACTCGAGGGTATTGCATAGACATATATTAAAGATGGTTTGTATACCATTGAATAGTGAGTAATAGTCCCTCCTTGAGTGTTATTTTTGGTTTCCAATTAAGCACTGTTTGAGCCTTAGAAATATCCTGCCAATAATGTTCGTTTTCACCTTGTCTGGTTTCGCCTGCTTGCTCTGTACTAATGGTAATGTTGTTTCCCATACATTCGTTTATCATACGTGCGATATCCTGTACTTGGTATTCTTCACCTAAGCTGACATTAATTATTTCACCTGTTGCGTGCTCAGATTGTGTTGCATAGAGTAAGGCATCAACAGCATCAGATACATACAGTGGATCACGTGTTTGTTTTCCTGTGTTATTAAAATGGAAATTCTTTTTTTGTAAACAGTGTTGAATAACATTTGGAATTAAGTATGAATGCACATGTTGCTGTGGCCCATACACAACTGAGAATCGTAATATGGTAACCGGTAATGCATCAGATACATATAACGCATGCAATGCTTCTGTTGCCTTGAGTTTTGTTTTTCCGTATTCAGATATTGGTTGTGCCTGTTTATCTTCTCTAAAGGGGGCCGGTGTTGCTCCATATTCAGCAATGGTTCCTGCATGAATGAATTTGATAAGTGGTATTTGTGCTTGCAGTGCAGATTGTGCAAGAGTAATGGTATCTGTTACGTTTGTTTGATAAAAAGAATCATGGGTATCGTGCGTACTATTTGGGTTGATTTCCGAACGAAGATGAAAGATAATTTCAGGTTTGATTTTTTGTAATAGCTTTGTAAGTGTCGTATGGTCCCATGCTGAGCATTTTTCAATAGTCAGTGCATGTTCGATATCCTGTATTCTGTCAGTTTTTGTATATGTATCAAGGAGAGCTGTTACCTGGGCTCCTTGAGATACGAGTGTTCGAGTAAGATGTGATCCGATAAAACCACTTGCTCCGGTTATCACTATTTTTTTACCTGAAAAAGTTTCTTCCATATATTAGTCATGAAGCATGAGCCCTGGATTGTTGCGAAAGAAATCTACATACCAAGCAACTGTCTTTGTCACCCCTTCTTCAAGCCCGATTTTTGGTTCCCATCCAACCATTGTTCTAATTTTATCTGTTGCAAGATACTGATGGGGTATTTCGTGATGTCTCTGTTGTTCTTGTATTGGTTGAATATGTACTTTTTGCATTGCTTGTGTAATCAATGCAATCACACGTTCTGTTTGTACCGGGTTTTCACATCCCGTATTAAAAGCTTCTCCAGCAAGCCCATGACGCATCTGCTCAGCTATCATCATATAACTTCGTGCAGCATCTTCTACATATAAATAATCTCGTGTTGTATTTTTAGTAATAATCGGGCGTTGTTCTGTTAACAATCGTCTAATGGTGTTTGGGAATACTCTTGAAAAATGAGAATCACCACCCCCATACAAATTACCACTACGAACAATACATGCCTGCACACCATATGTTCTAAAATACATTTGTGTTATTAAATCTGCGCATGATTTAGACACTTCATATGGATACTCCCCATGTAGTGGATATTCTTCTCGATAGGGAAGATTCTCATGTGTCCCATATGCTTTGTCTGATGAAGCAACAATAACCTCAATACGCGGATTTATTTGTCGTATTGCTTCTAAAATATTTGTTGTTCCAAAAATATTTGCTTTAAGAGTGCTTGCTGGCGAAGCTAGTGCGGTTTTACAAATTGCTTGTGCACCGAGATGGAATACTGTTTCTATTTCATGATCATCAAGTATTTTTCGTACAGCTTTGAAACTCGTAATATCTGCATAGATAACATGGCATTGTGTATCAAGCTTATTTGTTTCAAATACAGAAAATGGATTTTTTTGATATATCAATGCATACACATCTGCTCCTTGTGCAATGAGATCTTGTGTAAGCCAACCGGCTAAAAAACCATTTGCGCCGGTAATGAGTACTTTTCTATCTTTCCAAAATGAATGCATATTATGTGTTCCTCCAATAACGAATCATATTCTTCATAAATTCAATAATCGTTCCCGCACGGACTTGGCTTGACCCATGATCGCGCGTATAGGTATGAATAGGGGTCTCTCCAATAGGTTGTTGCAGCCGCTGTGCTTTAATAATAATTTCTGGATCAATAAACCAATCCTGCGATGAAAGTTGTGCTTGTTCGTAAAATGACCGTGTAAACAGTTTCGGACTACCGTTAATATCTTTAAGTTTTACACCAAAAAGCGTTCTAAAAAGGAGATTATACACTTTACTAATGACGAGTCGCACAAATCCATCATGTCTATCTAATCTACTTGCTTTACATACCGCAAAATTATGCTCGTGCAAATTTTGATATATCCGTACAATATCTTTTGGATCCATTTGATTATCTGCATGAATATAGCCAATAATATTTCCTTTTGCTGCGGTAAATCCAGCAAGTAATGCATTTCCAAACCCTTTTTTCCCTTCGTAAACACTTCGTACCATAGGGTATGTTTGTTCAATATCTTTCAGTACCTCTTGGGTGTTATCTGTTGATGCATTATCAACAATAATAACTTCATAGCCTTTAAAAGAAAGCAACGCCTGCGTGAGGCGTTCTAATAGGGTATGAAGGCTTTCTGCTTCGTTATACGCAGGAATAACTATACTTAAATTCATTTATTTTTGTAATGAAATGTAAGGAAAAAAAGTCAGTAATATGCTCATAAATAGTAGCTTTTTAGAGTGTAAAAAGCAACTTTTATCATCATTCTGATAAGTACTCGTTTTTTTGCTAAAAATAGCTATAAATTAGACAAAAAATGATCAAAATGACACCTTTTGA
>CAZTBF010000003.1:0-112886 GCA_964611875.1 uncultured Gammaproteobacteria bacterium
TTTACGGCGTGGACTACTGGGGTATCTAATCCCATTCGCTACCCACGCTTTCGTCCCTGAGTGTCAGGACAGTTCCAGCACGCTGCCTTCGCTTTTGGTGTTCTGGCTGATATTAACGCATTTTACTACTACACCAGCCATTCCACGTGCCTCTCCCTGCCTCAAGTTCTGCCATCTCTTCGGCCTTCCTGGGGTTGAGCCCCAGTCTTTGACCAAAGATGCGCAGAACAACCTGCGGACGCTTTACGCCTAATAACACCGGACAACGCTTGGGACCTTCGTATTACCGCTGCTGCTGGCACGAAGTTAGCAGTCCCTTATTCCTCAAGTACCGTCAGAAATTCTTCCTTGAGAAAAGCAGTTTACAACCCGAGGGCCGTCATCCTGCACGCGGCGTCGCTCCGTCAGCCTTTCGGCCATTGCGGAAGATTCTCGACTGCAGCCTCCCGTAGGAGTCCGGACAGTGTCTCAGTTCCGGTGAGGCGGGTCGTACGTTAATACCCGCTACCTGTCATAGCCTTGGTGAGCCATTACCTCACCAACAAGCTGATAGGCCATAGGCCCCTCCCCAAGTGATAAATCTTTATCCAACACACTTGTGTATGTTGGAACTATGGAGAATTATCCAACCTTTCGGTTGGTTATGCTCCGCTTAGGGGTAGGTTACCAATGTGTTACGCACCCGTTTGCCATGGGTCTAAACCCATTCGACTTGCATGCCTAAAACACGCCGCCAGCGTTCATCCTGAGCCAGGATCAAACTCTTATTAAAAAGATATCTACAAACCGCCGATGAGGCGGTTCGGTGTTATCTGAATTGACGTTTTGCAACTGTATGAATATTCACACAGTTAGATTTCAGTATGGTTGGAGCCATGTACTGAAATCATAACTTGTAAAAGAAAAAGGACCCCTGAGTCAGGAGTCCAAACGATAAAACAATATTGAGCTGTTTTGTTAGGAAATAGTGTCCTATCGTTTGTCTCCTTTTTAATGACTTTTTAGCTCTGGTATTCTAGACGATTTTGTATGCAGTGTCAAGGGTTTTTGCCTGTTTTTTGGGGGGTATGTGGAAAGGGGGGAAAGAGGTATAAAAAAGCAGAGTTTTCAGGCTCTGCAATAGCTATTTTTAGCCATTTTCTTCCGTATTTTGAGGAAGATATGTGTGCTTTACATTCGTAGTTATAGAGGGGTGGGGATTGGTATAGCTATCCCATAAATATTTCAGCCCTCCAAAGTTAGATAAATACACCGCATCTATGTGCTCTGGTTTTGAAATATCACGTTTCGTATACCCTTTAAACAATCCCGCATAATCTATGAGGGTAATATACAATGCTCCATAGGCAATGCTTAAAAAAAGAGTTACATACTGTTGTTGTATGACCGCAATACCTGCAAGAGCAAACAGAAGTTTTGCTCCTTTATGATACGTACCAGGAAATATGGTAGTACCTGATTTCAAAAAAACACGGGAAGCAAAACCCGCAATACAACATTCACGAAATACCAATGCCACATACCACCACAGTGAGGTATCGGTGTGGTAAAAGTGATATAGCGAAACACCGTTCGAAACAATAAGGTCTGAAAAGCTATCAAATCTTCTTCTATACAAATCGTTTTCTGGTATCCAATGCGCACTTTTTTTTGCAGTTGGACCATCAATAATATCAAATCCAACAAAACCAATAATCATGCATGATGCCATATGCGGAGAAAGGGTAATGCACGAAATAGTTGCGCAAAAAAGTTTTAAACAACTTATCAGTTGCTCTTTTGCAAGCCATGGTTGATCCCGTCCATCAACAAAAATATACATGGGCTTTCCTTTAGAAAGAGGTTGTAAAGATCAGGTTATTTTTTTCGTTGTTCTTTTCGCCACTTCGCAATGTGTGCGTGGTTACCAGAAAGTAGTACCTCTGGCACTTTAAGTTCCTTACCTTCATCCGTAGTAAATACTTCAGGTCGAGTGTACTGAGGATATTCTTTTGAATCTTCATCACTAAAAGATTCCTCTTCACTTGAGGCATCTTTACCCAGCACACCAGGGAGTAATCTGCTCACCGCTTCAATAATGGTTACCGCAGGAAGCTCGCCACCATTTAATACAAAGTCACCAATAGAAATAGTTTCATCAACCAGTTCAGTCACCCGGTGATCCACCCCTTCGTATCGTCCCGCAACAAAGATTAATTGATCATACTGCGTCAGTTCCAGAGCCTTCTTCTGCGTAAATCGTTTCCCACTAGGAGAGAGAAGAATAGAACGTGTTTTTTTTGATGATTGATTTTTGATGTTTTCTTGGTTATTGGAAATTGGTGTTTGGTGTTTTGTATCATCAGCATGATACGTATTCTTAACAGAAGCAAGCGCTCGCATAATTGGTTCAGCCATTAACACCATCCCAACCCCACCACCATACGGAGTATCATCAACCGTATTATGTTTATCATTGGTCCATTCTCGAAGATCGTGCATAGTGATATCAATCAACTTATTTTTTTGTGCGCGACCCAAAATAGACTCACCAAGATAGGAGTCAAAAATGTGGGGAAAAATTGTGATAATATCGAATTGCATAGAAGCCATAAGAGCTAAGATATAAGCTGTAAGTGCGAATTCCAAGCTACTGCTTATAGCTTACCACTTACAGCTTTTGCATATCAAAAAACCGTGGCAATAATACCACGGTTTTTCAGATTGTTCAATTGATTATAATTGAAGATCATCAACAGCGCTGGTGTCAGCTTCTTCTTCTGGTTGTGCTTCAGCTTCACGGCGAGGACCTCGGTTAGAACCTTCTGGTTCATAAATCTTAAGGTTAACGCGTGCATTGTTCTTTGCACCAACCACACGGAGAAGTGTGCGGATTGCTCGTGCAGTGTTACCTGAACGACCAATGATTTGACCCATATCTTCTGGGCTGACTTTGAGCGTAAGCAATACGCCCATTTCATCAACGCTTCGTTCTACTTCAACCCCTTCTGGGTGATCAACGAGCGCTTTTACAACGAATTCTAGAAATTCTTGATCTTGTTCTGCCATACTGATTTTCTTAATTAGTGGCTTGTTAATGTGTCGTTATAGTTTGTTTGATTCGTGTGCGGGTGACCAAACCCAAACGAAGGAGACAACAGTATAAGGACGTTTCTACTATATCATAAAATCGATATACGTCAATATAGGTAATAAAAAAAAGCACCATATTATGCTGGTGCTATGTCATGCAATATTTCAAATTTAACATTGTCCGGCCCTACAAAAATGAACATGTGGCGGGTACCTTCATTTTGCATCTGTGGACCTACCGTAATTTCCCAACCACTATTTTGTACACGATGTAATGCGTTTTCAAAATCATCTACGGCAAATGCTAAATGATCAATACCGTGATGGCGTTGTTTCATATGATCACTTAAGGTAACAGCATCCCTATCGGTTACCATAATGGTCAGGTTACCAATGAGAACTGGGCACCATGTAGCATCATCCTTTTCAAATGTTTCTCCAGGTAGTCCTCCAAGAAACTGAGTATAGAACTGTACGGTATGCTCAACATTACCCTTTTTGGTTTCATGATGAACGTGATGAGGTGTAAATACTGGTTTGGGCATGACAGCCTCCTAAAAAAAACGATTGGTTGTACAACGAATTGTTTAAACCGGTTTGAGTATAATGAATACCTCATATTTGTCAAACAAAAACACCACCTCAAGTTGAGGTGGTGTTTGTTTAAACGTTGTTTTATTCAGCTGCTTCTTCTTTCTTTTCTTCTACTGCTGGAGCTTCTTCCGCAGGAGCGTCACCTTCTGCAGGTGCTTCCGCTTTTGGAGCTGCTGGTTCTTCTTCAGTTTTTTCTTTCTTCTTAGGAGCCCATGAGCGAACTTTTTTCGCGTCAATAATCTTTTCATTTACCAAGAGATTTTGAACGGTGTCAGATGGTTGTGCACCAACTGAGAGCCAGTATTTAATGCGTTCTGCATTTAATTCAATTTTCTTTGGTTCTGAAACAGGGTCATAGCTCCCTAAAATTTCATTATGTTTCCCATACATGTCTTTGGTCTTTTCAGATACCACAACACGGTATGATGGGCGGTTTTTCTTACCAATTCGTTGTAATCGGATAGCTAACATGTGTATTCGTTAGATAAAATAATGAGTAATAACAGGCTGATATTATATGATTTTACGAAATATGTCAAGAAAGGGGAGTTATCATCAAAATGCTCCCTCTCCCTTTGGGAGAGGGTTGGGGTGAGGGGTTTTTTACAATAAGTACCCTTATTATTCCCCAATTTGCTTTACCGCGTCCTCTAAATCTATAGATAACAACTTACTCACCCCATCATCACCCATGGTGACCCCATATAATATAGAGGCAGTTTCCATGGTTGCACGATTATGGGTAATAGCAATAAATTGGGTTTCGTTTGAGAGTTTTTCCAAAATATGGGCAAAACGTTCGCTATTTGCCTCATCTAAAGCAGCATCTACTTCATCTAACACCACAAAAGGAGAAGGGTTAGCATGAATAATGGCACAAATAAGCGCAATAGAGGTGAGTGCACGCTCTCCACCAGAAAGCATACTAATGCTGTTTACCTTTTTATTTGGTGGAGAAGCTTTAATTTCAATACCCATTTTATATTGGTGTGCCAATGTTTCTTGTTCTTCTTCCGAAAGCTCAGCAACCAATTCTTCATTCATAGCGTCTAAAGCACTTTGTTTGTGAAGAATTAATCCAGCAGTTCCACCATTAAAAAGAATTTTAAAGTATTCAACAAAACCTTGTTCAATAGTTTTAAAAGATGCATTAAATTCTTTTTCGATAATTGCATCAAGCTCTTTAATGCCGTGTTTGATTTTTCCTAGGGTTTCAGTTAAGTCAGTTGTTTGTGTGGTCAGGAAATCAAAACGTTCCTTTGCTTCTTGGTATTCCTCATTCACCGCAGGGTCAATACCACCAATCATTTCCAACTCATGGCGAACCTTTGCAATCTGTGGCCAGAGGTTTTTAGCATCAGGATCTGCTTTTTTAAATTGTTTAATATCGGTATGTAAACTTCTGCTGACACCTTTTTCAAGTTGTTCTTCTACATCACTGCGATGTGTTTCCACACGAGCAAGTTCAACTTCTATACTATTTTTCTTGCCAGAAATAGTATTCAACTGTTGTTGTAATTGTTGGTATTCTTTTTGCAATTCAAATAAACCAGAGGTGGTGCGTGTTTCAGCACGTCGCATATCTGCAATGGCTTTTTGTTTTTCAGCAATAGCTTTTTCACTTTCTGCTAATTCTTTTTTAAGTGTTGCTATTTTTTCTTGAGCTTCTTTAATAGATTGTTCTTGTTTTGGATCTGCTTTTTCTTCTTCGCCATCTAAAATAGTGGTAAAGGTTTTATGAATAGGGGACGCCTCTTTTTGTAATGTTTGGAATTCCGTAAGTTCCTCTGCTTTTTGAAAACGATCCAAAAAGGAAATATGTTTTCTGGTCGTTTCAACCAGTTTTTTGGTATCAATAGCAACAGGTCCGTGCGCTTGTTTTACTGAAAGCAGGGCAAGATCTTTTTCAAGTAATGAAAGTTTTGAAACCAATGCATTTTTTTCATTCATTGCTTCAAAGTATTCTTTTTGCTTGGTATCAAATTCAGAGTTGGTTGTTTGTTTCTTTTCAAGTGTTTTGAGTTTCTGTTGGCATTCCGCTATTTTTTTTGTAATAGCTAAGTGGTCTTTGCTAATACTTTTTTTCTGATCGTTGAGTGATTCATATTGTGTGTGCATTTCATGCCACAGGGAACCATAGTAGGTAACATGGAGTTCACTCAATTGCTTTTCGAGTTCGCTTCGTTTTTGTAATCGTTCAATTTGTCGCTCAAGTGATTTAACACGAGGGGTCATTTCCTTGAGTAAGGCCTGTGCTTGGGTAAGATTTTCTTCGGTGGTTTCCAGTTTGGTAATAGCTTGGTCTTTTTTAATCTGATACTGCTTTACTCCTGTTGCCTCATCAAAAAAGTTCTTACGTTCTTGCGGGGTATACGAAAGAATAGCATCTGCCATACCTTGCCCAATCACACTATAGGTGCGCTGTCCAAAATTTGCTTGAGCAAGCAATAACTGCACATCGGTTAATCGCACTTTACTGTTGTTTATGTAATATTCACTACTTCCGTCGCGATACACACGTCGTTTAACGACCACTTGGGTGTATTCAATATCTGCTTTTTTATCTTCGTTATTTAAATACAAAGCAACCTCGGCAAAACCAAGCCGAGCTTTTTTGTTTGAACCAGAAAAAATAACATCTTCTGCCTTTTTCCCGCGAAGAAGTTTTAAGCTTTGTTCACCCAGTACCCAACGTACCGCATCTGCTACATTGGATTTTCCCGAACCATTTGGTCCAATAATAGCAGCGGTTCCAGGATTGGTGCCTTTTCCGCGAGCAGGAAATACCAGTTCAGTTTTATTGGCAAAGGATTTAAACCCCTGTGCTTCTAGTTTTTCTAAATACATGTGAATGCCTTATGTTTCGTATGGTATAACGAGAATAATTGTAACATATTAACTGGGTGTTAGGAATTGAAGAATTGAGGAGTGGACACAGTCGTCATCCTGAACAAGTGAACCGAGCCTAGCGAGGTGAGCGCAGTGAAGGATCCCGTGATGAACACAAGCATCTTCATGACGAGATCCTTCACTGCAGTCGCTTCGCTCCTTTGTTCAGGATGACGGTATTTAGGACACAAAAAAACAGCAGAATGTATCTACTGTTTTTCATGATGTATAGTCAACCAAAATTCTAAAATTCCATACATCCAAACCACCAAACTATTCCCATTCCTTCGCCACCATACCAGCCTGCGCTGCGTTTGTTTCTGCTTCTTGCTTTGAGGTTCCTTCTCCTTGGGCAACTTCGTCATCTCCTAAATACACGCCAACCGTAAAGTGTTTATTGTGGTCCGGACCGGTTTCATCAATTACATTGTAGGTAGGGGTAATGCCCACTTTTTCTTGTGCTGCTTCTTGGAATTTTGTTTTTGGATCCAAGTAGAGTTTATTCTCAAGAATATGTGGCAATTTCGAAATCACCCACGCATGAATAAACTTTGTTGCAACGTCATAGCCTTGGTCAAGATATACTGAACCAATAACCGCTTCCATTGCATTTGCCAAAATATAGTTGCGAGCTTTAATGTTGGTATCTTTTGCTTCACCACGTGAGAGATAGAGAAACTCTTCTAACCCAATTTCACGAGCTACTTGTGAAAGCGTTACCGCATTTACGAGTGCCGCGCGCCAGTTGGTGAGTTCTCCTTCTGGATTTGGGTAGTTGTTGTATAAGTGTTCAGTTACAATCAATTCTAAAACCGCATCTCCAAGAAATTCGAGACGTTCGTTATGATCAAGTTCAAATGAACTGTTTTCATTTAAATATGATCGGTGTACTAATGCTTGTTCAAGAAGTTTAACATTCTTGAAGGTCACATCAATTTTTTTTTCGAGAGGTGAAAAATCTTTCATATGAAAAAGCGATCTTTCTCAATACCTCATGCGAATGGAACGAAATTACTTCGGAGCATTCGTATGTTGTATGTCGAGTGATCGCGTATTACTGATTATATAATTAAAATATCGTTTTTTTATATCGTCATTCCGACTGGAAGACGGTACTCCGTCTGGAGTGGAGGAATCGAGCCAGATCCTTCGACTCGTGAGTACACTCGCTCAGGATGACGGTTATTCCTCATCCTTCTTCTCAGTGGAATCTGCGGAATCATCTTTAGCATCTGCGTCTTTCTTTTTCTCTTCACTGGTATCGTTCGTAACTTTTGGATGGTTCTGTGCAACCATATCTTTGTAAATAGAACCAAGTACGCCATTTACAAACTTACCACTGGATGCCCCACCAAAACTTTTTGCAAGTTCAATAGCTTCATTAATGGCTACCTTTGGGGGGATAGCGGTATCAATCGTTAATTCGTAAATGCCGAGTCGCAACACATTGCGATCTACCGTGGTAATTTGATCCAATGGCCATTCTGGTGCATAGGATTCTATGGTTTGGTTAATCTCAGCAATATGCTCAGCAACGTGTTGTACTAAATTGAGTACAAATTCTTGGTCAGCAAGACCAGGAGCAAGATTAACAAAATTACGTTCGGTAATGGTTTTAAGGTCGTCCTCTTGATGGTTAAAGTCCCATTCAAAGAGGCTTTGCATTGCAACGGTACGTGCAAGGTGTCGGTTAGACATAAACGTTGTGATCGTTTAAATAACTATTTTTTCGTTGTTTTTTTCGCGGTCTTCTTTGGTGTCGCAGTGGCTGTCGCTTTTTTTGACTTTGCTTTGGTGTATTCACCACACTTTGGACATGCTCTATGTGGTCGAACACGAGCACCACATGAAGCACATGAGTTCAAAGTGGTAGCGGTTAAGCGAAGGTTGACTGCTCTACGTCGTTTTTGTGAAGAAGTGCGTCGTTTTGCTTGTACTGACATAAATGTAAATCCTTTCAATTCATTAATTTAGGACACGCCTAGTATAGTGAATATCTTCACTTTTTGCAAGCGACGCATGTCGTCTCGATGCTTTTAGCGATGTGGTGCTTTCATATACGTGTGAGTACTCGGTTATGACATAGATGATGCGTCTGTGGCAAGAGGAGAAATTCAGTGTTGTATCTGAGGTGTCTCTGACACAATGATCTGTCATCGTAACCGTACAATTTGAAATGAAACAGCTCACCGTTCTTATCCCCACCTTAGTAACATCTTGTTCAGAGTGGGGGAGATGTTGCGCAAAATAAAAGTATGCTATAGTATGGTCGATGAAAAGCAGTTTTCATTTCAATCATCTTTGATTTTTTGTTCTGCAACTTATGAATAGCGAACAACTTTGGCAAGCAACACTTGGGGAGCTTGAGCTTCTTATTAGTAAGGTACATTACACGACCTGGTTTCGTAACACTTTTATTTATGAGTGGAATGAAACAAAAGTCATCATAGCCGTACCAAATAATTTCACCAAGGCGTGGCTTGAAAATAAATATCATCGTAACATTTTACAGGTACTGCAAAATGTGACCGATAACAAAGTACGAGAAATCGAATACAAGGTTGAAACAAACAAACAAGTAGATGCCGTACACGCGCAACCAACCGCAGAAGCACAGCCAGTTGCACCCGTTCCAGAAGCAACCCCTTCCCACGAACAACCGACCGCACCACGAGTTGCACCAACACACATAGAAGGATTTAATCCTCGATATTTGTTTTCAACATTTATTGTGGGGCGTGGGAGTGAACTTGCGTATGCTGCAGCTATTCGCGTTGCAAAAGAACCAGGAACCAAATACAATCCATTGTTTTTATATGGTGGCGTTGGTTTAGGAAAAACGCATTTAATGCAAGCAGTGGGTAATGAATTACTCAAAACCAATCCATCATTAAAATACATGTATGGTACCAGTGAGCAATTTACCAATGATTACGTGGGTGCTCTCCAAGCAGGAACCATTGATGCATTTAAAAATAAGTACCGTACTGTAGATTTACTCTTGATTGATGATATTCAATTTATTGGCGGAAAAGAACAAACACAAGAACAGTTCTTCCATGTATTTAATACCTTGCGAGATGCTGGTAAACAAATTATTTTAACGTCCGACCGTCCACCAAAAGCTATCCCTGCACTTGAGGAACGTTTGATCTCTCGTTTTGAATGGGGCATGATCGTTGATATTTCCTCACCAGACATGGAAACACGTATGGCTATTTTGAAATCGAAAAGTATCGAGCGTAACGTGCAGCTGGATGACGAAGTATTACGCTACCTTGCAATCAACATTCAAAGTAATGTTCGGGAGTTAGAAGGTGCACTCAATAAATTACTCGTACGGTGTGAATTAAGCGAAACAGAACCAACTGTAGAACTCGCAAAAGAAGTTGTTTCTTCTATTACGGTGAGTCAAAAACGAGGTGGCGTTACCACACGCGATCTCTTAAAAGTGGTCAGTGAGTATTTTGATATTAGTATCGATGAACTCATGGGATCATCTCGTCGTAAAGAATTAGTGGTTCCTCGCCAAATTACCATGTTCCTCATGCGTGAAGAATTAGATGCCTCCTACCCAACCATAGGAAACGAACTCGGCGGTAGAGACCACACCACCGCAATGCATGCCTATTCAAAAATTAAACGTGATGTCGACAGCGATGAACGTGTCCGCCAAGATATTGGTTCAATTAAACAACGTTTGTATAATGGATAATCAGCAGAATGGAATTCGCTACCATAACAAAACCCGACATACATCGGGTTTTTTGATATCAATAATCACTGTAACCCAATCACCAAAAAATAACCAAAATCCAATCATCAATGTGTCATTTGGTTATTGTGTCTTTTTTGGTGATTGATTATTGGTCATTGGTGTTTTATAACGTGCCTTTTCCGTTATTTTCCGCTATACTACCCTATATGTCACAAGATAATCCCTCAATTGAAGATCTGCTCTCTGCAAAGCAACCCGTTGCAGATGATTCCACACAAGCACAAAACGTGCCCAACAATAAGCAAGCACCACCAGAAGAAACCACACAAGAAAAGCTTGCCGAAAAAATGGGAGAAATAGATCGAGAAAAAAACGAAGCACTCGTACAAGCTCGTGCGACGGAATTAGGATTCTCGTATATTGATTTTGCAACCAGCCCTATTGATAGAGAAGCACTTCCATTGCTCACACGTCCTGAAATGGAAAAATATAAAGCAGTACTTTTCTTGAACCAAGAAGGGCAGTTGCGCATGGCAACAATTGACCCAACCGAAGAGGTAAAGCAAAAACTTGCAGAGCTTGGTAAAGAATATCGGGCACAAACTGCTTTGTATGTTATTTCAGAAGATAGTTTTAAACGTGGGCTCAAAGAATACGACAAAGTTCCTAAAAAAGCACCCATTGCAAAAGCGGTGAGTATTACCGCAGAGGACATTGAAAAATACAAAGCAGATGTACAAGATTTATCATCGCTTCCAGAAAAGATGAAAGATATTCCACTTACGGATGTGATTACCATTATTTTAACGGCAGGGATTGAATCTGGTGTATCAGATATTCATATCGAAGCAGAGGCAGAAGACATTAAAGTACGTTTCCGTATCGATGGGGTATTGCACGATATGGCGTCTTTAACGAAAGATGCGTGGAAGCAGGTTATTTCTCGTATTAAATTATTATCTAAATTAAAATTAAACGTTACCGAACGTCCACAGGACGGGCGTATTAGTATTGAATTGCCAGATGATAAGCTTGATATTCGTGTTTCAACCCTCCCAACTGCACATGGCGAAAGTGTGGTTATGCGTTTGTTGCGTTCTTCATCTGTTGGGTTAGATTTTGAAGCACTCGGTATTCGTGGAAAATCATTTTTAGATTTAAAACGAGAGGTAGAACGTCCAAATGGTATGGTACTTACCACTGGTCCAACGGGGAGCGGTAAAACCACCACGCTCTACGCAATTTTAAATAAGCTAAATGATGAAGAAAGCAAAATCATTACCCTCGAAGATCCTGTTGAATATAAACTCGAAGGGGTAAATCAAAGCCAAGTAGATAAATCTAAAGATTATGATTTTGCAAAAGGTCTGCGTTCTATTTTGCGTCAGGATCCCGATGTGGTAATGGTTGGAGAAATTCGTGACCTCGAAACCGCTGATGTTGCTATTAACGCAGCACTGACCGGTCATTTAGTGCTTTCTACATTGCATACCAACGATGCCTCTGGTGCGATCCCTCGCTTTTTATCCATGGGTGTAAAACCATTCTTACTTGCTCCTGCTATTAACGCGGTTATTGGACAACGGTTGGTGCGTAAAATTTGTGAGGAATGTAAAGAAGAAGTTGAGCTTGATACCCAAGTGGTAACTCGGGTTATTAACATTGTCCAATCTATTCCTTCTAATTCTGGTTTTGCGGTTGATAAGGAAAAAGAACTAAAATTCTTCAAAGGAAAAGGGTGTGATACCTGTAAAAAATCTGGCTACAAAGGACGCACGGGTATTTATGAAGTATTTACCATGAATCCAGAAATCGAACAGATGATTTTATCTGGTAAAGTATCCGAGCACGACATTAAAGAAATTACCCAAAAATCTGGTATGGTGAGCATGGTGCAAGACGGCATGCTCAAAGCACTTGATGGTATTACCACGGTTGATGAAGTATTCCGTGTTACCGAAGAATAATATGTATTATAGGAACGTTGCACTGCAACGTTCTTTTTTTTATCAGGAGATACATCATCTATTATTTCTCGAATGAGGCTACTGCCGAATGAGAGAACCCTTATATGTACATACTTGCAGAGATGTATCTACAAGGGTTCTCTCGGAGTACCTCGAGAAATAAGCCGTGTCATTACGAGGAGTTCTCCGTACCTGTAGTGGAGAATGAATGAGGACCTTCATATCGTGTCATCCCGAGCGAAACGAAGTGAAGCGATGGGATCCCGTCATGCAGATTCAGCATGCTTTAGTTGTGAGGTGGTAATTTGACCAAATCACCATTTTAACGTAATACATATAATAAGCAGTTCATTACAATTGAATCATAAAGTTCATCTCATACCGAAAGGATACACTACAGTGAAATCATGTATTCGTTTTTTTGGTGATTGTTTTTTATGTGGTATTGCCTTTGTTCTTGTTGCTTTTTGGGCCTGTTTTGTTTGGGATACATCAAACGATTTTAAATAGACGATGCATATCTACATCTCACATATTCTGGAGGTACTCGTATGCGTATCGGGAGAATAAAAGCGTTTGTTGAACTGGTATGGTTTGGATGCATATTTTGTGTCATGGTGTGCATTATTGTGGTGTGTGCCCTCTGTTCAAAACAAATTCGGAATGAATTAAGCGGAGTGTTTACTGTTCCAGAACATGCTTATGAAATATAGGGAAAGGAGAAAGTATATGCCCATACAGCTATCACCACATAATCCTCGGTTGATTACACTGTGTGTTCTTGGTGAATCAACAATTATTCCTTTTGGTATGTATGTGTTGTATCTTTTTGCATAGGGGAACACTTATGTCACGAGCAACTATTCGTAGACTCGTATTTCTTGCGGACATCTATTTTCGTTTCGGCGACACACGTGCATCAGATGAAGCACGTGCTATTCTTCGTCAACAAAAACCAGATGAAGGCTATCAAGCGGACATACAACATATGACATTGCGGTTAAACACTGATGTGTGATTTCCTGGAGGTGTTCAATGAATGTAAGCACTATGGAGCGCAGAGATCAACTCGCATACCTCTGTTTGTATCACGTTATTAATAATCAGAATGATTTGTTTCAAAAAGCAAGAAAAGCATTACAGGAACTCGAAAAAAATGATGCAAAAAAAGAAACACAACAATAAGGGAAGGGGATGTTGTGGAAGATGAACTTGGTACATAAAAAGCCGTTTTCTAATTAGAGAACGGCTTTTAACTTACAATTTTTCGAGTTGTGCCTGCGCTTCTGCAAGCTTTTCTTTTTCTTTTGCTACCACATCTTCTGGTGCATTGGCTACAAATTGCTCATTGGAAAGTTTCATTTCGAGTTGTGCTATATATCCTTTGAGCTTTTCCTTTTCTTTTTCTAAACGCTCTTCTTGTTCTCGTTTTTTATCTTCTCCAAGTTTAATATATACATCATACTCTGCAGCATGTGCACGTAAGTATTCATCTGCTTCCGTTGGTTCACTTGGTAATACTTGAATGCGTACTTTAGTGAGAGCTTCAACAACCAATTCTTGTTCTTGGAATAGTTTTTTATGATGTTCAGTAGTAATCACAGCATCCAACTTTTCTGAGTACGGCAAAGTATGTTGCGCACGCATGTCTCGTAATGTAATAACCAGAGATTGTAACATATCAAAATCTTTTTTGATGTTTTCTTGCTTGCCCGCCGTAGCTTTAGCGGAGGAGGGGTTTTTCCCCTTTGGCCATGCACTGGTCATCAACCACTCATCATCAGTTTCAATCAACCCTTCTGTTTTTAATAACTGAAATATCTCTTCCGTAATAAATGGAGTAAAAGGGTGCAACAGTTTTATTGCTTCGTGCAAAATTTGTGGAGCAATGGTGTGGTCTTGTTGTTTTGAAATTTCAACATACCAGTCTGCAAGATCATGCCACAAGAAATCATAAATTTTTTCACCAGCAAGGGAGAATTCGTATTTTTCGTAGTGCTTGGTTACTTCCTCAATGAGTGTATTGAGCTTCATTGCTATCCATTGGTCTGCTAACGTGTCTTTGCGAGGAGACGTACTCGTCGATCCCTCGGAAATACTCGGGACAGGCTCGGCAATCCCGTCATCATTGCTCTGTGGCTCGGGATCGCTTCGGTCGCTATCGCTCCCTCGCGAAGTCACTTGTGATTTATTTACCAAAATAAATCGAGCAATATTCCAAATCTTGTTTACAAAGTTGCGGTAGCCTGCAACTTTTTCTTCGTATAACCGAGAATCATTCCCAGGTGTGGTACCAATCACCAACGAAAGGCGAGTAGCATCCGCACCATAGTTGTGAATCATATCCAATGGGTCAATACCATTGCCGAGTGATTTACTCATCTTACGTCCTTCTTTATCTCGTACTAATCCATGGAGGTATACTGTTTTGAATGGCACTTCACCTAAGGTGTAGGTGGTCATAAGAATCATACGAGCAACCCAAAAGAACAGAATATCATACCCTGTTTCAAGTACACTGGTTGGGTGGAAGGTCGCAAGGTCGGTTCCTTTTTCTTTGTTACGTGCAATCCATTCGTCAAATGATTCATCTTTTTTTGGTTCATCAAGTAATGTAGAAAAGGTCCACATGGCACTTGAGAACCAGGTATCCAACGTGTCTGGATCTTGTTCGTACTCATCCCCAGGAGATTCAATTGCTACAACGACATCTGATCGATCTTTTTTGTTAAACCACGCAGGAATGCGGTGCCCATACCAAATTTGGCGAGAGATACACCAATCATGCAAATTCTCCATCCAATGGAAATATGTTTTTTCAAATTGTTGAGGCAGAATTTTAATATCTCCTGATTTCACAGCATCAATAGATATTTCTTTGAGTGATTGTTTTTTGCCTTTCCACGTGCGTGCTGACTTGTCTACATTCACAAACCATTGTTCTTTTATTTGTGGTTCAATTTTACCACCACCACGGTAACTTACTGCCACTTTGTTTACATAGTCTTCATCAATATCAACCACCAATTTTTTAGATGCTAATTTTTCTACAATTTTTTCTCGAGCATCTTCAATATGCATGCCTGCAAACTCTTCTGCAATAGGGAGGAGGGTGCCATCAAAATCAATTACTTGTTCACGGTCTAAGTTGTGTCGTTCTGCGATTTCAAAATCTGTTGCATCATGCCATGGGGTAATGGTCATCACACCGGTACCAAATTCTGGGTCTACTGCTTCGTCTTTAATAATGGTTGCGGTTACTGGCCCGTTAATCCATTCTGCTTCAAAGGTGTCCCCATGTTTGTATTGTGCATACCGTTCGTCATCTGGGTGCATGACTACATACTTATCACCAAACTTTGTTTCTGGACGAGCGGTACCAATGTTAAATGGACCATACTGAAAGGTATAAAATGGTGTTTTGGTTTCTACATATTCTATTTCATCATCCGCAACCGTGGTTTGCATGTTTGGATCCCAGTTTACAATGCGGTGCCCTCTATAAATTAATCCATCGTTATACATTTTTACAAACACTTCTTGTACACAACGAGAAAGCCCTGCATCTAACGTAAAGCGTTCATGTTTCCAATCAACGGATGCGCCCATTTTGCGCATCTGGTTTTTTATGGTGTCTTGTGAGTTGGTAACATAGGCACCAACTTCCTTTAAAAATGTTTCTCTACCTAAATCATGTTTTGATTTGCCTTGTTCTTCCTGTATTTGTTTTGCAACGCGTGTTTCCGTTGCAATTGCCGCATGGTCTGTACCAGGGACCCATAAGGTTGGTCTACCATTCATGCGTGCGTAGCGCGTCATAATGTCCTCAATGGCAAGCATAACTGCATGTCCAAGGTGAAGGGTTCCTGTTGCATTTGGTGGGGGGAGAGCAATACTAAAAGGCTCCCCAGTTGCATCTGGGTTTGGTTCAAAGAGGCCTTGTTCTTCCCATGTTTGGTAGAGTGTATCTTCTACTGCCTTGGGATCATACGCCTTTGGAATGTCAGTATTTCGTGGTTTTGACATGCCCATATCATAGCGTTTTGTGTCATATTAGGCAATATTTGATAAAAAAATCCCACAGAGTGTAGTAATCTGTGGGATTGATACTTTTACCGATCAAAAGGCATAATTCTATTGATCAGGCGAGCAATGATACCTGTTATTCCTCCCCCTCCTTGTGGGAAAAGAGGATAGGTGCAGCATTTTCCGATGGGAATAAGTATTCCTGTAATGAGGGCATATGCGCTGTTACTTGCCCAGCGTAATATGCGATTTGGATGAGTCAGTTTTGACCCAAAAGCACAGAAATCCAAATTATAGAATAATGATGGGTTCAGCATGGTTGCTTCAACCAACGCTTGATCATGTTTCCATCCATCATTTCCAGGAACAATTTCTTTTGCTAAGTACGGTCTGAGTGAGCAATTCCTCCATTTCCAAGTAGAAGAAAGTGACAACCACACATCGGTACATAAACGTTTTAACATGGTTTTAGTATTATCTTGCTTAAAACCAATAATCATCAACATTTCTGTATGTATGTTCATTTCTTCACATAATGAAAATGCTTTTGGAACATTCCCTAATTTGTTGTGTCCCTTTTTTTGCTCCTTCCATTGTTCAGGGTCTGAACCATCAACACCAAAACCAATGCACCATACACCAGCTTGGTGTAGGAGTTCAGACAATTGTGGTATTTTGGCATGTGCATTAAGGAAACATGCCATAGTTGCTAAACATCGAATACGTATTGTAACGCCTGTTTCCTTTTGCACGTGCGCAATAATACGTAAATATTGTGGAAGTATTTTTGGCGTTTGAAAAAAATCTAAAGAAGAGGCATAAAATTCAAGCTTCTGAATACTCATGGCACGTGCTTTTTCACACAGATACGTAAGGTCTGCTTGAAATGCTGTTTGTTCTCGAAAAAATTCAGGCACTCCTTTTATTGCAGCACACGAGGCACAGCTAAAAACACAGCCTTGGGCTAATACCAACGTCATTTCATGCTCAAGGTATTTTTTCAGACGCTCATCTCCCATAGCTTCATATACAGGCCAATAGGGCAATGTATATGCATTGGGAATATGTTCACATTCCAGTACTGTTGCTAAATCTTCGGTTCTGGATACAGCATATGTGCCGAAAAGAGTCGAAAACTGTTCTCGTGTTAATGTATCAACCGCTTGCCCTCCGACAATAATATCTGCCTGTGTGAGAGAACGTATGGTGTTGATATGGTGTCGTGCATTTGGTATCCCAGGAGACCCGATAATTGTCAAAGCAACAATATCTGCTTTGTGCAAAATATGTTGTATGCGTGCTTCTTGCAACGTATCGATATTTAAATCAATACTGGTTACGTCATGTCCAAGATGCATCATTTGCGATCCAACAGCAGGCAATGAACCTCCCAGATATATTTGTTTTCTCCCATATGGATTTGGCAATGTAACCAACACAACTTTTTTAGCAGACTGTTGTTGATTTCTTTGTTTTCCCGTTTGCGTTTGTATGTTGAGCAACGGAAGTACCATACAGGTAACAATTGCCGGAGCTTGTTCTCTGAGTGTAAAGGTATATGTGGCTTCTGCTTTTTTTTGAATGGGATCATTCCATCCGACATCAAACCGATGCACCACGGTACAGACGAGCTCTTCCGATAGGGTAAGGACTTCTCCGTGTGCAAGTGCCAATAGTGTTCCGTCTTCTAAATAGACATAGGTGAGCGCATTTCTTCCACTGCTATCGTTGCCCACAACCGTAAGATTGTAGGCAGCATCTACTTGTACAGAAGAAACCACGAGTACCACTAAAAGCATGAGTGAAACTAGTTTGCGTGCTTTCACGTAACACCTCCAGGTATGTATGATTGTGTAAGAACGGATTGTATATATCTTCAGCCTTCCATATATATTGAAAAGCTGGAGATAGTAGGGATGATACGTACTGCTTCATCCCAGTATTGCATTATTAATATGGCATTATAGCATGAATATTTATCAATGTCAATATAGTTCAACACTAAAATAGTATTATTTATTAGTAAAAATATTAATACAATATATTTTGTGGAAGAGTATTGACACAAAATATATTGTGCGCTATACTATCACTATATGCAAAAAATAGATGCACATCTTAAAAAAGCCTTAGAATCTCTTGATTTTAGTGAAAAAGAAGCAAGCGTCTATTTGAGTTTGCTAGAATTGGGTAAAGGAACCGTTTCTGAAATAAGTAGAAAAGCCGGCATTAACCGTACGACTGGGTATGATATTTTAGATACGCTTATCTCAAAAGGGTTAGCAACTATTTCAGGAAAGGAGCCAAAACAAGAATATACTGCAGAATCTCCTGAGATTATTGCAAAGCTCATACAAGAGAAATTTAATCAGGCAAAAGCAGAATATGAAACAGTGCACGAGCTTATGCCTCGTCTAAAATCGTTACACAATACAACAGGTCGTCCACGTGTTCGTTTTTATGAAGGGAAAGAAGGATTAAAAGAAGTATATGAAGATACGCTTACCTCTACAGAAGCCATTCGAGCATATGCTTCAGTAGATGATGTACAAAAAACATTACCCAATTATTTTCCTGATTATTACAAACGTCGAGCTCGTAAAAATATTCATATCCGAGCTATTTTCCCTCGGACACAACTTGGTGCAGAGCGTGTGAGTAAAAATGTAGAAGAAAAAAGAGAAACTGCTTTTGTCCCTGCGGATACGTATTACTTTAGCCCAGAAATAAATATATACGACAATAAAATTATGATTGCTTCGTGGAAAGAGGAATTAGGTATTATTATTGAGAGTAAGGAAATTGCTGATGCTATGAAAAAAATCTATGAACTTTCTTGGGCAGAAGCAAAACGCTTAGATGCAGAAGTTTGTTAGATAGAGTTTTTTCGTTTAAATAAAAAGAGTACTACTATGAGTACTCTTTTATTATTGATACATATTTCCCTACACATCCATCAATTCCAACCCAGTCACCTCATCAGGTTTTCTCGAAATAGCCTCCTCACCAGCAATTAAATGAATCTCACACGTTGCACTTACGCGCATCTTATTTACATGCCCTGCAAAAGCTTTGCATGCTTCATCACTAATGACCGCATGAATATGTACTTTGGTATCCGTAATCGTGCCAGTGAGTGAGGCAATTTCATGCTCACCTTCAAATACTTCTTCTACATATTCTTTTGTTTCAACACTGTAAGCACCAAGGGCAGTGTAATCGCACGCACCAATGCCATGGAATGATCCAGAAAAAATGTTGTTCTCTTTGCAGAAAGCAGTGATGTGTTCAACCACATCTTCACCACGGACAATGCGAATAATATAGTGCTCCTTTGGAGTAATTTTTTTTGCAAACATACGGTATAATATTACTGATCTCTATGGTATACTACCTGCAGAAAACATACTACGCAACACTATGCCCTTAACCGTATTTAATTCACTTACCCCCACACAAAAAAAAGATGCCATTAAAGGTTTAATAGAAGAAAGCACCCCACGTCAGGACTTTTTCTTATTAATGGTGCTTGCCGTGGTTATGGCATCACTCGGATTACTCCTTGATAACATAACCATTATTATTGGAAGCATGTTGATTGCTCCAATATTGTATCCTGTTTTAACACTCGGGTTAGGGGTGGTTATGTCAGATACCGCACTCATTGGAAGATCCTTGACCACCATTCTTAAATCACTCGTACTTGCGGTTGGTATGTCTGCCATTATCGGCTTTGTGTTTCTTTCTCCCGATCGCGTACTTACGCAACAAATAGTTGATCTTACCCAGCCTTCTCTTACGTTTGCTGTTGTTGCTTTTGTTGCTGGGGTTGCTGCTGCGTTTGCTTCTGCAAAGCCATGGCTCAATGAGGCATTCCCAGGTGTTGCCATCTCAGTTGCATTGCTTCCACCGCTTGCGGTTTCAGGTATTGGTATTGCTATGGGCAGTGGGGAAATAGCACGAAACGCATTATTTGTGTTTATCACAAATTCCGCAGGCATTATGTTTGCTGCGTTAATCGTATACTCATTGATGCGATTATACGGAAGTCGACATGTTGCAAAGCATGCGGTAAAACAAGAGGACAAAAAAGTAAAAGCAGAAGAAAAAAAAGCGGCTGCCGTAAGCAAACGCTAAGTATTATTCAATAATGATATCAATTGCTTTTTCTACCTTGCGAATATGTCCAAGGAGTTTTTCTCGTGTGTCGCCAACTAAATAAAAGAGTACCGTTGGTGGGGTGCCAAAACGTGCAGGGCTAATCTTATCACCGGGTTTCATTTGTTGACGAGCTTCTACGACAAATGTTTCCTCAATGATCTTTTTGAAACCTTTTACCGAAGAAAGAATACCTGTTTCTCGTGGCCACATTTTAAGAAGTACTGAGTGCTTCTTTTTTGTTGGCTTTAGTTTTGGTGCATGTGCTAGTTTAATCAAAATGTCATTAAGGTAATGGCGAATACCAAAAGCATATTCCAAAAGCTCATTTCTAAAGCCACCAACACGAGAACCAATTTCTATAATTTTAAAACCAGTTTTTGTTTTATACAGCTCAACATGTGCGGTTGAATAACGAATACCAAACGCATGTATTGCACGTGTTGCGGTTGCTTGTAGTGCCTCAAGTTCTTCGCCATCTAAATTGGTTGGGGTCATTTGTGTGTACATGAAAAAGTCATCATACCCAATATCACGACCGGTTTTAATTTCTATTGGTGGGGTATAGTAGATTTTACCTTTACCATCTACGTAGGCATCAATAGAATACATATGTCCTTCAAGTAATTGCTCTACCAGTACTTTTGGTTCGTGCTCTACTTTTCCTTCCTTATAAATTGCTTGAATTTTTTTAAAAGTTTCCTCCAATGTCTTTTTTAATTCCTCTCGGTAATAACACACCGTAATGAGTTTGCTTTGAGAAAGAGATGCTGGTTTAATCACACACGGGAAACCAATTTCTTGTTCTATTTTCTTCACGGTTGCATCACTCGCTTTTTTTACAATATCGTATTTTGGAATAATGTCTGGTGTGTATTTTTTAAGCGTATGACGCATTTCAATTTTGTCATTCGCAATTTTAAGAGATTTAATAACGGGGTGCTTGAGGTAGGGGAACAACTCAATAATACGCATGTACGCAGGCATAAAAAATTCCAGCCGATTCATAATGGCTGCAATACGATGTTCGTATGGAGCAAGTGCTTCTTCTACTTTATTGATTCGTTTGGTGTTCGTGCGGATAACCAAAGGAATCTTTTTTTCAATAGCCTTTGGCAGTACCTGTTTTGAATCAATCAGCAATGCGTACGTATAATTTTTATCGGTAATCTTTTTAAGATCTTGTACCGCACGCAGTTGTTGTTCAATAATGCGTGGGCCTGTTTCTGCTAAATACAGAATAATATCTTTATATTCTGGTGTTTGAGCAGGTTTTGATTCGGCTTTTTTCTTTGTAGAAACGTCCTTTTTTGCCGTGTCTTTATTTTGAGTCATAGAGTGCAAAGATACAATATTGGTGTATCAATGTCAATGGGATATGTGGATAGTATTATACCAGTTCCCAGGTCGATTGTGCAGTGGTTTGTTTTGGATTTTCTGCATATGCAGATGCGTTCATATCACATGCCACTGCTGCTATCATCGCAGCGTTGTCCATACAGTATGCTCGCTCTGGAATATAGAGGGTGCTTTCTTGTGGAAGTGCTGTTGCAAGTTTGTTTCTGAGTGCTTCGTTTGCCGCAACTCCACCTGCAAGAATAATGGTTTGTGGTGTGTAAGCTTCGCATGCTTGTATTGTTTTGGTAACCAATACCTCAATGATTGCTTCTTGTATGGATGCACAGATATTGTTAATTATCTCGTCTGATAACACCGTCTCGTCATCTCGACCGAGTGTACTCACGAGTGGAGAGATCCCTTTTGCTTTGTCATGAAAGAGATTTCTCGACTTCGGGAGTACCCTTCGCTCGAAATGACGGGAATTTTTTGCTTCTTTTTCAATAAGCAACCGTATCGCATTTTTTAAACCAGAAAAACTAAATTCATATCCTTTTTCGTGTATCATTGGTCGAGGTAATTCGTACGCATGTGGATCACCATGTTGTGCGCGTTTACTTATTTCTGGGCCACCAGGATAGGGGAGGCCTAACATTTTTGCAGCTTTATCAAATGCTTCACCTGCAGCATCATCTCGGGTGCGTCCAATAAGGGTGTAGGTGTGTGGCTTGGTCATGAGAATCAATTCGGTATGTCCACCTGAAACAATTAATGCAAGTGCTGGATAGGTAATAGTCTTAGATGAGAGTTCTCCAACAGGTGCCAGCAATCCAGAATAAATATGCCCCGCAATATGATTCGTTGGAATGAGTGGTTTGTTCCAGGTGTATGCTAAAGACTTTGCTGTTTCAACACCAACATGTAATGAGGTAATAAGTCCTGGACCTGTGGTTACTGCAATAGCGTTAATGTCTTCTGGTTTGGTATCCCCAAGTGCTTCTTGTATGGTTGGGATTATTGCTTCTACGTGTTGTCTTGCTGCAAGTTCAGGCACCACACCACCATATTTGGTGTGCAGTTGTGCTTGTGAGGCAATAATGTGTGAGTGTACAATGAGTCCCTCGTTTGTTTTTTCAACGAGAGCAGCACACGTATCATCACACGATGTTTCTATTCCTAATATTTTCATACGTTGAGAGTATAAGGGGTATTACTACAAATTACAAATAATACAGCTCTCCCCCTGCTAAGGGGGAGTTGGAGGGGGTTATCAGCATCAACGCGTTTAAGACATAACCTCCCCCAGCCCCTCCTTAGCAGGAGGGGAGCGTGTTAGTTACTTTCCAAATGCAATGCGATCGGGGACCATGTGCGCGCTACCAAGCATGGTTGCGTGTGTCATGGTTCCTGCACCATAGGTGTGGTTTATGGTGTCTATGAGATCATCGATATCTTTTTTATCACTCTTCTTTGTGAGAGGGAGGTCTCGTGAATGATTCGATGATTGTTCAAACAACGAAAGCTGCGTATGCATACTTTCAAAATGAGACACTCCTATAGCTAATAATCTCAGATGTGTGAGTGTCTGGCAGGTATGTAAAAGCGAAACAGCATGATGATAGATAGTTAAGGTTGACCGTACGGCATAGGGGAGAGAGATATACAGGTGTGTGCCTTTTTTGTTATACCAACGGAGATATATCCATACCCTACGAGCGCACAATTCATGTGCTCGGAGCCGTGCTCCGACTTTTTCACAGAGTTTCATAAGTATTGCGGGAATGTTGTGTGTGGTAACTAGCGCACGAGGAATCGCATACTGGTGTGAAATAGATTTTGGTACGGATGTTTCTGCATGTACATAACTAGTTTCTTGTCCGTGGATATTGGCATACAGTACATGCCCTGGTTTCCCAAAAAGTGACACCATGTTTTGGAGTGGATACTCATAGAGTTGTCGTATGGTGGTAATACCAATGCGTTTGAGCCGTTGTTCCCAGCCACGTGCAACGCCCCACAGGTCTGTGAGGTGTAAGGTGTCATAGATATCTGGAATATCCTGTGGGGTAATGACGGTGAGCCCATTTGGTTTTTTATAATCAGAACCTACTTTTGCTAAAAACTTAGTAGAGCTTATGCCAACGGATGCGTGCATCCATTCGCCCACATCTTGTTTTATGCGTTGTTGTATTTCTTTGGCGCGGGTACGTGCTTCTTCCCACGAATGTACCCAACCGGTGAGGTCCACAAAGTGTTCATCTATACTATAGGGTTCTACGCAGTCGGAATAGTTGCGTATCACTTGTTCTATTTTTGTGCTCAATGCTCTATATAATGGGGGATCGTTTTCAAGAACCACAAGATCGGGTGCTTTGCTTTGTGCTTCACAGACACTGGTTCCGGTGCCTATGCCACATTGTTTTGCTTCAATTGATGCTGCGAGCAAAATACTTTTTGGTGAAGGGTATGCGGCAACACCAACGGGTTTTCCACGTAATAGCCGATTTGCTTGCTGTTCGCAGGTAGCAAAAAAGCTATTCATATCAATATGAAGTATGTAGCGTTGCTTGTGTGCGCCCATATATTAGGTAATGCCGGTTTCAACCAGTGTCCACTCGAGTGTTTGGTTGTTGAGCATTAATTTAAAATAGTTAACACCGTCGTCTAATGAAAAATAGGTAAAGAGTTGTGCTCCTTTTTTTGCAGGGAAGATAACATTGGTTTTGAGTTGCTCATACCAGCGGTTGCCCCATTTAAATGCTAGGGGGATAATGGTGTGTGTATCAAAGTATACGCGAACGGCGATGCGTTCGTTTACGGAGGTGTACATATTTTTATTTTTAAGGGGATAAGGGATTACTATTATAGCCGAATAAAAACCGAAAGTCAAATATAACAAAAAACGCCCCGTGTTGGAGCGTTTTTGTGTCATGCGAAGCGAAAGTAATTTACATTTCACTTCCTTCTTCCATGTCTTCACTTTCTTCTTCCATTTCTTCTTCTTGGAAAGTAATCATATGATTATCTTTTATTTCTACATAGCTGTTTGATACCTGCTATGTGGTTACTAAGTACTGTAAGTATATCGCTGTGTTGGTCATCGTCAATGTGGTGTTGTTGATGAATTGTTGAAAATATTCTTGACGATTTGTGTGAAATATATAGGGGTGTTTTTTTGGAGGAAAATAAAAGATGAAATGTATGCCAAACAATACATTGATGGATTCAGACATTATCGATCATTGAAACTATACCTGAAAAAGATTGGCAAAGATCATCATATGTATAGAATACAATATCTTGACGACTATATAGTCGTTCTAAATAGACATGTTCTTTTTCTATTGACCGTCCAGCTATTACTACTCCTTTTATGGATTTTACCATGTCAGGTTTTAGATCATCCATACCAAGACTATTGATCACCCCCCATTGATCTTTCCTCCCTTCTCTTAACCAATTTTCAACTTGATTAAAAGCGTGAGTTAATTTTGAACTATTGTTACCATGTTTAGTAAACAGTGGCATTTTAGAGGTTTCAATTTCTATTAGGATTAATTCTCCTTTGTTGTTAAAAATCGCAAAATCACACTTGTATTTTGTAGTAATTGGCGCTTTGGGTTTTAAAAACATTGAATCAAAGCATGATAGCACCATTGGATAAGCCTCAATAAATTTTTGAATCTCTTCCTCATTACTTGCTTCATTTATTTTTATTTTAAATTTATGAGCAATATCGTTTAAAGTTGTTTTCTTGTAAGCCTTTTCAATATCAACATCTACATCGGGAAAAGAAAAACCATGCTTTAATGTCAACATGCCATGAAGATTTTTTTTCCAATATTCCAAGCTACAATTTATATTGCCACAACTACATCTAAATTCATTTGGTAGATCAGTATACCATATATGATTTTCGATTGATTTATCTTGTTGTCCATCTAGACTTACAAGGGCTCCGATAGAATCTTTGCATTTGTTACATTTCATGTTTACCCTAACAGATTTGCTAGCATTTGGATCACCTTTTAATGCTTTTATTCTTTCAGGAGTTAAAGATGGTGATGGAATACAGTAAGTAATAAATTCACCAATTAGGATATCTTGTTCCATGTAATTGACAAAAACATTATAAAGACCTGGTTCAAAACAAACTCCATCGGGCTTAACAGCGGCCAGTGTGAAGCGTGAAGGAAATCTGTCACCTTCGTTTAAAGTTTTAGTAGTTATCTTTATGTCGCTGATATTTTTTTTTGAACTATTGTGTTGAATCTTTACGTTTAATTCTTCTATATTGTATGCAGAATTATTATCTAGTAAAAAAACTAGATAAAAGCTTTGTAATGAAACAGGGTATATATATGAATTGAATACAGGACCAAGACTAATTAAGTTTTTTCGTGCTAAATTAGTCACCATTCCAAATTCTGATATTTGTTCAGAATATCTATCACAGACACCCAAGAGATATATTGGCGAATCTTCCATTTTATAGAAATTATTTGTCATATAATTGGCCTAATCAATAAAATATTATTTTAATACTATATAATTTCTCAATATCTAGCCAGTTCAATTCTTCTTTCAATTATTATTTTATGTCTGCTCCTTAAATATATCAAAAAACTCTATTTCTAGAGTTTTTTGATATATTTATTTCTATCCGGTTTTACCTGTGTAAAATTTTATGGTACCGCCAAGGGGAATCGAACCCCTGTTACCAGGATGAAAACCTGGTGTCCTAACCACTAGACGATGGCGGCGTATTTGTTTAGTTAAAATCTAAATAATAATTAAACATGACTGTAAAACAATCAAGAGTATATAAGGAATTATTCCTTTAGTCAATACTTCTGCAAACACACAATAAAGGTCTCAAAACTACGGTCTCTGGAAGCAGGGGGTTTAAAAATCTGCACCTTTTTAAACAGTTTTTCTGCCTGTTTCTGTATACTGTGCCTATCCGCACTTTCAAAAAGCTTTGCAACACACGCACCACCAGGAGCAAGAAACTCCTCCGCAAGGAACAATGTGTGTTCAACTAAAGCTGTAGATTGTGCTTGGTCGCGTGTTTTAATACCCGTTGTTTTAGGTGCCATATCGCTCAGCACCACATTAAAAGGGGCATATTCCTGCAACGCATCGCGCGTAGCAACATCAAAAATATCTCCTTCAATCATACTACTATGAGGCACCTGCACGGACGTAGGATTCAAATCAACCCCAACCACTTTTCCTGTTTTTCCAACCACAGCACTACTCACTTGCATCCAACTTCCAGGGGAAGCACCCAAATCTAAAACCACATCACCCTCATGCATCAGAGGGAATTTGGCAAGAATGGCTTTGAGCTTATACGCACTGCGGGCAGCAAAGCCTTCTTTTTGAGCTTGCTTAGCATAGCGATCTCGTGGATTAAATGCTTTTGGCATAGTACTGAGTTGTTTTGTCCTATAAGTTTTAGTATACTAACATAATAAGAGTACAAAAGTATATACATTTAACAGAAAATTCTATGGTTAGTTTTTTAAACAAACTTGCAGGTATCAAAGAAGAGGAGGAAGAAGTGTTAACCACCAATATTTCAGATGAAGATGAGGACGAAGAAGAAGATGAAAAAGATGACAAAGAATCTTCAAAAGATTGGTTAGACGAAAATTACGAAGGGCAACTTTCTGTCGACGTATATGGTACCGACAGCGAAGTAGTAGTAGTATCAACCATTGCTGGTGTTACGTCTGATAAAATTGATATCTCAATCAATAACGACATGCTTACCATTCGCGGGGAGCGTTCACAAGAAACCGATAAATCTATTGAAGATCACTATTATCAAGAATGTTATTGGGGTGGTTTTTCTCGATCCATTATTTTACCCGTAGAAGTAGAAGCAGATAAAGTATCAGCAAGTCTTAAAAATGGCGTGTTAACCGTTCGCTTACCAAAAGCACGTAAGTCAAAAAGCGTTTCTATCAAAGTTAAAGAATCATAAATCACCTGCCTATGCGCGGTACGCTTATCAACTGTACTGAAGAAACCAGTACGCTTGAATTTCCAAATGGCACCCAACTGAATATTCCCACACACGAACTCCCACGTGGAGCACATGCGGTAGGGAAACAAGTTGAAGTGGGATTTTTACCTATTGGAGATGCGGTCAGCGCATCAGAAGCACGTGATGTGTTAAACTATTTGTTAGGTGCGACGGATGTACGTGCATAAGAATCTATGACAAAGAAAAAGAAACAAGGAGGAATTGCCACGGTAATTCAATTTTTTGGTAATCGATGGTGGGACCGTTCACTCAGTATTGTGCTGTTTGTTATTATTGTCAGCATGTTTGCTGGTGAAGCATATGCGTTAACCTACCGAAACAAAATATTCCCCGGAGTATTTGTAGGTAGTGTGCCGGTTGGTGGGTTAACCATGTTTGAAGCAGAACAAGCACTGGATGCTCGTATTGAAAAACTTAGAAGCAACGGATTAGTGTTTACGTATAAAGATAGAAACGTATCCGTTCCTATGATAACGGCAGCAACCGATGATCCTGATTTATCCCAAGAACTCATTAGTTACGACACCTCGCGCATGGTGCGTGATGCCTTTCAGCACGGGCGTAAAGGTGCCTTGGATGCGTGGCGAAAACGTTTAGAAGGATTATTTACCCGCGTATATATTGATCCAGAGGTTCGTTGGGAAGACGATGTGGTGCTTTCTATTGTGAAACAAAATGTAACCGAGTTTGAAAATCCTGCACAAAATGCACAGTTAGTATTTAAGAATGGACGCATGACCATTACACCAGAAACCTCTGGTGTGGCTTTTAATTATCGAGAAGCACTTACCGAAGCAGAACAACAACTGGATCGTTTGTCTTTTACCAGCATTATCCTTCGTTTAGAAAAAGAAGAACCAACACTTACCGCAGCAATGGCAGAACCAGTATTAACAGAAGCGCAAGATGCTGTGCGTAAAACAGGCGTACGCATTGTGTATGATCAATATCGTTGGTTTTGGTCTGCTACAACCATTAATCAGTTATTAGAAATGCGTCTCGCAACAGACGATTCTCACCGAGTGGTCCTTGGTATACAGCAGGAAGCATTTGATGAACTCATGAAACCATTGGTTGATGCCTTAACCATTGCACCACAAGAACCACGGTTTAAAATAGAAAACGAAAAAGTAGTTGAGTTTAAAACAAGCACCAATGGACAGATGCTCGATACCGAAGCAACCCTTGCTCAATGGGAAGAGATATTATTCCTTTCAGAAACTCAAGAACTTGAACCAGTGGTCGTGGTTGCTGAGCCAGAACAACGTATTTCGGATGTAAATGATTTAGGTATTACCGAGTTGCTTGGAACAGGGTACTCAAGTTTTGCAGGAAGCCCTTCTAACCGTCGGCATAATATTCGCGTGGGAGCAGAATCCGTAAACGGTACCATTATCCCACCCGGGGAAGAATTTTCATTGCTCAAAACATTAGGAGCCATAGATGAAACAACCGGTTATCTTCCTGAGTTGGTTATTAAAGGAAACAAAACCGTTCCTGAATATGGTGGGGGATTATGCCAAATTGGTACCACTACTTTTAGAGGAACACTTGCTTCAGGATTGCCGATTACCCAACGCCGTAATCATTCATATTCTGTTTCCTATTATTATGATGAGTTTGGACTACCAGGAACGGATGCAACGATTTATGATCCTGCTCCTGATTATCGTTTTAAAAACGATACACAAAACCATGTCCTTATTACCACTCGTATCGAAGGAAGTGAATTATATTTTGAATTTTGGGGAACCCTTGACGGGCGTACGGTTGAACAATCACGTACACGCGTGTGGGATCGTACCCCTCCACCACCAACCAAGTTTGTAGAAACATTAGACCTTCCTGTTGGAGAAGTAAAATGTACCGAAAGCCCACACGATGGTATTAAAGCTGCGTTTGATTATACCGTGACCTATGCCGATGGCACTGTTGCCGAAGAAACGTTTACCAGCAGTTATCGTCCATGGCAGGAGGTGTGTTTAGTTGGGGTAGAGGAATTATCTGAAGAAGCAGAAAAAACCGCAGAAGAAACAGCATCTGCGTTATAACAAAAAAAGCTCCAAACACTGCAGTCAAGAGAATAGTTTTAAGGGATTACGTAGCTAAAAAGCCGCCCAATCCTTAAAAAAATATCCCCATGCTTGTCGTGACTGCAGTGTTTGGAGTTCTTGTGAGAAAATACTACTTTGGGTATCTATTTTTGTACGATTGAACGTAAGAGAGTAGTCTAGCACAGGTGGGGGAATTTGTCAATAGTTAGCCATTTTTATTGTATTTTTACCGCAATATTGCTAAGATGAGATACTTTACATTTTTAGCTCTCCCCCTGTTAAGGGGGAGTTGGAGGGGGTTATGTGAACTCCCCAAAGTATGCATATAACCTCCCCCAGCCCCTCCTTGGCAGGAGGGGAGCTTCTTAACTAATTAACAACAAGAAAAAACATATGATGACCATTAAACAGATCTATGATCTTTCCGTGAGTGAAGGTATTAAGAACGATCTTCGTGGAGCTGCTCGAGTAAAAGAGCTCTTACAACGTACACAAAAAAAGTATGAAGCATTATCCGAAGCTCAACAGGAAGCATTTGATACCGAATGTTTAACCAATCCGTATTCAGACACTCGTGTGTTCCATGGGGCAGAAGATACCCCAATTAAAAAAGTAATGGTTGGTGTTGATATTGATACAGGTGAAGTTGCTGTTGCATCAGAGTACAACCGACGCAACCCAGAAAGCCCTATTGATTTGCTTATTGCGCATCATCCTATTTCTGGTGGGTTGGCAGGATTGCACGAAGTAATGGAATTACAAACAGAAGTGCTTGCACATTATGGCGTGCCAATAACCATTGCAGATAAAATCACCCGCAAACGTATCGGACAAGTAGAACGTGGACTTTCTCCATACAACCACGGTCAATCTGTAGATGCTGCAAAATTGCTTGATATTCCTATTATGTGTGTACACACACCAACGGATAATCATGTTGCAACATACTTGTATAAGGAATTTAAAAAGCGTGAAAAAGAAATGATGTATGTTGAAGATGTGGTTCGCTTCTTAAAAACCATTCCAGAATATGCAGAAGCTGCAAAGCAAAAAGCAGGCCCAACTATTTTTGCAGGGTCTCCAGATAGTTTTGCTGGTAAAATTGCGGTTACCGAATTTACCGGTGGTACGGACGGTGCAAAAGAAATTTATGAACGCTTAGCTCACGCAGGCGTGGGTACTATTATTAGTATGCATCAACGCGAAGAGTGGAAAGAAGAAGCTGCAAAGCATCACTTAAATGTAGTGGTTGCTGGGCATATGTCTTCTGACTCATTAGGATTAAACCTTTTCCTTGATAATCTTGAAAAGAAAGGTGTAGAAATTGTACCTATTTCTGGACTCATTCGCGTGTCACGCAACACCAAAAAGACAGCACGTAAGTCTGCTACTAAAAAGAAAACAGTTCGTAAAGCAAAACGAAAATAATATGCTCACAAAAAGTAACGGTCACCTCAGGTGACCGTTACTTTTTAGGTATACAATTCTTGATTTTCTAGGTGAATCAGTGCCATACGGATTGCTTCTTGGGTGTTTTTTTCTCTATCTATTCTTCCTTTCGTAAGATGGCTAATAACACCATGAGCATGTCCGATGTATTCATGATGAGTGAGTCCAATTTTTTTTGCTGCATCACTAATGTTGGTATCGCCTTTTAGTACGAGTTTCGTGAGTTCTGTTGGATATTCAAATGCCGAAGATAATCCAAGATGTATGTTGTTGCCATCGTATATCGCACACACACAGGTATCCATATAACCAGACTTTGTGTGTGCAACAGGAAATAATCCACTTTCAAGACCTATGCTATACGTGCAATCTTTAAAGGAATTTTTTGCTCGTTGTATTGCACCATCAACGGTTTCATCTATAGAGAGCGGTTGTTCTGATACTGTTGTCTGTGCATCAACACCAGTGACAACTGCACCTTTAAGAATAGGGTATTCAGGAATAAGATCTTCAACCGCTGCAATTTTTGCAGGATTTTTTGAACCAACAATAATATTCATATGTGTGATAATAGCATATTGCAAACCCTGATCAAGCATCTTGGCTCTAAGCAGTACCCGTGGTAATCTTATATAATTAATACGATAATGAATATAGAGAACATCTGTATATCTGTACAAGATCCCAGCCTGCCGGCAGGCAGGTGTAATCAGTAGTCATATGGAAGAAGAACGCATTATTGCCCCACAAACAACCTCAGGTGAAGATACGGTATTAGATATTACCTTACGTCCAAAATCACTTGCAGAATACATTGGTCAGCAAAAGATTAAACAGAATCTTGAGATTTTTATGGGTGCCGCAAAAAAGCGTGGCGAACCTATTGAGCATGTTTTACTCTACGGCCCACCAGGTTTGGGCAAAACAACACTCGCTAATGTGATAGCACATGAGATGGGTGTAAACATTAAAGTAACCAGCGGACCAGCAATTGAGAGAGCAGGGGACTTAGCAGCAATTCTTACCAACTTACAAGAAGGTGATATTTTATTTGTAGATGAAATTCATCGTTTACATAAAACAATTGAAGAAGTATTATACCCTGCAATGGAAGACTATGCATTGGACTTAGTTGTTGGGAAAGGGCCTTCTGCAAAAGTACTCAAATTAGAACTCCCACGCTTTACACTCATAGGAGCAACAACGCGCATTAGTTTATTATCCTCACCACTGCGTGATCGCTTTGGCGCTATCTACCCATTAGCGTTTTATGAGAACGAAGAGATAGATCACATCATTCAACGAAGTGCTTCTATATTATCAGTTGGGTTTGAAAAACAGGCGAGCACAATAGTTGCTCAACGTGCACGACGCACACCACGTATTGCAAACCGCTTGCTCAAACGTGTTCGAGACTATGTAGAAGTAAAAGGGGACGGAGTGATTACCGAACCACTCGCACAGGAAGCACTTGAAATGTTAGAAGTAGATGCATTAGGGCTCGATCAAGTAGATAGAAAAATTTTAGAAGTTATTATAGATAAATTTAAAGGCGGACCAGTAGGGCTCAACACCCTTGCCGCAGCAACCAGTGAAGAAATGGCAACCATTGAAGACATCTATGAACCCTTTTTAATGCAGGTAGGATTCCTCGAACGCACCCCCCGAGGCAGAATGGTAACCGAGCGTGCATATAAGCACTTAGGATTGGATCAAAACACAGGTTTGTTGTAAGTGTATACCTTGACTTTTGGGTTTAGGTGTGCTATACTGTATTTATAACCGTTTCCCACCCGACACCGACATATTCGTTCGGTGTCTTTTTGTGTGAGTGGCAAGCAAAAACAGGCTTGCAGTTCACACAATATGATTCTTACACGAAAACAAAAACAAAAAATCAAAAAAATTCTATTTGTCACCAGTTGTATCTTTGCTATTCAGCTGGGCATTCCTCATGTTTCACTTGCGGCACAAGAAAATTACTTGTCTGTCAGTAAAGGGGAACAGCCAAAATACAAGCATTCGGTGGTTGGTGTTGAAACAACAACCCCTTCTCTCGTCGAAATAATAGACCGTGACGAACGTTTTGAGCCATATCCAGAAGAAGCAGTGCCTACAAAAGGATTTCCAGAAATTAAAGATACCCATGTAGTAAAAGAACATTGGTTAACGGTAACCGCATATTCCTCAACCCCTGATCAAACGGATAGTACTCCATACACCACAGGTTGGATCACTCCGGTACGAGATGGCGTAGTTGCTCTAAACTTCTTACCAAAAGGCACCTTAGTTCGTTTTCCTGATTTATATGGTGAAAAAATCTTTGTGGTAGAAGATGCCATGAACGTTCGTTATACGTATCGTGCAGATATCTGGATGTATGAACGAGAACAGGCAAAACAATTTGGTATTAAATATACTCGTATGGAAGAACTGGGCGCACAAGTATCACGTCAATACGTATTAAATCATTTTGAAGCAGCATTCCCAGGTCTTAAATAATTGAACACAATGTGTGTACACTCTCCAAATGTAAAAACGCCCCAACGGGGCGTTTTTACATTTGGAGGCCACGCCCGGAATTCCAGCCCAAGGCTGACCAGCCTTGGGCTGGGAACCGGGGAAACATATCAGTATGCCAAGGCCCGAGAGGGAATTGAACCCTCGTAAAAGGTTTTGCAGACCTTTACCTAAGCCACTCGGTCATCGGGCCATAACATAACGACATGTATGCTTCTTGTTACCTCAACACCGTACATGATTTTTTAAAAAAAATCTAGGTATACACAAACACCCACCGTTTTGGTGGGTGTGTGCGGTGAGGGACCTGTGCTCTGTTGTTCGCATCAGTCCATATGATTGGATTGCCGTGAACTGGAAGTATCGGATTATTCCTGATAGTTTCCAAAGCACTTTGTGTCGCCCCACAATCAAAAAAAAAGAACACCGAACCTTATGGTATCATATTGCTTTGGGGTGTCAACACAAAATGTTGAAAAATATTTTATATGAGTTGCTCTCGTGCGAGTGCAACGGTGTTTTTGAGTAACATGGCAACGGTCATAGGGCCTACACCTCCGGGTACTGGCGAAATCCAGCTTGCTTTTTCTTTACAACTCTCAAAATCAAAGTCACCAAGAGTTACTCCATCTACTAATGTGGTACCAACATCAATAAGTATTGCGTGTTCGCGTATCATGTCGCCGGTAATCCATTGTGGTCTGCCAACTGCTGATATGACAATGTCTGCATGCTGTATTGCATCATGAATATTCCCATCATTTGGATCTATGGTTTGTGTTTCAATGCCGAGTGGCTCAAGGGTGTGTGCGAGTGTACTGGTAAACACATCACTCTTTGCAATAATGAGTGCTTTTTTGCCTTGGAGTTGTTCTTTTGTACTGGTAATCATTTGCACAATACCTAAGTCGAGCCCTGGAGCTATGGTGCGTTCATTGTTCATATATTGTGCAACGCTGGTAGGGTGAAATCCATCCACATCTTTTGTGTGATCCATGGCATCAATAATACGTTGTTGTGGTAACGCCTCAGGAACGGGCAATTGAATAAGAATGGCATGTATATGCTCGTCGTTATTGAGCCATGTTATGGTATCAAATACTTCTTGTTCAGGAGCATTCTCGGGGAAAGTATATAAACTATACATAATGCCTGCTTCCCGAGCTGCCTTTTGCTTAATACCTACGTACTGTTTGCTTGCTGGATCGTCCCCAATAAGTACCACCGCAAGTCCTGGGGTGGTATCTAATTTTTGTACTTGTAGCTGTACTTCGGTGCGTAATTCTTGTGCAAGTGCTGTTCCATCTATAATCTGTGCTGGCATGATTAGTTTCCTCCTTTGGTATACAGCCCCTCGTAGAGTGGGAATGCTTCGGTTAATTCGTGAACGCGTGTGCGGATACCTTGTAATACATCCTGTTGTTTTGGATTGTGCAATGCGTGTGCAATCATTTCTCCTACTTGTTGCATTTCAGCTTCTTTGAGTCCTCGTGTGGTGAGTGCTGCGGTACCAATGCGTAATCCAGATGGATCCATTGGTTTACGTTGGTCATACGGTACCATGTTTTTATTGGTGTAAATGCCAATGCTGTCTAACAAGGTTTCTCCTTCTTTTCCGCTTAAGCCTGTGTTTGTAAGATCAAGGAGAAGTAAATGGTTATCCGTTCCACCTGACACAATGGTAATACCATTTGCTTGAAGTGAGGTGCCTAATGCTTGTGCATTGGTTACTATTTGTTGGGCGTATGTTTTAAATGAATCATGCAATGCTTCTTTAAACGCAACTGCCTTACCTGCAATCACATGATCGAGCGGGCCTCCTTGCATAAATGGAAATACCGCAAAGTCTACTTTTTGTGCAAGGTTCTTTTTGTCATCTGGGCGGAGACGGTCTTCTGTTTTTGAAAAAATAGCAGCGCCACGTGGACCGCGTAATGTTTTGTGTGTGGTGGTGGTTACAATGTCAGCATGCGGGAATGGGTCTGGATGTACTTTCCCTGCAACCAACCCTGCAATATGTGCCATATCTACCATGAGGTATGCACCTACTTCATCTGCTATTTCTCTAAAAATTTTAAAATCAATGGTTCGTGGGTATGCGGTGAACCCTGCAACAATAATATGTGGTTTGTGTTCACGTGCAAGATCACGAATGGCATCCATATCTAATTGGTGTGTTTCCTTGTGTACACCATATGGCACAATGTTAAAGAGTGTGCCTGAAAAGTTTACCTTTGAACCATGTGTCAGGTGACCACCCATAGCAAGATCCATTGCCATGATGGTGTCACCAGGTTTGCCCAGCGCAAAGTAGGCTGCCATGTTTGCTTGTGAACCTGCGTGAGGTTGCATGTTTGCATGTTCTGCACCGAACAATTCTTTTGCACGGTTAATGGCTAGGTTTTCTGATTGATCAATGTATTCATTTCCTCCGTAGTATCGTTTGTGTGGGTAGCCTTCTGAATATTTGTTGGTGAGTGGACTGCCGACTGCTTCGAGTACTGCTCTGGAAACAAAGTTTTCTGAAGCGATCATTTCGAGTCCGTTGCGTTGGCGGTTGGTTTCGTTTTCTATAATGTGTGCAATGTCTGGATCAAAGGATGGTAAGAATTTCATATGGTTATGTTTAAAATATATATACTAAAAACACCCGTTCCTTGTGAGACGTGTGTATCGTGGTGTGTTGTTTGTGATTATAACATTGATGTTCTGGTCTACAGCTATGAGATTATCTTACGCTTTTTGAGGTTTTTGTCAAAAAAAAGCGGATATACCTATAGTATATCCGCAAAGCACTATGCTTTTGCACGTGTTCGTTGTACAGCAGTAATGACTTTATTAATGGCCGAGTGCTCATTAATAAAGGCCATTGAAATAGCTTCTGCTTTGCGCCCATCTTGTGTGCGTGGCAATCGAGCTTTAAACCATCCTTCTATCTTAATAAATGGTTCATACCAATCACCCTCTGGTGTAGGTGGCTTCTCTGCTTCCTGATTGATAGTTTGTTTGTCGACATATTCAGTAGGAACCTGTATTGACATAAGAAAGTGCTCTGCACTCATGAGCCCAAGTACATGGTTGATATCATGCTCTTGTGAAAGTTTTTTAATGACTTCATGATGAATAATCACACAACATCCACCAAAACTCAGGTTTGCAAGAATTGCAGGAACAGCACACCATTGCTCTGTGTCATCACAATACCATTGTAAGTGTGTATACCAATTGGTTTTGATACGCACCGTTTGGCGTTGATTGGGTATTGCACGAATACTTTCTGGAAATGAGAGCACCCAATACTGTTTTCCATCATCTTCGGATATTCCCATGAGTGTTGTTCTAAAGGTATATCCACTTCTGTTTTTTGCGTTGTCGTCAGATTGTATCGTGTCAAAATTTGCCCATACACGAATGTTTTTTTCAGGAGCAGGGACCACTCCTTTTGTGCTAATGAAAAGACATCCTTTTTCTCGTGCACTGACGGTAAACTCATCCAATCGGTATGGTTTCCCATCTTCGGATTTGTAAGAAATAAGAAGAGGGTCACCTTCACATATGAAAATTTGTTCATTTTTGTAGAGTACTGCCATTGTTGGTTGTATCATGATAGTCTCCTAATTGAGGGGAGTGATAGTTTCAATTCATTTGGTAAAGTACAACAAGCTTTTGTACCATTTTATTTATTTTTTGTCAACAAAACAAGACACATAGAGTTTTGTGTCGTTTGTATATCATTAAAAAGTTTAATAATAATCTAAATAAAAATTAAACTTTTTATAGTTCTTTTGTTACGTATGTGTGTTCTGTTTCGTATCCATGCTTGCGGTAATATTCTCGAACACCAACACCAGCAATAATCGCAATTTTTTTCACCCCTTGTTCACGTGCAATGCGTTCCGCCTCGTGCATCAGCTTGGTACCAAAACCCACATGTTGCACACCATCGTTTTTCGATTCACCTAAGCGAATCATTTTTCCGTAGGTGTGGAGTTCTCTAATATGTGCCGCACCAACAATATCGGGCATAAGGGATCCTAATTCTGGGTGCATAGCCTCGCGAGGAATACGTAATCGAACAAACGCGTATAAAATAGTACGATCCGCATTTTCGTATGAAATAAAGTATTCGGTTCCACCTGCACACTCATATTCGTCAATAAACAGTTGTGCCTCACCAGTTTCTGCTGTTTTGTTGCGCGCTTCACGGCAACGAATACATTTACAACGCAAGCCACGCTGTTCCATTTCTTTTTGAATATATTCACGGAGGTTGGTGATTTTGTTTCCTGCCTCAATACTTTCTTCAGGAATATCTCGAATCAAACGGTTGATACGTGTGTAATAAGGAATATATTTTTCTTTAATACGAATACACAATTCAAGGAGATCCTTTGGGGTGTATTCTTCCCATCTGCCATCTTTCCACCATTGGTGAAGTTCTGCATATTCATTAACAATGGTTGGGTAGAGTTTTAATTGGTCAGGTTTAAACGCAGGATTTTCAAACACTTCTTGCAACATTGCTTCATCTCGTTCAATGGTTGCACCTGGGAGATTTGGCATTAAATGCATATCTACTTTAAACCCAGCTTCGCGGAGTAATCTGTTTGCGGTTATGGTATCTTCTACTTGTTCACCTCGTTTAATCAAATCCAACACATCCTGATTTGTATTTTGTAATCCAATTTGAATACGGGTGGTACCAAGCATGCGTAAGCGGGCAACCTCTTGTGGAGTGACATGGTCTGGGCGTGTTTCTAAACATAATCCAACGGCACGGTTTTCTGCTGTTTCATTTATTGTTTGCGCCTTGAGTAATCGTTGTTGCATGTCCTTTTCTGTGATGGTGCCGACTTCTGGTTCGTCTTCAAGATTATCACCATCGGGTCCATCATTTAATGCTTCATACATGCGGGTAATAAACCATGTTTGATACAGCTTTGGATACGAAGACCAGGTACCACCAAGCACTAAGAGTTCACACTTATCGGTTGGGTGGCCATTTGCTCGGTAGGTTTGCAGGCGAGTGCGTACTTGTCGGTATGGGTCAAACTCCTGCATTACCGCACGCATTGCAGCTGGCTCATTTGAAAGGTAAGATTTTGGCATGCGAGCCTCGGTTGGGCAGTACACACATTGCCCTGGGCAGGGGAATGGTTTGGTGAGCACCGTAACAGGCGCAACCCCAGAAAGCGTACGAATCGATCGACGCTTTAATAGAGAGGTCACTTGTTCATCAGGCTCTTGATTTGCGTTTTTGCAGTAAGCAAGATAGTGTTTAAGGAGTTCTGCGTCCGAAGGAATAGTCTGTTGTGAGGCACGCGCAAAAGAACGCTTCCATTTATTTAATGCATGTTTATCCTGAGGAGGGTTTGTTACTAATGCTTGTATAAGCTCTGAATGCATAGTTATGTCCAATGCGGTACGAAAAAAATTATTAGATGATTACGCGCAATTAGCGCCCCACTACCATACTGATAAATCGCCAGTCTGGCAAGGGGTGCGTGATACCTTAAAACGGCTCCCCAAGGACGCTCGTATTTTAGATGTGGGGTGTGGAACAGGGAGAATCAGCCAAGTCGTCCCTCAAACAGCTGCGTATGTTGGGGTTGATTTTTCACCGGAATTAATTGAAGTTGCCAAAGATTTGTTCCCAGAACAGCACTTTTTGGTTGCAGATGCATTTCAACTACCATATGAAGACGCATTATTTTCTGTTGTGCTTTCTATTGCGGTGGTCCACCATTATCCAGATAAGCACGATCGTATTGCTCAGTTAGAAGAATTATATCGAGTGCTTGAACCAGGAGGCAGAGTAGTATGTACGGTGTGGAATTTATGTCAGTTAAAATATCTAAAGTTATGGCGTGGATGGAAAAAAGCATACATGTCGAGCCAACATGATAACTCCATACAGCGACTGTATTATACATACACACCTCGTGAGCTTGCTCGAGAATTTCGAGCAGTTGGTTTTAAAAATGTTGTCGTTGAAAAAAAGGGGAACAATATTGTTGCTCAAGCGGTGAAGTGATACAATTGAGCATATATACTAACCATACTATATGAAACATAGATTTTTTGTTTTTTTGGCTCTGTTGCTTTTTCCTGTAAGCGTGAGTGCTCAGGATAGTGCTCAACCGATTGATACGATTCAAACGGGTTCAGAAGTTATCATCACCGAACCAATCACCAGAGACGCTCTTATTGCTGGGGGGATGATTTCTGTTGAAGCACCCATTGCTGAGGATGCCTATTTTTTTGGTGGGGAAGTAACCATTACCGAGCCTATAACTGGTACTCTTCACATTGCAGGAGGTACCATTCGTATTGAGGCTCCTATCGCAGGAGATGTCCTTGCTCTTGGTGGAGATATTCTTCTATCAAGTACCATTGGTGGGGATGTTCGTATTGCCGGAGGTACGGTTCGTATTGAGCAAACCGTTGCGGGAAATGTTGCACTTCTGGGCGGGGAAATGATTCTTGGGCCAGAGAGTGTGATACAGGGAAGCGTGGTTACCACTGGTGGAAGCACTACTCTTTTAGGCTCTATCGAAGGGGCTGCATACATTCGTTCTCATGAGGTTATGTTTAACGGTACTATTGGAGGAGATACCATGGTTCGTATGATGCAAGCTGATGATGATATCATTGGTGCTGATGCGCGGTTTATGGGTAATTTTTCATATCAAAGCCCGCGTGAGCTAGCAGATATTCCAGAAGAACGTATTTCTGGAAACGTGGACTACACAACAATACCTTTTGCAAAAAAGAATACCCCAGCGGTTGGTTGGTTTTTTAGAATCGTGAGCTTGTTTGGTATGTTGGTGGTTGGTCTCGTGCTGGTGACCATTGCTCCAAAAACAGTACGAAAAGGTATTGTGTCATCCATTGCAGATCCGTTGCCTGATGTTTTGTGGGGTATTGGTGTGCTTATTATTGTGCCCCTTCTTGCTTTGGTGCTTGGTATAACCTTAATTGGCATACCACTTGCCGTTATATTGTTCTTGATATATGGCATTGCACTCTACTGTGCGCAAGTAGTAACTGGTATGGTATTAGGTACCTATGTGTGTGGATTGTTTCAAGGAAAGAAGAGTGCAAAAAATGGTTCACTTATGATAAAAATGCTTATTGGTGTTTTTGTACTGTGGTTGGTTATTGGTATCCCTGAAATTGGATGGGTATTGGGTATCATTGCAACCGTGTGGGGCATGGGTATTATTATACGCATGAAACGAGGGGTATTTGAACAAGTAGAAGGATAAGAAATATATATGGAAATAAACGAAGGAATTTTTAAATCATACGATATTCGAGGAGTGTACCCAACAGAGGTGCATGAAGAAGTTGCCCATCATTTAGGACGTATTTTTACTGATTTTGTTGGTTCAAAAAAAATAATTATTGGTCGGGATGTCCGTACTTCTGGCCCGGCATTGCGTGAACATCTAGTAAAAGGATTACTTGAACAAGGGGCAGAGATTATTGATATTGGTATGGTAAGTACTGATATGTTTTATTTTGCCTGTGGTTCCATGAATCTCCCTGGTATACAAATTACTGCTTCACATAACCCAAAAGAGTTTAATGGATTTAAAATGGTGAAAGAAATGCCAGATATGGTTTCTGGTGCAGATATTAAGGAGTTCTTTTTAACACACACCATAACGCCTTCAGATACAGAAGGAAGTATTGAAACAAAAAACATAGAAGAAGATTTTGTTGCAAAAGTAAAAACGCTCTTTGATTATGCAAAAATACCACCATTGAAAGTAGTGGTTGATCCTGCAAATGGTATGGGTGGTGTTGCTTTTGATGCTGTATTTAAGGATACTCCGCTTGAGATTATTAAACTTAATTTTGAACCAGATGGCACCTTCCCGAATCATGGTGGAGATCCGTTGAAAGAAGAAAATAGAAAAGAATTACAAGAACGTGTTATTGCTGAAAAAGCAGATCTTGGATTTGCCTTTGACCCAGATGCTGATCGGTTTTTTGCTATTGATAAGCACGGAGTATTTGTCCCAGGAGATTTTATGACCGCTTTATTTGCACAATATCTTATTGAAGAAAAGAACGTACAGACAGTAGTATATGATATCCCTTCTTCTCATGCGGTAGCTACCTATACAGAACACGCAGGGGGAACGGCAATTGCTTCACGTGTTGGGTCGTATTTTATTAAAGAAAAAATGAAAGAAACAGCTGCTCCTTTTGCTGGAGAATTGTCTGGGCATTATTATTTTTCTTCTTTTTTCGGTGCAGATAGTGGGGTCATTGCGGCTCTGCTGTTATTGGAAATGCTTGGACACTATGGAACATCTCTTGATACATTGTTACAACCTATTCGTTCAACCTACTACAAAACAGGGGAGATCAATTTTATGGTTGCCGATATAGAAGATATTATGCAACGCATAGAATCTGCGTATCCAGATGGAACGGTCTCTCGTCTTGATGGGGTAAAGATAGTATATCCAGATTTTTGGTTGAGTGTTCGGCGCTCAAATACAGAATCAAAAATCAGGCTCTATATAGAAGCTTCCACACAAGAACGTCTGGACGAAAAACGTGATGAAGTGATTGCACTGGTAGAAGCATCTTCTTAAAATAAAAAAACGGGATGATATATCCCGTTTTTATTTATCGAATACCTATTTTTTCTCGTACTTCTTGTATGGTTTCCTGTGCTCGTTCTCGTGCTTTTTCTGCTCCTGCTATTAATATATCTGCTACCTTTTCTGGTTGTGCTTCGAGCTCTGTGCGTCTTTCTTGAAAAGGGGTGAGATGGCTTACAATAGTATTACTGACAACCTCTTTCAAATCTTTGTATTTGAGTGTACCCTTTTTTTGTTCAGCCTTAAATCCAACTACTACTTCTGGGTCAAGTGCTTCAAGAATACTAAAGAGGTTTTGCACGCCAGGGGATTGTGCACCACTACCCGTGTCAGTTACCGCTGAACCTACTTTTTTACGAATGGTTTTTTCGTCATCAGTCAGTGCGATGTAATGTTTATCACCAAGAGACTTAGACATTTTTTTTGTTGGATCAGCAAGCGACATAATGCGTGCTGTTTTGGTAAGTTGTGGTTTTGTTTCTGGGAATGTTTTGCCAAAGGTTTTATTAAATTTTTTAGCAATGTCTCTGGTCAGTTCAATGTGTTGTACTTGGTCTTCTCCTACAGGAACCACACTTCCCTTATAGAGTAAGATATCTGCAGCCTGTAAAATAGGGTAGGTGAATAACCCTGCATTCACGTTTTTTTTGTGTTGCTGAGATTTATCTTTAAACTGTGTCATGCGCTCCAATTCACCAAGTGGGGTAATGGTATTAAAAATCCACGCGAGTTCGGTATGTTCTGGTACGTGGGACTGAATAAATATGGTTGCTTGTTCTGGATCAATGCCAGCAGCAAGCCAATCGAGTGCGAGTGCATGTGTTCTTTGTGCAAGCTCTTTTGGCTCATACGGAATAGTAAGTGCATGATAATCAACAATACAAAAGAATGATGTATGTTCATGTTGTAGGGGAACCCATTGTTGCAATGCACCCAAATAATTCCCTATATGAAGAGAACCTGTTGGTTGCATGCCTGAAAATAATGTATGTTTCATATCCTATAGGGTATCAGGTATCCGGGGTTATTTCAACGCAGGGATAAAAAAAGGGCATAGTGTCGGGGTAGATAATTATCTACCCCGGCACTATGCCCTTTTTTAGGGGATGATGCTAAACGCGAAGAATAACGGGAAGAATCATAGGAGTTCTCTGTGTTTCTTTGAGTAAGAATTTACTTAAATCATCACGTACTGCTCCTTTAACCACTCCCCAGTCATTACTATCTTGTGGTTTATTCTTTTTAAGTTTCCGGTCAACGGTCTTTTTTACCACTTGTCGCATTTCTGCCATGAGCTTATCCGACGTTTTAATGTGAATAAATCCACGAGTAATAATATCTGGATTACCCATTACTTTGAACTGTTTGTTTACCTTTGCAATGGCAACAACCATGCCATCTTCTGCCATCACTTGGCGATCTTTTAATACCACATTGCCAATGTCACCAATACCTAATCCATCAACAAATACATTTTCGGTTTCAATGTGTTCATCTGTTGCATAGCCTCCTTGTTTATTAAAGGTTGCTACTTGTCCGTTATTCAATACCAATACGTTACTTTGTTTAAAGCCAATGTTGCGAGCAAGCATCGCTGCTTCTTTTAACATGTAGTGGTATGCATACACCGGAAGGAAATAATCTGGTTTTACCTGTTTTAAAATGTATGCAATATCATCTCTGTTTCCATGACCTGATACATGAATATCCATTACCTGTCCATGAATCACGTTGTCACATTGTCGATACAAATTATCTTTTAACCGTTGAATGGTGTTCTCGTTACCAGGAATAATAGAAGAAGAAAGTACCACGGTATCAATTTTCTTTAAGCGTACTTTTTTGTGCGCTCCGGTAATAATGCGAGAGAGTACTGCGTTTCCTTCTCCTTGTGCACCGGTTGCAATAATAACCAATTTTTGATCTGGGTACTTGTCAATTTCATCTATTTTAATAAAGGTATTTTGTTTTGCTTTAATGTAGCCAAGTTTTTTCGCTATTTCGATATTCATTTTCATGCTATACCCATCAAGCGCAACTTTTTTGCCCAGTTTTTCTGCGGTGCTGATAATCCAGCCCACGCGCTCAATTTGTGAAGCAAAGGTTCCTACAATCATTCTGCCTGGTGCTTCTCGAATCAATTTTTCGAGATTCTTTTTCATGTCTTGTTCTGTTGCACTTTGGCGAACATCGGTTGCACCAAGACTTTCGAGCATTAATATCGTTGGTCGTTTGAGTTTTTGTAAGAAAGAATAATCAATCACAGGATTACCAATGGAATCCTTTTCAAGGGTCCAGTCACCAGGGTGAATAACGGTTCCTTGTGGGGTTTCTAAAATAACCCCTACGGCATCCATAATTGAGTGATCGATTTGGAAGAAGCTTATGTTAAAGGCACCAAAAGTAAAGGTATCATCAACGGATTTGATGACAATATTCTTAAGATTTTTTGAACTCCCTTTTTTGTAATCTTCCTGACGATGTTTTACCATGGCATTGGTCAGTGGGCGCCCAAGTACTGGGGGATAGCCTAACTTGTCTAACAAAATAGGTGCTGCCCCAATGTGGTCAAGGTGACCATGCGAGAGAATAACCGCACGTACATTTTTTTCCTTTCCTTTCAAATATGAAATGTTTGGAATAATGTAATCAATGCCGTGCATGCCTTCTTCAGGGAATTGTAATCCCATGTCGAGGATAATAATATCATTACCATATTCAAAAATGGTCATGTTTTTACCAACCTCTTCTAAACCACCAACAGGGATAACTCGTAGTGTATGTGCACTGTGTGTGCCTTTTTTGGTGGTGGTACGCGTACGCGTCGTGCGTTGGGTGCGTTGTGTGTTGTGTGTTCTACGACTCGTGGTACTGCGTTTTTTTGGAGCAGTTGAACGTCGGTTGGAACGATGTGTTGATTGTGTTGCTGTCATAATAATAATGTCCGTATGATTCGAGAATATGTGTGTGTCATGTTCTGCCGAGAGTGGGACTTGAACCCACATGAGCGCACGCTCACAGCGACCTGAACGCTGCGTGTCTACCAGTTTCACCATCTCGGCGTAGGAGACACAGATACACACTCAGTATGCTCGCATATACGGTAGTAATAAATATCAATTAAAAAGTAATACGTTTTTTTGTTTTGCTAAACCAGTGTGCAACGCTACTAAAGCGGTCTGCTGGCTGATTAATACGAAGGGTTTCAAACCCTTTTAGATTGGTAGGAAGTAAGTAGGTATATTGTAAACTATACAGGAATAGCGCAGGGACATCTTGGATAATCTGTTCTTGGAAGGCAACATATTTTTCTTGTCTGGCATCTCGGTCTGTTGTTTGACGTGCTTCCTCTAAAATTTTATCTATCTCTTTATTTTGATAGAGTGCTAAATTTAATCCAGGATCATTTGCTTGTGATGAATGCCAGAATGGATATGGATCTGGATCACGTCCAAGAATTTGTCCAAATAAGAGTACCTCGTATGCGCGAGGTTTAACCACGTCTTTTTGCATGCGTGCAAGTTCAACTATGTGTACATTAACGGTAATACCAACACGTTGCCAGAGACTGCGAATCGTTTCTGCTACCGCAATATTTTCTTCACGTTGCAATGTGGTTAAGGTTATGGTGAGCGGTGTTTCTTCTCCTCCAATAGTTTTTACACGGGTATACTGAGGTGTCTCTGCTGGTTCTAAGCCTAACGTGGTGTCAGATGATGCGGTTGTTTCTTCTTGTGAATCCTCTTCTGTTGCAACAGGAACACGTGTCCATCCTGCATCATCAAGTAATTTTTCTGCTTGTGCTGGATCAAATAGTACATGTTGTAATGTTTCATCATATCCAACCATTCCAGGCAAGATAGGTGCAAAGACTGGTTGTGCATGATTACCAAAGGCATCTGAAATAATTTGGTGTCTACTGGTTGCAAGCGCAAGTGCCTGCCGTACTGAACGATCTTCTAATGCAGGGTTGCTTTTTTGATTAAAAAACAAGGCAGTATATTGTGGTAGCGCAAGATTAAATTGTTCAAAACCGTTTAAAGCATCTTCTTCGTTTAATGCTTGTCCTTGGCGTTGTGGTAAAAATCCAAATCCATCAACATTCCCTGTTAGAAGGGCGTTACTTGCTTCTTCAAATGAACCGAAAAATTTAAAGTGAATATTGTCGACAAACGGACCTTCTTGATAGTAGTCTTTATTTCGTTTTAATCGGTATTCTTTTATGTTGCCTCGTCTATCTTTTACTAATGCATCAAAAATATATGGTCCAGAACCAATTGGCTTTAAATTTAATTCAGCAAGAATCGCATGGCTTGGGTCAATACTTTGCCATAAATGAGCAGGTAAAATACCAAAAGTCATAACTGAAAGAAATGGTGCAAATGGTTCTGAAAGGGTAAAGGTGACGGTACGATCATCCAGTGCGCGTACTTGTACATTTCTAAAGGTTACATAGAGCGGACTTTTAAAATTTTGATCCTGAATACTTTGCACTGTAAATACCACATCCTCTGCGGTTAATTGCACGCCATCATGCCACCGTACATCATTGCGTAATATAAAGGTGTACGTTGTTTGTTCTTCGTTAATGGTATAACTTTCTGCAAGATCACCAGTAAGCTGTCCAACTGCATTCAGTTTCATGAGTCCAGAAAATACGAGTTGGGTAATATCTTGATCAATAGCATTAGTTTGCGCAAATACTGGGTTTATGTACGTTGGCGCACCAATGACTGCTTCAACATATTCGCCACCTGTTGCTGGTTGTTCAACAATACGATTAATATATACATCAACACCTAAAACCAATACTCCAATGAGTATTAAAAAGAGAGCAGCTTTTGCGAGTAATCGCTCAATGTCTGAGAAAAATCGTGATACATATTTGAGCTGTGTGAAACTAGGGATTTTGGTATCTCCGATAACTCGGAACACTAAATCTTGGTCTTGTTTTTGTGTGAGCTCAAAGTACGATCGACGAGTCAATTTTTTAGAGAGAGTAGATACCCATGTACGTACTCGATCTCTGAGTGAGTGCGTCGAAAACATGTGTTATAAACAAAGTATCTGCAGAGAGATACTGGCTGATGCTACGCAATGAAAATATCGGCAGCAAGTAAGCCAAAGAAGAGAATTGCAAGAATAATAGTGGCAGTAAAAAGAAATTTTTCTGCGCCACGTTTTTTCGTTTTATATACGGCCCCGCCTCCACCAAATGCTGATCCTAAACCAGATCCTGTTTGTTGCATGAGAATAGCGGTAACCATAAGTATACCTGTAATAATTTGTAGAATATTGAGTGCCATACTATCGTTTCATTAGATAAACTACGAAGCCGTAAGCTATACACTGTATGCTTGAAAGTATACAGAAAATGGCTTACGGCTTGCGAAACTATAGTAGCAGAATTGAGGGTTGTTGTCAAACCTCTCTGCTTTGAGTTGCGATCGTATACGAGTACCAGTATACTAGTACAATGTCCGATATCCAAGAACTCAATATCAAACAAAAAGAAGCAGTAGAAGCCGTTACTGGGCCGGTATTAGTATTGGCTGGAGCAGGAAGTGGTAAAACAAAAGCGCTTACGCATCGGCTTGCCTATTTAATACAAGAAAAAGGAGTTGCTCCCTATAATATTCTTGCCGTAACCTTTACCAATAAAGCTGCTGCCGAGTTGCGAGAGCGATCCGCTACGTTATTGCAACAAAACCCAAACACCTGGCACACGTGGAGTGGTTTTGGTAGTGGACCAGTACTGGGAACGTTCCATTCTATTTGTGTGCGTATCTTGCGAGAGGAAGCAGGAGTACTTGGATATAAGGAATCGTTTGTTATTTATGATACCGCAGATCAAAAAAGTGCCATGCGGCAAGTAATGAAATTTGAGGGCACCTCACCAAAAGATATTAACCCTAATAAAGTGTTAGGCATGATTAGCCGTGCAAAAAATGAACTGCTTTCTCCAACGGATATGGAAGCAGCCGCACGAGGTCCTGCCGAAAAACTTGCTTCTCGCCTGTATGAGCGATACCAAACGTTTTTAAAAAATCATGATGCCATGGATTTTGATGACTTGTTGGTACAAACAGTACGGTTGTTTCAACAACATCCAGAAGTGTTGAAAAAATATCAGGATCGTTGGCAATATATCATGGTAGATGAGTATCAGGACACCAACACGGTACAGTATACCTGGGCACAATTACTTGCAGGTGAACGCAAAAACTTGTTTGTGGTAGGGGACGATTGGCAAGGTATTTACTCCTGGCGTGGAGCAACTATTCGTAACATTTTGGAATTTGAAAAAGATTACCCCGGTGCGCATGTGATTCGGTTAGAACAAAATTATCGTTCAACGAAAGATATTGTGGCTTTAGGAAATGCGGTTATTGCCGGTAATCAAAGCCAGATGAAAAAAGAATTATGGACAGAAATAGAACGCACCAAAAAACCAGAAGTTTGGCAGGTCTCCGATGAAAATCGTGAAGGTGTGTTTATTTTAGAAAAGATTGCAGAGCTTGAGTCATCATCCAACGATTCTGCGAGTAACGCGCAAGCGGATAACGATGATATCGAAATAGAAGAAGTGTCCTATGACTATGAAGCAGAGGGTGGTGGAGGAACTGGAATTTTGGATCGCATTTTAGGAAGCATGAGTGGTAAACCACAACCTACGGTACCAATGCCGAAGCTGAAAGAAACAAAAAGCGTGCCCGCCAACATGCGTGATCAAGATATTAATTGGAATAAGTATGCGGTACTGTATCGAACCAATGCACAATCTCGTGCATTAGAAGAAGTGTTGTTGCATCACAGTATTCCGTATCGGTTAATTGGAGGCGTGCGATTTTACGAACGTAAGGAAATTAAAGATATACTTGCGTATCTTCGGTTTGTGTTAAACCCCAATGATACTATTAGTCTTGCTCGTATTATTAATGAACCTGCTCGTGGTATTGGTGAACGAACATTGGTAAAAGTGCAGGAACTTGCTGAAAGTAGAGGAGAGTCCTTACTGCAGACTATGCAGAATATTGATACCATAGGTGCACTACCTCCTCAACGCGCACAAGCGATTAAATCATTTGCACATATTTTTGAACGCGTGCGTGCACAAATGGAAGACATGACCGTGGTAGATATGATAGATGTGATTATCCAACGTTCGGGATATAAGGATGCATTGCTTGCTCAGGGGGATGAAGGTGAAGAACGTATTGAGAATATTCAGGAGTTAAAAAACGTTGCACGTAAATTTGAAACAGAAAAAGGGGAAGAAGGTCTCCAAGCTTTTTTACAAGATGTTGCTTTGGTTGCTGATGTTGATACCTATAACCCTGCGGAGGGTAGTGCATTAACTCTTATGACCCTACATAGTGCAAAAGGGTTAGAGTTTGATACAGTATTTTTGGTTGGGCTTGAAGAGGGATTATTGCCACATTCAAATAGTGTGATTGATCCCGCACAGTTAGAAGAAGAACGTCGGTTGTGTTATGTGGGGATTACCCGTGCGCAAAACCATTTGTATTTTGTGCATACGCGTCAGCGAGCATTACACGGTTCTATTGTGGGTAATATGCCTTCTCGCTTTTTGGCTGAGCTTGGTGAGGATCATGTGGATTTTTTTGAAGAGGATATGTGGTAGTAAAAAAGCATCACAATTACGTGGTGCTTTTTTTATGATATACTGAGTGCAGTATATGAAAACAAAAATACCAAAAAGACAGTTACAAAAATACGCACAACAATTAGTACACGGTACCTTTGGTTCGCTGATTCAAGAACTTGATTTGTTGCACGTACTTCCATACAACATGTATCGCAAGCGAGAACAGCATGCACGTGCTACTGCAGATCCGATTGCTTTGGTGCGAGTACTTTCTGAATTAGGCCCTGGCTTTGTAGAAGCTGGGCGAATTTTAGGATCTCGAGGAGATATTATTCCACAGCAATTTCAACGCCAGTTGCTTACGTTTACGTATGCACCAAAGCCACTCAAAGTGCGGGAGCGAAATCATCTTCTTCATAGTGCGTGGGGGAAACCAATTGATGATGTTGTTTCTCACTTAGAGGAAGAACCAATCTACAATACCTTATTAGGGCACACCTACAGTGGTATTTTGCATGATGGTAAACGGGTACTTATTACGGTACATGAACCAGATGTGGTACAAGAGTACCAACAAAACATAGAGGTGCTTTCATGGATTCATACGTGGTATACACAGCGTAAAGAAGGTTTTGATGTTACCTTATTTGAAAATATAGAAGCAGAATTAGTACGTAGAAAAGAACAGCTTTCAGATCTCACGCACGTAGCAAGTAGAATAGAAATTCTTGCTTCTCATTATGAAGCTGAAGACTATATTAAAACTCCTGAAGTAGTGTGGCAATACACGACTCCGCATGTGTTGGTGTACCGAACACATAAAGCAACATCACTTGCGCAAGTGCGACACGAAAAATTGCATCATGCAAAAAAAACAAGCCTCATTAAAAAATTGGTGAGTGCGTTTTTAATACAATATGGTAAAGCAGGGGTGTGTATGTTACGTCCAACACTTGCTGATTTTGGTTTTCATGAAGAACAGAATTTGGTGTGTAATCATATCCTTTCTACTAGCATATTAGAACCACACGAACGAGCATTATTTGTTGAGTTACTTTGTGCCATAGTAAAGAATGATAGTGAACGTGCAACGAAAGCACTTCTTGCTGAGCATTATCGGGTACATGGTGGCGTGCATCATGCTTCTCGTGGCATGCTCCCACCAGTTGTAGAGGGGAATGTATCTGAGCAGTTGTGGGGATATATTGAAGCTGCATGGCAAGGTGGCATACATGTCCCTGTTGGTATTACTATGGCAGCAGAATCTTTTTCGTATGTTGAGCACATGTTGTTACGGTTGTCTCCGAAACTCGATATGCACAAAACACTCAAAACTAATCTAAGTAGTGTATTAAAAAAACGATAATCATGTAGGGGCAGATAATTATCTGTCCCTACATGATTATCGTTTTTTTGTTTGAAGAGTTCGTAATTGTTTGACACTTGCTCCAGATACTTTCATTTTACGTTGATTGCGTTTTTTTTGTTCTCGTTTTTCGGCACGAGTTGGTTTTTGTTTTGATTGCATATGTATAGGTACCTACGAAATACGAAAAAGTACGAAATTACAGAACTAATATATATTTACTATTCGTTTATGTAATTTAATATTTCGTAGACTATATATTTTCAAGTAAAGTTTCAGTTTTAGCTTTCCCAATTAGTTTCACTATATCATTTTTGTCGGCTGTGCGTATACCTGCAACTGAACCAAATGCTTGTATGAGTTGCTTTTTAGTTTTTGGTCCAATGCCGGGTATGTCGTCTAATATAGATTGTACATCTGCTTTGGTGTGTCTGCTATGATAATATTTTTGTGCGAATCTATGTGCTTCATCACGAATACGTTGGAGTAAGTAGGATGCTTGCGACTGTGGATCAAGTGCTATTTTTGTAAGATTTTCCCCTTGGAATACTTCTTCTTCTCTTTTTGCGAGGCCAATAAACTGTATATCTTGTAATCCTGAAGTGTCGTCAACTGCTTTTAATACAGTAGAAAGTTGCCCCTTCCCTCCGTCTATGAGCACGAGGTCAGGTGCTTTCCATTTTGTGGTATTGCTGGTACTAAACCGACGTTTTAACACTTCTGCCAGAGAAGCAAAATCATTTGGTCCGGTAATGGTTTTTATTTTAAATTTTCGATATTCATTTTTATCTGGGGTACCGTTGGTAAACACTACCATTGATCCAACAGACATATTGCCTTGTATGTTTGAAATATCATATCCTTCGATACGTTTTGGTAGGTGTGGTAGGTTGAGTGCTTTTTGTAAATCTTCGAGTGCTTGTGTTGTTTCTTCATCCGTTTTTTCCCATGAGGCACGTGAACGAGTAAGATATTCTTTTGCATTGTCTTCTCCTAATGTGATGAGCTCTTTTTTCTTCCCATGGTTTGGGATGGTGAATTGGATTGAATGAGTGCCTTTCACGTCATCCTGAACTTGATTCAGAATCTGTTTTTTGGACGTGTTAGCAATACGAGATCCTGAATCAAGTTCAGGATGACGGTTGTATTGAATAATGTTTTGTAATTCGTCCTCCGTAACATTCACCCGTGCAGGTAAAATAATTTCCTTTGGTGGGTTTGTTGCGTCGGTATAATATTGAGTAATAAAAGAATCGAGCAGGGTAGTGGTGTTTTCATCTTGCGTATGTTGTAACAGAAAATTAAGCCTATCGAGCAATCTGCCCCCACGGATAATAAATACATTTACTGCTGCAAGGTCGTCTTGTTTGTAGATACTGATCACATCTTGGCTTTCGCCTTGTACCGAGAGTATCTTTTGGCGTGATTGCATGTGCTTGAGTGTTTGTATTTGATCTCGTACTGCTGCTGCTTTTTCAAAGTTTTTTTCTTCACTCAGTGTGTGCATCATGGTGTTAAGATTTTTGATTACTGCATCACTGTGTCCTTCAAGCACTTGTATGAGTTTTTGTATCATCTGGCTGTATTCTTCTTGTGTGTGTGGTACTGGGCCAAGACTACGTTTGTGTAATAGGTCTTGTTCAAACTTTGTGAGTGGTTTGTCCTTTTTTCGGTAGGGGAAAATGCGTCGTAAAAAACGGAGGTGTTCATGTATATTGGTTCCGGTGGTGTATGGTCCAAAGTATCGAGCTTTTGCTTTGCCTTTGTCGAGCTCTGGTCTGCGTACGGTGCTGACTGTTGGAAATTCTTCTGCAATATTTATTTTTACAAAGTTGTAGTGTTTGTCATCTTTTAATGCCACATTAAAATGTGGTTTATGTTTTTTGATATGTATTGACTCGAGTATGAGTGCTTCTGATTCTGTGGTCGTCAATATGGTATCGATGGTCTGTATTTGTCGTACCATTATTTTTTTAGAAGGGGAGAGGGTGTTTGATTTGTTAAAGTATGAACGCACGCGATTGCGTAGTTTTTTTGCTTTTCCGACATACAAAATTACCCCGTTTTTATCTTTAAAAAAGTAGACGCCAGGGGAGAGGGGAAGGTTTTTGAGCTGTATTTCGAGGTGTTTGTGCATGAAATGTCTATAATTTAAGCTTATATTAGCACAAATTAGGAACTTTTTATTATTGACATAATTATAATAATATGATATACTTATATATTAGGTTATGCAAGTAGTTTTTCGTTTTTTGGGCATAGATATGTTCAAAAAACGGTAAATTACCGTAGTTGTTCTTAAAATTTTAATGGTTTGTCGCATCCCTTAACTTAAGGAGTTGTTATGGATACCGTAGAAACAACGATGGAGCGTCCTAATACCGATGAGCTCAATAGACGTAACGGAGTGTACGCTTTGAAGCAAAAGGTCGTATTGGTCAAACTTTTGGCCGTTGGACGTCAAATCCCTGGAATTCCTGAAAAGACTCGGGATAATACGGCGGTTGAGGCTCAGCATAAAGTGGAAGCGAAAAAATTGGAAGTCAATTTTAATGCTTACCGCAATGGTTCTGGCACCAGTGGTACAGGCGACACAGGCAAAATGGCCATTCCAAAAACTCGAGATGCCATGGTCAATCTTGGCCAGTTAATTCAAGGCTTGCAGGACATGGGGCTCACCTATCGTGAATGTTTCTGGCAGAAGCAGGGACACAAAGGCAAGGTATACACCTTTGTCTTTGCCAGTGAGCATGAAAAACCCTCTGCAGATTTTCCAAATCAAGATGTTCGGGACTTGCTCCTGTATGCGACTTGGAAAGATTTCAATGCACTGTGGGCCAATCAAAAATTTGACGAGAATGGCGTGAAGTACCGTTTAGATACGGTGCAGGTCGCCGCTCCTCAAGATGACACTCCCAAAAAGAACAACATTGTCCTTTTTGGGAAAGCAAACCACACATACCGGCTGATACCGGTGTAGTGCACCCCCACATACAAAACATTTTTTATACGTGTTATGTATGTGGGGATTTTTTTTACTCTATAATTTTATCGAGAGTGGTATAAATATACTCTTGTAATAATTTTTTTGATGGAGCAATAGTTCCTATTCCCAATTTTTCTAATGTATCAATTTCTGTTCGTTGTACCCATTCAGGCAAAGGAATGCCTTGTTGCAATTGGAAGAGATTCATAAGAAATGTAGTAGCATAGGCTGCTTTTGGTAAGCAGAAATGCATGATAACCCCTTCTGGAATAATCTGAGCCTGTGTATTAACAGGTGAAATTTTTGTAGGTGTTAATCGTTGTTGTAATCGTATGTATGGAAATGGTTTTAGATATTGTTCTATGTCATGTATTGCATCTTCTTCCAGATATGTTTCGTATATTTTTTGATCTTCTTTTGTATTGCTGAGTAATAACGGAATAACTGGAGCGAGATTGTCTTTGTTATCTGATAGATATTTATTAAATAACAAACTTGCATATGCATAGATCCAAAGAGTTGTTTGATCTTGTACTGCATGTAAGGCTTCAATATACTCACCTGGTTTTTTTTGAAGCGATGCTAATATTCTTAATTCATTTAGAAAGGTGTAGGGAAGTGTCTGTAGTATTTTTTTCATTTCTTCCCAATTTCCAAATTGTTCTGTTGCTCGTTCTCTTACTTTCTTTGTGAGAAGATTATCGTAGATACTTGGTGTCGTAAGATAATAGTGAATTACTTCTTCGTATTTGCCTTGTAAAATTTTTCCCCCAAGAATATGGCTCGCAAGACGAGTTCCTCCAAATCGTTGGCTTTGGTAATAGTTCAAAAAACCATGTTCTTTATAATGAAGTAAACTTTCCTTTAATGTTTGCATTCCCACTGTTTCTTTTGTTCGTACAAGAATTGTGAATCTATTACCCAATAACATTCCTTTTAATACCTTTTTTTTGTAAGGTCGTATATTTGTTAAAAAAAAGTTAGTCTGCGATTTTCCAAACAGCGATGTATTAATATTGCCAGGTAAAGAAATTCTTTGGCTGGTAAAAGCAACTTGATCTTTAATACCTGCATATCCAATGTCATTTGTTTTAACATGGTATGCTTCGGCAATCCTATCAATAGCATCTATTGTTGATATTCCTACTTTGATAAGGTCTGCATGAATGTATTTGCTTTCAGTATGTTGTGTATACGACCCAACAGATTGAGAGACACTGCTTATTCGTTCATTGAGTTGTATTTCTTCAACAATAAAATCTTGGGGTAATAATTTAATATACCCATGAGGCCTATCATCTTTCATGGTAGTAATCCCTATAGCGGGTAATACTGTTTCATCAAGAAATAACGTTTCGACTTCAAAAAGGTCTGGGCGTTTTTTTCTTGTTGCTTCAAGAAATAATTTTTCTTGCTCCCATGCAGAAGCATAATGAATGTTACTCATATATCAATGCTATCACAAAAACGTATATCTGTGCCATAACTGCATCCTTGATCAAACCTCATTTTTTATGTATACTATCCGTTGTTTTTAAACACATACACATATACAAATAAGGTACACATATACCTATCTTGTACCTCATTCGTAAGAGAGACATCACAGACATATTATTTGTATATTTGTACTTGATTTGTAATTCGTAGGCATTATGTCAAAGCAAAAAACAGAAGTCATTTCCGTAAAAGGAGCTCGCGTTCATAATTTGAAAAACATTTCCATAGATATCCCTCGCAACCAATTAGTTGTTATCACCGGACTCTCTGGATCAGGAAAATCTTCACTTGCTTTTGACACCATATATGCAGAAGGGCAACGTCGATACGTTGAATCACTCTCCGCATACGCTAGACAATTTTTAGGATTAATGGATAAGCCAGATGTGGATCGTATCGACGGATTATCACCAGCCATTTCCATTGATCAAAAATCAACATCACACAACCCGCGTTCAACCGTGGGAACTGTCACCGAGGTATATGATTACCTCCGTATTTTGTATGCACGCGTTGGTACACCACACTGTCCCGAATGCAACGAAGTGATACAAAAGCAAAGTAAAGAGCAAATCATGCGACAGGTGCAAAAAATGAAAGACGGTACCAAGATCTTGATTTTAGCGCCCGTGATTCGGGACCAAAAAGGGGAACACAAACATGTATTTACCGAACTATCACGAGCAGGTTATGCACGTGTGCGACTCGATGGCGAAGTGCTTTCACTTGATGAAGCAGAAGACAAACGCATTGATAAAAAGAAAAAGCACACTATTGATGCGGTTGTAGATCGCCTCGTAGTAAAAAGCAAACCAACCAAGGACGATAAAATCAGATTGTCCGATTCGCTCAATACCGCGCTCGAGTTGGGTGACGGGTTAGTTATGGTGCACGATGTAGATGCCAATACCTCACACATGTACTCTGAACACCTTGCGTGTTCAAAGGGGCATTTTAATTTACCGCCACTCGAACCACGTAATTTTTCATTTAACTCACCACATGGTGCGTGTGAAGAATGTGATGGTATTGGTACCAAGCTCGAAGTAGATGTCGATTTAGTGATCCCAAACAAAAAGCTTTCTATTGCAGAAGGGGCTATTCGCCCGTGGTCACGAACGGCATCGTTTCAAGGGTGGTACTTTAGGATTTTAGATGCGGTTGCAACAAAAAATAAATTCTCTATTAATACACCGGTAAAAGATTTACCTAAAAAAGCGATTGATTTGGTTATGCATGGAACGGGCTCAACCGAATACAGTGTCAGCAACCCAGATGCACCAGGAAAAGTAAAAGAGTTTGAAACAACGTTTGAAGGTGTGGTGAATAACCTTATGCGTCGCTACCAAGAAACCGAATCAGAATATATTCGCCGAGAAATCGAAGGCTACATGCGCGTAAAATTGTGCCCAGTGTGTGAAGGTAAACGTTTAAAACCTGCAGCACTCGGGGTAACGGTTGCAGATCAAAACATTGCAGAGGTAACACATTCCTCAATAGATCAGTCCCTCGCACATTTTAAAAAGCTTGCATCCAGCAAAGGTGTACTTACTGAATCGCAAATGAAAATTGCGAACTTGGTGTTAAAAGAAATTGTTGCTCGATTAGAATTTTTAACCAATGTGGGTTTAAACTATTTAACCTTGGATCGTGCTGCGCATACGCTTTCTGGCGGGGAAGCACAACGTATCCGCTTAGCAACACAAATTGGATCCGCACTTACTGGTGTGCTGTATATTTTAGATGAGCCATCTATTGGATTGCATCAACGTGACAACACACGACTCATTAAAACACTCAAGGAACTTCGTGATCTCTCAAACACCGTTATTGTGGTAGAACATGATGAGGAAACCATTACCGAAGCAGATTGGGTAATCGATATTGGTCCGGGTGCTGGGAAGCATGGTGGTAATGTTATTGCAGAAGGAAAACCGTTGGATATTAAAAAGAATAAGAATTCCGTTACCGGACAATATATCTCTGGCAAGAAAGCGATTAAAACACCAAAAACATTCCGCAAAGGAAATGGTAAATCTATTGCCGTGCTTGGTGCTGAAGAATTTAATTTAAAAAATGTAGATGTAGAAATTCCATTAGGAAAATTGGTTGCCATTACCGGTGTGTCTGGATCAGGAAAATCTACCCTCATGACGGATATTCTTGCAAAACATTTATTGCAACATTTTTATCGAGCAAAAGATCACCCAGGGAAGCATCGAGAAATTACTGGTTTGGAGCATATTGATAAAGTGATTGATATTGACCAGTCCCCAATTGGCCGTACTCCTCGTTCAAATCCTGCAACCTATACAGGTGTGTTTACCCCTATTCGTGATCTATTTACCGAATTACCAGAAGCAAAAATTCGTGGCTACAAAGCAGGGCACTTTAGTTTTAATGTAAAAGGTGGACGTTGTGAGGTGTGTGAAGGGGACGGCGTGAAACGTATTGAAATGAACTTCTTACCAGATGTGTATGTGGACTGTGAAGAATGTCATGGTAAACGTTACAATCAACAAGTATTAGAAATTCATTATAAAGATAAAAATATTGCGGATATTTTATCTATGACCGTTGAGGAAGCTGCCGTATTCTTTAAAAGTATTCCAACAATTAAAAATAAGTTAGAAACACTTTGTGAGGTTGGTCTTGGGTATATTCATTTAGGTCAATCCGCTACCACTCTTTCTGGTGGTGAGGCGCAACGTATTAAACTTGCAACCGAATTGGCTCGCAGGGCTACCGGTAAAACATTATATATCTTAGATGAACCAACCACAGGGTTGCACTTTGCGGATGTTGAACGATTATTGCATGTGTTAAACAAATTGGTAGATAAAGGAAACACGGTTTTGATTATTGAACACAATTTAGATGTGATTAAAAGTTGTGACTGGATTATTGACCTTGGCCCTGAAGGGGGAGACAAAGGTGGTACTATTGTTGCAACGGGCACTCCGCGTGATGTTGCTAAGGTGAAGGGGAGTTATACGGGACAGTACCTCAAAAAAGTGATGTAGAATTGGAGAATTGTGGAATTGGAGAGAGGTATATTTCCACGTCATCCTGAATTTATTTCAGGATCTGGTATTTTTGGTAAAAAAAGACCGGAGTATATGAGTATCTCCGGTTTTTAAAAATTGTCTGGATAAGGAACATTTTTTCTTATTTCCGAAACGCGATCCATAAATCCTATAAGGCGATTTCGGTAATATCTAATCAAGAAATGCAAATCGTCTGTGAACAGTTCTGGATATTGCTTTAACCTACGCTCAAGAGAGGGAAGTGTTCTCCTTACAACACCATCAGATTCTTTATCAAATGGTTTTGTTGCTCCCGTATGTACACCAAAATATACATGAGCACGGCTGGCAATGACAATCGGAGTATCATATCCTTGCATAATTCTTTTCGTGTTGAAAACTCCAAAACCTATTTTTTGAGCCATTGCAAAATTATCAACAAAATTTATGTTTTGCTCAAGCACCATAAAGTATAATTCTTCTGGTATGACAAGACATGCGGTATTAAGTTCTTGGAGGGATTCTGATAAAGCAACATACGCAATAGGTGCATCAAGTGCCCTTGCTTTTGTCACGGCGTTGTGTCCACCAACTGTTTTGTCACCTTGTCCGTAGTTATGACGTTTATCATCTGATCGTTCAGAAATAAATATTTGATGAGAACAATTCACCATAAGGAGCCAGATAACTTCAACACAATGTGAAGGTCTGCCATGTTTCAAAAAATATTCTATTTGCGTATCATAGAAATCATCCCTGTCCATGATGTCCATTGATGACTCTATGGGCTTTCCATCACTATCAAGTTCCCAGATGTTTATCATTTCGGGCATTTTAATCTTCCTTGTTTAGGGTTTTGAAGGTTTTTAAAGGTGCAGAAAATTACTATACTAGATATATTAAATTATTGTCAAATAGCTGTGTAAGCGTGATACAATATGAGTATGCTACAAACTGCTATACAAAAAACCCTCACCTATTTCGACATGTTCGACTATCCACTCACCACACTCGAAGTGTATCGTTTGCTGTTGCAACAAAAAAGTACTACCACCGTATCTCTAGGAGAAGTAGTGCATACATTAGACAACAGTTCTCTCAAGCAAAAAAATGGGTTGTACTATTTTTCACAAAAGGAAGAGAGTATTGATACTCGGCACAACCGATACGTTATTGCTGAAGAAAAAATGAGAAAGGCACAACCAATTATTACCATGCTTTCCCATCTACCTTTTGTACGACTCATCATGGCAAGCAATTCCATAGCATACAATAACACCAGCGAGAGCAGTGATATTGATCTTGTTATTGTAACCAAAAAAGGGGGAGTATGGTGGGTACGTTTTTTTTCTTTGTTGTTACTTACGCTATTGCGTATGCGCCCTGGGTACAAGAATACTAAAGAGAAAATATGTATCAGTGTATTTTTAGATGAGGAACATCTCTCTTTGAGTGATTTGCGTATGAACAAAGAGGATATCGATTTTGTATACTGGGTATATCATTTTTATCCTGTGTACGATGCAGGAAACTACTATGAACGCTTTTGGAAAGAGAATGTTTCTTGGGTTCGTGAGTATCTCCCTTACGCAGAAAAAGTAGTGCCACACCCACGGAGATACACTCGTCACCGTCCACTCGTTCGTGTCGTGTTCGAAATGGTATTACTGCCTTTTTCAAAAATAATACAACGTATGCAAGAAATGCGTTTTCCAAAAGCGATACGGGAATTAAAAAATAAGGACACTCGTGTGCAAGTGCAAAGGGGTTTGCTGAAGTTTCATGTAAACGATAGAAGGGAGGAACATAATAGTATGTTTATAGAAAGGTTAAATAAATAACATCAAACCGTCATTCTGAGGCGTAGCCGAAGAATCCCGTGATGCAGATCCATGCGTCATTGGCGAGATCCTTCACTCCGCTTTCGCTTCGTTCTGGATGACGTCTAGTGTATGTCCATACTCACCAAAACAATCCAATACCTCACCCTCATCTTTATATTCCTCATCCCATGGCAGGCACGTTGGATATTGGTACCAGGGGAGCTTAATGGAGGATATTGGGAATATGGAACACAGTCGTTGTATGTAACAGAATTACTGTTACTCATAGTAATGTGTGCTTTGGTGATATATGGTGGATTACAGATACACCGTAAAGGGCTACGTTTTAACATGTCACAACTATGGAACTTTCCTTCCCTGTTAGGTATGTGTGTACTGTGGGCAGGAGTGTCTTTGTTGTGGGCATTGGATCGTGCCGTAGCTCTGGAGCATTGGGTAATGCTGGTTGAAGCAAGTGTGGTGTGCTTGGTGGTTGCCTCTGGTGTTATTCCTCAATGGAAACTGAATTGGACTATTATTGCTTCTGGTTTTATACAAGCAGTATGTGCAATTGTGCAAACTTTTTTGCAGGAGATTCCAGCATCTACCATACTTGGTATGGCACACCAATCTGCAGATGTGCTTGGTTCTTCTGTTGTTGAAACTGTTTCAGGTAGATGGTTGCGCGCGTATGGTTCGTTCCCGCATCCGAACATGTTAGGCATATGGTTGGTTTTGAGTATCTTGTTATTGATTAAAGAAACAAAACAGCTGGCTCATGAACACGTCACTCGCAGGTTAAAGCAATATAGATACGCTCTTCGGTATCTTATATTTTTTGTAGTACTGTTTGGTTTGCTTGCTACATTTTCTCGTTCTGCGTGGTTGGCGCTTTGTATCAGTATTGCTGTTGGCGTACTTATTGCGGGAATGCGTAAAAGGTTTGATACCGTGCTCCTTATATATATTGGCATCAGCATGGTATGTGTCGGGTTATTCAGCACATTGTTCCCAGAACAAATGCTTGCACGCACTACAGGACAGGGGAGGCTGGAAGTACAATCAACTACCGAAAGATTATCTTCCTTAGAAGAGGCAAAAGGAGTTATCAAAGATAATTGGCTCATTGGAGTAGGCATCGGAAACTATACAGTAGCGGTGCATACCAATATAGATGACCAACGCCCTTCATTTGTCTACCAACCAGTGCACAATACATATATATTGATCCTTGCAGAATTAGGAGTAATCGGTGCATTACTTATAGCTTATCTCTTATACCTTATGACTCAGTATCAACGACAGGTAATTGAAAATATCATCGTTGTAATTCCTTTACTAACAATTATGTTATTCGATCACTACCTCTGGACACTCTACAGCGGGGTAGTTATTTTTTTACTAATATTAGGTATTTTTGTTCAAAAAAGTGCTAAATAAGGGTAAAATAGTCATTTTTTATATTAAACATACTTGACAATATACTATTAATAGTGTATATTTATTTATTCAAAAGAAAGAAGTTCCTTCCCACGAGATGAAGTGGCTAAGAGTTGTCGCCACACAGAGAACGGCATTAGAACGTATTCCTTTGGAATGCTACCTGCTTAGTCACTTCATCTTTCCCCATTTCTCCCTCACCGATAAGGTCTGCACGATGCAGACTAAACTCTATACCTTCTGATTAGTCTTCACATGGAAGCCTAATCATACAAACGTAAGGAGCACGAAAGTGAAAAACAAAGGTTCGCCTACGAAAGTACCCGTTTTCGTAAGCTTATATAACCAATTTCATTTTTTGGCCGTCGTTGTCGCCTGATTGGGCCTGGGGCTACATAGCGTAGCCAAACACAGCCTTTAAAAAGGAGAAAGCACAATGCCCGTTTACATATTTGGGTTTACGTAGTAGGGGAATACATTCAGGCTACCATATACAATATATGGTAGCCTTTTTCGTTCTCTTGTTTTATTTTTTTGAGCTACTCTTGACAAAAAACCATAAATCCTGTAGTCTTGTTTTATCTTAAATTTTTTTGTTCGTTTTATTTGGAGTTTTTGGAAGTGGGGCTTTCATAGTTACAGCCATCTATCCCCGACTAGTGATGGTTGTGCTAAACCTCACTTCCTCTACCTCCCCCAACAACAGCCGAGGGGAGCATGCATCTTGCTCTGATTCTCCTTTCTCCCTAAGATATGTGCATATCGTACGTTCGTCCTCCTTTCGTTGCTCTGTATACTTGTATCATGAGAGCACCTTCGTTAGGGCTTATGTGCACCCCTCGGCTTGTTTCTTTTTTAACCCTCCTATTTATCTACTAGCGAGGGTTTTTACTTTGCAAAAAAAGTATATTTTTGGTTGACTTTACCCCTTATTTTAGTATACTTACAAACCGTTGACAGATTATCACTCTTTGATGTAGAGTGATAAAGCTATAGGAAATAAGTTATAAGAAGTAAGAGTTTGTACCTATTACTTATATCTTACAACTTATTTCTTTTGACCCCACAAAAGAATTTTTTGAATAAATCTCAGGGGATTTTAACAAGGTAATTAATGTCACATTCATATGCCTATTAAACCACTCGGCGATCGTGTGATCGTCAAACCATTGGACGCAGAAGAAGTCACTTCAAGTGGCATTGTGCTTCCAGATACTATGGATAAAGAAAAGCCAGAACAAGGCGAAGTTATTGCTGTTGGTCCAGGAAAACGTTTGGACAACGGCGAAATTGCACCTGTGTCTGTAAAGGTCGGAGACAAGGTTGTATTCCGTAAATACTCACCAGACGAAGTGACGGTACAAAACGAAGAAGTGTTAGTTATCAGTGAAACTGACATTATCGGAATAATTGAATAATTAAGAAAAGGTAGTCATCCCGAGCGAAACGAAGTGAAGCGAAGGGATCCCGTGATGAAGCACAAGTGTTTTTCACGAGATCGCCACGGTCGCTGAGTACAACTCCCTCGCGATGACACAAACTATTCTATGGCAAAGCAAATAATTTTTGATGAAGAAGCTCGACAATCAATGAAAGCTGGTGTCGACAAGCTCGCAAACGCAGTAAAAGTAACCTTAGGTCCAAAAGGACGTAACGTGGTTTTGGATAAAGGTTTTGGTGCACCAACCATTACGAAAGATGGTGTATCTGTTGCAAAAGAAATTGAACTCGAAGACAAATTCGAAAACATCGGTGCAGAACTCGTAAAAGAAGTTGCAAACAAAACTAACGATGTAGCAGGTGACGGTACCACCACCGCAACCTTGCTTGCACAATCAATGATTGCAGCAGGTATTAAAAATGTAACCGCAGGTGCAAATCCACTTTCTATTAAAAAGGGAATGGATATGGCTACCGAAAAAGTGGTTGCACACTTAAAAGGTCAATCAAAAGAAATTGATCCAACAAAGGAAGAAGATGTTGCACAAGTTGCATCTATTTCAGCAAACGACAAAGAAATCGGAAGTTTGATTGCACAAGCAATTAACAAAGTAGGGCACAATGCTCCTATTACCGTAGAACAATCTCAATCCTTTGGTATGGAATTGGAATTGGTAGAAGGTATGCAGTTCGATAAAGGCTATGCGTCACCATACATGATTACCAATACCGATCGTTTAGAAGCAGTTATGGAAGATCCATACATTTTGTTAACCGATGAAAAAGTAGCTTCTATTCAAGACATCCTTCCCGTACTCGAAAAAGTTGTACAATCTGGTAAAAAAGAAATTGTACTCATTGCAGAAGACTTTGATGACCAAGTACTTGCAACCCTTATTTTGAATAAGATGCGTGGTTCATTTACTGCACTCGCGGTAAAAGCTCCAGGATTTGGTGATCGCAGAAAAGCAATGCTTGAAGACATCGCGGTACTCACCGGTGGTAAAGTAATTACCAAAGAACTTGGTTTGAAACTTGAAAACACCGAAATCGATATGCTTGGTAAAGCACGTAAGGTTGTTGCAACCAAAGACAATACCACAATTGTTGAAGGTGCTGGTGAACAAAGTGCTATTGAAACTCGTGTAGCAGAAATTGAAAAAGAACTTGCAAACAGCGATTCAGATTACGATAAAGAAAAGTTACAAGAACGCGTAGGTAAGCTTGGTAAAGGTGTTGCGATTATTAAAGTAGGCGCAGCAACCGAAACCGAAATGGAAGAAAAGAAACACCGTATCGAAGATGCACTCGAAGCAACTAAAGCTGCTATTGAAGAAGGTATTGTACCTGGTGGTGGTGTTGCACTTATTCGCACATCAGAAGCACTCGAAGGTCTGAATGCAGAAGAAGGTGATGTGCTTGCTGGTGTTGCTATTGTACGCCGTGCACTCGAAGAACCAATTCGTCAAATTTCATTTAACGCAGGACGTGATGGTTCTGTGGTAGCAGAAGAAGTAAAGAAACAATCTGGTACCGTAGGATACAACGCAGCAACTAATGAATACCAAGATATGATTGCAGCAGGTATTGTAGATCCAACCAAGGTAACACGTAGTGCTCTCCAAAACGCAGTATCTATTGCTTCAATGTTCTTAACCACCGAAGCAATTGTAACCGATCTTCCATCAAAGGATGGTGACGGTGCTCCAGCTATGCCAGCAGGCATGGGTGGTGGTATGCCTGGTATGGGCATGATGTAGCGCTAGCGCTATCCTGAGCGAAGGAACCCGAAAGTGCTCTGCACTTGAGGGGACTGAGCGAAAGGATCCCGTGAAAATAGAAAACGTCATCAACCAAATATATTAAAAAGGGCTCGCCAGAAGGCGGGCTCTTTTTGGATTATCAACGCGTAAGTGATAAGCTGTAAGCAGTAAGGTATAAGGGGTAAGCTGTGTACTTACGGCTTACTGCTTATGGCTTATTCCTGCTCAATCATCATCCCAACCCACAACCGAGTCACATCACTCAAACAATGCATTACCTCACTTCTTGCACAAACAGGGGTGGATTTTGAAATTATTGTAGTAAACGATGGCTCATCGGACGAAACGCACGCATATCTTGAGTCACTTGATGATGATCGCATCACTGCCATACATCATGCTCAATCACAAGGACCAAGCAACGCACGTAATGCAGGCATTGCACAAGCACAGCATGATATCATTTGTTTTATAGATGATGATTGCATTGCTGACCCCAATTGGGCACTATCACTCGGTAGTGCATTTCAAGGTGATACCGCTTTTGTCATTGGCGAAACTATCTATAGAGAAAAAGGATATACAGGATATTTCCCTGAACGATTAGTACAAAATCACAATGCGCATTGGCCAATGTCTTGTAATATTGCGTTCAAAAAAAGTGTTCTTGAAAAGGAAGGTGGATTTAATGCGGAGTATGATCAATATCATAATGAAGATTCCGAACTCGCCATTCGATTAGTGTCACGTGGATATACCTATGCTCGAAGCACCAATGCGGTGGTGTTTCACCAAGCTCAATTATGGACTATTGATTCGTTATTAGCATCTGCACGAAATGCATCTGTGTGGGTTCGTTTAAAAAAAGAGTATCCAGAACACTACATGCACTTTGGGCCATCAGTAACACAGGGGCTGATTGTAAATATAGAGGACTATGTATATTTTCTTTTTTTGAAATTGCTCATCATTATTCTTTTTATACGATATCTCTATCACGGCAAACGAGATATTGGGATTTTTTTTATCAAATGGCCGGTATGGCTTATTCTTCGCCGAGTGTATATATATAAAGAGGCATGGAAACACAACATGTGGATGTTTTAGCCACATGGCTGAAAAGAGGGGTATTTGCTATACTACGTATGTTACCGAGGGATCTATCCATAATTCACACAAACACACATGAAACGAACTAAAATCATCTGTACCATTGGTCCAGCAACCGAAACAAAAGAACAACTTAATGCACTTGTTGAGGCGGGCATGAATGTAGCTCGGCTTAATTTTTCGCATGGTTCACACGAAAATCACACCATGCTTATTAACAATATTCGAGCAGTTTCTGAAAAAAGAGAACGTCCTATTGCTATTATGCAGGATCTCCAAGGTCCACGTATTCGGTTAGGGGAATTGCCACAAGATGGTATTGCGGTCAAACGTGGTGACACGGTGATGTTGGTATATGAAGAACATGAGTCATCTGCCCCTGCACACACCACATTGCTTCCTACACAAGTTGATTTAGCAGAAATTGTAAAACCAGGTGAGCCCATTTTAATTAAGGATGGATTAGTACAACTAAAAGTTGTGACCGTAGAAAATGGTGTGGTTACTGCAGAAGTTGAACAAGGAGACATCTTAACTAGCAACCGTGGTATTAATTTGCCCGATTCAAATCTACCAGATGAAGTAATTACGGACAAAGATAAAGAAGATTTGAAATTTGGGCTCAAGCAAAAAGTGGATTGGATTGCCCTTTCCTTTGTTCGTGATGCAAAAGATGTGCAACGTTTGCGAGCATTAATTCCAGAAAGCGATACGTACAGCCCAAACATTATTGCAAAAATAGAACGCAAAGAAGCCGTAAAAAACTTTGATGAAATTTTAGAAGAAGCAGATGGTATTATGATCGCTCGAGGGGACTTAGGTATTGAATTGCCTGCAGAAGAAATTCCTTTGTTGCAAAAAGGTTTTATTGAAAAATGTGTACATGCAGCAAAGCCTGTAGTGGTTGCAACACAGATGTTGGAATCCATGATGATTAACCCACGCCCAACACGTGCCGAAGTGTCAGATGTTGCAAACGCAGTAATTGATCATACCGATGCGGTTATGCTTTCTGGTGAAACTTCAACAGGATCGTTTCCTATAGAGGCATGTAGCATCATGGCAAAAGTATTACGAGAAACAGAAGAATCCCCATACGATGATATGCATGGTAGTGCGTTTGATAGAGGAGCCGTATCCAACATTATTGCTCAAATGACTGAGGAAGTTGTAGAGCACGATGATATTAAAGCCATTGTGGTCATGTCTTCTTCTGGAACCAGTGCACGTATGATAGCCTCCCAACGTCCTGATGTACCTATTGTGGCACTCACCCAAAGTGAAGTGACGCAACGACAAATGTGTTTAGTATGGGGTCTTGAACCATTCTTTATGGAACGGCACGATAGCTTAGATGCGCTTATTAATGCAAGTGTTGCGTTAGTGCAAAAAGAGTTTGCTATTAAAAAAGGTGAAAAAATTGTGGTTGCATCAGGGCACCCAACTGGACCACATGGTTCGCTCAATCTGTTAAAAGTACATACTGTGTAGGGTGTATGGCTACCGAATACGAAGCAACCTTTAGCAATATTAATAAGAAAGAGATTCGAGCAAAGCTCAAAGAGCTTGGGGCTGAGTGTGTCCATGCCGAGCGATTGCAAAAATTAATGAATTTTTATGTTCCTCTCCGAGATGTTGAAGGCAAAACAAGCCAGCGTTTACGGGTGCGAGATGAAGGAACGGGCGAAATAACGCTCAGTTATAAATGGGAAGAAAACGGTGCTATAGATGGGCAAAAGGAAATAGAACTACACGTAACCAGCTTTAATGATGCAAAAGAATTTGTTGAAGGACTCGGAGCACACCAGAAAAACTATCAGGAAAAAAAGAGAGAAACATGGAAGCTTGATACCGTAACTATTGATATTGATGAGTGGCCCTATGTTGAACCATTTGTAGAAATAGAAGGTTCTTCGGAAAAAGACGTACGCGAGGTGAGCGAGAAACTTGGTTTTGATTATTCAGAAGCATTATTTGGAAACGTTGCTCGTATCTATACCCAGAAATATGATATAGAAGAAAATGAGGTTCATACCGCTTCTCGTATTACCTTTTCGGATCCCAACCCTTTTCAATAAAATAAAAAATTAAAACAAATATGCAATACATAAAATTTTTTAAAGAACTGGGCATTGATGATGTCCCTCTCGTTGGTGGTAAAAATGCAAGTTTAGGAGAGATGGTGCGCAAGCTTGGGAAAAAAGTAAACGTGCCTGATGGGTTTGCGGTAACCGCAGAAGGGTATCGTTATTTTTTAGATAAAGCAGGAATTAACGACGAAATCCATAAACAACTCAAAGGTCTTGATACCAAAAATGTAAAACAACTTGCACAACGTGGACGAGCCATTCGAGCCACTATTTTAGATGCAGCCATTCCACTCGATTTAAAAGATGAAATTGTAAAAGCATATACACAACTTTCAAAACAGTATCGTAAAAAAGCAATTGATGTAGCCGTACGCTCTAGCGCAACCGCTGAAGATTTACCTGATGCATCCTTTGCAGGGCAACAAGAATCATACCTCAACATCAACGGGGAGCACGCGGTTATGACCGCGGTCAAACAGTGTATGGCATCCTTATTTACGGATCGCGCTATTTCGTATCGTGTTGATAAAGGTTTTGATCATGAAAAAGTTGCTTTATCTGTTGGGGTACAAAAAATGGTGCGCAGTGATACCGCAAGCGCTGGGGTTATGTTTACCTTGGATACAGAATCTGGTTTCCGCGATGTTATTTTGATCAATGGATCTTGGGGATTGGGTGAGCTTGTAGTAAAAGGTAAAGTAAGTCCGGATGAATATTATGTATTTAAACCATTGCTCAAAGGAAAGCTCAAACCAATTGTGGGCAAAAGTTTAGGTACCAAAAAAGAAAAAATGGTGTATGCAGTAGGGGACACCGAACCAACAAAAATTGTTGATGTCAGTGAAAAAGATCAACACACCCACGTGCTTAATGAAAAAGAAATTTTGCAACTTGCGCAATGGGGCATGATTATTGAAGAACATTACAAACGCCCGATGGATATTGAATGGGCAAAGGATGGAAAAGATGGACAACTCTATATTGTGCAGGCTCGCCCAGAAACCGTGCAATCCACCAAAGACCTCACTACATTTGAGGAACATCATATTAAAAAACGTGGAACCATTCTTTCCAAAGGACAAGCAGTTGGTAATAAAATTGGTATTGGTAAAGTTCGAGTGATTAAAGATGTATCAGGCTTGCACCAATTTAAACCAGGTGAAATTTTAGTAACGGAAATGACGGATCCAGATTGGGAACCAATTATGAAATTAGCTTCTGGTATTGTTACCAATGCAGGCGGGAGAACCTGCCATGCGGCCATTGTGTCTCGTGAGTTGGGCATTCCTGCAATTGTGGGAACCAAAACAGGAACCGAGGATATTAAAACAGGCGTGGATGCAACCGTGAGTTGCGCTGAAGGTGAAATTGGTTTTGTATACAAAGGAAAAATGTCCTACACCACTACCAAGCATGATCTCTTAAAATTGCCAAAAACAAAAACAGATATCATGATGAATTTGGCTTCGCCAGAAAAGGCGTTTGCTGATTCCTTTATTCCAAACAAGGGTGTGGGACTTGCTCGTTTAGAGTTTACTATCAATACCTTTATTCAGGTGCATCCATTAGCGTTGCTTAATTACAAAAAAATAAAAGATGCAGAAGTAAAAGAAAAAATAGATGCTATTACCGCAGGATATACGGATAAAGCACAGTTTTTTGTAGATAAAATTGCAGAAGGGGTCGGAAGAATAGCGGCAGCATTTTATCCAAAGGATGTTATTGTTCGCTTGTCTGATTTTAAAAGTAATGAATATGCAAACCTTATTGGCGGAGAACCGTATGAGCCAAAAGAAGATAACCCAATGATCGGTTGGCGTGGTGCTTCTCGCTATTATGATCCAAATTACCTAGAGGCATTTGCCCTTGAATGTGCAGGTATGAAAAAAGTACGAGATGAAATGGGACTCATTAATTTAAAAATTATGATTCCATTTTGTCGAACAGTAGAAGAAGGAAAACAAGTACTAAAGGTTATGGAAAAGCATGGGCTCAAACGTGGCAAGAATAAATTAGAGGTGTACGTAATGGCAGAAATTCCTTCGAATATTATTTTGGCAGAAGAATTTGCTCAGATTTTTGATGGCTTTTCTATTGGATCAAATGACCTCACGCAACTCGTGCTTGGTGTAGATAGAGATTCTGAATTGGTAAGCCATATTTACGATGAAAACGATCCTGCGGTGAAACATATGATAGAAGTATTGATTAAAACCGCTAAAAAACATAAACGAAAGGTAGGTATTTGTGGGCAAGCTCCAAGTGATTATCCTGAGTTTGCTGCATGGCTTGCAGAACAGGGGATTGATTCTATGTCACTTACGCCTGATTCTGTGGTTGCCACAACGAAGAGGGTTGCACAGGCAGAAAAGAAGAAATAATGCTATATCTATATGGAACTCAAAAAAGAAACTATACAACACCTCCAAGAGTATATTCGTTATAAAATTGATGAAAGAGGTTTTGATGATGAGCCATTACATGAACGTTTGCTCATGCTTACTGAAGAGGTTGGCGAATTGGTGAAAGCATGTAGAAAGACAAATGGTATGCATGTTGATGTGAGCAAGAAAGATGAACATTGGCTTGGTGGTGAAATTACGGATGTTATTAATATGGTGTTTGCTGTTGCCATTGAATTGGGTATTGATGTTGAATCAGAATTTAAGAAAAAGGAAGCTGAAGTTGATACTCGAGTATATACGAGAAATAAAAGTGAGTAGTACTCAGTTGTCATCCCGAGACCTGTACTCAGGGCGATGGGATCCCATCGCTTCGCTAACGCTTGCTCGGGATGACACTATTAAACGTTCCATCTCGGTGGAATGTTTGTTTTTTAGTATAAAAAAATCCCCACTTTGTAAAAACAAAGCGGGGATAGGGTTAATATATGTGAAAATGAACATTTGCAAACCCACGGTCATTGTTTCTATAGGTATAGAATAATGACCCTGGTGTTTGCGCATCAATAAGTTCGCCACCAAGTGTTATGGTGGCATACTTGCCAATGTTTTGTGAGCAAGAAAGGTAACTGTAGCGCCCCTGTTGCCCAACATTATAGGCAACCCGGAACTTGAATACAAGCCCTGGAGTTGCCTCGTACTCAATGGTGCCGAGTACTGTGCCACCTTGGTAGAGTCTTCTGAAATCTACCTCTGGTTGACTAGTGGCACTCGTCGTTCGGGTTGCAACATCTGCATACCCCACAGAGATAAAAATGTTATCGTGTGGGAGAAGGAAATGTTCTCGGGTGCGCTCTACTTCTACAAGCAGAGTAATAAATTCGTCTGCTTGGTGTTGCTTGTAGTACGAGCCTGCAGTTTTGATTGTCCATCCTTTGAGCACGCTTACCAGTGTTGCGGTGAGGTTGTGCTGTTTAGGAAAGACCATGCTCACTTCTGTTCCTTGGATAGTTGTATGGTCTGGCACGTTTGAGGATCCATGGTAATAACCAATATCTCCTGCAATTGCACCTTCCCAATATAAACCGCCACCATACCCATAGGTGTTTCCAACAATGGGGTCACCGTAGGTGAAAGGAGAAGGCAGCTTTTGGGTCCATGGATTATCGCTATAGGTTGCAATGCCCGGAAGATTTTTACGGACCATTGCTCCATACAGCATAATCTTTTCGGAAACAAATGTTTCAGCAGACACTCCTATATTTGCTTGCCGATTTTTGTCTTCCAAGCCTCTAAAAGGTTCAAGCAAACTACGGCTTGTATAGGGAGAAAAATCAACAAAGTTGAGAGGAGTGTGTTGGTAAAATTCCATCTTTCCCAATCGATAGCGAGAATGTTGATGAGTGAGATCAATATAATACTGTCTCATCATAACACTTGCTGGATCGCCATAGGTATTTTCATACATCACGGCGTCTTTCACCGAATGTGGTCCACTGAGCCGAAATTCTGGTTCGAATACAAACATCAATCCAGTGCTTGGCTTGTATCGAGTTTCAAATCGATATATTGAGTCAAACATGTTTTTGTTGTTACCTTTCGCAAATCTGCTATAGGTAACATACACATTTGTTTCTGCACTAAATTGTGCAGAGGCAGTAAGTGGCATACTTGCCACCAAAAGTATCAGTACCCATTTCATGGTGTGTTCCTTTATGGACTTCCTTTTGAGAGTGATTGTTTGGAAAGAGACATTTCAACTGGTTCTCGTGAGCGAATAGTCACTTTGGTGGTGTCTCCACTTTCTGTAACGAATAGTGCTTCATCAATATACCAGCGCTTGTCTTTTACCGATATGGTATTGTACTGCGTTTTGATCAGTTGATCCGTATCGGTGAAGTATTCAATTTTCTGAACAACGGGAATATCGTGTTGGCGTTCAATATACAACTTTCGATACCCGTAGTTTTTTGATCTAAGGTATAGATGACTTACTCTTTTTACATCAATCCCTTTTTCATTGCTGTCTTCGGCATCATATTGATGCACTATCACATTGTCTCCTAACAATGATGCCACATCAAAGTAGTTCAGGAGAGTTTGTTGTATGGGACTATTGAATTGATCTGGCCTTTCCAAAATTCGAGGGCTTCGTTTTGTTCGGAAATATACTTTCCAACCAAACAAAGAATCGTCCTTTTCAAGGAACACGCCATAGAAGTATCGGGTGTTATCGCCCAGTCTCATCAGTATGTCTTGATTTTTGTAATCAATCCATAAGTGAACAACATCATCTTCGTTCCACTTGCTGTTGTGTATGTCTGCTACAACATGCTCTGTTTCTGGGGAGCTGTATCGCCCCCAAATCAAAGTCATGTAGGTGTTTGGCCGTTGTGCATGTGTGTTTTGAGACATACATAGGCATACGAGTACTAACCAAATATAGTTCATGTATATCCTCGTATAAGGTGATGCTCCGACTGTCTGTATAAGCACAGTCGGAGCTTTGGGTTATTGTTTTTTTATGATTGCCCAGCGCATGAGCGGAGCCATAATGAGTAAGGTTCCGATAACGCATGCGAACAGTGCAACAACCATGAGATACCCGACACGATTCATAATAGGAAATAGAGAGAACAGTAATGGCAGAAACGCAGGAGTGTTTACCACGTAATCAACCAATATTTCTTCCATTTCCTGAATCATACTTTTTGAGGCAAGTAGCATTTCAGCAGGTGCATGTTGCAATCTGATCAACATCACTCGAAAAATATAGAGCAATGGAAAATCAACCGCAACAGCAACGCTGATACTACTTATTGAACTTGAAGCAATATCATACGGAATCGATAGTGCCATCAAGAGGAGATATATTGAGCACGTTGCCACAATAAAGGGCACCGTAGCACAGATACCTCCACGAACAGCAGAAATCCAAAAAAGTGCTTGTGGATTTTGATAGTTGTGCCAAGCAATCCATGTGGTCGTGATACAAAAGATCATGAGCAATGAAAGTAAGGCACTACTTGCTCCACCGTCACCAGAAACCGCGGCATCAACTTCTGGGTATATTGCCATGGGTCCTGGTAATAAAACATACAACGCAGGATAGTACTGAGAAAGGGCATAGATGCCATCTCTCATGTTACGCAACTCTTGCGCACTGGTTCCTTTTCCAAGCACTGTGAGCATTACAGCTTCAACATCTGAACCATTGAGCGGAGCTACGTAATTATCCAGAAGATTTTGAGGAGTGTTTTGTATAATGCCACTCCAAATGCTCGGAAGCAGTTCTTCTTCTGTGATACCGTGTGTTGCCATAATATGTTGCAACGCATTGTCCAAACGAGTATGTTGTGACATGTCTTGAGCAAAATCTGCCTCAAGCATACCCACAACATAATTCGCAAGACTCATCGTTTTGGTACTTGCATCCCATGACTCAATGGTCATTTGGTAGTCCCATAGAGCTGCAAAGCCTTTGGTACTTGATAGTTTGCCAGAGACATATACATCATATGGCGAAAAACCAAGTCTGCCAGGTTTTTGCATCTCATGGTATAGGGCTCCAATTTTCATGTTATTAAGCAATTCTCCTGGATCGCTATTACGATTCAGTAACCCAAGAGAAAGACCTGTAATGGTCGTGCTTACTAAGCACACCAGAACAACACATGAAACAAGAATGCTGTGCTTTGCATATATGCGTTGTGCACACCAAGTACTGATTGTACGCATGGCGCCATTAAACGCCATGCTCATACGATACCACTTATGTGATGGTGCTATCTCTCGTATTTCTTCAACGTGTCCGCCTATTATACGATAGGCTGCAGGAATAAAAGTCCTTGCCATGAACCACGTATACGTAAGTCCAAAGCTTGCGATTACTCCAACATTGAACATTGAGCGAGCTCCGTTTATATGAAGTGCTGCCATGCAGAGTAAAAAATCAACAACAGCAACAAAGAGAATTAACCCTAATGAGTTGTTGTTAATAGCATCTGCAGAACGCCATCGTTCCCAGTAGCTTGCTTTTGTGCTTTTGAGTTGATGTGAAACATGGTTAAATGCTTCAAATCTACGCAAGCAAAAAGAAAAACCTGGGATGATATTTACAATATAGGTTAATATCGTAAATACTTCATCCACAAAATGCCATGGGAGTAACCTGTCACATATGCCTATGGTGGCACGTGTGTAGGTAAGGCTCACAACAATCACCACTAATGCAAGCAGTGATTGCTTTGATGATCCTTTTGCGATAAGGCGAAGATGCAATGGTGTCCATCCTATAAAGATTATGGCAAGGGTTATATACACCAGTTCTCGTACTGAGAAAAAATGAATATCGCCTCGAGCCATTGCAAAACTCCACGGATCTATCTCAAAAGGGATAACGGTTGGTACATCATCAACTAACACCGTTTGATGTTTCACGTTGATTTCTGTTTCTGGTGAAATATACAAATCCAACAATGTTAACCATTCGCCCTTCAAAAAGCTTTTTACTAGACGATACATTTCTATTTCGTCAAAGCCTTGTGTCGGTTCAAAGGTAACGATGTAAAAATCATACTCACCAGGAATACGACCAACCAATATGCCTGCTACTTCTTTGAGCTGTATGGTATTCGTATACCACGTATCTGGATTAAATCCTTGTTGTTCGAGTTGCCGATTGGTAATAAACGGCTCAAGAACATCCCCATGATAATTGTAGGGGACTGAAATACTGGATACACCAACATCAGCGTTATGTGCTTGAAAGAAATTTTCAGCATTTTTTGTAAAAGCTATAACTGCTGTGAGATTTTCTTTCGAAACACGTGGCACTCGAATATAGATAGGAATTTTACGTCCAAAATCTATACCCGATTTTTCAACTATTTTCGTCATTATGTAATATGGATTGCTTGTGTCCATTAGTGGCTCATACAAGACATCCTTAATACGGACGAGTGACCAATTTGCGTACAGTGCTCCTATAAAGAGAAGCAAAAACGAGGCAATTACCGTTCGCCAATTGGCGTAGAGCGGTTTTTGTAGCATGTGCTTCTCCTTGAGAATTGAGTTGTAAAACAGCTATTTTTAGCCCTTTTTTAGGGTGCACACCCAGTGTGGGTAGCATTATTTTTTACCATATTTTAGTAAAAAAGTCAATAAAAATAGTGATTAACTGTTCATTTATCACTAAATTTGATACGCTTGTGTTTGTTAAGAATTACGTAATTCTCTGCATACGGAGAGATCGCATAGTTGGTCTAGTGCGCCATCTTGGAAAGGTGGTATACCGAAAGGTATCGAGGGTTCGAATCCCTCTCTCTCCGCCAAAATTGAAAATCGGAATTGGAAGCCGAAATGGGGTCGGCGCGAAGCGCCGACACAAACGCATTCCCGCCAAAAATTCCTGAATCCAAAAGGGTTTTCCACGCTCCGCGTGGCTCAAAAAAGACGGTTCGATCCTTAATTTGAAAGTTCGAACCGACTTTTTTGTACAAATGAAGTTTTTCTTCATTTGTTCCCTCGTTTGCCAATTCTATATTGTATTTCAAAAACTTTTCCGTAAGTTCGAACCGATTATTCGCTTTTTGCTCAAAAGCCGATAATTTCTCCTTGAGAAGCTGTTTTTCGTTCACTAGCTTGTTTTTCATATCTCGATATTCTTCGAGCGACAAAGCGTTTTCGAGATAAGCATTCATCAGCTTCTCTATCTTAGAATCCAAAAGAGAAATATTGGCTTTTGTTTTGTCGGCAAAAAGCGTAGACGATTGAGCTTCCACCAGTTTATCCTTTTCGTTTTCCTCCAACATCCATTTAGCCCAATCGTCTGGCAAAGAAACTTTTTTGATTTCCTTTTGAATTTCGGAAGTGATGATTTCCTCACGAGTATATTTTTGCAAACAAGGATTTTTCCGTTTTGTACATCTCAAATAGTTATGACCCTTTTGTGTTTCTGTGGTAATAAAACAGCCACATTCTCCGCAACGGAAAAATCCTCTATACAAAAATGGTTTAAGTCCGCGAGACTTCGGCTTGCTCTTTCTCATCATTACTTCCTGAACAGAATCAAAAAGTTTCTTTGTAATAATCGGTTCATGTTTGCCCTCATGAATTTCACCATTGTATTTCATCAATCCTGTATAAATGGGATTTTTGAGAAGTTTTTGATAATTCGACACCGCAAGTTCCTTTCCGCTTTTTCGTTTCAGTCCAAGCGCATTAAATTTGTCGCGGAGTTCGCGCAAAGTGAAAGAACCTGTTGCATATGCCTCAAATGTCTTTTTAATAAGTGGAGCAATTTCAGGGTCTGGCACAATACGCTTATTTTTGTTCACATAGCCAAGTGGCGACATTTGAGGCCATATTCCGTCTTTCACTTTGTTTCGCTTACCACGCTTGATATTCTCGCTTAAATTGTCCACATAATACTTGGATTGCGAAAAAGCGATTGAAAGCATGAATTTGCCTTGCGGTGTTGGATCACACCAGAAAGTTGGAAATTTCATTTCTGAAATTACACCAGTATCAACGAGGTAGATAATTTTTCCTCCATCTACCGAGTTTCTCGCAAGTCTATCTGGGTGCCACGCCAAAATACCAGACGCTTCGCCTTTCTCCATACGCTCCAACATTTCACCGAACACAGGACGGCCTGGTATTTTGGCGGTTTGTTTTTCAACAAAGACATCTATCACTTCCAGTTGTTCTTTCAACGCTAAATCTTTCAATTCAGCTAACTGGTCAGCAATACTGCGGACTTGTCTGTCTTTGTCGTCCGTAGACTTGCGGGTATATATGAAAAACTTTTTGGTTTGATTATTCATAAAATTGTATTGGCAAACGAGTGAGCCACGCTCCGCGTGGAAAAACCTTTTGGATTCAGGAATTTTTGGCGGGAATGCGTTTGTGTCGGCGCTTCGCGCCGACCCCATTTCGGCTTCCAATTCCGATTTTCAATTTTGGCGGTGTGTATTGAACGAAGTTCGAATGTATTTCGGACAAAATCCGCAGGATTTTGACGAATGATACTTGCGCCTCGCACGCTCGCTTCGCTCGCGATCCCAAAACCAAAAATTTCCTTACAATTCCTTTTTCGGCGGGGGGTGTGGGGGGAGCCGGCAAAAAATGGAAAGGAAAATTTTTGGTTTTGGTTCCGACGCTTCAATATCCACATACTTGTAATATATCACATTATTGTAATAAGACACAACAAGAGATATACTACATCTGTGGATATGACCCCAACATCAAAACTTGGAAACAACATAAAGCGCATACGCGAACGCAAAAAAATGTCGCAAGGCGACATTTGTCGTGCGGTCGGACTTGATCGTGCGCAAATGAGCAATATTGAAGCGGGTAAAGGCAATCCCACGCTTGCCACGATTGAGAAGATAGCTCAAGCGTTGGGAGTAACGAGCGATGAACTTTTGAAATAATTATGACGGACAACAACTTACAAAAAAAGGTAGCGGAGCTTGAAGCTCAAATCAGGAAACTCAAGAAAAATAATCTTGGGCTGGTTTTTGAAAATAAAGAAGAAGATGTTGTTGAACAGTCAAAAACAAAAGGCGGTGTTTTGATCGTTGATACAAAGGCGGGTATTACCGCCGAGAGCAACGACACGAAATATAAGGCGGAAGCCTTGCAGAAATGGATCAAAGGTAAGAAAGGATTTGATGGCGGTATTGTCGTCAAAGACGGACCAAATGGATGGAAAATAAATCGCAATGTAAAATACTCTTTCGACTCGTCGATGAAAGGGTGGGAGGTTTTTGATTTGAAAAGTTAGGTGGTTTTGCAATTAAAAATTTAACTAATAAACAAAATTATGGATAAACTTATGAAAAACACTTATATAAAAATATTTACCGCAGTTACATATGTCGCCATGGTGGCAGTAAATTTCATGGCAAATGGCTTGCCGATCAACAATCGCTCCACGGGAGAGATATCGGATGCCTATCCCAATCTTTTTGCACCGGCTGGCCCAGCCTTTTCTATTTGGGGTTTGATCTATCTTTTGCTTGGCGCTTATGTGCTGTATCAGTTTGTAAAGAAGGATGAAAAAACAGAGGAAGTCTTGAAGAAGATCAATCCGCTTTTTATCGCCACTTCGCTTGCTAATATCTCTTGGATATTTGCTTGGCACTATGATTACATCGGCCTTTCGGTGCTCATCATGGCGACACTGCTCATCCTTCTTATAAAGATTGCCGATATTCTTCGCGCAGAGCAGTTTGCTTGGCTTGAAAAACTTCTCATTTGGGCTCCTTTTAGTGTGTATTTCGGTTGGATTACGGTCGCCTCAATAGCCAATATCACGGTATTTCTTGTGAGTATCGGCTGGAACCGATTTGGTATTGCCGACTTTGTCTGGACGAGCATCATTCTCTTGGTCGGAGCAGTGATTGGAATATTTCGGATGCGCAAAGACAATAATATCGCCTACGGCTTGGTGCTCGTCTGGGCGTATTCATGGATATTGTTTAAACATTTGTCTGCGAGTGGTTTTGATGGACAGTACCCGAGCATTATCGTCACGGTTATTGTGTGCTTGATCTTGTTTGTATTCTTTGTCGGAAGAATATTTTATAAAAAAATTAACTAACAAAGTATGTTTATAAAACTTTACGCTATCGCGCTTCCTGTATTCTTCGCTATCGACATGATCTGGCTTGGAGTTGTGGCTAAAAATTTTTACCGCGCCCAGATCGGCAATCTCATGAAGTCGGATGTAAATTGGACTGCCGCAATTATTTTCTATCTAATTTTTATCGCCGGCTTGGTAGTATTTGTCATATCGCCAGCAATGGAAAAAGGATCGTGGATGCACGCTCTTCTCTTTGGTGCTTTGTTTGGCTTCGTGTGTTATGCCACCTATGATCTGACAAATTTGGCAGTAGCTAAAGATTGGCCACTTTTGGTAACTATCGTGGACTTGGCATGGGGAGCGGTACTAGCGTCTTCCGTATCGGTCGTGACTTATTTCATAGCAAGTAAAATTGGCTTATGAATTATTACCTAACCCTAATTTTAGTTTTGTTTGTATACATGAGCCTTTGGTTCGTGGTCTCGTTGATTAAAAAAAGAAATGATGTGGCTGATGTGGCATGGGGATTGGGGTTTGTGCTTATGGCTTGGACTTCATATTTCCTCTCGGGTGACTCCGGTACGCGAGGATTACTTGTAGGTATCTTGGTGAGCGTTTGGGGATTGCGTCTCGCGTGGCATATTCACAAAAGAAACAAAGGCAAGGCGGAGGACTATCGATATCTCGCATGGCGCAAAGAGTGGGGTAAATGGTTTTACCCTCGTTCTTATGCGCAGGTGTACCTTTTGCAAGGACTTTTTTTGTTTCTTATTGTTATGCCAGTGTTACTTATTAACAAGAGCGCGGGAACAGCGCTCGGCGCACTCGATTTGCTTGGTGTGGCAGTATGGCTATTTGGTTTCTATTTCGAGGCGGTTGGCGACGCACAGCTTGCGCGGTTTATAAAAAATCCAGCAAACAAAGGCAAGTTGATGCAAAGCGGTTTGTGGGCATACACTCGCCATCCAAATTATTTTGGTGAAGTAACGCAGTGGTGGGGTTTATGGCTCGTTGCGCTCTCTGTCTCGAACGGCTGGTTTGGTATTATCGGACCGATCACGATTACTTTTTTGATACTCAAAGTCTCGGGGATTCCTATGCTAGAAAAAAAGATGTCAGAGAATCCGGAGTTTGCAGAGTATAAACGTAGGGTGAGTATGTTTATTCCTTTGCCGAGAAAATAATTTTTTATGATTGGTTTAGATTTTATTGGATTATTTATTATAATTACAGGATTCATTATTGGCCTTGGTGCGGTTACGGTTATTGATATTCATGGATTTTTAGGGAGAAAATCAGCATATTGGACTGAAGCTACAACTCGGACGCACAAAGTCACCAAGCCACTCATTTGGATTGGTATTTTTCTATATGTCGCTGGTTGCATTATATTCTTTAGAAACGAGCCGTTTGCTGGCGTGCCGATGTACCTTGCACTTATTGCGATCGTGCTCATATTAAACGGCCTGTTTTTATCTTTTCGTGTAAGTCCATATCTTTTGCAAAAAGAAAAAGAGGGGCGGGCGGGCGAAATTTTGTCGGAATCTTGGCAAAGGAAAATAATGGTTGGTCTTATTTTGTCCGATCTTGGATGGTGGAGCTCTCTAGGGCTGGTTGTTTGGTATCTTGTTACAAAATAATATGAGCAGACAACATTCGATAAAAGTTTTTGTCAATGACAAGATGCAAAATAAATATAGCTATCTATTAACCGAGCATGTCGGTAAAAACTTTGATCCACGATTTAAGCCGGAACTCTCGCCAAAACAGATGCTTTCACTCGGCGTGTTTGGCGGAGTCTATATGCGCGACTGCGTGAAAGAATTTCCAAAGGATTGGTTTATCAAAGCTAAATTCCAAAATAAAGATAGTTACAAGCATGATCCTAAAATAAATTTCTTCAAAGTTAATGCATCACAGCCGCTCTCCGTTTGGCGCAAGAAAGGCTGGATATATTCTCATGATCCGAGGGGTTGGTTCCAGTGGTATTGCAGATACTATTTAGGGCGCAGAACTGATGATGATGAAAGGCAAATAAAAAGGTGGCTTGCTATGCGTAGACATATCATGCAAATTAAAAACAACTGCCGAACTGGAGATATTTTTTGTCGACCACGCCAAAGGCAAGCTCTTTTGCATTGGGCTTATGATTCAAGAAAGATGTAATTGAGGGAGCAATCCCTGCCGTTTTATAATCGTTCCTAAAAACGGCGGGGATTTGTGCGCGCACTGGGTGGGTGGGGCAAGCACATATAGATTTGCTGTGCCTAGCACAATCCTCTTTTTAGAGTTACCACAGGCTCAATCGAAGCCACAGAGCGAATACGAAGCAAACACCGGAGAGGCTCTGTGAGCGAATGCGAACGGCCTATGCGAGGTGGTTGCGAAGTGTGAGCGGACGCTAAAACTACCACCAAACGCGGATACGAGGAGCGCCTCGCACCGACGCAAATGACGGAGGAAAGGACGGACAAAATATCGCCACAGTGCTAAAATATAAATACAAGTCCTTTCTCGAGGAATGAAGCGTCGGAACCAAAACCAAAAATTTTCCTTTCCATTTTTTGCCGGCTCCCCCCACACCCCCCGCCGAAAAAGGAATTGTAAGGAAATTTTTGGTTTTGGGATCGCGAGCGAAGCGAGCGTGCGAGGCGCAAGTATCATTCGTCAAAATCCTGCGGATTTTGTCCGAAATACATTCGAACTTCGTTCAATACACACCGCCAGCTTTCGCTAAAGCTTCAGCTAGGCGTGCCAGCTGTTTAAAAATTTTACAGAGGGGTATGTTTTATACATATATTTTAAAAGAAGTTGATCAAAATCATTTTTATGTTGGATCGACAAATAATCTTGAAAGAAGGATTGAAGAGCATAAACAAAGTAAAAATAGATCAACACAAGGGAGGAATTGGGAGTTATATTGTTATTTTGTTTTCAAAAAAGAATATATAGCGAGAAATTTTGAAATTTATTTAAAAAGTGGTTCAGGTAGAGCATTTTCTAAAAAGCATTTTCAAGTTTAGTTCGACGAAGCTTTAGCGTAGTCGACAGGTTGTTCAGATGTACATCAATATGCTATAACACATACAAGGTCATATGGCATACATATCGTCGAAAACTAAAAAAATAAAACAAAGTCTATGCAGATAGTGCGCGTGTTCGCGCTTTTTTTGTGCTCACTGGTATTTTTTGTAAGTTCACTCGTCATTGTGATCGGTTTTTCAGCTGACCAGATATTTAAAGCAAAAACCATAACCAATGTACTCAAAACATACGAGCTATACGCACCACTTGAAAAAATGGTACAAAGCAATTCGCAAGGGGTAGTGGTAACTGATATAGAAGAAAACGGAGTAGAAGCAACCATCAACCGCATACTCAACAATTTTTTTGGGTATGTTCGTGGTGAAACAGATACCTTAGAACTTACTCTTGAGGTAGACACCAGCCAAATACGTGCCATGTTTATTGCAAAAGCAGAAGAGTTTCAAATATGTCCCGAAGGGCAAGAACCCTATGTACAAGGCAAACCCGTATGCAGGCCAGCAAACGTACCGGCAAATGTGTTTGTATCAGAAGTGCTCGAGCGAGAGGGAATAGCTTTGCCACAAGACGGGACCATGAATCTGCAGGATATCTATGATTCAGAAAATAAGTATGAAGAGTTTCGAGTAGCATACCTCAAAGCAAAACAAGTATGGACCTATGTTGCACTAGGGAGCTTGGTTCTTATCAGCATTATGTTTTTCTTAACCAAGCGATCGGTACGATCCATCTTACGGTGGATTGGCGTGCCTGTATTATGTGTTGGCGTGTTACTACTCATTGTTTCTATTTTTGCTCCAACAGCAATTGTTCCCGTATTACCACCAGAAACATTGGCATATAGAACATACATACTTGAAGTGCTTACCATGATATTTAATATGGTGACACGCAATGCTCAAGTGACATCTATTACAGGCGTGGTGTTAATTGGTATTTCTTTTGCTCTTCCACGTAAACATAGAGTAAAACCGTTACCTCCTCCTCCGCAACTTGCAGAAACCGATCATCAATAAAGTATGTTATACTGTGAAGACTGTACACACAGTCTTTATTTTATTAACACTATACATACTATGTCGTATATATCTTTTTCATTTCGAACAATAAGCATGCATATGCTCATCAGTATATTTTTGTTTGTTGTAAGTTTCGCTATTCCGAGTAATGCATATGCTCAACAACATGCAGAAATAGAAACACAGCAACACGTAATTACTGACATTACATTACGCCCAGGTGTGACAACTGATATTACTCTTACACAATACCAACGTGTAAAACAGGGGACCTGTACACAAGTAGGAGTTGCAGTACACGGGTATTCACATACCGCAGCGACATGGGAGTTGTTTGCAGAAAAATATCTAGCTCAAGGAGAAGTATGTGCTGTATATGCAATTGATTTACCTGGACATGGTGCCAGTGGTCTTCCTGTAGGAATGGTGTTTGGTGATATGGTGTTGGAAGATTATGTTACCACAGTACAAGCGGTGCTTACTCACTTACAAGAACAAAAGATACACACCAGAACTATTGTTGCGCATAGCCAAGGTGCTCTTGTGACACAAATGCTTCAACAACGTTTACTTGATCACGGAACAAATTTACGAGATGCATATGCGGTAAAAGAAGTTGTATTTTTGGCTCCGGCTCAACCACTTGAACAATCCTGGTATTTTGTTGATTCTGGAATTGCCACAACATTATTAAGCACGTTTATCGGTTTTGACTCAACATTAGGAACTATTGTTGGGCTTCCTGGGGTAGCATTTCCTCAGTTTTTCTTTACGAAGTTATCTAACACAGTTGCAACAGACGCCCCACATCCTCTTGTATTTGATGCACAGGGATATGCAAGTGTTGAGCCATTGTATAGCTCACTACAGTTAAGTGGCACAACTCCTTTTATACGGCCTTCAATTGATTCAGGGATTTTTGGGAAAAAACATAACACAAAACTAACGGTTGTTGGGTATGCCCAAGATACAGTTGTATTGTCACATGAAGCGTCTTCGTTATATGTATATTTGACTGGTGATATAAAGCAGAAAAGAATGTTTACCGTTGAGAATGAAAATGCGGTACACGATGCATATATATCACAGCCTGAAACAACAGTTTCTGTTATTCGCTAACAGTAGCAAGGGGTTCTCACGAACCCCTTTTTTGTTTCCCGTGAAATAGATATACTACTCGTAGTAGTGGTTGCCCAAAAAGGCAAACCACGGTAAGCTAGCTAATCCTATGTCACAGATTACCGACCAAGTAAAAGAGCGGGTAGATATTGTAGAAGTGGTGCAAGAATATGTTCCGGGCCTCAAAAAAGCAGGAACCAATTGGAAAGCACCGTGCCCGTTTCATCAAGAAAAAACACCATCGTTTATGGTGAGTAGCCAAAAGCAAATTTGGCATTGTTTTGGGTGTGGTAAAGGTGGTGATGTATATGGGTTTATAAAAGAGATAGAAGGCGTTGAATTTGCAGATGCGTTGCGCTTGCTTGCCAAACGCGCGGGCATTACGCTTGAAAAGAAAAATCCAAAGGAAGAAAACGAACGCACACGAGTGCTCGATATTTTAAAACATGCCGCACGGTGGTATCACCAAGCATTGCTCAAAGCAAAAAGTGGGGAACATGCACGTACATATGTAACCGAACGTGGCATACAACAAAACACCAGTGATACGTGGCAGATCGGTTTTGCACCGGACGCGTGGGAAGGGTTATTGCAATTTTTACAAAGCAGAGGATACCGCAACGAAGAAATAGAAAAAACAGGACTCATTATTGCAAACGATAGAGGAGGTTTTTATGACCGCTTTAGAAATCGGTTGATGTTTCCCATTACCGATGCACATGGATCCGTTGTTGGGTTTACCGGGAGAAAATTAAATGACGAAGATGTTGGAGGAAAATATATCAACACCCCAGAGACCATGGTCTACCACAAAAGTGAAGTACTGTTTGGTAGTTACTATGCCAAGCAGGCAATACGAACTGAGGATCTTGCCGTTGTAGTAGAAGGAAATATGGATTGTGTCAGTTCGCACCAAGCAGGAGTAGCACATGTAGTTGCTGCATCAGGAACCGCGCTCACTCCAGAACAAGTAAAGTTACTCAAACGCTATACCAAAAATATTGCACTCGCGTTTGATCCAGACAAAGCAGGTCAGGAGGCACTCATGCGTGGTATTAGCATTGCATGGAAAGAAGACATGCACATTACCATTATTCCTTTGCCCGATGATAAAGATCCTGATGATGTGATTCGTGAAAGCGCAGATGCCTGGAAGCAAGCCATTACCGAACGTGTTGGTTTTATGGATTGGCTATTTACTAAAGCAGAAAAAGAACATGATTTGCAATCTGCAGAAGGCAAAAAGAACTTTACCAAGGTGTTGTTGCCATGGGTAGGGAACATTCCAGATGTGGTTGAACAAACACACTATGTGCAACTACTTTCTGCAAAAGTGCATGTTGAGGAAGAAACATTGCGTTCGGTTATGCAACCGCGAAAAACACAAGCAGCACGCCACATACCAGAACCAGTTGCAACTCCTAAGAAAAATATGGTACAACAGGCAGGTATTCGGTTGTTGGCATTGCATGTTACCACCGAACAAACCACCGATATCCCAGATGAGTGGCTTCCTGATACTGCCATACAAACCCTTTACAAAAACCGAAACATTTTGTATGATAGCCATGCTACAAAAGACCCCTCAGCCTTGATAGACACGCTTGATGATTCGATTCGTGGTGTTGCTCGAGAAGTATTATTAGTAGCAGAAGAATTGATAGAACGGACCACCCCAGAGGAACGAGATCGCGAATTAGGGGATTTAGTTAAACGATTAAAGCAAACCTATCTCAAGACAGAGCTTTCCTCTGTGCGTCAGCATATGCATGACGCAGAAATCACCGGAGATACGGAACATATGCAATCTTTACTTGCCAACTGGCAACGTCTTCATAAAGAACTTCACGATTCATAACTATGCCTACCAAGAAAAAAGCTGCTCCAAAGAAAAAGAAAGCTCCTGCAAAAAAAGCAGCTCCTAAAAAGAAGGTTGCAAAAAAGAAAGTAGCGAAAAAAGCTGCTCCAAAGAAAAAAGTTGTAAAAAAGAAAGTAGCCAAGAAAAAAGTTGCTAAGAAAGTGGCGAAAAAGCGTGCACCAAAAAAACGCACAGCAACAACAAAAGAAAGTGCTGAGCCGATTATTCAACCATCAGAAGAAGCTATTGCAAAACTGCTCCTCCGTGGACGCCAACGTGGCTTTTTAACTGAAAACGAAATTTTAGCAGCATTCCCACATATCGAAGAATATGCTGGATTGTTTGAAGACCTCTTAGATGAAATGGATTATGGTGGTGTTGAGCTTAAAGCAGCAGATGCTGGTATTTTAGGTGCGGTATCATTGCTTGGTGATGTTGAAGAGAAAAAGGAATCAAAAGAAAAAGCAGCATCAGAAAAAGATCTTATGCGCTATTTGGATTTGTCTGACATTTCTGCAGACTCTATTCAAATGTACTTGCGTGAAATTGGTCGCGAACCATTGCTTAAAAACGAAGAGGAAATTTCCCTTGCTAAACGTAAAGAAAAAGGTGACCTCGAAGCAAAGAAAAAATTGATTGAAGCAAACTTACGTTTGGTGGTTTCTATTGCTAAAAAGTTTACTGGCCGTTCACTTTCGCTGTTGGATCTTATTCAAGAAGGTAACATTGGTTTATTCCGTGCGGTAGAGAAATTTGATTATCGCAAAGGATTTAAATTTTCTACCTATGCAACGTGGTGGATTCGCCAAGCCATTACTCGTGCATTAGCGGACCAATCACGCACCATTCGTATTCCGGTACACATGGTGGAAACCATTAACCGCTACCAACAAGTGGAACGCCGTTTGATTCAGGATCTTGGGCGTGAACCATTACCAGAAGAAATTGCAGCAGAAATGGGTGAAGATGTTAAAAAGGTGCATCACATCCGAAAGATTAGTCAGGACACGGTTTCTCTTGAAACTTCAGTAGGGGATGATGATGACAAAGATTCAACACTTGGTGACTTTATTGAAGATGTAAAAACAGTGAGCCCAGATCGTATTGCTTCGCTTGAATTACTGAAAGATCATGTAAAAGATGCTATTGGAAAACTGACCCCTCGTGAGCAAAAAATTCTTGAAATGCGTTTTGGTCTAAATGATGGTGTCGCGCATACGTTGGAAGAGGTTGGTCAAGAATTTGGGGTTACTCGTGAACGTATCCGTCAGATTGAGGCCAAAGCACTTGAAAAAATCCAAGAAACTGATACTATGCATCGGTTGAAGGATTATTAAAGTAGAATACTGGAATAGAGGAATTTGGGAATTTGAGAGAGAGCGAAATCAACCAACATCCAAAATTCTAAAATTCCTATATTCTTTAACACCTGTCTAATAGGAAGATGTATTTTGAAAATAAATAGAGATAACATAGTATATATATGTGTTATCATAATCCGGGGTAGCTCAGTTGGTAGAGCAGTTGGCTGTTAACCAATTGGTCGTGGGTTCGAGTCCCTCCCCCGGAGCCATAAAAAATCCAGCTTTAATATGTTGGATTTTTTATAATTTTATAAAATTGACAATAACACAATACTATGTCATAGTATTGTGTTGCATAATTAATTGTACATTATTTTTGGTGTTAAAATCACACAATGGAGGATGAATGATGGAAAAAGCACCAGATTCATATCTTGATAATAGGCGTCCACCACTTCGTGAGGCATTAGTACTTGAAGGGGGCACTGTTTCAGAAGCAACTGAGGCACTCCAAAGAAAAGGGTATTTTACCCCACCACCAAGACCTTGGGTGCCTGGTTCTTTTGATAGAGGTTTTGGAAGAAAAAGCTTCGCTGTTCTTGATAAATTTGGAGATGTAGTTGTCGAAGCTCCAAATTTAGAGATTGTCACACTTATTGTCGAAGCCGTGAATAGATATGATACATTAGAGTGATTGTACTTTAACGTATATGAGCCACTTGCATCTTTTGTTGGTGGCTGTTTTTATTACTGTATATCTGGCAATGCTTCAAAGTTGTTTTTAAACTCTTCGTACCATTTCATCTGGTCTTCCTCACTCATGTTTTTCATTGCCTCCATGGCTTGTAGATGAGGGGCATCTCCTTTTTCAAACATTTCCATGGCATGCTTTTTTGAGTTTTCTGCCATTTCTTCAGGAGTGTTGCCCGTGATTTCCATATCACACGCTCCTTTAAGATTTTTACAGGTTGTTTTTTTCATAGATATATGTTTACTATTCTTGTTCAAAGCTTAACACAGGAAAGATGAAACGTCATAGAGAATATGTTAGTATATCTATAAGATAAGTAACTATATAACTATGTTTAATACATCATCACAATCCGATTCAGCTGGCGGATTTTTTTATATTGGTTCCGTTATGCTTGGACTTGGTGGTGGACTATACTACAACAATGTAGCCGTGGGTCTTTTTATTGGTCTTGGTGTTGGTTTTATTTTATTTGGTGTTACCAAGTTGCTAAAAAAGAAATAGCATGAAATTAGTACACGAACAAATACAATACATTGAATTTCTTTCGCAAGACTTTGAGAGCATAAAAACATTTTATCAACAAGCATTTGATTGGAAATTTACTGACTATGGTCCTGAGTACACCGCTTTTGAAGGTTCGTATGTTGATGGTGGTTTTGCACAAGGTGAACCAAAGCAGGGAAGTGTATTGGTTATTTTGTATTCAAAAACACTGGAGGATACTTTGCAGAAAGTACAGGAAGCTGGTGGAAATGTGGTGAAAGATATTTTTAGTTTCCCTGGGGGCAGACGCTTTCATTTTACTGATCCAGATGGCAATGAGCTTGCTGTATGGTCTGATAATTAATTTTTATCTCTATGAAAAAAATGACACACTCTATACATATCAATGCTCCTGTTGCTTTGGTATGGGACACCATGCTTAATGCAGATACCTATCCCCAATGGACAAAATCGTTTAACCCAACATCACGTTATGAAGGAAGTTGGGAACAAGGGGCAACTATTCGTTTTATTGGTGTAGATCCTAAAGATGGTAAAATTGGGGGTATGCTTGCTCGTATAAAAGAAAATCGATTGCATGCGTATCTTTCAATTGAACACTACGGTATTATTGAAAACGGAAAAGAAGATACCACCAGCGATGCTGTTAAGGCATGGGCACCTGCCTATGAAAATTATACATTTACAGAAAAGGACGGTGGCACCGAGTTACAGGTAGAAATGGATATTGAAGAAAAGTATGAAGAAATGTTTCAAGAAATGTGGCCAAAAGCATTAAATGAATTAAAACGTATTGCAGAAGAAAAAGTTTAATTTTAATTTAGATTAAAATTAAACTTTTTTGTATCATTCATGTTCTCAATTTTTAAAACAAAATATCAAAAAGTAAAAGAGCAGTACCACAAGTATGAACGATACTTAATACCAACATTTCTATTTGTTGGTTTTGTGATTGATTATATTACGTTTACCCATATCCAAATCACCACCGCGCTCCTCATGCTTAGTGTCCATTTTACGTTAGCAGGCGCATCTATTGTATTTATACATTTTTATGATGCAGGGCGCATTACACACAAACTTAAATTTGTACGACTCTATACACCTTTGCTCATACAGTTTACCTTTGGTGCGTTGCTTGGTGCTACATTTATTTTTTATTGGTTTAGTGCCAGCTTGTCTGTGAGTTGGCCATTTATATTGCTCATCCTCGTGCTGATTGTTTCAAACGAAATATACAAGCAATACCTTGCAAAACCTGTAGTGCAAGTTGGGGTATATGTATTTATTATTTTTTCATATATATCAATCGTGTTCCCGTATCTCTTTACCAATGTGAGTGCAGGCTTGTTTGTTATTGCAAGCCTGGTAAGTTTGTGTTTCATGCAATGTTACATTTGGTTAGTTGCACAAAGTAAAGGGGAAATTGCTGGCTACAAAAAAAGATTACAAAAAGGAGCATTGGGATTAGTTATTGTTATGAATGCTTTGTACTTTGCACATATTATTCCCCCTATTCCATTATCACTACGAGATAGTGGGGTATACCATGTGGTCCGCCGTGCAGGCAATCAATATATTGCACAAGCAGAACCAGAAACTTTTTTTCAAAAACTCACTCCAGGATACACCGTGCATCTCACACCAAACCAAGGGGTATATGTGTATACCGCTATTTTTGCTCCAGCAGAAGTGGGCACTGCCATTATTCATCAATGGCAACAATATAATGAGTCAGAAAATAGTTGGATAGATAGGGATAGATTATCCTACTCGCTTACTGGTGGCAGAACCGATGGTTACCGAGGCTATTCATACAAACATAATATTGATCCAGGCAAGTGGCGTGTGTCCGTTGAAACCGAAAGTGGTAATGTCGTTGGCAGAGTTTCGTTTACCATAGAACAAGTACATGATGCCATAGAAACCTACCCCATATTCAAGTAATACGCTCCATGTTACACTACGAGTATGTATATTCATTTACTATTAGTATAGATGTATAACATATGAAACAACCTATTGTTATTATTTTAGGCATTATTGCCGTGGTGGTTATTGGGGTGTTGGTCTCTCAAACCAATGTCACCACACAAGTAGAACAAGAAGCCATGCACGACACTATGACACAAAACGAACCAAAGATTACCCCTATTACTCACGCGTCTACACTTCTTGAATGGGGAGGAAATGCATTGTACGTAGACCCAGCACAAGGAACCTACGAAGGAAGATCTTCTGCAGATATTGTGTTATTGACCGATATTCATGGTGATCACTTACAACCAGAAATACTTGCACAAGTAAGTACCTCAGATACTATAGTGGTTGCACCACAAGCGGTGGTGGATCAATTACCTGAAGATGTAAAAGGAACCATAGTTATTCTTGCGAATGGGGAAACAACAGAACAACTTGGATTTAGTATTGAGGCAGTGCCCATGTATAACCTTCCAGAAAGTGATGAAGCATACCATGTAAAAGGAAGAGGCAATGGTTATGTTATTGAACGAGAACATATTCGGGTGTATGTTGCAGGCGATACTGGACCAATTGATGAAATGCGTGCAATGCAAAGTATTGATATTGCTTTTGTACCTATGAACCTACCATACACCATGACTGTAGAAGATGCTGCGAGCGCAGTGCTCGACTTTGCTCCAAAACAGGTGTATCCATATCATTACAGAGGAAGCGACGTAGAACAGTTTAAGACGTTGGTAGATGCAGGCGAAAAAGATATCGAAGTAGTCCTCCTTGAGTGGTATCCACAATAAGAATATTGATACGTAAAACAGGGGATATACCCCTGTTTTATTATCCCTGAAAAATTGGTACAATGAACAACCCTATGCGCCAGTTTTCTACACCAATGATGCAACAATATATCCAGATCAAAGAGGAGTATCCTGATTGTTTACTCTTCTTTCGACTGGGAGATTTTTACGAACTGTTTCTTGAGGATGCAGAAATCGGCTCGCGTGTGTTAGATATCACGCTGACTAAACGTCCACGTGGAAAAGATGGCGACATCCCTATGGCAGGGGTGCCATACCATGCGTCGGACGCATACATTGCAAAGTTGGTTCGTGCTGGGTACAAAGTTGCCATGTGCGAACAGGTAAGCGAGCCAGATAGCAAAGGTATTGTTGATAGAGAAGTGGTTCGTATTATTACCCCAGGAACTATTCTGGATGAAAAAACATTAGAGAAAAAAGAACACAACTATACCGCAAGTATCAGCATGAGTGAGGATGCCATTGGATTTGCTGTTGCTGATTTATCAACCGGAGATTTTCAGGTCACACAAATTGCACGAACAAACGGAACTCTTGAACAATTATTGGGTACAGAGCTGGTTCGTTTTAGCCCTTCGGAATGTGTGGTAAATGAAACCGTGTATCATGATCATGATGTATTGAAACTTCTTTCTCGTGAACATCAACTTAATGTGTACCAATACAACGATTGGAACGCACAGGCACAACGAGCAAAGCAATTACTGCAAACACATTTTAATGTGCAATCCATTGTTGGGTTTGGGTTAGAAGACAAACCACAAGCTCTTGAGGCTGCAGGATCATTGCTTGGGTATTTGAGCTACACACAAAAGGACCGCATTTCGCATGTGCGTGCCGTGCGTACCTATGCTCCGGATGATTTTGTGGTGCTTGATCGTTCAAGTATTGCTAATTTGGAACTGTTTACCACCATTCGTAGCCAAGAAGATAGTGGTTCGGTGTTGTCTGTCATTGACCACACCAAAACTGCCATGGGTGGCAGAATGCTTCGCACGTGGATGCGTAAACCTTTACGTACTAAAGAAAGTATTCAAAAGCGGTTAGATAGTGTTGAAGAATTGTTGAACACCCCTGATATGCACACAACACTCAGGCAAGAACTCATGGGCGTGTATGATATTGAACGTTTGCTTTCTCGATTATCTGTAGGTATTGGAAATGCGGTTGATGTCATGAATTTGAAAAAATCACTAGAACATATTCGCACCATACAGCACACACTTTCCGATGCGCACACAACACTTCTTATAGAAATCCAACATACACTTTCAACAGAGTTAGATACTATTATTGCGTATATTGAAAAACACATTGTGCAGGAACCACCAATAGATACGAAATCAGGAGGGATTATTCAATCAGGCATTCATGAAGAGTTAGACAGTTTACGTGGGGAAGTTGGAGGGGGAAAACAATGGGTAGCAGAATTGGAACACAAAGAAAAAGAACGCACCGGCATTGGTTCTCTCAAAATTAAATTTAATCAGGTGTTTGGGTATTATATTGAAATTAGTAAAGCACATACACAAGCAGTGCCAGATGATTACATTCGCAAACAAACCATGGTAAATGCTGAACGGTACATCACTCCTGCACTCAAGGAGTATGAAAGCACTATTTTAAAGGCAGAAGAATCTGCGCATGCATTGGAACATCAATTGTTTTTAGAAGTTGTTGAAAATGTGTTGAGTTACACGCACACACTGCAACATACCAGCCAAGGAGTTGCAGCGCTTGATTGCATTGGCAGTTTAAGTGTTGTTGCAGAAAAACAACAATACGTAAAACCACAACTGCGTACCGATGGAGTGATCAATATCACACAGGGGAGACATCCCGTAGTTGAACATATTTTAGATGGGCAGTTTGTACCGAACGATGTGTTGCTTGATAACGAAACACATCAGCTTAAGTTAATTACGGGACCAAACATGGCAGGAAAATCTGTATATATGCGCCAAGTAGCTTTATTGGTGTTGCTTACGCACATGGGTAGTTTTATACCTGCAACATCTGCCGAAGTAAGTTTGGTAGATCGCATTTTTGTACGCAGTGGAGCTTCGGATGTTATTACTGCAGGGCTTTCGACGTTTATGGTAGAAATGGTTGAGACCGCATATATCTTAAGCCATGCAACACAACAGAGTGTAATTATTTTAGATGAAATTGGGAGAGGCACCAGTACGTACGATGGCATTAGTATTGCATGGGCTGTTGCTGAATATATTGTCACACACAAACATGTTGCAGCGAAAACATTATTTGCTTCCCACTACTACGAACTCCAAGCACTTGCCGAACAATACCCAGACCGTATACAAAATGTGCACATGACCATTGAAGAAAAAAATGGTGAGCCCGTCTTTTTATATACCGTTGCCGAGGGGGGAGCATCACATAGTTATGGTGTTGCCGTTGCAAAACTAGCAGGCGTGCCAGAAGAGGTGGTTGCCAAAGCATGGAAAAAACTGGCAGAGCTTGAACAGCCTGAGAAAAAAGAACAGACAAATACATCATCATCTTCAGATGTGAAAACAGCAGAGGTAGATACACTCAGGAAATATATCAAGACTGTTAACATCAATACACTAACACCTATAGAAGCATTACAAGTATTGTCAGATATACAAAAACAGGCAGATGATTAAAACATCGTCATCTCGACCGAGTGTACTCACGAGTGGAGAGATCTAGCCAGATCCTTCGACTCCATGTTTCACTGAATACAGCGACACATTTCGCTCAGGATGACGGAAAAAATATGGCTATCATACAAAAACTCACACAAGACGTTATTACTAAAATTGCAGCCGGTGAAGTCATTCAACGGCCTGCTTCTGTGGTAAAAGAATTAGTTGAAAATAGCATCGATGCCGAAGCAACGCACATTCATATACATATTACCGGAGGAGGTCTTACCTCTATAGAAGTAACGGATAATGGTATTGGCATGGACGCTCATGATATGCAACAGTGTTTTTTGCCCCATACTACGAGTAAATTGCAGAGTATTGATGATTTAGGACATATTCACTCATTAGGGTTTCGTGGAGAAGCGCTTGCCAGCATGGTTGAGGTTGCAGAAGTGCATATTGCCAGTAGAGCACATGGAGCAACAGCCGGAAACGTTGCTGATATTTGGCATGGTGAGGTGCAACAGATGCATCCAAAAGGAATGCCCGTTGGCACACGCATACGTGTGCAACACTTATTTGGCAACATGCCAGCACGTAAGCAATTTTTGAAATCAGAAACTACGGAAGTGCGTTTGGTAACGCAAGTTATTATGCAATGCGTGTTGGGTTTTTCTGAAATTGGATTTACCTTACTACATAACGGGAAACGTATTTTACATGTACTTGCACAGCATACATTAGAGCGTCGGCTCCCACTTTTTTTTGGTTCTCTTGCTAAAGAGTTGGTCCCGCTTACACATACTGCTGAAACTCTTTCGGTTGGTGGCTACATTGGTAAGCCACAAAGTGCACGTCGTACACTCAGCAATCAATTAGTGTTTGTGAACAATCGTTGTGTTCGGAGTACTGATATTTCTCAAACCATAAAACAGGCATATGGTAGTTTGCTTGATGCTCGCTCGCATCCACCGTTTGTGTTGTATCTCACTATGCCAACAGAATTAGTGGACGCAAATATTCATCCACAAAAAGAAGAAGTGCGTTTTGTTGGGACCGATCATATACGCGCAACCGTACACCAATCCGTTGAGAAGGTATTAGAGCAAGAATCACTCACCTACACCGACCCTATTCATGTTGCTGATATGATTCGCGATACAGGTGCAGATCAATACATGAGTAATATATTAAAGGATGTTGCTCCGTGGTCGGTATACGGTGAAGTAACCCATACCATTGCCCAAATACATAACACGTATTTAATTACCCAAACAAAAAAAGGTGTACTACTGGTGGATCAACACGCTGCACATGAGCGTATTTTGTATGAGCAATTTTCAAAGGCTTTTCGTGAGCATGCGTTGCATACACAAACTTTTGCGTTATCTGAACCTGTCGTCATTGATCTTTCATTACAGTACCTAACTTTGCTGGAACAATATAGTAACGCATTGCAACAGGCAGGGTTTGCTTGGGGCGTTCTTGGAGGAAATACCATTCATGTTACACACATGCCCGTGTTATTTAAGGAGCGTGATCCACGAGTTATTCTTACCGAGATTCTGGATGATATGGATACCGGACATGGATCTTTTGACTCAGTAACCGAGCGCACGCTTGCATATATTGCCTGCCGTGGGGCTATTAAAGCAGGGGATCCATTAACGCAAGATGAGCGTAAAAAATTACTTGAAAAATTACACCATACGAAGACGCAATATACATGCCCGCATGGCAGGCCGGTTATGATTGAGTTGAGTGTGTATGAGCTGGAACGCATGTTTAAGCGGAAATAGTGTGGTATCATATACACAGTATTATTAAGCATATACACGTTATGCATACAACCAAACGAAGCCTGATGTTTGCAGGAATGCTCCTCGCATGCACACTCGTACTCAGTGGCTGTGGTTCAAAAAAAGTACCATCAGCAAATGAATCAGCAGTAACCCCTGGGCAAGGAACAGCTGTGGAAGAAGTAACAGGTTCTACCCAAGAACAAGTACAAACATATACGCAACAAGCACAAGAAGCATTGTCAGAACTCAAGGCAAAGCTTGAACAACAACAAGCAGAAGGCCAATCTGCCTTGCAACGATTGTTTGGTATACACGTTGCACACGCGCAGGATGAAGATGCATTAGATGACACCTTGGCAGAAGAAATTGAAGAACTGCTTGATGAAATTCAATTAAATACCGATTTAGCTCTTGAAGCAGCAGAAGCAGAAACCGATGCTGATGAACTACAAGAATTACTCGATGAAATTCAAGATGTACAAGAACAAATTGTAGAAGAGCTCGAAGATGCTGCAACAGAACTAAGTGATGATGAAGATTTAGCAGATGTGGTAGATACTATTGGTACGGTTGTTGAAGACACCGAAGCATCTATTGAAAATGTAGATACCACCCTTTCAGAGGTAGAGCTTGCCCTTGAAGCAGGACAAACCGTTATTGATGAAGTGTCTTTTGAAACAACCGTTGATGTATTAAAAGATGCTGGTGAGCCAGTGCAAACTGGGTTTAACCGTGCGGTGTTGCATCAACGTCGTGTTGAGCGTGCAAAGAAAAAGGTAGAAGATACACGTGCACGACTCATTGAACAAGGATTATCAGAAGAAGAAGTAGATCAAGCAATGCAAGACATTCGTGATCGTATTGAAGAAGCTGCACAATCAGACAACAAGGAAGCACGCAAATTGATTAATGCACAATTTAGAGAACTTGCTGTGGTTAAAAAGGCAGTGCAAGATAAACCAACCGAAGAACAAATTCAGTCTCGTCTTGCAAAAGCACAAGAACAAATTGAAGCTATTCAAGCAGCAGGTGGAAATGTGCCACAAGAGGTGCTTGATCGTTTAGCTTCCGTTTCTGCCGGGGATAGTTTAGTTGAAGCAGCAAAGTTAGTTAAAAAAATTGAACACGATGTACGTACCAATATTCGTCAAGATGAACGCAAAGCGCGTATAGAAGAACGTCGTGAAGCATTTCAAGATATTGTTGAAGCAAAAAAGTCAGAGTTAGATGGAGATCTCTCTCCTGATCAATTTAAACAACGTATTTTGCAAGTAGCTACAGAACAACGAGCAAATGTCCTCGAATTTGCACAAGAAAGACGACAAGCAATAGAACAAGGTGATGTGAGTCTGGATCGTGTGATTCCAAAAGAAAAGTTACAAGAGGTACGAGTTAAAGTAGAAGCACGAAAAGAACAAGTAGAAAACATTATCGAAAAGGCTCGAGATAAAGCAGAAGAGGTACGGGAAGAACGAAAGGCTCGTATCGAAGAACGTGTTGAAATTAAAAATCAGAACCAAGAAATAAAAGAAGAAACACAAGAAGAAAATGGTGAGCTTCGCCAAGAAACACGCATTGAAAACAGACAAAATGTACAAGAAACCAGAGAAGAAAATAAAGAACTTCGCGAACAGGCAACACCTGAAACTCGAGTAGAAACACGACAAGAAATTCGTGAGAACCAAAAAGAAACCATTCAGGAAAATAGACAAAATGTACAAGATACCCGTGTACAAACACAAGAGAATCGCCAAGATACTCGAGAACAAATTCAAGACAATAGACAACAAGTACTTCCCCCACAACAGCAACGACCAGGTGGTGGAAACAGTGGACCTCGCCCAGCAGGAGGCACGAGCGGACCTCTTCAATAAGATTTTTCTTTTAACAATCCCGTGTGTTACACGGGATTGTTTTTTGTATCTAGGAGGTGTAGGGTATGAGTAGGGGATGTATTAGTAATTGATAATTATATGGCAACCATACAAGAAACGTTTTCAGTTTTTCAACCTAAAAAAGTAATCAAACGAGTCGGGATTGCACTTATTGTATTAATATTGCTTTTGGGTAGTTTTGGCACCGTTGGTGCTGGTGAACGAGGTATTTTACTTCAATTTGGTGCGGTGCAAGATACCGTATTTGGCGAAGGGTTATATTTTAAAATTCCTTTCATGCAAACAGTGGTAAAAATGGATGTAAAAATCCAAAAGGATGAAGTAGCTGCAACCGCATCATCAAAAGATTTACAAGTAGTAACCTCTCGCATTGCATTGAACTATCATCTTGATCCACAAAATGTAAATAAAGTGTGGCAAGATGTTGGAAGTAGTTACAATATCCGTATTATTGCACCAGCTATTCAAGAAGCAGTAAAAGCTACTACTGCTCGTTTTACTGCGGAGGAACTTATTACTAAACGTGAAGAAGTAAAAGAAGAAATTAAATCTAACTTGTCTGAACGTTTGCTTGAACGTGCCATTGTGGTAGACGAGTTTAATATTATAGATTTTGATTTTTCTGCATCATTTAATCAAGCTATTGAGGAAAAAGTTACTGCTGAACAATTAAAGCTCAAAGCAGAACGTGATCTTGAACGTATTGTTATTGAAAAGCAGCAACAAATCACCCAAGCAGAAGCAAAGGCGCAAGCTATTTTAATTGAAGCACAAGCATTACGTACGAATCCAACGGTGGTGCAATTACGTTGGATAGAAAAATGGGATGGTAAAACACCAGAATACTGGGGGAACGCAAGTCCGTTTATTGGTATTAATCAGTAATATGCATCGTTGCGATTGGGCAGGGGATGATCCACTCATGATTGCGTATCATGATACCGAGTGGGGTGTTCCTGTACATGACGATCAAACCCTATTTGAGTTTTTATTGCTAGAAGGTTTTCAGGCTGGTTTGAGTTGGAGTACTGTGTTGCATAAACGAGCGCATTATAAAAAAGTGATGCATGATTTTGATCCTCAAAAGATTGCAAAATATAAAGAGGAAAAAATACAAAAGTTGTTACAGGATGCTGGCATTATTCGCAACAGGTTAAAAGTGCGTGGTGCTGTGAAAAACGCACATGCTTTTTCAAACATACAAAAAGAGTATGGTAGTTTTGATGCTTATATCTGGGGTTTTGTAGATAACACACCTATTATCAACAATTGGAAACATATGTCCGATATCCCTGCAACTTCGGAACTTTCTGATATCATAAGCAAGGATCTTAAAAAGCGTGGTTGTACATTTGTTGGTTCAACTATTATCTATGCATACATGCAAGCCATTGGTATGGTGAATGATCATCTGGTTGATTGTTTTCGGTATTCTGAAGTATAGTATAGATATATGAAGAAAATAATTTTTGCCATTATTGCCGTAATAGTGCTGAGTGCCGCATGGTACTTATTTTCTCCATTGATTATTACCAAAACCATAGACGATGCTTTTCCAGAAGTAACCATGGATGAAGCAATGCCAGAAGCAGAACAATCTGCTACGCGTGTTTCTACCGGTGTGTTTCAAGGTACAGATGATTTTCATGTGGGGAGTGGATCTGTTTCTCTATACACGCTCATGAACGAAGAACGGCTATTACGTTTTGAAAATTTTTCTGTTACCAATGGGCCTGATTTGCGTGTACTGCTTACGCGTCATCCAAACCCACAAACTACAGAAGATTTAGATGAAGGGTATATTGAATTGGGGAAATTAAAGGGAAATAAAGGAAACCAAAATTACGAAGTTTCAGATGCTATTGATACTACTTTGTATCCAGGGGTGGTTATATATTGCAAACCATTCCATGTTATTTTTTCGAAGGCGACATTAGAATAAATTACATATAGTACGAAGCATATTGAAAGATATGCTTTTTTGTGGTATGGTGCAAAAAATCGTTCATGTTTCATCCCCACGAAACTAGATTTGCTCAAAGGAGTCTCCCATGAAACAGCTGTTGTACGTATTGTTCCTTTTAATAATTACGAGTTCAGTTACTTCATCAATTGAACTTAAAAAGATAGACCAAACATCTATCAATAACATGGAACGTGATAACATGTTCCCCCCGGGTACCAATATAGAAGATATTTTTGTAGAGGTAAATTTGGATGAAAATTTACGGTTTGCTCAAGGACTAAGAAATGGCCTTGCTGAATACGACCGTAAAGATATTGGTGTATTGTGTGTGACTATTTCGGATATCGATGAGATATCTAAACCCGAAGGATTCCCTCAGTGTACTATTGCAGTATATTATACTTCAGGTACAAAGTGGTATCGCGATGAAAGTATTTTTAACCTCAAAGGTGATTACATATACAATGATTTTAAAAAGAGCGCAGCGATATATTTCCTAAAGCTGATGATGAAGAATATCCCTCAATTTGGTGTACCAATTGAAAGAGATAGCAGATTATAACCTCAATGACATTTGTATATTGAGGTTTTTTTATTTGCCAAATAAGTAAAAAATAGGTAGTGTAGGTATGTTCTTTTTAATTTATTTTGTCGGGAGGAAATATGTGGGAACTTGCAATTGGAGTAAGTTTTCTTGCTGTTATTGGGATGAAACTTCGAACATCTATTGGTTTACGAGATTTGGAAAGGAGATTACGTATTGTTCAAAAGGGTCTTAAAGAAAAAAAAGAAGAGTATAAAAGTAAATTAGATCGTCAAGAAGAATTGAGCACTGAAGAGCAACTATATGTAAATCGTGTTCGTTTTACGAAAGAAATTATTCAAGATATTACAAATCGATTGAATTCGAATACAGATACTCATCAGGCTTCGAATCAGAATTCAGAGGACCCCATTATTCCGTATAATCAGCCACTGCTTACATCAACAGATATATACGAAGCTCGACAGAACAAAAATACATAACTAAGACGTCTGAATTCCCCTCAGGCGTCTTTTTGCATAGTTGCCAAAATACCCCAGAGGAGTAAAATACGAGAACCCTCCTTCGCCCTGAGTACAGGGCTTCGGCGGGGTATACCTAATTTGTATATGATTATGGAACCTTTAGCTTCACCCTCCTACGCTCTTGAGTACAAGAGCTACGGCGGGCAAGCAACTCATTGAAATTATGTCAGAACCTTTAGCCTCACAATTGAGGCCTACCAACCTAGAAGAATATATCGGGCAACAGCACCTTATTGGGGAAGGCAAACCTTTGCGCAATGCTATAGAGCACAAGCATTTATTTTCGTTTATCTTGTGGGGGCCTCCAGGGGTGGGGAAAACTACGTTGGCTAAAATATATGCCAAGGCCTTGGATGCATATTTATACGAATTATCTGCGGTGTCCGCTGGTAAGGCTGATATTAAAAAAATTGTAGATGAGGATGTAGGGTATGGAGATGTGCACGGTTCAAAACCGAAGATTTTATTTTTAGATGAAATTCATAGATTCAACAAAGCGCAACAAGATTTTTTGTTGCCCTATGTTGAGTCTGGGGTGATTACCTTAATAGGTGCCACTACTGAAAATCCAAGTTTTGAGGTTATCCCTGCGTTGCTTTCTCGATGTCGGGTGTTTGTACTTGAGGAGCTTTCGAGTGATGATATGTTGCAGATTGTTGAGCGTACCAATCTGGATATGGATCAAGATGCCAAAGATTGGTTGGTTGCTCTAGCTAATGGGGATGCACGCCAAGCACTGACGATGCTGGATGCAACGAGTAAATTGTATACGGATATTACGGTTGAAAATTTAAAGCAGGCGTTGCAATCCAAACATTTACGGTACGACAAAGCAGGGGAGGAGCATTACAATACTATTTCTGCATTTATTAAATCCATGCGAGCAAGCCAGCCTGATGCTGCGTTGTATTATCTTGCGCGAATGGTGGAAAGTGGTGAAGATCCTAAGTTTATTGCTCGCAGGATGGTGGTGTTTGCAAGTGAGGATGTTGGGCTGGCTGTGCCAACTGCGTTGGTTGTGGCGAATGCGGTGTTTCGTGCGTGTGAGACTATTGGGTATCCTGAGTGTGCGATTAATTTGGCACACGGTGTTGCGTATTTAGCTGGTTGCAAAAAGGATCGCTCTGCGTATGATGCGTTTCGTGCTGCGCAGGCGGATGTGAAGAAGCATGGCAATTTGCCGATTCCTATGAATATTCGTAATGCGCCGACTGATTTGATGAAGGATTTGGGGTATGGGAAAAATTATGAAGCTTATACGGATGAAAGCTTACTGCCCGATGAGCTTAAAAATAAGAAGTATTTTGAATAGGGTATGCCTGCCCGCCGAAGCCCTGTACTCAGGGCGTAGGAGGGAGATGTATGGTGAGGAGAGTTTGTTGCCGGAGGAGATTAAAGATAAAAAATATTTTGAATAAACATCAATAATATATATCTGAATGAAAGGAATTCGATGATATACTTAGTATATGAACCAAGAACTTATAGACATTGTAGATGAAAACAATAACCCTACAGGAGAAATTGTAGAACGTAAAGAGGCACATGACAAAGGGCTATGGCACAGAACAGTGCACGTATATTTTTATCGTTTGGAGAATAATGCATACGAATTGTTGGTACATTTACGATCAAAAGACAAAGATTCAAGTCCTAATATGTGGGATACTCGATTCGGAGGGCATTTAGAAGCAGGACAAGATATACTGGAAGCAGGTATAAAAGAAGTAGCTGAGGAAACGGGGCAGAAAATCACTTCAGAAGATTTAGAGGATGGTAACTGGCAGGGCACAAGTGAGTCGTCAAAACATTTTAGTTATAACTTGTTTTACCATTTTAAAGGTGACGAAAGAGATATCCGTTTTGATGATGGTGAAGTTCAAGAGGTTAAATGGATGTCTCTTGATGCAATTTCACAAGAACTTATAGATTCGCCAAAATGTTGGACGCAAAAAGCGGAAAGTTTTAAAAAAGTACAAGCATTTTTAAAAAGAAAATAATTTTATTGAACATAATTTCATAAAAACGTTAGAAAAATATTCTAGCGTTTTTGTATTATTAAAAAATGGAGGGGCTCTACAAAAACAAATACCGTATACAAACCACACGGTTGCGTGGATACGATTACGGATCATCGGGATATTATTTTATAACCATATGCACACACAAACGCGTGCATTATTTTGGGCGCGTTATGCGTGACGGACCAGGCGATGTGTTTGTCGGGTTGTCGGACATTGGTTGTGTGGTGCGGGACGAAATAATACAAACACCCGTAATACGTCCAAACGTTCGGTTGGATGAATGGATAATCATGCCAAACCATGTACACATGATAATCGAAATCACGTCCCAACACGTGGTAGAGACGCCCCGGCGGGGCGTCTCTACGGACGCGATAAACGTCCCCATCAAAAAACCACGCAATCCCAACCATCGACCTGAATGGAAACCAGGGGTGTTGGGGGCAATTATTAATCAATTCAAATCCATCGTAACCAAAAAATGCAAAACATTGAATCACCCATTTCAATGGCAACCCCGATATTACGACCACATCATACGCAATGAACGTGCATTACGAAACATACGACGGTACATCAAACAAAACCCATACGCATGGCACAGGGATCGGAATAATGTTGCAAATGTATGGTATTGATACCCAAAACAACCCAAAAATGGTATACTAACCTATATGAGTAAAAAGAAAATTTTTGGATGGGTATTTGTGTTAGGCATTATTGGTGTGGTTGGCTACACCTTTGCAAATAAAGGACAAAGCGGACCAGAATACGTAGTAGAAACAGCCGAACGAACTACCCTCACACAAACAGTAGAGGCAACAGGAAAAGTTTCATCCGCAGAACGGATAGAGCTTAATTTTAGAACCGCCGGAAGAATAGCAAGTATGCAGGTAGACGTAGGGGATACCGTACGTGCAGGGCAACTCCTTGCGCGGCTTGATACCACCGCACTCTCAAGCAAAGTAACCGAAGCACGAGCACGCATTACCCAAGAACAAGCACAATACGACGAACTACTCGCTGGAGCATCCGATGATGATATTCGCATAGCACAGGATACGGTTGATCAAAAAGAACGATCATTGCTTTCTGCTCGGAGTAGTATTGGTGCCGTTTCTTCTGAACGCGATACCCAACTTGCAAACCTCAAAGAAACCGCACTCAATAGATTGCGCAGTGAAATTGTAACCGCAAAAAATGGTATTGAGGAAATAACCAATACCTTAAATGATCCAGATGCACAAAAAACACTTTCTGTTTCAAATACCAATGCACTCAAAACAGCAAAAGAATCTAAAATAGATGCAAACAATACGATCCTCAGCGTAGAATCCCGAGTAGATACTTTAACCACTTTTTCAACGGATGCTCTTGTTCTTTCAGAATTAGATGCGGAAATGGATATGTTAGAAGAAGTCATCACCGCCCTAGACGACACGTTAGTGGTGCTTGAAAATACGCTCACATCAACAGATCTTACTGAAACAGAACTTGATACCTTAAAGAATAATATCCAAACACAGCAAACAACTATCAATACCGCAAAGGTAAACGTGCAAACTGCAAAAGCAAATTGGACCAACAAGATAGTGTATTACGAAAATGCATTAACTGATGCACGTAACGCAGTTGATGAAGCAGAATCAGCATTGCAAATTGCAGAATCACAATTGCAATCAAAACTTTCGCCACCACGACAATTTGAAATTGATGCGCAATACGCACAAGTACAACAAGCACAAGCTTCATTACAACTTGCTCTTGCAAATCTCAACGAGGCAACCATCACCGCACCGCTTAATGGAACCATTACTAAAAAATTCTATGAAGCAGGGGAGCAAAGTAGCCTTGCAAGTCCAGTATTGGAAATGATAGGAGACGCAACTCTTGAGATAGAAGTAGATATTCCAGAATCAGATGTGGCAAAAGTGGCAGTTGGGCAAACCGCACATATCACGCTCGATGCGTTTGGTGAAGATATGGCATTTGATGGTGTCGTTTCCTTTGTTGACCCAGCAGAAACACTCATAAGTGATGTGGTGTACTACAAAGTAAAAACACAGTTTAATGAAACCAGTGGGGTGGTAAAACCAGGAATGACTGCAAATGTGACTATTTTAATAGATCAAAAAGCAGATGTGTTAGTTGTGCCAAATAGAGCAATACAGCGACGCAATGGCACTACCTATGTAGAAGTATTAGAACAAGGCGTTGCAGTAGAAAAAACAGTTACCACAGGATTACGTGGGGACGAAGGAATTGAAATTATGACTGGTTTGCAAGAAGGGGACGCGGTTATTACGTTTGTAAAAGAGTAACATGTCTGGAAACGTACTGATACATATAGAAGATATCCATAAAGAATTTGTTACCGATGAAGTGGTAACAAAGGTATTGCATGGGTTAAGTTTTGATATCAAAGAAGGGGAATTTGTAGCCATTATGGGCCCTTCTGGATCAGGGAAGTCAACGCTCATGCATATCTTGAGTTTTCTTGATCGTCCAACCAGTGGAGCATATACGTTCAAAGGAAAAAATACTCAGAAGTTTAACGATACTACCTTAGCAGAACTACGTAATAGTGAAGTAGGTTTTGTGTTTCAACAATTCAATTTATTGCCACGAACCAGTGTAGCGGAAAATATTATGTTGCCGTTAACCTACAGCAAAAATGTTTCAGAAAAACAGGCACAAGAAAAAGTTATGGAGGCAATTACAGCAGTAGGGCTTGAACACCGAAAAGATAATCTTTCAAACCAACTCTCAGGTGGAGAAAAACAACGTGTTGCTATTGCTCGTGCATTGGTTAATCAGCCAAAAGTAATTTTTGCAGATGAGCCAACTGGAAATTTAGATTCAAAATCAGGCGCACAGGTTATGGAAATTTTGGAACAATTAAGTGAGCAAGGAAAAACCATTATAGTAGTAACCCACGAGCAATACACCGCAGAGTATGCAGAACGTATTATTACGTTAAAAGATGGTTTAATTATTTCTGATTCACGAGATCACAAACGACGAAGAAAAGGATTGCAAAAATAAAAACGTAGGGGCAGATAATTATCTGCCCCTACGTTTTTATTTTTTATTGCGCTCGCAACGCCTCTACTGGTTCCATTTCGGAGGCTTTTTTTGCTGGGTAAATACCAAAAATTAATCCCGTAATTGATGCAAAACTTACCCCTAAAATAATACCCCCAAATGAGAAAGTGTAGCCCCAATCAAGCCCAGACGCGTTTGCACCAAACATTGCAAGCAAACTAATTGCTTCACCAATAATCACCCCAACCACACCACCTGTTGCGGTAAGAAATACTGCCTCCCACAAAAATTGCCATAAAATATGTTTGTTTGTAGCACCTACTGCTTTCCGTAATCCAATTTCGTAGGTTCTTTCAGCAACAGAAACATACATAATATTCATAATACCCACACCACCAACCAGTAACGAAATTGCTGCAATAGCCGCAAGGAGTAGGGTAATACCACCGGTAATTGCATCGAGCATACCTAAGGCTTCTTCCATGGTAGTTACTCCAAAGTCATCTTTATTTGGGTCGGTAATATCATGTTGGTCACGCATAATATCTATAATATCTAATGCGGTTACCTCTGCACGGGAGGGGTCATCAAGGTATGCGGTAATAAACTGAATATGATCAACGCCAAGAACCTGTTTTTGTAATGTCGTTATTGGCATAAAGGTTGCATTGTCCATATCTAAAAAGAAGGTACTGCCTTGTTCTTCCATCACCCCAACTACACGGAATGTTTTGTTACCGATTTTTATACGTTTATCAACGGGATCATCTAACCCAAATAGTTTTTCAGCAAGCCCATGACCTAACACAACCACTCGAGCTTGTGACCTATCTTCTGAACTATCAAAACCACGTCCTTGCACAACATCTGCGGTAAACAATTCAAAAAAACTGGCAGTTACACCCCAGAGCATGCTGGTTTCATTTTCACCCGCATAGCTTGCAATATCTTGTCCAAGTATTCCTGCATAGTAATCTGTAATGTTTGGATGTTTCTTTATTTCTTCAGCATCATCTAAGTTAAGCGTGGTAATAGAGATGCCTTGTGCTTGACCAATAGCATTTTCTGTCCCTGTTTTACTGGTGGAAGGAACTTTTGTTTCTATTTGAATATAGTCGCTCCCAAATACAGATACCTCGTTCGTCACAAAAGCAGAAATACCATTACCCAGATTAATTACAATAATAATGGCAATTACCCCGATCATTAAACCAAGTACGGTTAAACCTGAACGCACTTTATTGAGTCGCAATGCTGAGTAGGCGATAGTGAGTGATTGTAGGAGGTTATTCATACTGTAATGCGGTCACTGGATCAAGTTGAGAGGCTTTTCGTGCTGGGTACCAGCCAAATAATATCCCCACACCCATAGACACCATAATACCAAGCACAATGGAACCAAGGGATACCACATAGTGCCAATCATATCCCATGTAATTGGCAATGAGTGCAATAATGCCCGAAAAACCCGCGCCAAGAATAATACCAATAATCCCACCCGAAAGTGTGAGTACGAGTGCTTCTATTAAAAATTGGTATTGAATAATATCGGGAGTTGCACCAACTGCTTTGCGTAATCCAACTTCACGGGTACGTTCGCGCACCGCAATGAGCATAATGTTCATAATACCAATACCACCAACAACTAACGATATAGCAGCAATAAAGGAAAGGAAAAATTTGAGAGCGTCGGTAACGGAGCCGAGTGCTTCTAATGCTTGTGCTGTTGCTCGGACCGTAAAATCATTTTGTTCGGTACCTGTAATATCATGTGCGTCACGGAGAACATCTTTTATCTGTGCTATTGCAAAGTCTACATCTTGCTCATTATATACGGTTGCACGGATCATGCTTACGTGATTAATACCAAGTAATAGTTTTTGAGCGGTGACTAATGGAATAAATACTAAGCCATCTTGGTTTTGAAAACCAACTACGCCTCGTTTTTCCATAACTCCAATAACTCGAAAACTTTCGCGTTTAATTTTAATACGTTCTCCAATAGGATCTTCATCTCCAAATAAATCTTTATATACTTGCCAGCCCAGTACTACTTCACGGGTAATGCTTTTATGAGCTTGGTCATCAAAAAACGTTCCCATGGTTGTGTGAGCATCTTCGACGTTTACATAGTCGTCAGTAGTCCCAACATATGTTGCATCTATTTTTTTGTTTCCCCATTGCAGAGTATCAATACCACGCACATAACTGGTGACGGCTGAAACTTCTGCTATATCAGAAATATCCTCTGCATCATCATGTTTCAGGGTGGTAACGGTAATACCAAATACCGAAGCAGGTGGTCCATCATCATCACTATACCCAGGCAGTATCCCTATCAGGTTTGATCCAGCAGAAGAGATTTGATTAAAAATGAGCGATTGTGCTCCCGCACCAACGGACATTACAATAATGACACTTGCCACACCAATAATAATGCCTAACGAGGTGAGCAAGGTTCTTCTTCTATTTACTTTCAAAATAGTAAACGATTCTTTAAAAAGGAGTGACAAGCGCATAGTATGTGTATTGTATCGTGTTTTGTGGTGTTTTAATAGGTTGTTACATTTATGCTACATTTTCGTTATACTTAATAGAAATATAACTAAGTCAAAGTCGCCAATACATACACGGCTTTGTAACAAAATGGAAATGACATCTGGTTTTTCCAGTTGGAAAAGCCCAAAAACAATTATTACCCTTGTGGCACTCGTACTTTTTGCTGGTGTTATGGTTGTTGGCTTATTGCAACAGCGCTTGATTAATAATCCACAATGGACCGTGCAAGTGATGGGGAGAGGAAGAATAGAATATACCCCTGATACGACGGTAGTAACCCTCGGTGTGAAAGTGGATAGACAACAACAAGCAGAACAAGCACTCGCACAATTAAATACCACCATGGAAGCAATTTTTGATGCGGCAGGAAATATTGGTATCTCACAAAGTGATATTTCTACAGAAAATTATTCGTTGTTTCCAGAGTACAATTATGTAAATGGGGAATCCGTTCTTGCAGGATATACAGCAAATCAGTCTGTACGGGTAAAGATTAAAAACGTGACCGCAGATTCTACTATTGTGTCACAAGTAATTGAGGAAGCTTCAAAAGCTGGAGCAAACCAAATACAAGATGTCAGTTTTGAAACATCTCAATTGGATGAGTTGAAAGAACAAGCACGCTTAAAAGCTATTGAAGATGCAAAAGCAAAATCATCCGTTATGGCAAACGCTTTAGGGGTGAGACTGGGAAAAGTTGTTGGTTGGTGGGAAAATGTGATTACCTCTCCAGAATATCCAACACCATACTATAACGAAGGTCGTGGAGGCGGTGGTGGAGGGTCACCACAAGCTCCTGCTGGTACACAAGAAATTGTGACCGAAGTGAACATAAGCTACAAAGTGAGATAAATAAAAAAGGAACGGTTTTAAACCGTTCCTTTTTTATTGGGGTTTCACTTATGAGTGGGTATGCTACACTACAACAACTATGCGTATAACATTTCATGGAGCCGCACAAAATGTGACCGGCTCAAAACATCTTATCGAAACAGGCGAAGGGTTTAAAGTACTGCTTGATTGTGGTTTCCACCAAGGGCACCGCAAAGAAGCAGAGAAATTAAATAGAAATTTTCCACTTAATGCAGGGGATGTGGATGCAGTGGTGCTTTCTCATGCACATTTAGACCACTGTGGTCTTTTACCATTGTTGGTAAAAGAAGGTTACCAAGGGCCTATTTATGCAACACCAGCAACTATAGATGTTGCACATCACATGCTTGAGGATTCTGCAGATATACAAGAACACGATGCAGAATATGTGAATAGACATCTTGATCCAGGGGAGGAGCCTATTGAACCGTTATACACCATGGAAGATTGTAAAAAAGCCATGGGGCAGTTTAAACCTATTCCCTATGTCAGCAAGATAAAAGATTGGACAGATATTGGAGGGGGAGTGCGTGTAAAAATGTACGATGCAGGGCACATATTAGGTTCTGCTGTGGTAGTGTTAGAAATTACTGAAGGAGGAAAGAAAAAAGTGCTTGCTTTTACAGGGGATCTTGGAAAGAAAAACACACCGATTTTACGTGACCCACAACATGTACAAGAGCCTGTAGATATATTACTTACAGAATCTACGTATGGAGACCGTATTCATGAACCTATAGAGGATGCAACACGTACTATTCGAGAAGTAATTGAACATGCAGTAAAACATAAAGGAAAAGTTATTGTACCTGCTTTTGCGCTCGGGAGAACACAGGAACTTATTTACTTGCTCCACAAAATTTTTCACACAAAAGGCTTCCCGCGAATTCCTGTGTTTTTGGATAGCCCGTTAGCCATTGAGGTCACAGAGGTGTTTAAAAAACATCGAGAGGTATTTGATGATCAAACATGGGAGGACTTTCATCCGGTAGATGATTTGCCACTTATGTTTGAGGACATGCAATATACAAGAAAACGTGATGAATCAATACGTCTTAATACCATGGATGGACCGATGATTATTATTTCAGCATCAGGCATGATGGAAGCGGGTAGAGTATTGCATCATCTTAAAAATAATATTCATAATCAAAATAATACTGTTCTTATCACTGGGTATCAGGCACAAAATACTCTTGGAAGAAGAATACAAGAAGGAGTTACCCCTGTTCGTATATTTAATAGAAAGTATGATGTACGAGCAAAAGTGATTACGGTGCCATCTCTTTCTGCACATGCTGATCAGCCAGAATTACTTGAGTATGCCGCAACCATGCAAGGGCTCAAGAAGATATTTTTAGTTCATGGCGAAGCAGAAGCAATGGAAACCTTAGCAGGGTTGTTAAAAGAGCAACGCGATTACGAAGTACATATACCCGAACGGGGAGAACAATTTGAGGTATAAGGTGAAACACCAAATATCAAACATCAAAAACCAAGAAAAAACCAAATTACAAGAAACAAAAAAGATTGCACCATATGCAATCTTTTTTTAATGTTTATATTTTGATTTTTGTAGTTTGCTTGGTTTTTGATGTTTGGTTATTGGTTTTTTTGCTATATATATCACTATTCGATAAGTGTGAAAAAATGTGGATAAACTATAGGCAAAAATTGCTAAAATATAGTATAATAAACGTATCGTATAACAGGAATCCGATAGGTAACTGTTACTAATATAAGCCAATTTATTTGGCCCCCATGCTTGCCTCTGTATTTTTATTCAAGATACAGAGGCTGTGCCTGTTTATAGGGTAAATACAGGCATAGACAATGAAAAATCAAAATCACGAAACAACTCAAGAAGATGAGTATATCCCGTTAGCCGAGGCTACACAGGATACGCCATACACTTCTGGGCACTTAGCCCTTCTTGCACGTCAAAATAAATTGGCGTGTGTTAAACGTGGAAACGCATGGTTTACCACAAAAAAGGCCGTTGAAGCATACCGAGAAGCTTTGGAGAACAATATAGATCCAGAAAAAATTGCACAAGCAATTACTGATGATGCAGAAAATTTGGAAGGGTTTATATTATTATCCGAAGCAGCTGGAATGATTACCGAGTATTCTGCTGAATATTTATCTTTGCGTATTAGACAAGGAAAATTGCAAGGGAAGAAAATTGGGCGCAATTGGTATACACGGGAGGAGTGGGTGAAGGAATATGAAGTGAAGATGAATGATGGTGATAATAACCAAAAATCAAACATCAATAACCAAAAAAACATCAAGATACAAGAATCAAGAGTTTTGGAATCTGAGAATTCTGGAATTAAGGAGAGTGATATTTCGGTACCTGAAGTAGTTGCCATAAGCACCGTAGAGACACAGAATTCTGTGCCTGATCAACATGCTGAATCAACACCACTTGAAACGGTTGAACAGAACAATGCATTCGAACAACAGCTCGACGATCAGATTGCCACGTCGCATTCTTTCGCTACGCTACAGAATACTCCTCGCAATGACAAAGAAATTCGCAATTTGCAATTCGGAATTCGAAATTCTTTCTTTTCCCGTTTCAAAGTTGCAACTATCCCAGCAATGGTAATCTTCACCGTACTCGCATCTCCAGCCCTTGCGCACTACAAAGAAGTGCTCATGGAATCAGTATTAGGTGCGCATATTACCAAAGCATTATCAGTACCAAAAGAAACCATTGGTGCAGTATATACAGCACAGCATGTGGTGAGTAAAGCTATTTTGGAACCAGAGAGTGTGATTGTTGCACTTTCGACTTTGCGAGGGAACGATAGTGACCGAAGCAATCTCGAGGCACAACGCAACGATGACGGGATTGCTTCGTCGATGAGTACATCTCCTCGCAAAGACACTGGGGTAGTTGCAGGAGAAAGTGTGGCAAGAGGAGATGAAGAATCTGTGAATTTTGGAGATCAGGAGAGTGTGATTAATACCACCTCCCAAATTCCTAGTTTCCCAGA
>CAZTBF010000004.1:0-101015 GCA_964611875.1 uncultured Gammaproteobacteria bacterium
ACATTGGAGTAGGATCAAGCACGCCAACAGCCTTGTTAGCAATAGACGCACCAGGGGGTAAAGATGCATTTAAGGTGGGATCAAGTACCACACTATTCATAGTAGATAGTAATCAGAGAGTCGGAGTCGCAACCAGCACACCAAGTGCACAATTAGCAGTGGGAGGGACAACATTACTTGGGGGAGCAGTAACAGTAGAAGGAGCAATCAGTGCAACAGGGTTGATCAACACAACAAACACAGGAACCTCAACCAACGCAGGGAGCTTACAACTCACAGGAGGGTTAGATACAAACTCATACCTAGAAGTAGGAGGAACATTGAGTGTAACCGACGCAGTAACCTTAGCATCAAACTTAGCAGTGACAGGGGACACAACCATAGGAGGCACATTAGATGTCACCGGAGCACTTACGGCAGGGAGTTTTAGTGTAGGAGCAATCACCTCAACAGAGACAAGTACAGCCTCAACCATAGTAGCAACAGACGGAACAGCAACATCAACGTTAGCAGGGCAATTAAATGTAGGAGGAGATGTAAACGTAAGTGGAGGAGATATTCGACTCGGAACAGGAACAGCAACAACCACTATTAGTGGTACAGGGACAGGAATTGGTATAGGGACAACCAGTCCATCAAGTCTGTTACATCTTACATCAAACAGTGATGCTCAATTAACAATAGAGAGTACCGGAGGAGCAGAAGATCCTCGCATAACGTTTAGAGCAGACAATGCGAACTATGGACAAATTAGACTAGATGATAACGACAGTAACAAATTACAAATACTCACAGGATCAGGCATCGGGACTATAGCGGCAACATTCTTGCAATCAGGCTACTTTGGACTTGCAACAACCAACCCACAAGAAGTACTGCATGTGAATGGAAACCAGATACTTACAGGAACCCTTCTTGCGCAAAACAACATCACCACAACAGGAGATGTATTTGCACTTGGTGGGGACATCAATATTGGAACAGGAAGTGCAACCAGTACCCTCACCTCATCAAACGGAAGACTTGGGATAGGGTCAAGTACCCCATATGGCTATGTGTCTATTAACCCAGATGGAGGGGAGCCAAGCTTTGTAGTCGGATCAAGCACAACGCAATTCATCATCACGGATAGTGGAAATGTTGGAATTGGGACAACTACACCATCTCAAGTATTTAGTGTAAACGGAGCATCATTATTCTCATCAAACGTCACAACAGAAGGAACACTGGCAGTTACAGGAGCTACAACATTATCATCAAGCCTTGCAGTAAGTGGAGCAACCACGATTACTACATCTCTAGGCGTCGCAACTAGTACGCCAACAGGAGCGTTTGCGGTAGGAGGAAATGCATACATTGGAGGGACATTAACGGTATTCGAACAAACAACGGGAGCACTTACTGCGACATCAACCCTCGCAGTTACTGGAGCAACAACCCTTTCAAGCACCCTTACCGTAAACAGTGCAGCGACATTCCAATCTTCTATTGATATTCAATCAACAACAGCAACATCAACATTCAGTACTGGTGGATTAACCGTTGGGACAAGTCAATTAGTAGTACAACAAACCAGTGGAAATGTAGGAATTGGAACCGCAAATCCAACGTCACTTGTTGATATTATCACCGGAGTAACTACCAGTAGTGGTTTACATATAGGAGAGACAACAAATGAAGGAATGTATCTCACTTCTATTTCAGATCTTAATGGACAGCTTTCTGTAGGAGCAGAATTGGTAAATGGTAATTGGTTAGCACGAGCAACAAGCGCAACATTGCTTGAATCTGCCACTGGTGCCTTTGTTGTATACACAAACACTTCACTAACAGATGGAAGTTCATTTACACCAACTGAACGATTTCGCGTAGGTTCTGATGGTTTATTAGGGGTTGCGACAACAAGTCCATGGGGGCAAGTTTCTATAGAAGGACAAGGAAGTGCACCAAGTTTTGTGGTGAGTGATACATCAAACAACACAGATTTTGTCGTATTAGCAAATGGGAATGTAGGTATAGGTACAACCAGTCCTGCATTTGCGTTATCCGTGAATGGGGATATTAACGTAGGAGGAGGATCATCAAATATATATACGAGTGAGTTAGTTTCTAATAGAGGAGATGGAGATCTGTATTTGCAAAGTGGAACAGATAGTGGTGATACTGTACGTATTGGTTCAACTGCAAACACTCGCATGATTGTCCGAGCTGATGGCTATGTTGGCATCGGCTCAACAACACCAAACGCACTATTATCAGTACAAGGTGGAGAATATGCCTATCTATTTCAAGTAACGGATTCAAATACCAATACCGTAGCATTCTCAATAGCATCAACCACCGGAGAAATACTCACCAGAGGAGACATCATCCAACAACGCAGGGCAGACTTAACGACGCTAGCAAATATTAATGATGTATTTGTCTATGACACCACACAGGATAGCGATGGTGGTGCATGGATAAATAATGCATACACACAATCATTAAGTTGGTACAACGAAACCATAGATAACACTGGAGCTAATTGTGTTATTGGTACTGATGATCGTTGTGGTAGTAGAGCTTTTCCAAGTAAAGCTATTATTGTTTCATCAAATACTAATTTTTATGTGTTTGATGCAAAAGATAACACCATGTGGATGCGGTTTGAGATTGAAAACAATGGTCCGTTTGATGGCGACATTGGTGGGGAAACATCAGTTGGAACTGATGTCTATGCGTTAGATGGAGTGTTGTACTTTCCGTATAAATCAGCGTCATACGGTAGTTTAGGTATGGTAAAAATGAAAGAAGATGTAGTAAAAGTGTATGCAAGTGTGACAGAATTTGGTAGCGGTATTGGATATCAGCATTACAACGGAACTATTTCAGAAAGAAATGATGCAAGTGGCATGCTCAATGTTAACACTAATGGGGTGGCACATCATATTATTGGAGGAAGAGTAAATGATGTTTTTGCAAACGTTGTTGAAGGGAAAACATATGTTGCTGTTGCAACAGATAGTGGGGTGAGTGTTATTAATGAAACAGATGGTGATATTGTTGATATATATAGTGCACTTGGTAAAAATGATGCAAAAAAAGTTTGGATTACTGATGCAGGAGAAATATATATTATTACACAATCGTCATTTGGACAAGATCGTATTGAGAAAATGTATAGTTATTATGAATTTCCGATCGCCGATACCATAATTAATTCAGATCCTCAAGATGGACTTTACCAATTAGGAGCAGAAATATCTAATGGTGTTTCACTTATTAACGGCAGTGGTACAAGTAGTTTTAGAGATGTGTATGTAACAGAAGATACTTCTTTTGTTGATGGTACCTCTAACACACTCTATCTCTCATTTGATTTTGGTGTTTTTAAGATTTCAGAAAAACAAGGTGATGAAACAAATGGTGCAGTTAAGTATTACCAAACAGGCACAACGACAGAAGAAATGATAGGAGATATTCGAGGAATGTGGCCATTTGTAGGAAGTGGAGCTATAGCAACATCAGATCAGGTGGCAGACGCGTCAGTAAAAGCAACAACTCTCACGGTACCTTCAGGTATTACTTCTAATATCTCGTATGTGTCAGGTATTCGCGGTACAGCTATTGATTTTGATGGAACAGATGATTACGTCTGTTCAGGTACGGCAGGCACATGTGCAGATGATAACGATGTCGATGCAGGTACAGGAGATTTTACCATTGGTGCATGGGCAAAGCTGGATACCACACCGCTTAATTTTCAAACCGTATTTGATAAGTACGCATGGAATCCTGGGAATGATGGATACTATCTTAGTATGTATAGCAGCACTAACTTTCGATTTGGTGTTGGTGGTGATCCGTACAATAATTATGTAGACGTAACTTCTCCTGCTCCAACAACCGGCCAGTGGTACCATCTTGTTGGTGTACGCACTGGTAATACGAATAAACTCTATATCAATGGTGTACTCGAAGGAAGTATTACGCACAGTAGTATTAGTGAAAGTGCAGACAACGCACTCACTCTTGGGATAGGGAGATCAAACAGTGCAGCCTCCTACCCTCTTAATGGTCAAATTGATGAACCTTTTATTACCGCCGAAGCTCTCACATCTTCCCAAATAAAATACATGTACGAAACAGGCAAACGAGCTCTTGAAAATCATACAGCTTCACAAATTACCGGTATTACTAATGCAGATGCGTATCAGCAATTATATGGATCAACCGCATCTTCTACCACTGTTGCAATAGATGAAATCAATAATATCATGTATGTGGGAACTAATGATGGATCAAATACTGGTGGTGTATCAGCAATTAGTTTGTATAGTGATAGTTTGGTAGATGTATGGAGTGCAGATAGTGGATTACTCGTGAGTGATAGCGATGGCACCTCATTTGGAGCAGATGATATTGTAAGTGTTTCAGTATCAGGTAGATATCCTGCAACATTGGTTATTGGTACCGATGCAGAGCTTTGGACAGAAACAGAGGAATTTAGTTTTGATGCGTATCGAAATACATCAATCAATCCACATGGTGAACATCTGGTACAAACAGATTTAACGGTAAAACAAGATTTAGTTGTTGGAAACACTTTAACTATTGGTGGCAGAGTAGCAGGAGAGAGTATCAAGAATCCAACATTTGCAGTAACCGCAGATGGTACGATTGTGGTCCGGGAAGATCTTGTATTAACAGGCAGTATCGATTTGACTACTCTTGCAAATATTACAGATGTGTTTGTATATGACACCAGCATGGATAGTGACGGTGGCGCATGGACACGTGATTCACAAGCACAATCATCAAGTTGGTATAACGAGCCAATAGACGCAAGTGGTCAGAATTGTATCATAGCCACTGATGATCGTTGTGGTTCTCGGGCGTTTCCTCAAAAAGTGGTACTGGTAGTAACGACAAGCGCGGTATACATTTTTGATGCAAAGGATAACACGTTATGGATGAAGTTTAATGGGAATAATCCGAACGGGCTTATTCGAGCTTCTACACCAAATCTTACTTCCGTATTTGCATTAAACGGTGAACTGTATGTAGGGCAATCATCTGCAAATTCTGAAATAGGTTTATTTATTGTGAATTTCAAAACAGAGGAAACCGCGCAATTTTATTCAACAACCGCAAATCCTGTTTCGTATTATAAAGGAAATATTGCACAACGGAATAGTGCTTCTGGATATACGTGGGATAGTTCAGATCCGGGATATCGGTTAATTGATACCGGAGTGTATGATATTCATGCCAATGTGGTAAATGGTACACAATATGTTGTTGTAGGAACAGCGGCTGGTACTTCAATTATTAATGAATCTGATAAAGTCATTATTGACCTTGGAGATGATGCCACTGTAGATGATATACGCAAAGTGTGGCTTACTTCAAAAGGTGCATTATACTTTATTCAAAGAGGATCTAGTGGGGCTAACTACCTTACAGTTGGTGATACTCTTCCAGATCATGACTATTCAGAGACTTCCTCATGGCGCTCGCATATCTATTTTGGTACGGGTGGGGGTATCGCACCGGTACCGATTCCTTCCTCTTCAAGTGGTACTTTGATGAAAGATTTTTACGTTACTGAAAGTACCTCCTTTGTAGATGGTGTGTCAAATACCGTATATCTAGCGCATGATGAAGGACTTACAAAGATTTCTGAGAAAAAAGAAGATGTGTTAAATGGTGCAACGAAATTTTATACACAAGATTATATTACTGAAGAGATGATAGGCGATATTCGTCTGATGACTCCGTTTCACGGGTCAGGTGAAACAGCAACAGATACTGTTTTTGGAGCAAGTGATTTTGATGTATCTGTAAAACATAATTCCTTTACCACAGACGGTGCAGGCACTACCCCAAATTACGTATCCGGTGTCCGTGGAACTGCACTTGAGTTTGATGGAGGTGATTATATCTGTACTGGCACTTCTGGAGGTACGTGTGCTGATGATGATGATCTTGATGCTCCTGCAGTATTTTCTACAAGTGTATGGGTGAAACCTGCATCAGTGAGTGGTGCTGACACTATTTGGTCTAAATATGCAGGGGGAGGTGCCTTTGGTATTGCATTTAGGTTGGCGAATGGTAATGCTGTATTTAATTTTGATAATGGTACCAGTATTTCAAGTGCAAAAACCCTTTCAGTAGGTGATTGGGCATTTGTGGTTGGAACATATGATGGACAACACCAGCGTATATATATCAACGGAGAGCTTGATGGAATAGTTGCTCGTACAGGAAGCGTTACCAATGGAACTAATGCCTTTACTATAGGGAAAGATGCTAATTCTGCAAGTGAGTATTTTGATGGAAGTATCGATGAGTTGATGCTTACATATGATATTCTTACTCCATCCCAAATAAAACACATCTATGAAACAGGTAAGCGTTCTCTTGAACAACAATCTCTCGCCAATACAACAAATGCAACTACCATTGGGGCAGATCGTATTGGAGATAGTGGGTTAAGTGTAACAGCGGATGACTATATTGGATCATTTGTAGAAATCACTGGTGGTACAGGTGTTGGGCAGACACGTAAAATTGTAGATAATAGTACTACTACATTTTATGTGGATCCACCATTTGATATTACTCCAGATACTTCTTCAGATTTTAAAATACTTGGAAACACTATATACATCGCTGATGCATCAACCGCAACAACGGTATCAAGTGTGTATGTAGATGAAGACGCTCAGGTGCTCTATGTAGGTGTTGATAATCAAGATAATAATGGTGGTGTAACTGCTCTTGGTTTGCATTCTGACACATTAATAGATATGTGGCACAGTCAAGCAGGTAAGGAAGATGATAATGGAAATGTTTGGGAGACGGATAATATTGGTTCAATTGCAGTCAGCTCTGGTGTACGTGCTTTTGCCGGTACGAGCACGAATGCGTTCCTCTGGGCTGAATCAGATGCACAAAGCTTGCGAGATTTTGTGGCAAAAGAACAAGTAAGCGAAACGGCGAACAATATCATTGTAAAAAACGAAGCACAATTTAGTGGCAAGTTTAATGTAACCGATAGTGAAACACAGCCAATTTTTGGAGTTGATGAAGAAACTAATAACGTAAAAGTAAGAGAAGATATTCAGTTTGGTTCAGAAACAAAACTTACTAATCTGAATGACATTCAAGATATCTATGTGTATGACACCACAAAAGATACCGATGGAGGAGAGTGGACCTGTAATGGTATTGCTCGTGCAACCAGTTGGTATAACGAACCACTGAATACCAGCACTCGGGGTAAAACAAAATGTTTCCCTCAAAAAGCAATTCTAGTTATGCAGTATACTTCATTAACTATTTATGATGCCTCAGACAACAGCATGTGGATGAAGTTTAATGCGGTGAATACTGCTGATTATGGAATCATGAGGTATTATGCACCAAATGTAGACCTTTCATATAATTCGGTATATATGTTGAATGGTCGATTGTATCTGGGTAATGGGTATAATGGTTCATACTTTCAATTTCCTGCACTTACGAGTATAGATTTTAAAACAGAAAAAATAAGAGGATATGCAGGAACAAGTAATGGGGATAAAGGGACCTATTTAGGAAATATTGCAGAACGTAACTCTTCTGCGCATGATTATGATGGTCTTACTATTCAAAATTTAATTGCTTCGTCTGAGCACGTGTACGATGTGCATGCAGCTGTGGTAAATGGCGAACAGTATGTTATTGCCGGTATGACAGGAGGTACCGTTATCTTAAACGAAGATAAAAATACTATTGTCGATATTACCGAAGCATCTGGTGATCAAGAAGATTATGCAGTGTTCTTATTACCAAATGGTAATTGGTATCGTGCAGAAGGAGGAACAGAGGATAGTACCTATCTTGAAGCCTTTTATGCAATTCCAGAATCAGATACTTCTTACGCAGTACGTGAGTACTTTATTGCAACAAATTCAACACCTGGGTGGGCAAGCAATGGTATTGCGCAACATGGTATATATGTTACCGAAGGTACCTCGCATATCGATAATCAATCTAACACTATTTATATTGCAAAGGATGATATGGCAGCTGTGTTATATGAAAATCAAGCTGATAATGCGAAAGGGTCTATAAAATATTACACCAAAGATTATATTACAGAGGAGTTAGTTGGAGATATTCGTGGCATGTGGGGATTTGATCAATATGCAAATACCACAACGATTAATGATCTTTCTGTGCAAGGTAATAACGCAACTGCAAACAGTATTACGGCTGCAAATTATGTAAGTGGTGTTCGTGGGTATGGTTTGGATCTTGATGGTTCTGCAGATTATATGACCGCTGCCGTAAATACTGATTGGGATTTAACAGGTGATTTTACTCTTGGATTGTGGTATAGGAAAGAAGGTACTGCTGCAAATAACCATCATCATTTTTTCTCGTACGGGAATAGCTCATCCAATGGATACTATTTAGTGTATCGTGATGCGGGTCAGGATATACAATTGCTTGATTTATCAGGAGGGGTCTCATTGCTTGCAAGCTATGAAATAGCAACCAGTACGTGGCAACATATTGTTGCCACAAATGAAGGGGGAACTGGTAGTGTCTATGTTGATGGTAAGCTTATAGATACCGGTACTGGTTTTGCAAATACAGCAGGAAGTACCGTATTGAGTATGGGACGAGGCATCACCAGTTGGACGTCTCAATATTCAAATGGCTCAATGGATGAGGTATTTGTTTCTGCTACTGCAATGACACCAACTCAGGTGCGACATATGTATGAAACGGGTAAACGTGCTCTTGAATCTGGTTTTGAAGGAGTTGCTCAAAATGACACCTCTGCACATAGTGCCTTTAGAATAGGTTCTGGTGGTGCAAATGATGCGCCATACACCGCGGGTGAATTTATTGGAGCTATTATACAAATATCAGATGGACCTGGTCTTGCAACTTCTACACGATTTATTACACAAACAGCTTCTTCAAGTAATGATAGGTATATTCAGTTTGACCCAGCACATGAAGCAACTATCGCAGACAATGACACTTTTAGTGTGGGGCCAAATCTGTTTGCGGGTAGTAGCAATAGAGTAACCAGTATCATTCCAGATGGCTACCGTGATTACATCTACATTGGTACTGGTGGCGAAATGGGTAATGATGGTGCTGTTTCTAAAATTTCACTGCACTCTGATACGTTAGTTGATGTATGGGAACCTGCAGTACATAAAGTAGATGATACTTTGCAATCATTTATGTATGCTTCAAGTACGGCACTTTCTTTTGCGGACAATACATTAGTAATAGCGAATGAACATGGCTCTACTGGTGGTTTTTGGAGTGAAACCAGTGGTGAAACATTAGAAGATAAACTAACCAGACCACGAAGTGTGTTTACGGTTATTGATAATATTAACACCCCACGCATTAGTAGTGTTGCGAGCCTATCTGTATATGCTAGTTCTACTATTTCATTTAGCACTGGGTCTGCAGCAAGTTCTACAATGGTAGTTAAAGGAAATCAGGTTGGTATTGGTACCACGGATCCAAACAACGCTGTATTAGAAATACGCGGAACAGGTGCTACAAATACAAATGTCGTTCAATTAAAAATTTCAGATATTGGCAACTCGAGTCGGATGCTTCAGCTTGGTTATGATGGGGTAAATAATTTTGGTTTTATACAAGCAGTTGAAGAGAATGTTGCCTACCGTAATTTGGTATTGAATACCGAAGGTGGCAATGTTGGAATTGGTTTAAACGATCCGGATCAAGAATTAGAAGTAGCTGGCCAAATTAAAGGAGGTGTGGCTTATGACGCAAGTACAACAAATATTGGTCTTTCTAATGGTGCATGGAATTTTGGGACGGGAACTTCTGATAATGCCTCAAGTAAATTTACTGGAGTTACAACTTCGTCAGTTCCTGATAATACTGCAACTAAATTACTTGAGGTTGCAACCAATGGTATTAATCATCTTATTTTTGCATCAGGAACTAATAGTTCAGGAGAATATTGTACAGGGCTCGTTTTCGTATCCGATTTATCTGGTACCTGTACATTGAATACTATTCAGGTAAGTACGGATGATTCTTGTACTTTTAGTATTACTGATGGTAGTAATAGTTGTGCACTTAATGTTACCTATGATAATGGTAATAACCAAACATCTAGTTGGCAATCAACCATTATTAGCAATTCACGAAGATAGAAAGAATTATTAAATTTTGATGAGTGTGAGAGTAAAAAAAATACTGTTTTGGACAGTATTTTTTTGTGTGGATAAACTATAGACGCATGCATATAAAATATAGTACAATATACGTATACGGTATGAGATATCGTATATACAAAAAGTGCTAAGATACAAACAAAAATAAAAAGCAGAGTGTTATTATAAACATGCTTGTCAAAGCGGTCATATAAAGTTTTTTTAAATAAAAAAAGCTTTATACAGCACCATGTCAAAACAAAATAATCAAGAAGCATATATTCCGCTTTCCGAAGCGGCACAAGGAACCGGCTATACAGCTGGTTATTTGTCTTTATTGGCACGACAAAAAAAATTAGCTTGTGTAAAACAAGGCACCATATGGCTGACAACTCGCTCAGCAGTTTTGGCATATAAAGAAGCTATTGAAAATGGAGAAGATATCCCAGACACAGAAAGTGTAGATACGTCAGAAAATGCTCTTGATGGTTTTGTACCACTTTCAGAGGCAGCTCAAGGCTCTCAATATTCTGCAGCATATTTAAAGCTGCGTATTTTACAGGGGAAACTAGAAGGGAAGAAAATTGGACGCAATTGGTATACACGGGAGGAGTGGGTGAAGGAATATGAAGTGAAGATGAATGGAGAAGAACGTGTTGTGGAATTGAAGAATGTAAGAATTGAAGAGAGAGAAGAATCTGAGAATCTGGGAGTTTTCGAGAACGATGTTTCAATACAAGATGCAGAAGTTGTGCAAACCGTAGGGGCACGGGAATTAAAAACCAAAAGCCAAGATACAAAAATCAAAAATGATGTCTCAATACGAAATAAGGTAGACACATCAATTGTAGAGGCACAGAACTTGTCCTCCGTAGCCTTGGCGAAGGGGGATCCTGTGCCTTATCAACGTGCTGAATCAACACCACTTGAAACGGTTGAACAAAACAATGCATTCGAAAAACAACTCGACAATAAGATTGCCACGTCGCATTCTTTCGCTACGCTACAGAATACTCCTCACAATGACAAAGAAATTCGCAATTTGCAATTCGGAATTCGAAATTCTTTCTTTTCCCGTTTCAAAGTTGCAACTATCCCAGCAATGGTAATCTTCACCGTACTCGCATCTCCAGCCCTTGCGCACTACAAAGAAGTGCTCATGGAATCACCAGTGGGTGCGCATATTACTAAAGCATTATCAGTACCAAAAGAAACCATTGGTGCAGTATACAAAACACAGCATGTGGTGAGTAAAGCTATTTTAGAACCAGAGAGCGTGATTGTTGCACTTTCGACTTTGCGAGGGAACGATAGTGACCGAAGCAATCCCGAGCCACAACGCAACGATGACGGGATTGCTTCGTCGATGAATATATCTCCTCTCAAAGACACTGGGGTAGTAGCAGGAGAAAGTATTGTAAAAGGAGATGAAGAATCTGTGAATCTTGGAGATCAGGAGAGTGTGATTAATACCACCTCCCAAATTCCTAGTCTCCCAGATTCCCCAACACCCGTAGCCACAACATCCTCCTTCGCTGAAGCTACGGCGAGACAAGCAAAATCATCATTCTCCGACATCCTTTCCGTATTCCGATCCCTCCAAGGCTACATCAATGAGAGTTTGAGTTTCATCAACCCAAACAGTCCGTCATCAATCATAGGACGATTACAAGGTACCGCAGCGGAGGTGGGGAATAGTATTACAACGATAAACTTGTTTAATGGGACAACGGAGGAAAGAACCAATGTCGCAACCACTCCAAACCAAGGGAACATATTACAACCAGCAGGAGGATACATAGCAGAAGTAGATAGTGATAATGATCCAGAAACACCAAACACCACGGTGGTTGGAACTATTAACGTGCAACAAGCAAGCAGTGTAACCCCAGCATCCCCAGCAGCGAATCAAGTAACCAATAACGTAGCACCAAGTAACACGGCATTATCAATCGTATCAACCGGGACAGGAGCCATTGTACAAGGGATAAATAATCAAGGTAATGTGGTGTTCCAAGTATCAGAAGAAGGTGTACTCAAAGTAGGGGAAGCAAGTACATACATAGATACCAATAGTGTAGAAACAGGTGCATTGATAGCACGAACAAGTGTATCATCACCAACCCTCAACATTGGATCAGGTATACTTCAAGTAACAGACAGACAAGTGAATGTGAGTAGCCGATTATCAACAGCGTCATTAACTGTGACAGGAAACATCGATGCGCAAAGTGCGTTAACAGTTGCAGGAGCGGTAACGTTGAACGATACGCTGAATGTTGCAGGAACCATCACCGCATTAAATGGCATAATCTCAAATGCAGCAGTAAGTACACCAAGCCTTACCGTTTCAGATGTAGCAACTATCACGCGAATAGCACCACCAAGCAATGCAACAGTAGTAGAAGTAGACAAAGGGTTACGAGTGAATGGAGATACTATCATCACCGGAGCAACAAACGCAGTTGGAGATGTGACCGTACAAGGGACCCTTACAGCAGGGACCTTTGCACCACAGAACATCAACACGCAAAGTTTAACCTCAACGATCATCACGACAAGAAGTTTAACAGCGACAGGCCCAATATCAGCATCAGGAGTGTCAGCACCATTTGGGTCATTTAGTGAGTTATCCGCAGATAACTTGATTCTAGGAAATGATTCATCAGACACGTTCCAAGTAGCAGGGAACACCACCCTTTCAAATACGTTAACCGTAAGCGGGGCAGCAACTCTTTCATCAAGCCTATCAGTAGCAAGTACCGCAACACTCTCAGGGGCACTCACGGTAAGTGGCGCAACGACACTATCCTCAACGCTTGGGGTAACAGGGGCAGCGACGTTATCAAGTACATTAGCAGTGAGTGGAGATGCAACATTTAGCAGTGATGTAGTAATAGCAGGAGAACAAACAATCACAGGAACCTCAACAGCAGAGACACTCTACATAACAGGAACAAGTGATAAGTTAACCATAGCAACCACCACCACAACCCAACTAGCAACAGGATACGACACGAATAATTATTTAGCGTTTCAAACAGATAGTGGAGGAACAACTACTATTGATGCAATCGGTTCAGCAGGAGCAAGCTTAGTAGTAGTAGATCCAACACGAATAGCAACAAGTACCACAGAGGCATTTGCAGTACGAGCAGCAAATTCAAGTGTGAATACACTACTCGTGGATACAGTAAACAACCGAGTAGCAGTAGCAACAAGTGTAGCCCCAAGTTATACATTAGATGTATCAGGATCAATCAGACTTGCAACGGGTAACTTGGTATTTCCAGATGGCTCAACCATGAACAGTGCAGGAGCAGGATCATCAAGTGCCATATCAAGTAATACAGATGCAACAGTAACCGCAGATGCAGATGCGAATGGAAGTGGAACCATCAGTTTCATGGTTGGAGCAACAACATATGGGATTATACAGAACAATGGGAACATAGGATTAGGAGATAGCCATACCGCAACATATCCAGTACATATTCAAAACACAACCAGTCCACAATTGGCAGTGAGTTATGATGCAAATAATTTAGCGACATACGGAGTATCATCAACAGGACAACTAACTATCGATACCGTAGGATCAACTATCCGGAATGCGATTAGTTTTAGTGATACCGTTCAGATCAGTACCACCACATCAGAGACGGTTTTTTCAGTAGAAGGGAATACATCAAGCACAACAGTAGCGATCTACAGCCAAGGATCAAGTGATATCTTAAACGTGTACGATGGAGCAACGGAAGTGTTTAGTATACTTGATGGAGGGAACATTGGAGTAGGATCAAGCACGCCAACAGCCTTGTTAGCAATAGACGCACCAGGAGGTAAAGATGCATTTAAGGTAGGATCAAGTACCACACTATTCATAGTAGATAGTAATCAGAGAGTCGGAGTAGCAACCAGCACCCCAAGTGCACAATTAGCTGTGGGAGGGACAACATTACTTGGAGGAACACTCACAGTAGAAGGAGCAATCAGTGCAACAGGGTTGATCAACACAACAAGTACAGGGACCTCAACCAACGCAGGGAGCTTACAACTCACTGGAGGGTTAGATACCAATAGTTACCTAGAAGTAGGAGGGACATTGAGTGTAACCGACGCAGTAACATTAGCATCTACACTTGCGATAACAGGGAACACAACCATAGGAGGCACATTAGATGTCACCGGAGCACTCACGGCAGGAAGTTTTAGTGTAGGAGCAATCACCTCAACAGAGACAAGTACAGCCTCAACCATAGTAGCAACAGACGGAACAGCAACATCAACGTTAGCAGGGCAATTAAATGTAGGAGGAGATGTAAACGTAAGTGGAGGAGATATTCGACTCGGAACAGGAAGTGCAACTACTACTATTACAGGAACAGGAACAGGGATCGGAATAGGGACAACCAGTCCAAGTAGTCTTTTACACCTTACATCAAACAGTGATGCCCAATTAACAATAGAGAGTACAGGAGGAGCAGAAGATCCTCGCATAACGTTTAGAGCAGACAATGCGAACTACGGACAAATACGTTTAGATGATAACGATTCAAACAAATTACAAATACTCACAGGATCAGGCATCGGGACTATAGCCGCAACTTTCCTCCAATCAGGATATTTTGGACTTGCAACAACGAATCCACAAGAAGTATTACATGTAAACGGTAACCAGATACTGACAGGAACCCTTCTTGCACAAAACAATATAACGACGACAGGGGACGTATTTGCACTTGGTGGAGACATCAACATAGGGACAGGAAGTGCAACCAGTACCCTCACTTCATCAAACGGTAGACTTGGGATAGGATCAAGTACACCATATGGCTATGTGTCTATTAATCCGGATGGAGGGGAGCCTTCATTCGTCGTTGGATCAAGCACAACGCAATTCATCATCACAGATAGTGGGAATGTAGGAATTGGTTCAACCACACCAAGTCAAGTATTTAGTGTAAACGGGGCATCACTGTTCTCATCAAACGTAACGACAGAAGGAACCTTAGCAGTTACAGGAGCAACAACATTATCATCTAGCCTTGCAGTATCAGGAGCAACGGTAATCACCACATCTCTTGGTGTAGCAACTAGTACGCCAACAGGAGCATTTGCCGTTGGTGGGGATGCATACATTGGAGGAGCATTAACAGTATTTGAACAAACCACAGGAGCGCTCACGGCAACTTCAACGTTAGCAGTTACAGGAGAAACAACATTGTCATCAACACTTACGGTAAATAGTGCAGCGACATTCCAAGATGCATTGATTGTTTCATCAGCCTCAGCAACTTCAACATTTGCAGGGAATGTAACGGTTGCGGGATTATTTGATATCACTGGTGGGACATTACAGTTTGGTACAGGAAGTGCAACATCAACACTAAGTTCATCATTTGGTAATTTGGGAGTAGCAACAAGTAGTCCATGGGGACAATTATCCGTAGAAGGGCAAGGGAGTGGTCCAAGTTTAGTAGTATCTGATACCTCAAACAATACCGATTTTGTGGTCATGGCAGATGGAAAGGTGGGAATTGGTACGACAAATCCTGATGAGCAATTACATGTGCAAGGTGATATCATGATATCTAATAGTTCTAGCCATGTTGTTTTTGAGACGACAGGATCAGCGTATTACAATTGGCGTATGGGTGTGCGGGAAGATGTGAGTTCATCCCTTGTATTTCAATCAGGGAATAGGGATGCAGATGTTACCGACGATACCTTTACCACACAGGCAATACTGACAACAGCAGGGTATTTTGGTATTGGCACACCAAGTCCATGGAAAGAACTTACCGTCAGAGGTGATGGTTCATTTACTGGTGGAGATATTGAACTTGGGACAGGGACAGCAACAACAACATTAACATCAGCAGGAGGAAAATTAGGGATAGGTTCAAGTACGCCGAATGCATTTGTATCAATACAAAACGCAGAGAGTGCATATTTGCTACAAGTAACGGATTCAAATACAAACACATTAGCCTTCTCCATAGCATCAACTACAGGAGAAATACTTACCAGAGGAGATACCGTACAACAACGTAGAGCCGACCTCACAGCGCTTGCAAATATTAATGATGTATTTGTGTATGACACCACGCAGGATAGCGACGGTGGCGCATGGACCAATAACGCAGCAGCTCAATCTTCTTCTTGGTACAACGAAACCATTGATAACACTGGTGCTAATTGTGTTATTGGTACGGATGATCGTTGTGGTTCTCGTGCATTCCCTCAAAAAGCAGTCCTTGTGGCAACAAATGATAATGTATATATCTTTGATGCAAAGGATAATACTATGTGGATGCGGTTTGATCATGGTTCAAGCTATATGCTTGGATCTTCTGGTTTCCAACCGCAATCTCTTATTGGATTAAATGGGAAAATACACATTGGACAAAATCATACCAATGGTACCAGTGGTGATTTTCATTCTATTGATTTTATTGCTGATGAGGATGTTGCATACAATGCAAGTTTACGCTTTAGCTATGGATTATCTATTGGAGAGAGAAATAGTGGAGGTACACTTGCATCTGATACTGATGTTGTGATTGTGAATAATGTTATTAACGATGTCTCTGCTCGTGTAGTTGATGGTAAAACGTATATTGCTCTTGCAACAAATGGGGGTACATCTGTTATTAATGAAACAGATGAAGTGGTATACAACCATACCTTATCAACTGATCCTGATTTTGGATCAACATTTAAATCTTGGAACGTCTTTATTGCAGAAGATGGCACATTATACGAAATTACTGCTCAAATCTCTGGACAATCTAATAATTGGCTCCAAAATTATGGACCAGTAACTGAGCTAGATGAATCCTTTAATTGGGGAAACAGAAAACACTATTTTGCATCTAACAGTACCCCATCTCTGACTCTCACTGCTAACTATGCTCCTCACGATCTGTTTGTTACCACAGGCACTTCTTTTGTTGATGGAACATCAAACACCATTTTTTATGGGGGTGATTTAGGTGTTACTAAGATTTCTGAAAAAGTGGGTGATGCGACTAATAGTGCTGTGAAATATTATCAATCAGCAACCACAACAGAAGAAATGATAGGGGATATTCGCGGTATGTGGCCGTTAAACGAAACAAGTAATCTTACAACTACTGGAACAAATATCGTAGATGTTACTTCTAAGGTTAATCATTTAATGGTGTTAGATGGTGCTGGTGCCACAGATATTACATCATCATCTGGTGTTCGTGGTACTGCAATACATTTAGATGGTACCGATGACTATATATGTGCAGATTATGATGGTGATGACAGTTGTAGTGAAAGTGATGATGATCTAGATCCTGGGACAGGTGATTTCTCAGTTGGAGGTTGGTTTTATGCGGACGGTGCGGTTTCTGCTATTGAGACATTATTTCAAAAACAATCAAGTAATTTAGGTTGGTATGTATATCTTGATGCTTCTGGAGACCTCTGTTTTGGTATTGATGATGACACATCAAGCTTTCCAGAAGATAGTGCTTGTACTTCTGGAGTTGATTATGATAATGCTCAGTGGCATCATGTCCTTGGGGTTAAAACAGCAGTATCAAAGATAGAACTATATGTAGATGGTGAACTTGTTGCAAGTGATAATGATATATCTGCAACAGGAACTTTAACAAACAGTAACCCTTTTCAAATTGGTAGTCCTGGAGGTTTTGGATCTGATTACTTTGATGGAATTGTTGATGAGGTGTTTGTAACAGCAGAAGCACTCATTCCTACCCAAATCAAACACATATATGAAACAGGTAAGCGTGCTCTTGAAAACCACACCTCTTCCCAAATTACAGGCATTACCAATGCAGACGCGTACCAACAACTCTATGGATCAACCGCATCTTCAACTGCTATTGCCATAGATGAAGTAAACAACATTATGTACGTAGGTACAGATGATGGTGCAAATGGTGGTGGCGTATCTGCAATTAGTCTATATTCAGATAGTTTAGTAGACGTGTGGAGTGCCGATAGTGCACTACTGGTACAAGATAGCGATGGTACTGCTTTTGGAGCAGATGACATTGTAAGTGTTTCTGTATCTGGTCGGTATCCTTCAACTTTGGTTATTGGTACCGATGCAGAACTGTGGGTAGAAACAGAGGAATTTAGCTTTGATACCTATAGGAATACTTCTATCAATCCTCATGGTGAGCACTTGGTTCAAACCAATCTTACGGTGAAGCAGGATTTGTCAGTAGGAACAAGTTTTGCTGTATATGGAACCGTGCTTGGTGATTCCGTAGGGAACAGGCATGCCTGTTCCCTACAACAGCGAGGATGTACTCCTACGTTTAAGGTTGCAGCAGACGGTACCGTCACCGTTCGAGAGGATCTTATTTTAAACGGCGGAACAGATCTGACCACCCTTGCAAATATTAATGATGTGTTTGTGTACGATACCACTCGCGATAGTGATGGTGGTGCTTGGACAAATGATAGTAATGCAAAAGCAACGAGTTGGTATAACGAAGCAATAGACGCAAGTGGTAAGAATTGTGATATATCGAGTCATGATCGTTGTGGTTCTCGGGCATTTCCACAAAAAGCGATATTAGTCGCAACGAGTGGAGATAATTTTTACATTTTTGATGCTAAAGATAATACTTTGTGGATGCGTTTTGTTTATGGTTCATCTCGGTATATGGCAGGAAGAAATGATGAAAATGGTTCAGGAGTCTTTGGACTAAATGGTACGGTGTATATTGCTAATAGTACGAGCGTTGGTAGGTTAGTAAGAATTGATTTTAAAACAGATGAGGCAATGCATCATAATGCAACTAGTAATTATCAAGTTCTTGAATCTATTGCGCAAAGAAATACGGCGGTAAGTTTTAGTTCTGGATTAGGCTGGGGAGACATTATTAATGATGATACAAACGATGTACACGCAACAGTCATAGATGGTAAAACATACGTCGCAGTCGCAACCGATGGAGGAGTGAGCGTTATTAATGAAACCGATGAAACGGTAGCAACATATTTCAACACAGGTCATGGATATGATTACGTGTGGCTTACCTCAAAAGGTGATTTATATAGTGCATACAACACCGCAACACCGATTGATGTTACGTACAAAGTACATGAGAAAAAGGGAGATTGGGAACCAGCAGATCGTGATTTTCAGTACTATGAAGCAACAACACCTGCATTATTAGGACCTGCATCAAGTAATCGTGTGAAACAATTTTATGTAACCGAAGGAACATCTTTTGTAAATGGAAAAGATAATACGTTATATGTGCCAGGTACTGATGGTTTAACCGTATTAAGTGAAAAGCAAGGGGATGAATCAAATGGTGCGGTAAAATATTATACACATAATTACATCACAGAAGAAATGGTTGGGGATATCCGTGGTATGTGGTCGTTTGAAGAAGGAACTTTCCTTGATGATGTATCCGTAAAAACAAATGGATTAACCGCTACAAACATTACTTCAGCAGATCTGGTTTCTGGGGTGCGTGGAACAGCGATTGATTTTGACGGATCAAGTGAGTATCTTTCCATTGCAAATGCCAGCGATGCTGATCTTGATTTTAATGGTTCTGAACAATTTTCAATTTCAGCATGGGTGAAGATGGATACAGCTCCTGCATCCACTAATTATGAGGGTATTGTTACCAAGTGGGAAACTACTCCTGGTGATAATGGAGTTTATAATGTAGCTGTATATAATGACGATGGTGATTCTACGGGTAATTTTAAATTTGCGCTTAATAGCTCAGATCAGTCAGCTCAAATAGTCGCACAATCCAGCAATGATTCTGTTTCTCAAAATGTGTGGTATCACGTTGTTGCAACCTATACGGGGGGGGTAGGATTGGAAGGGGACGCTAAATTGTATGTTGATGGTGTACTATCCAATAGTAGTGCTAGTAGTCCCAACTTTACAGGAACAGGCGATCTTGGTACTGATTTTGTGATTGGTGATTGGGATCCAACTGATTCATTAGCGACTCAAGATCCTTGGGATGGGATTATAGACGAAGTAATGGTAACTGCAGAAGTACTCACCTCTGCCCAAATTAAACACATGTACGAAACAGGCAAGCGTGCCTTAGAGCAAAAGAGCCTCGCCGCAGTAACCGATGCGACCACCTATGGGAATGACAGAATAGGGGATACGTCAATCAGTGTTGCAGATGGTGGTTGGATCAATAGTTTTGTGGAAATTACTGGTGGTACTGGTGTTGGGCAAACACGTAGAATTGTTGCAACATCTACCAATACTTTTTACGTAGATCCACCGTTTGATGTGACACCTGATTCATCATCTGATTTCCATATACTTTCAAATAGTATCTATATTAAAGATTCTTCAACAGCAACAAGTGTGAAAAGTGTGTTTGTAGATGAGGATGCCGGAGTCATGTATGTGGGTACCAATAATAGTGATAACACAGGTGGGGTAACCGCCATTGGATTAAACAGCGATACTATTTTAGATACCTGGCATAATCAAGCAGGGAAGGTAGATGATGCAGGAAATGCTTGGAACGCAGATGATGTAGTGGCAATTTCCGCAGTGTCATCCCGAGCGGAGCGAAGCGGAGCCGAGGGATCCCTTGAACGTGCCTTATCTACAACGCTTGCCATTGCAACCGACGCCGAACTTTGGATACAATCCGCTGGCGAATCCCTCCGTGATTTTATTACTGGTGAACAATCAAACGAAACAGCAAACAACATAATTGTTAAAAACGAAGCACAGTTTAGTGGTAAATTTAATGTGACCGATGGAGAGCAACAGCCAATATTTGGGGTGGATGAAGAAACGGGCGATGTAAAGGTGCGTGAGGATATTCAATTTGGTAGTGAAACAAAGCTGACAAGTCTTTCAAATATTAATGATGTGTTTGTGTATGACACTACAAAGGATTCAGATGGTGGAGAATGGACATGTAATAGTGTTGCTCAAGGGACCAGCTGGTACAATGAAACGTTAAACACCTCTACAAGAGGTAAAACAAAATGTTTCCCACAAAAGGCAATTATTGTTGCAAGTGGATCTAATGGTGACAATTTGTACGTCAATATATACGACGCTCAGGACAACTCATTGTGGATGCAGTTTAAAGAAGAAAGCACTTCAGGAAAAAATTGGTTGGCAGCAAATAATACAGGTACTACCATATCAAGTGTGTATGCATTGAACGGAATTATCTATGTTGGTAAGAGTGGTGGCAATGGTTGGGGTATGAATACCTGGAATTTTAAAACTGAATTTGGAACACAAGAATATGCAAATGCTACATATAAATTGAATGGCAATATTGCCGACAGAAACGCCGGTCTTAACCACACTCAATATGATTCGGTTGGTATTGTAAATGCAGAAGTGAATGACGTCCACGCCGCAGTCATAAACGGCAAAACATACGTGGCAGTTGCAACAGACGGCGGGGTGAGTGTTGTTAATGAGGATGATGAGGTGGTATATGATTACACATGGGCTTCATATAACCATATTTTATCTGTATGGCTGACAAGTGATGGAAAACTGTATAACACCATTAGCAATACTTCGGAGAGTGATGGCAATTATGTTATCGTCAGTCACGATATTCAAAATGATACTGCCGATGTTGCCATTAGTTCTAATAATGAGGAATTATATAGTAGAAGTGGTAATGACCTTGCACTTATAGGGGGAATAACCGATTCTATTCAGCAAGTGTTTGTGACAGAGGGTACATCTTTTGTAGAATCAAATGCTCACACACTATATGCTGCAAGTATTGCTGGTTTGAGCGCACTTAATACAAAACCAAGTGATCCATCAAATGGTTCTGTAAAATACTACACCAAAGACTACATTTCAGAAGAAATGATTGGAGATGTACGAGCAATATGGACGCTTGAAGGGCGAGAAGGAGGATTAACTACTATACATGGTACCAGTACCGCAATTACCCTTGTAAATACCAATAGTGTTACCTTTACCTCAGGTGTTCGTGGGCAAGGAGCAAACTTTACTGGCAACACGCAAGATTTAAGAGTAACTTCAAATTTACCTGATGCATTACGGCCAAGTTCTATGGGAGCATGGTTTAAAGTCAACTCTGGTGCAACAGATGACGATGGTCGTAACATTATTGGTGATTATAATAGTATTATGATTCAGATGAACGTATATAATAACGGTTCATGTACTTCTGCCGATTTTGGTGTCTCATATTTCACAGGAACTTGGAACTGTTTAGCATCGGGTATTACCGCAGCAGCTCTTGCAGATGGTCAGTGGCACCATGCGATCATGACAAATGGGTACAGCTCCGGACGACTAAAGCTATATCTCGATGGAGTAGAAATCGCAGATTCAGCAGCAGTTACAAATACAACAGGAGGTACTGCATTTCTTGTTGGAGGAAGTGGTTCTTCCATTAATGGGATAACTAAGTATATTGGTATGGTAGATGAGCCTTTTCTTACCGCAGAAGTACTGACATCCACTCAAGTAAAGCATATCTACGAAACAGGTAAACGAGCGCTTGAAAGTGGTGTGGAAGGAACCGCATCATCAGCAACCTCAGCACATAGCGCCTTTAGAATAGGGGTAGCAGCAGGAGCAGTACCATATACTGCTGGTGAGTTCATCGGTTCAGTTATCCAAATATATGATGGACCAGGAGGAGCAACCAGTACACGATTTGTAACCCAAACCGCATCATCAACCAATGATTACTACATCCAATTCAGCCCAGACCACTCAGCAACTATAGCCAATAGCGATACCTTTAGCATTGGGCCAAACTTATTTGCAGGAACAACAAATAGAGTAACTGCAGTATCGGTAGATGATTATGGCGACTATATCTATATTGGAACAACCAATGGCGACGGGACAGATGGTTCTATATCTAAAATTGCATTAAAGAGTGATACATTGGTAGATGTGTGGCATGCAGATACCGGGAAAACGGATGATCTATTGCAACCATACGGAGGTGCTTCAACAACTGCAATTGCATATGCAGATAATACCTTGGTCATATCTAATAATGCATCAAATGGTTCGTTATGGAGCGAAACAACAGGAGAGTCACTTGATCGTAAGTTAACGAAACCAAAGAGCGTCTTTACTGTGGTAGATCATATTAATACGCCTAAAATTGTCGCCGTGAATGACAAACTCACTTTTGTTGCTTCAACAACCAAGGTCGTTATCGGTGGCAATACAAGCACAGACTATGCAATGCAAGTGATAAGTGCAGATCAAAACACCCTCTTTATGCTTGATGGTTCAGGGCAAGCAGCCGGGCAACCAACAAAACTGCAGTTTAAGGATGGCGATGGAAATCCAACAACCATTAGTGTGGTGCAGGAGAGTGCCGTTGCAAAACTGCAATTTAATGCAGGAAACCAATCATCTCCGCAGTTAACTATTCAACATAATGGAAATGTAGGTATTGGAACCACCACTCCAGGAAGAATTATTGCCGCAACTGGGCCATTCCTTGGTATATCAGGTACGCAAACAGGTATTGTGTTGGAAAACACCGCAGGTTCAAATAGAGATTGGGAAATTATTAACACACAAGCAGCGGGTGATTTACAATTTTATGCTGAAACAGGTACTACACTCGGCTTACGTATCACCCAAGCTGGTGAAGTGTTAAAACCTGCTAATCCGGCGTTTCTGGTATCTCCTTCAGCAAATCTTACTAACGTTACTGGAGATGGTACTAATTATACTGTTGTTTGGAATACAGAAGTATTTGATCAAGGAAGTGATTTTGCAAGTAACACTTTTACAGCGCCAATTACCGGACGATACATGTTGAATGCCACCGTTGTAATATCTAATATGACCAGTTCCCATACTACAGGACAAATGAATATTATAACATCAAATCGTACATATAAAATGTGGATTAACCCATGGGCCGCATCAAATGGAAGTGGTATATCAACTTTTACGAATAGTGTGCTTGTGGATATGGATGCTTCAGATACTGCGTATATACAACTAAATGTTAGTGGAGGGACCAAAGTAATAACCATAGAGGCAGTAGGAAACGGGACAGTGTTCTCTGGGTATCTCGCAAACTAAAAAATAAAAAGACACAAAAACAACGCATATATGCGTTGTTTTTTTATGTACGTAATTAATTACGTAATTCTTTTATTTTTTATGTAATGCCTTATGTGCCATACCCATATACAAAGCAGGAATCATCATAAGGGTAAGAATGGTTGCGAACATGAGTCCAAAAATAACGGTTAAACTTAATCCCATCCATACTTCGTTTGCAAAAATAAGAGGGAAAATACCAGCAATGGTAGTAATAGAGGTAAGCAGTACCGGTTGCATACGTGCTTTACCTGCTTTGATGATGGTATCAATGAGGAATTGGGGAGGGAGGGTGTCTAATTCTTCGTCATTCTGGAGCGAAGGCGTACTCGCCGTAGCGATAGAATCTCGTTGGTTATTCACAGAGATCCTATCGTCGCTGAGTACAGCTCCTCCAGGATGACGGTTGATTTCGTCTTTTTTCTTATTTTCAAATTCTTTGATCCCTGATTCCAAATCCTTATTCATTTTATCAATCAACACAATAGCATCATTCACCACAATACCCGCAAGCGCAACAATACCAATAAATGCAGGAAAACTAAATGGTTGACCCGTCAGGGTTAAGCCAATAATCACCCCAATAATAGCAAGCGGAAGGGTAAACAGAATAATAAATGGTTGTTTAAATGAATTAAATTGTAAAATAAGAATAAAGAAAATAAGAACTACCGCAACAATCATAGAATAAAATGTTTCGGTAAATGATTTTTGAATATCTTCTACCTCACCACCAATATCTACCGATACATCAGGATATTGTGCCTCAATAGTTGCGCGTTCAGTATTAAACTGAGCAAGTACTGCTTGTAAGTTTGTACCCTCGGTAACACTCGCAGAAACCGTAACCACACGGTCACCATCACGATGGTTAATACTTTGTACCGAAGGAAGGAGAGCAACATCCGCAATAGTTGCTAAAGGAATAGTGGTTTGCACCCCTTGTGTTCGTACGGGCAATGCAAGGTTTTCTAAATCAGTCACCGTTCTAAAAGCATTTTCATCATACCGAACCACAATATCAACATCATCACCTTGTGCGGTAACCGACGCAGCTTCAACACCATACAATGCACCACGAATAGTTTGCGCTACGGTCGCAACATCTAATCCATAATAATTTGCACGTTGTTTATCAATAGTAAAGGTAAATTCACCTACACTATCTCTCACACTATCTTTTACATTAATAGTGCCATCAATATTCTCCAGAATAGTAACAAAGTTGTCCGCAACCGTAATAAGGTCTTCAATAGATGAACCAGTAATACGAGCTTCAATTGGTGCTCCTGTTGGAGGGCCTGCTGATAATTCTTCAAGAGAAACAGTACCACCAGTTATTGACGCAAAATGTGGACGTATTGATTCGGTGATTTCAAAACTTTTACGTTCCCGATCTTCGGGGTCAATAAGGTTTACAGTAATGGTTGCCAAATGCTCACTACTGGTGTTTGATCCGCCAAAATCATTACTTAAACCTAAAGAGGCAGTGGTACCAATATTAGTAACATAGTTATCAAGTTCAGGTAATTGAGCAATAATCTGTTCGGCTTGTTGTGCAACAATGGTTGTTTTTTCTAAGGTAGAACCAACAGGAAGTTCTACATTAATAACAAAATAATCAAAGTCCACGGTTGGGAACATTTCAACGCGCATGAATCCAGAAAAGGGAAGTACTAACGTGAGGACAAACACTATCCATGCACTTGCAATAAATCGACGGCGACGTTTTTTTGTTGCAAGTATGGCGTGCATTGCGGTGTCATATCGTTGTTTGAGTTTTTCCATGATTGCATCTACAAAGCCACGGTGATGACTCGTGTCATTGCGAGGAGCTGTACTCAGCGACGTGGCAATCCCGTCATCATTGCGTTGTGGTATGTGAGTTTGTGAACTTTTTTCGTCATGCTGAACTTGATTCAGCATCTTGTATTTCTGGGACGTTTTTACAATACCAGATCCTGAATCAAGTTCAGGATGACGGTTAGGTTGTTCAGGATGATGGTCTTTTCCACCTTCTCCTAGATTCCCAGATTCTTTCTCTCCTGTATCTCCATTCTTTTTAATTAAACGTCCCGCTAAAGCAGGCAATACAATCAACGCAACAAACAAAGAAGAAAGTAGGGTGGGGGTGATAGTTTTTGGAATGTATGAAATATACTCACCCAAAATACCTGAAACCAAAAGCATCGGTAAAAATGCAGAAACAGTAGTCAGGGTTCCCGCAATAATTGGCCATTTATAATTCCAAATAGAAAGTAAAGCAGCCTTGCGTGCATTCATGCCATGGTCATCCATATATTCATTAATACCTTCTATAATCACAATAGTATTATCAACCATTAACCCAAGTGAAAGTACTAAAGAGAATAATACAATACTGTTAATGGTCATACCTTGTATGAGCAATGCAATAAAGGTAATCATAAATGCAATAGGAACAGAAAGACTGGTAATAATAGATTCTCTAAATCCAATAACCAACCAGAGTAATACAAAAATAAGTATCATGGTTTGAATACCACTTTTACCAAGTGTTGCAATGTCTTCTCGGATAAACACTGAGTTGTCGTTAGTTTTTAAAATCTGAAGCGTGTCCGGAAAGGTTCCATCAGTTTGTAATGTATCAACTAATGCATTTGCTGCATCTGCCATGTGTAAAATGTTTCCACCCGTTCGTTTAAATACTTGTAATGAAACGGTGTTTTGTGGAGCATCATAGGTGTCTTCTTCAGAAGGGAAACCAATACGTGAGAGTGTTGTTTTATCTTGAAAGGTGTCTTGTACAAAGGCGACATCTCGAACATATATCGGGTCTCCTGTTTGGGTGGTGGTAATCACAATATCGTTTAAGGCATCTGCTTCAACGTATTTACCTTGCACACGTACCCCATAGTTAAAGCCATCTATCTCGATATTCCCAGCGGGGAGATTAAAGTTATTTCTACTTACTGCTTGCACGAGTTGTGTTAAAGAAATACCAAACGCCTGCATGCGTGCTTGGTCTACTTGGATTTCAAATTCGCGAGTAATACCTCCGAGTATGGGTACTTTTGATACATCTTTGATACCTTCTAATTTTGATTGCAATGTTTCCGCAAAGTTTTTTAGTTCGGTATCCGTAAAATTCCCTACTAAACTGTAGGTAACAATAGGAATATCATTTGCACGGATTTCTGTAACTACAGGATCATTCGCATCTTCTGGCAAATCTGGTTTTGCGGTATCTACCGCATCTTTTAACTTACGGATACTTTCTTGCAAATTTGCTTCTGCTTCAAATTCAATACTCACCGTTGAAATACTCGTTCCTGAGCTTGAGGTATATCGTCTTAGGTGTTCAACGTTTTTAATTTTGTCTTCTATTTTGTTGGTAACTAAATCTTCAACATCCGTTGGTGATGCACCTGGATACACAGTGGTTACTAAAGCAAACGGAATTTTAACTTCTGGATCAGCTTCTCGGGGAAGGGTGATAAGTGCATAAGCACCAAGTAATACAATGGCCGCAAGTAACAAGTAGGTTACTCTAAATTTGTGAATAAAAAATCCAAAAATGGTGTTTTCTTGTTGTTCGGCGATGTGTGTGAGTTGTTCTTTATTGGTATCCATATTATTGAAGTATGGTTACTGCATCTCCTTCTTCGAGTTTTTTACCACCTTCAATAATAAGCACATCATCACTCTGCAATCCGTCAGTAACTTCTATACGTGCGCCATCAATACGTCCGGTTGTTACGGTACGTTTATGTGCAACGTCATCTGATACTACTAATACGTAGCTTTCAGTAGTACTCACCACCACCGCTTTAATTGGTACAAAAAAACTGTTTTCACTGGTGGTGACTAGTGGAGCAATAGGAATAGTAATACGTGCAAAAGTATTTGCAATGAGTTCGTTGCTGGTATTATCAAAATGTATTTCCACACCAACCTTTCTACTTACAGGATCAGCAGAAGGGTCAATATGGGTAATGGTACCGGTGAGGGTGTCATTAATCATAACGGCATCTCCTACATGTATACGGTATGCATCTTCTGCGTTGAGACTTACCTCAATTTTTACTAAATCATGCTGTGATACGGTTGCAATTTTTTGACCAGGTGATACTTCTGTACCTACTTCTACATATCGTTGTGTAACGGTTCCACGAATAGGGGTGCGTACCGATAAATCAGAAACTTGTGTACTAGTGAGGCGTAACTGCCCTTGAGCTGAATCAACCGCAGATTGTGCAGAAACAACTTGTTGCCTTTTGCTTTCACGTGCAGAAGCAAGTGTGGTTAACGCATTGGTGTATGCTATTTCTGCCAAACGCAATTTATTTTCGGCACTTGCTACCGCATTATCAAGCGCATCTAACGAAAGTTTGGTATTAATATCAATATTGTTCAGTGTTTGTATGGTTTGCTGTGTGCTTGTTTTTTCGGTTAACAATGTTGATCTGTACGTTGTGAAATTTGTTTTTTGTGTGTTCAATGCACTTTCACTAAAGGATGAATTAGCAATAGTGTTATCGAGTACGGTAATGGTGTCATTAATGGCAGTTTGGGTTGTTTGAATAACAGTAATCAATTTTTGAAGATCTTGTACAATAGATTGTTCTGTTGGTTCTAAAGATGCAATGCTATTGTATGCATTTTTTGCGTTCCAATATGTTGCTTTAGCCGTGTTTACCGAAGCACTATTCAATACACCAAGTGTTTGTGCAATACCTGAGAGTTGTGGTTGGCTTTCATCTGCATGAATAATGTAATTCACTTGAGTGAGCATGTTATGCAAGGTATTGAGGTCTCCAGCATATCCGATAACAGCATTGGTAACAGTATCTGCATTGGTTTGTGTAATGAGAACACTGTTATTTGTTAGGCTGTCTTGTGCTGTTTTAAGAGCAATCTCTGCACTGCGCACAGATTCTTCTGCATTTTGAACGTTAATTTCTGCAGAACGGATAGATTCATCGGTCACACGAGCAACGGACTGCAAACTATTTTGTGCATTTTGGTAACTCGATTGAGCGGTGTTTAAATTAGTGAGTAATGCACTATCTTGCAGTGAAGCAAGTAGTTGGTTTGAACTTACTGTATCACCCACTTGAAAAAGAAGAGAGCGTACTGTTCCGCTCGTAAGGGCAACAACATCTACTTCTGTTTGTGGCCGTACAATACCAGATGTTTGAATTTCGGATTGCACATCAAGCGATCCTACTACTACGGTTTGTACTGGGGTAGTTATGGCATCCTGTGATATTTTAGATGTTTCTTCATTGTGATTACTTCCGCCACGTGCAGCATACACAATCGTACCAATTAATAGCACGCCAATAACAATCATAGCGATTCGCAATCGCTTCAGTTTTTTTTGTTTGTTCTTCATAAAAATATGTGAGTCGTGAGTCATAAAATATTTCTTTATATTAGGGAAAATATATATTTAAAAAGTTAATTATTATACTATTTGATTACATTTTTGTCAATATTTTTATTTTTTTGATGATTATACGCTTTTCAGCTATACTTATATACATTATCAACAAGGGAGATACATAGTATCTTCTCATTAAAGATTACGAATTTGTATGCAAAAAGATACTTCAAAAGGAATATTAAGTTCACTTTCTCCACAGGCTAGTTTTTTTGCTGGTGCTGGTGTTATTGTGTTGCTTTTTTTTATTATTGGTTTTTTTGTTTTGCTTCGCATGGTTCTCGTTGATAAACCAGAAACCATAGCAAATAATACACAACCAACAGCAGTACAACAAGGAGAACCAACTCAGGCAGAAATAATTGTTCCACCAGTTGTTGATGAAGATTGGAAGCGTGGAGCAGATAATCCTGCGGTTACTGTTGTTGAGTATTCTGATATTGATTGTCCGTATTGTCAGCAATTTCATCCTACTCTCGAAAGATTAATTGCAGAATATCCTGATACAGTACAGTGGGTGTATCGTCATTATCCTCTTGATTCACTCCATCCAAATGCGCGTGGAAAAGCAGAAGCATCTGAGTGTGTCGGTGAACTTGGTGGGCAAGATGCCTTTTGGGCTTTTATAAATGAACTATACAATGGAAGTACACAATCACTATCACAAATAGCTGTTTCTGCGGGTGTTTCTCAATCAGCATTTGATACCTGTGTTTCTGAAAGACGACATGCTGATAAAGTTGAGCAACATGTGCAAGATGCGTTTGCCGCAGGGGGACAAGGAACACCATACTCAATATTTATGGTGAATGGAGAAAAAATACCACTTTCTGGAGCTGCTTCATATACTCAACTACAACAGTTTATTGAATCAGTACTCTAGTAAAAAAAGAACGCTTCGTCTGAAGCGTTCTTTTTTTATTTTGCATTCAAACGTTTGTTTGATATTATGTATACATGAACACACAAAAGAGTATTGAAACATTGTTTCGTGTATATACACATCCTGCATATAGTTTCGGAGCTTTTACTATTGCGGGAATAGTTTTATTATTTGCGGTGTGGCTTCCTAATCTCCCATTACTAACATTTACCATAACCCAGAGTACTATAGGTTTCTATGATCATATTGTGTTGGTATTGAATGGTATATACTTTTTAGAAACATCTTTTACTACTATGGGGAGCATATTACTTGTGTTGAGCTCTGTACTTACGGGTATTTCTCTTACGCTTGTTGTGTACTATGTGAAAGAAAAAATGATTTCTGCACGGGCAGCAAGTTCTGGTATGATTGGTTTGTTTGTGAGTTTGTTCGGGATAGGGTGCACTTCTTGTGGAACATTTTTACTATCAACATTTTTTGGACTCACGGTAGGAACAACTCTTTCTGCTTTTTTACCATTGCATGGTGTGGAATTTAGTGTGCTTGGTATGGTATTGCTCTGTTGGTCTATTGTGTACACTCTACAGAAAATAGAACAACCACGCGTCTGTAAACAATAAAAGATACATACCTTGTACTGTTTACGTAATAGGTGTTTTTTAGTATACTAAAATCAATTACCTGACAATTAAAACATGCAATTTAAGCGATTTTTGAATAGTGTGCATACACGTTTTCCTAAAGGAATAATTATTGCGAGTATCTGTGTTGCAGTACTTAGTATTTTTGCATTGACTGTCCCCGTGGGAGCACAAAGTACGGTGATTAATACGATGATTGGCTGGGTTGCGCAAACGGTTATTGAGTTACTCGGGAAGTTGCTTATTACCTTAATAGAAATTTTAATTGCAGTGGTACAATATAACGATTTTATCAATGCTCCGGCGGTTACTCGTGGGTGGATTTTGGTGCGTGATTTTGCAAACATGGCATTTTTAATTATTTTTATTGTCATTGCGTTTGTAACTATTTTAGGTGTTGAAAAATATGAGTGGAAACGGTTGCTCCCAAAGTTACTTATTATGGCTGTTGCCATTAATTTTAGTAAAACCATAGCGGGAATTGTGCTCGATGCTGCACAAGTAGTTATGATGACCTTTGTAAATGGATTTAAAGATGTTGCTGCAGGCAATTTGATTCGGGGTTTCGGTATTAGCGAAATGTTAAAACTCGGGGAGGTTGATGCTACTAATGGACCTTCTACTAATGCGGTTGCTGCTGCGTCCTTGCTTGCGGTTCTACTATTGGTTATTGCCGTTGTTACCGTGGGTATTATGGTGCTCATGTTCCTTATTCGTATTATTTATCTTTGGATTCTTATTGTGCTTGCTCCATTGGCGTTTATGCTTGCAGCTGCACCAGGGGTAGAAAGTAAATTTAATGATTGGTGGCAACGGTTTATTCGGTATGCTTTTGTAGGACCTATTTTAGCTTTCTTTTTGTGGCTTTCTTTTAGTATTATGGCTCAGGTTCCACCGGGTAGTAACATTGCGGAAGATAGTGGTATTCCTCTGAATTCAGTTGCAAACAGAACATCAGCTACCATTACTGCAGTGGGGAGCTCTGACATGTTGCTTTCGTTTGGCATTTCTATTGCATTGTTATTACTCTCGCTTTCTATTGCAAATAGTATGGGAACCGCAGGTGGCTCTTTAGCAGGGGATGCACTAGGAAAAATTAAAGGAGTTGGAAAAACGCTTGCAAAGGGTACTGCACTGGGTGTTGCAACAGGTGGTGTTGGAATACCTGCGGCGATTGCTGCTAAAAGAGGAATTGGATTTGCAGGTGGAAAGGCAGTGGGGGCATTTAAAGCAATAAATAGAAATCCATTAGGAAATTACGCATTGAAGGAAATTGACCGCAAAGTTGGTTCAAAAATTACACGGCCATTATCTTCTCTTGCTGCACGAACAACGGGTGCGTTGAGTAAAGTTCCAGGATTAGGAAGTTTAAAAAATACTTCTGAAAAATTAAAGCTTTTTGGTGAAAAAGATTCCGCACAGCGTTTTAGCAAGTGGAAGGAAACATGGGTTAGAGAAACAAAAAGAGATCGAGAAACAAGGTCAATGGTAAGTGAGGCTCGTTTCCATGACAAGTGGAATGAAAGGATACGTGGAAGAAAAACTGATACTGCTGGACGTGTTGCGAATTCGATTGTCAATCAGATGGAAAAAGAAGCAGCTGAAGAATCAGAAGATGAAGACTCAATGGTTGCTCGATATATACAAGCAGGTGAAGAATTTCAAAAAGCTTTAGAAAAAGGTGATGATTTTGCTACTCGGCAGTCAGCGTACGTTATGCTTGGGTTAGAACAGTTAATTACAAAGAACAATGCACAAAATACTACATTGGCAAAATTGTTTTCTGAAGGGAAAGTCACTCCAGAGCTTATTGCCTCTATGGGAAATTTAAAAGAAGCACCTGATAATGCTGCAAAATATCTTGAAACATTTCATGCGGATGATGAAAATCTTATGAATCAGGTTGCACATATTCGCACGAATGAGAATGCGGATGAGCGGAGAGAACAATATAAGGCATTAATGAGGCAAGTCGAAGGGGATATGTCTGATACTGAAATGGAAAAGAAAATTGGGAATAAATTGTATGCTAAAAAGTACAAAGTATATAGTTCAAAACAAGGAAAACTTGAACAGTGGAAAGATAAGCAGGATGGAACATTTGATGAAAATGCCGTACTAGCTGATGATGTCATGATAGACGGTCGCGCTGCTGTTGCAGATCCAGACGGTATTGTTCGTAATACAAACAAGTATGGTGGGTCTAATGACGCACCTCATTGGCAACAAATGCAAAAAATGTTTCATGGAACCGATAAGGTTACAAAAAAGAAAGAACGCATAGATGAAAATGGAAATAAAGTAGAAGAACAATATAAGGTTTCAAGTATTGATAATGCTTTGAAAGTTGATAACTACACAATAGGATTTGAAAGAGATCTTGGGAATATTCATGCAATAAAAGCAAATAATGCTTCTTTTGCTTTTACAACTAAGTATGATGACGCACAAGGAAAGCAAGTTCAGCTTAATTTAGCAGATTTTGGAGATCTTGATGAGCATGATAATTATTATGGTGGAAAGTTACAAAATTTTTCAGCAGCAGATGCTGTAAAGTTGCACCCAATGACGGTACATATACAAAGTGTCTCAATTGATCAAAATGGGAATGCGGTTGGGTATTATAATGACAATGCCCCAAGCCATAAACAACAAGAATTACAAGCATGGGCGTCTTTGGATCCACGTGTATTAAACAATATGCGCCTTGATGCTTTGTTAGGACATATTGGATTAGATAGAAGTAAAGTAAAATATCCATTTACTGATCAGCAAAAAGCTAATGGAGCTAAACAATACTATAGAAAGTTTAATCCAAAAAATGGATCAACAGTTGCATTGCCTGAAAATATTTTCACACAGTTAGGAATTAGAATACTAAAAACAATTGGAGCTGAGGGGGTAACGAATGAAAATTCAGCTAAACAGTATTTTGAGTCACTTGGTTTATCCTCTGGCAATGAACAGGGTACGTCAGACGCTTCTACTGAGGAAGAAACTCCTCAACGTAACACAGATAGATACCGAGGCAGAGGTATTGTATAACATCTTTTTATGAAATTATTTGAAGACATACAACAACGTATAACACCAGAAGAAGAAGTTACTCTTGCAGATAATGCTGTGCACGATGTTCCTGAATCCTTACAAGATGAAGCAAGTTATGTTTCGTACGCTTTTCGCGCATATGTGGTATATACCTATGGAAAATATAAGGAAGCTCATGCATTGGCATTACAGCTACGTTCGTTATTACAACAATCCTCTGTTGAAACACAAAAACAGTATGAAGAAGTAGTATTGCTTCTCTGGTACTCAGCCTTTCAACAGTTAACAGCTCATGATATAGAAGTATTGTTTCGTGAATATCGGATAACTGAATATCTTCGCTATCCAGAGTATTTCTCTTTAGAGCGTTCTATTCGTGAACGACTTGCATTAGAGCCATTTGATACACGTGATACTTGGAGAAAACGTATATACGATGCTCTACATGGAAACGAAGTGATTATTACACAATCATTTGTAAATACCACACAGAATGGGACGATCAGTGCATGGATAAAACAATATGATCAAGCTGTTGGTTTAGGACTTGCTGAAACATTTAAACGAGTTGATTTTGAGAACAAATCAAGTGTTTCTGCTCATTTAGTTCAAGAAGAAAAAACCATACTAAAAAAATTGTATGATGTGTACGAGTTTATAAAATTAACTTCAGAGAGCGTCGTTGGTTTTGAAGAAGATATGACACTAGAAAATAGTAGCGGATTATATTTATTTACCAATGGAAAAGAAATCACTATACAAGAAAATAAATCTCAAAGCTCATCTATTAATACCCCTCGAGCTACAACATCTCAAACAGTAGCATTGCCAGCAATGAAAACTATTTTAGAGATGCGCAACACTTTGTTGCAACAAACAAAAGGGGATACCACTCAACTAGTACAACGCGTTTCCCAAGCGATACAAAAGCAAAACGTACAAGAAATACTTGGAGGATTAGTATTGTTCGCTCAATTACATACATTGGATGCACTGATGTATGATGCATTTATACAACAGATGATACAACAACAATTACAAGAACAAGGTAAACAGGATATGCTTGCAGGATTCAAAGCACAACCAGCTGCTCCGCAGTATGTTGCACGAATGTTGTATATTGTTTTTGAAAGTGTGTTACATATTGGGCAGGATGATGCTCGGATATTTGGAGAAAAATTGCAACGTATTCTTACGGTAACTGCACCAACATACGCACGATTGTTGGTTGAAAAATCAGGTACAAAAGAGTGGAATATCTAACAATATATGATATACTATGTGAGTATGTTTTTCATGCATACGTTTTTTATGTGTAACCATGAAAGAATCACATTATGAAATACGATATAGCTGATAAATCAAAAGCTTCTGAGGGGAAAAAGAAAATTGAATGGGCAGCTCGAGAAATGGGCGTATTAGATACCATTGAAAAAGAATTCAAGAAAAATAAACCTTTGAAAGGGGTTCGTTTAGCAGCATGTTTGCATGTCACTACCGAAACTGCTCGATTAATGCAGGTATTGAAAGCAGGTGGTGCTGAGGTTATCTTATGTGCTTCAAACCCACTTTCAACAAAAGATGATGTAGCAGCCTCATTAGTGGTTCATGACAAGATTGCCGTATTTGCTCGATACGGTGCCAATAGAAAGCAGTACTACAGCCATCTCGAAGGTGCTTTAGGGTATAAACCACATCTTACCATGGATGATGGAGCTGATCTCTTAACCTTGCTCCATACCAAGTATGCAGATTTAGTACCAGATATGTATGGATCAACAGAAGAGACAACCACAGGGGTCATTCGATTACGAGCACTCGAAGCTTCTGGTAATTTAATGTTGCCAGTTATTGCGGTAAATGATGCACAAACCAAACACTTTTTTGATAATCGATACGGAACAGGGCAAAGTACCTTTGATGGATTATTACGAGCAACTAATATGTTAATTGCTGGGAAAACAGTTGTTGTAGCAGGATATGGTTGGTGTGGTAAAGGAGTTGCTCTCCGTGCACAAGGCTTAGGGGCAAAAGTAATGGTGACTGAAGTGGATCCTGTTCGTGCACTTGAAGCACATATGGATGGTCATGGTGTGATGACCATGTCACAAGCTGCGCCATTAGCGGATGTTGTTATAACCGTTACTGGAAATAGAGATGTGGTAGATACTGCAGTTATGAAAAAATTGAAAGATCAATGTGTCGTATTAAATACCGGACACTTTGATGTAGAAATAGATGTTGCTGGACTTAAAAAAATGGCTAAGAAGCAAGCAGATGTGCGAGAAAATGTACGTTCATATACGTTAGCAAATGGGAAAACAATATATTTAGTTGCAGAAGGTAGACTCGCAAATCTTGCAGCAGCAGAAGGACATCCATCTGCGGTTATGGATATGAGTTTTGCAGGGCAAGCACTTGCTGCTGCTCATTTGGTGAAACATGGAAAAGATCTTGCGTATCAAGTGTATGCATTACCACAAGCATTGGATAAACGCATTGCATCTCTTAAATTAAAGAGTACAGGGGTAAAACATGACACCCTCACCCCTCGACAGAAACAATATCTTTCATCTTGGAACGAGGGAACCTAAAAGAGAAACACCAAAAAACCAAAGAGCGTGCTTTGCACGTTCTTTTTGTTTACGGATGAAATATCATTTGATGTATGATGATATATGACGATTCTATTTTTCGTAGGAACATAGCATTGCTCCGTTCTTACTCTCTTATTGGTTTTTGTGATTTGGTTTTTTTTTGATGTTTGTATCTTGATTTTTGGTGTTTTCCCCCTTGGTGATGATGCACACTTTATGGTATAATTCATACATGCCAATAACTGATTTTACCGGTAAAAGTTTGCTTGATAAAGCAACTATTGAGCAAATACAAAAAGAAACAAAAAACATCCTTCAAAAAAAGGATGTTGCTCGTGCGTGGCAGGCTGCAACACATATTAAAACATCTCTTGCTTCGCTCCCTCAAGAACAAGTTGCAGGGGTACTTGAGGCATACCGATCAATAAGTACTACGTTGAAAATAGTGGCATTGCCGGTATTGTCTTATGAAGATGTATATGCTTTGTTAAAAAATAATTATACATATATTACCGAGCAAACAAAGTCTGCCTGTGTAGAAGGATTGCAAGCATGGTATGCATCACAAGATACTGATACGCAAAAAAAAGCACAAGAAACATTCCTCGCTGTTGTACCTGAAACACATGAGGTGTCTGCATCGCTTAAAAAGATTTTTGAAACTTCTCAAGAAGTTTTAAATGATATTCCTGTTTCGTCTGCATCTCAGAATACACAGAAACCTCCAAAAACGGATGATGGCTCTTTAGATGCAGAAGAGTCAAAAGAAGTGTCCGAACACCATCAGAAAGTCGCAGATATGCATATTTCATCTGCACCTGTTGATGAAGCTCAAACAGTAGCTGAAACATTATATAATGCATACGGAAAAGGACAAGATAAAGAAACCTATGTAAAAAGAGCGCATGCGTTGGTACTTTCTCGGTTAAAGGATATTCGTACGCAGTTAGAATTACAATCATATTTTACACGTCCTTCAACTGCTGGTGGTTTAGGAATGTCTCCTGATACCGTTCCTCAAGCACTTGAGGATGTTGAGGCTGCATATACACGTGTACATACGCAATCTACGCATACACCAGTACCACAAACATCAATTTCCAAGCCACAACAAAATGTGAAGCCTGGTATTCCAAAAGTTTCTCCACTCAAAACAGAAGATTCTTCTGCAGCACCTTCACCAAAAAAAGTAGATACAACACCGCAGCCATTAGCTCAAACGAGCCAAGAAAAAAAATTGGAAGCAGATGCACAAAATGAATTAAATTCTCTTATTTCTCAATCAGCTGGTGACGAACCATTACTTGAAGCTACACCTTCCCCCAAGCAACAACAAAAGAGATCCATACCGGTAACAGATGCTACGCCTAAAAAAATACCACAACCGAAAGCTGTCAATACACAAACAGAAAAGCCTACTGTTCAAAAAAAACAACCAGATACCATACAGCAAAAGCAACCAACCCGAATTATTAGAGAACGATCAACACAAAAGCCACGTATGGATGACATTACGCAATCTATGCACAAGCCTCTCAAAACAAAAAGTGTTGGTATGGCAGGGGAAATTGGTACCATGGATATTGCTGACTTGAGACGTTCTGGTTCACCACAAGATGCAGTACAATCAGTATTAGAAAAGATTCAGTTACTTGAAGAAAATTCCTTGCTCGATAAAATCGATGGTATTAAACAGTTTCGTATGAGTCCAGTATATACACAGTATCTTGCTATTGGAGAAGCAAGCTTAGGACAAGGGAAAAAACTATCAGAAGCACTTGCTGACAAAACTATCAATCCTGATGCCATAACCGAAGATGAATTTTTTGCTATTGCTAGTTTGCAAAGTATGTTGAAGTAATATGCCACAATTTGTTGTCCCACAATTTATTGATGTTGAGGATAAAATTATTGGTCCCATTACTACCAGGCAGTTTATTATGGGAGTTGTTGCTATGTTATTACTGTTTTTAGAATACCGTTTTGCAGATATTGGTTTGTTTATTATTGAAGCAGTAATTACCATACTGATATATGTTATGATCGCATTTATTAAAATCAATGGACAACCAGCATACATGTTCGGAGCACACATGCTACAAACACTCCTTCGCCCCAGTACGCGTTTTTGGGCAAAAGTTCCTCCTCTGCAGGCAAAGAATGTCAAAGAGCAATCAGCAGAAAAACAAGAACCTGTAGCTCCTCAACCGACGAGAAAACTTGTTGGCAAGCAGTCATTATCATCACTGACACTCCTGATGGATACGGGAGGGCAGTATCGGCCAGAATCAATACAAGCACAAACAGCACAGCAAACGGATAATGCACAACAAACTCAAAATACCTCTACCTAATCTATGGCTCAGAAAAAGAAAAAAAATACGAAAAAAAAATCAACACAGCAATATCTAGACATTGCCGAAATTAGAGATAATATCGTTGTACTTAAGGATGGTTCTTTGCGCGCGGTGTTGTTGGCTTCTTCTATTAATTTTGCGTTGAAATCAGAGGAAGAACAAAATGCCATTATTCAGAGTTACATTTCTTTCCTTAATTCATTGGATTTTCCATTGCAAATTGTTATTCAGTCACGTGAGTTAAATATGGATACCTACTTGCAGGGGCTTGAAGCAAAACAGCGTGAGCAAACAAATGAATTATTACGTACTCAAATTGCAGAATATCACCAATATATTAAACAGCTTATCACCTTAGGAGAAATCATGAGTAAGCGTTTTTATGTAGTGGTGCCATATAATACAGAAACACAAAAAGGTGGGAAAAAAGGTTTCTTTTCTACAATGAGTACTATTCTTTCTCCTGCAACTGTTCTTCGTTTATCTCAAAAACAGTTTATACATCATAGTACCCGTTTACAAAGTAGAATTGATAAAGTGATTTCAGGTTTAGGCTCAATGGGCATTACTGGTGCTCAACTAAGCACACAAAATCTTATTGAATTGTATTATAATTCATATAATCCTGAATTATCTTTTTCCCAAAAGATTCCACCAGAAGATCAAATACAAGTTGAATAACACATGTCTTTATTACCAAAACAACAAAATACCCAACAAAGTAACGCTCCCGAAAAAGAGACCACTCTTCAAAATCAGGAACTGATTACTTCTGAGGAAGTATTACAAGAAGGTGCCGTTGCAATACGCGATTTGATTTCACCTGCATCCTTGCACATAGCTTCAGATCATATTGAGTTAAACGGACGATTTGTACGCTCGTTTTTTGTTGTTGATTACCCTCGATATATTACTGTAGGGTGGTTTTCTCCTATTGTGAATGTGAGTAATACTATGGATATTGCGATGTATTACTATCCTGTTGCAACAGATGTGGTGTTAAATCAATTAAAAAAGAAGGTGGGTAATCTTGAAGCACAATTAATACAAGATCAAGAAAAAGGAGCACCACGTGATCCGTTAAGAGAGACAGCACTTCGTGATATTGAACAACTCCGTGATGCATTAACACAAGGTATTGAACATTTTTTTCAATATGCACTGTATGTCACGGTATATGCTCAAGATAAAAAAGAACTCGATCAGAAGTCAGAACAAGTTGAGTTGTTGTTTGGATCAAAACTCGTTAATACTCGAAGAGCTTTGTGGCAAATGGAACAAGGCTTTAGTGCAACACTCCCTCTTGCAAATGATGAAATTGGGGTGAGCTTTAACATGAACACTTCACCCGTTGCCTCTTCATTTCCTTTTGTTTCATCAGAGTTAACTTCTGATGAAGGGATTTTGTATGGTATTAATAGACACAATAATAGTTTGATTCTTTTTGATCGGTTTAGTTTGCCTAATGCAAATTCAGTTGTGTTTGCAACTTCTGGTGCAGGGAAAAGTTATGCGGTAAAACTTGAAGTATTACGTAGCATTATGATGGGAAGTGATGTTATTATTATTGATCCTGAAAGGGAGTATCAGCATCTCGCCGAGGCAGTTGGCGGAACGTATATAGATATTGCATTAAACTCAGATAGTAAAATTAACCCATTTGATTTACCTCGAGGAGTAGGGGAGGGAACGAGCGTTGCAGATATTATTCGTAGCGCAGTTATTACCATGAAAGGTTTGGTTCGTCTTATGCTTGGTGACCTCACCAATGAAGAGGATTCTATTGTTGATCGAGCATTGCTTGAAACATATGCAAAAAAAGATATTACCGCACAAAGTGATTTGAGTACCATTCAAGCACCATTAATGCAGGATTTTCAAGAAGTATTAGAAGGCATGGAAGGTTCAAATAATTTAGTGTCACGTATTAAAAAATATACTGAGGGCACGTTTGCGGGATTATTAAACAACCCAACAAATGTAGATATTAATAATCAGTTAGTAGTGTTTTCAGTGCGTGATCTTGAAGATGAATTACGCCCAATGGCAGTATACACTATTGTTAATTATATTTGGAATGTTGTTCGTTCAAGCTTAAAACGTCGTATTCTTGTTGTTGATGAGGCATGGTGGCTCATGCAACACGAAGATAGTGCTAAATTTATTTTTGCATTAGTAAAGCGATGTCGAAAGTATTATTTAGGAGTAACAACCATTACACAAGATGTAAATGATTTTTTAGGAAGCCCGTATGGTCAGGCAATTGTGACCAACTCTTCGTTGCAACTGCTCTTACGTCAGTCTCCCGCAGCCATAGATAATATTGCAAAAACATTTTTACTCACTGAGGGGGAAAAGTATCTCTTACTCGAAGGTACGGTTGGTGAGGGTATTTTCTTTGCAGGCAATAAGCACGCAGCAATTAAAGTGGTAGCTTCGTACGCTGAGGACCAAATTATTACCTCAGATCCAAAACAATTACTTGAAATAGAACAGGCTAAAAATGAGTTTAAAGCTCAATATCAAGCACAACAATAACTTATGCTTACTCAAAAAATGAAAGTGGGAATACTTATCGGTGGGGCAATGATCGTTTTTGGTATCGTAATAGCGATACTTTTTGATGTATTTCCAAGCAATACCCCAGATCCTACAGAAACAACGAGTGATACCAATATACAAGATGTCTCATTCTTAGAAGAAGAACCAGTTACCGAAAATGCAACATTTGATGTTTCAAATAAAAATGATTTATTTTATTATGGCGAAGAAACAACAGAAAAGGGGACCCTTGAAAAGGAAGCACAAGATATAGCAATCTTTTTTATTGAACGGTTTGGAAGTTACTCAAGCAGTGCTGGATTTACCTATATAGATGAATTAACTCCTTTTATGAGTAGTAATATGCAGTCGTGGATACGCACATATAAAAACCAACAACCAATACGAGATACTCATTTTTCTGTTGTGTCTGAAGTTCGTTCATATACTACAGAATCGTTATCTCTTACAGAAAGAAAAGCACGTATTAACCTTATGGTGACACGAACAGAATCAACATCTGTAATGCAAACATATGAACAAAAGGTTTCTGTAGCTCTTGTTCAAAATAATACTGGAGAATGGTTAATTGATGGGGTATTCTGGGGAGATCGTATTGAATAATATGTGCGCATGGCAATATCACCTTCACAACTCACGGTATCAGAATCAGATACGTTGCATCCTGATGAACAAAAAACAGCTGCACTACACATAAAGCAAGAAAGAGCTCAAAGAAAGCGTACCCTTCAAAAGTTTACCATTGATACCGATAGCGATAGTACCGATGCATTTATTGGAAATGCTGTGCCATCATTCAATGCCCCAGAATCTGAATCTGAACCTGAACCATCTTTTGAGCAACAAAATACTGAACGAATAACACAACAAACACAAGAAGCTCCTGTTACTATCCCCGAACAGGAAAAAACAGATGCATTAGAACAAAAAAGAAATCAAAGACAAGAACGAAGAGAGGTGGAACAACGTGCTCAACATGTCGTACAAGATCGTTTGGGGCAAACGCGTATTGCAAAACAATTGAATAAGGTCCGGAGAGAAAGAAAAGCAGCATATCTACATATACAACGTAAGAAGTCTTTAGGAAAGATTGAGCAAATAAAGAAAATTCGACACATGGTTCGTGTTGCAAAAGTTGGTACCGCTGCAACCCTCTATGGTATTATTATCGCAATCATTATTATGCATGTTGAGTGGGCACTTTCTATCTTTTATCCATATCCCTTTGACAAATGGGATAAAATACTCACAATCATTATTGATATCGTACTACTCTTTGTAGTTCTCGTTATTGTCACTATTGTGTATTTTACCATACAGGTTACTTCAGCAAGTGGCGTTATCGAGTTATTAGAACTGAGTGACATATTATAACATACCTATGCGTTACACATTATTACATCGATGTATATTGCTCTGTACAATAAGTTTCTTATTGTTGTTCCCCATGGTTGTTTTTGGGCAAGCAACTGAATCTACCAATGCTGCTGATAATATTAATGTAGAGTTACAAGTTCCACTTCCATTTATTGGTGCAGGAGATGGTACCGTAAAAAATATAAGTGAGTATATTCAGGGTGTATATCGGTTTTTGATTGGTGCGGGTGCCTTGTTTGCCGTTATTATGATGATCGTTGCTGGGTATCAATGGATTTTTTCTGGAGGTTCAAGCGATAAAGTTGGCGCAGGTAAAAAACGCATGTTTAATGCTGCCATTGGATTAATGCTGGCACTGGTTTCGTATATTGTATTAAACACCATTACTCCTCGCTTGGTACAAACACGGTTACCTCAAGTGGATGCGGTACCACAGTTTCCTGAGGGAGCGGATGAAACAAGTTGTACTTCTTCAATAGTACAAGCAGCTGCATTACGTAAAGCCACGGGGCGCCCAGTACTAGCGGAAAGTATTTCTCCTGCACAAGTAGCAACATTAACAGCATATGAAGGAAATTATACTTCAGCATCACAAGAAGTTAGTTTAGATAATGCGTATTGTGGTCGATCATATAATATTGCCTCAAAAAGTAGCCAAACAACTGTTCTGGGTAGATGTATAGGAACTGGAGGATGTAATGCTAATGAAGTCTGTGCACAAGGACAGTGCTCAAAAACATTTTTAAGTGGTCGTTTAACGTGGGAAGGAGATACGAATCGTTTTGTCGATAGTATTTCATTATATGCCCTATGTAAAAAGGAAAAACCAATACATGTTAAAACAATTTCATTAAGCAAATATCTGTTTGCAACTAAACAGCAGACCTATCAATTTCCTATAGATTGGTTAGCAAAAGATGAGGAAGTAGAAAAGCATCCAGAAAAAGATCCCTTACTGCAAAGTATCAACGATTGCGGAAGAGACGCGAATAATCAACCAAATTTCTTAGGATTTATATTGAGTGTGCAAGTAAATGATGATTCAAGTTTAGTAACTATTGATGATGATTACGCCATAATAAAAACTTCATGTAGCACCACCGGTGGAGCCAGTATACCATTACACAATGCAGAAGAAGGTTCAAAGAATGTATATGATTTTGACGATTTGTATTATGATGGTCGATATGCAGTTCTGCAGGGAGATACAGAACTCATAACTCAAATCCCTGATTTACCCATAACAAAAGCTGGGCGCAATTTTAACGCATATCAAAATAAAATAGACGGAGCTGTCATTGAGTATTCAAAATTGCAAAGTAGGCTTTTCTTTACGAATTATACTTCTGGCAATACTGACGAATGTAATATTTCAATTACCAGAGAGCACATGCCATATCAATAATATATGTCTGATCGATTAAAGTTAGTATTACAAATTAGTGGTTTTATTCTTTTGGTATGTATTATTGCCTGGGGGTTGTGGTTCGTGTTTTTTAAATCTCCAAATGATGCAATAATTCCTTTTGTATCTAATCAACAACCTCAAACTGGGCTCCCAACAAACGTTGAAGGAACAGGGGGTAGATTGATTGATACAACACAAGGGCTTCCTCCTAACACTGTTGCACTTGATGCCACCACAACCGAAACACAACCAGATACTGTTGCTTCTGGAGGACGCACACAAGTACAAACACTTGTTGATGAACGTGTTTCTTTTACCTCTCTGGGGGATAATGGTATGTTTCACTATTATAATGATCTTGAGGGGAAATTTTATCAACTTTCAACACAAGGAGGAGAACCTGTCCCATTATCAGATGCAGTTTTTAGATCCGTTGAACAGGTAACATGGTCCCATGAAGGGAATACTGCTATTTTAGAATTTCCAGATGGTTCGAATATTTATTATAATTTTGACACAGGTGAACAGGCAACCCTACCACAAGTTGCTCGAGAATTTTCTTTTTCAGTACAAGATGATCGACTTGCCTATGAATATTATGGGCAAAATGCTGATGACCGTTGGATTATTACTTCAAGTCCAAACGGTCAAGGACAAAAAATTATAGGGCCACTGGGACCTGCACCACATAATGTTTCTATTAATTGGTCCCCAGCGGGGAATGTTGTTGCTACGTACCGCGATGTAACTTCTTCTTCTGGAGAAGAGGTATTTTTCGTTGGATTAAATGGAGAAAATTATATTTCTCTCCAAACCAATGGCCTTGGTTTTGAAGGACAATGGTCGCCAGAAGGGAAACATATACTCTATAGTGTGTATTCAGAACGTACACAATATAATCCCGTGTTATATATTGCTCGTGCCGATGGTGATAACATTGGTGCAGGAAATAGATCTCTTAATTTAAAAACATGGCCAGACAAATGTACTTTTTCTCAAGAACAAGTGGTATATTGTGCAGTACCTCAATATCTTGAGGATGCAAGTGGTATCTTTAGAGAGCAATCTTCAAATGCACCAGATACGTTGTATAAAATTGATTTACAAGAAGGATCTGCTGTTCCTATTGCGTTCCCTGAAGACCTTAATGGACGAACACTCACTATTGATCAGTTGTATGTTTCAGGGAATGATATATATTTTAGAGATGTCATTCAAGGAAGACTACATCATGTTCCTATTCGTTAATATATGATAGAAAAACATTCCTTAGTCGTAAATATTTTATTTGGAGTTGGGTTACTTTTGGTACTACTCCTTGGATATCAATATTGGACAGATCGGGCAGACAGTCGCCCTATTTTTTCATTTGAAGGAGTAACTCGACCACAAGTGTATAAGGAAAGTCCACAGCGAGGGAGCGGGGATGTTATACTTTTTGAATATGCTGATTTTAGTTGCCCAGGTTGTGCTACTCAACAAAAAACCATACAGGAAATAATGCAAACATATGGTTTTCGTGTAACGCATGTATGGAAAGATTTTCCGTTTCGTTCACCTATATCTTTAGACGCTGCAAAGGCTGGGAGATGTGCACATGAGCAAGGGAAGTTTTGGCAGTACCATGATTACATCTTTGCACATCAGGATGTGTTAGATAGTCGAGTATTGTTAGAAGCAGCAGAACAGGTTGATTTGGATACTACGATATTTTCAGTTTGTGTAAACGATAGGGATACTGACTATGTGGTACAACGAGACTTTGCTGAAGGTCAATATTTAGGAGTAAGTGGTACACCAACACTTGTTATTGGCGATACAGCTTTAGTTGGAGTTGTTACGTATCAAGAGCTTGAGCAGGCAATTATACAGGCTTTAGGGTCTACTCAGTGACAATTTGAGCAGTATTTGATACCGTATGATAGAGGGGTGCCTATGGCACTTTTTTATGATGAATAGTGATGATATATGTTGCATTGTAGTTATTGCGATTCACAATATAGCAAATGGCAAGGGCAGTGTGATACCTGTGGAAAATGGGGCACCATTGCTCAAGAACAAGAAGATCAGGTTGATACTGCTATTTCTGTTACCAGAATGGATACCACAAAGCAGGTCGTGCATGGGACAACACATATTGCTGAACTAGATATGGTGCTTGGTGGGGGAATCGTTCCTGGTTCACTTACCTTACTATCTGGTGAACCTGGCATTGGTAAGTCCACGTTGGTGCTCCAAATTATTGTTGGATACACACAAGAGAAACAAGGACCAGTTGTATATATGTGTGGGGAAGAATCTCCTGCACAGGTGCGGATGCGTATGACACGCTTAGGAATTGCTACCGAACATATTCTGTTTATCAGTGATACGCGTACTACCGCACTTGCACAGGTTATTGAAAAAGAAAAACCTGTATTTGTTGTTGTTGATTCTATTCAAACCATGTATGACACCGATGCTTCTGGCGAGGCGGGGAGTGTGAGCGCCGTGCGTGGAAGTACTGGGAAAATACTTGCTCTTGCAAAAACACATGAGGTGCCCATTATGGTTATCGGACACGTGACAAAAGATGGTGCTATTGCTGGTCCTCGTATGCTTGAACATATGGTTGATGTGGTTTTGTATGTTGAGGGAGATAGAGCACATGATTATCGATTAGTTCGAAGTACTAAAAATAGATTTGGACCAACCGATCAAGTTGGTGTATTTCATATGACCGAAAAAGGCTTAATAGAAGTTGCGAATCCATCACAGCTATTTTTATCACAACAATTAAAAGGTGTTGCGGGCTCGGTAGTAACCGTATTGCTTGAAGGCCAAAGACCTTTTTTGATAGAAATACAAGCTCTTACCAATAAAACGGCCTATGGCTACCCTAAACGAACCGCTTCGGGGTATTCGAGCAGTCGTTTGGAGTTATTACTCGCTATTTTGAGTAGAAGAGCAGGCTTACAACTTGCAGAACAAGATGTGTACATAAACGTAGTTGGTGGATTAAAAGTTTCAGATCCAGCGCTTGATGCAGCAGCAGCATTGGCTATTGCTTCATCTCTTGCAAATCAATCTGTGCCAGAAGGTATGGTTGTGCTTGGAGAGCTTGGACTAGGTGGAGAAGTACGTCCTGTTGGTCATGTGGAGAAACGACTTAATGAGGTGAGCCGTTTAGGGTTTTCTCAAGTGGCTATACCTTCTCACACAAAGGTAAAAAAGAGTACACTCGATATCACGCATCTTGATACTATTCAAGATCTTATGTCCATTATTGGAGTTCGGAAGTAATTATTCAAAGTGTAGTCGTTCTATTTCTTTTGCAACAAGTTTTTGGAGTTGTGGGTGTTTTTTGAGAGTTGCATCTTTTTCATACAAATTTTCAGCACAGGTTTGTGCTTGTTCAATGAGTGTGGTATCTGATAGGGACGCAAGATGTAAATGTTCCATGTGGCCGGATTGCTCGGTGCCATAGATATTTCCGTGTCCACGTAATTGTAAATCAAGCTCCGCAATGGCAAATCCGTCTGGTGCTTGGGTAAATGATGTAAGTCGTTCTTTGGTGTATGGTGTGTTGCTTTCTGAAAAGAGAAAACAATAGGATTGGTGTTCACCTCTGCCAACACGTCCACGGAATTGGTGGAGTTGTGCAAGCCCAAAGCGGTCAGCTCCTTCTATCATCATTACTGTTGCATTGGGTACATCTACACCAACTTCAACAACCGCTGTTGTTACCAACATATCTGTTTTATGCTGTTTGAAAGATTGCATAATTTCTTCTTTTTCTTTAGATTTCATCTTTCCATGAAGCAATGCAATGCGACTATTTTTGAAAATGGTTTTGCGTAACAGATCATATGTTTGTGTTGCACTGGTAACACCTAATGCATCACTTTCTTCAATAAGTGGACAGACCACAAATATTTGTCTGCCTGCATCCATTTGTTTTTTCATAAAAGTGTATGCATCTTTTCGTTTCTGCTCGAGTACATACTTTGTTTGAATCGGTTTTCTGTTTTTTGGCATCTGCCGAATGGTCGCAATAGCAAGATCCCCATACAAGGTAAGGGCAAGTGTTCGTGGAATCGGTGTTGCTGTCATAGAAAGAAAATGTGGAACATCCTTGTGTTGTTGTTCTTTTGTTTTGAGTGTTTTTCGTTGTTCTACCCCAAATCTATGCTGTTCATCTATAATAACTAACCCAAGTGCATGAAAGGTGACTTCTTTTTGTATTAATGCGTGTGTACCAACAACAATAGGAATGTCTCCTTTTTCTATGTTTTGAATAATATCTTTTTTTGAAATGTCTTCTTCGGTAGACATGCGTGCATATTGAGAGGTGAGCAGTGCTACCTGTTTATCTGGAAACAGTGCGGTAATGGTTTGGTAATGTTGCAAGGCAAGTATTTCTGTTGGTGCCATAAGCACGGTTTGGTACCCAGCGTGTGCTGCATTGAGTGCAGCAAGGGATGCAACAACTGTTTTTCCTGATCCAACATCTCCTTGCACGAGTCTGTTCATAGGATGTTTCTTGTGCATATCTTGAATAATTTGCCATGCAACTCGTTTTTGGTCGTCAGTCAGAGTAAAGGGGAGTGATGCAACGAGTGCTTTGGTTCCTTCCTCATCAAAAGGGATCGATGGTGCGGGTACTTTTTCCGACTGCTTTTTGCTGTGTAGTACTAAGAGTTGTATGATGAACAACTCCTCAAATTTAAGTGAGGTTAATGCCTGTTCATACGCATCTTGTGATTGTGGGGCATGTAATGCTCGTAATGCTTCATGTTTGGTAGGCATGTTTTGTTCGACACGTATTTCTTCTGGGAGTATGAGTGGATATTCCGAGATTGCCTCTAGTGCTTGGTGCATTAAAAAACGTATTTGTTTTTGTGTGATACCTGCGGTAAGTGGGTAGATGGGGATGATAGATCCAGTGTGAATATGCTCGTTTCCTTCATCTACTTTTTCATAGGTTGGATTGGTCATGGTCCAATCTTTGTATGAACGTGTGACGGTGCCAGAAACGGCAATAGTGTTTCCTTCTGAAAGTGTATCCGCAATGTATGGTTGATTAAACCACACAATATCAATTGAACCTGTTTCATTTTCAATGGTTGCTTGGGTGAGGAGCATTCTTTTTTTGCTTGTTTTTTTTGCTTGAATGCTGGTTATGGTCCCTTGTATCGTACCTGTTGCTCCTTCTGCAAGACTATTGAGATTTATGCTCGTGGTATAGTCTTCGCATCTATACGGGTAATGTTCAAGCAAATCTTTTACCGTATGAATTCCCAGATACGTAAAACGTTGTGCCGTTACTTTTCCGACACGTGTGAGTTTTTCTATTGGGGTTGCGAGGTGTACTGGCATAGATTAAAGAAATAACAGTAGGATATCAATATATTCTGATGATGCTTGTATATAGTTTTGGTTACCTGCCTGCCGGCAGGCAGGTTGGAAATTGGTTTTTGATTTTTTTACCTTATGTGTATCATATATACATCTAGCATGATTTGCCAAGTGTATACAAAAAATCCCCAGTGAATGGGGATTTTTTGGTGCCCTCGGCAGGAATCGAACCTACATTACGAGATCCGCAATCTCGCGTCCTATCCATTGAACGACGAGGGCTTACTTCATGCAAATATTACATTATTTTAGAGTTTAAAGTATCTCGTAAGTTGCTCTCCAAGTGGCTCTTGCTCTTGTTCGAGGTTCTCTGGGAGGTTATCTAAGAGTAAGGTGCGCACGCGGAGGGGATTGGTATCCACGAGTGGAATGCCTAATCGTGGGCGTAGGCTACTTTTAAATTCTAAAAATAATGATTTTGCTTGTTCATCTGGTTCATAATACATCCAGAAGTTTTTAAATAACGCATATCCATAGTGTTGTTGTCCTATGGTGATGCCATCTTCGGTTATTGCTACCTCAAGCACCTTGGTTTCTTCTTTATCACGTAGTGACATTGTGATACCTGCAATGATGAGGATTATTGCAAATAGAAAGTTTCCCGTCAAGACCGCGTACAATATGAGGAGCCCAAGGGCAATAAGTGCTAATGTATACCAGCGTTTTGAGCGTTGGTGATTGTAGTACTCTTCTACATGCCATTGGATAAGAATATTATTTTTTGTTTCTGACATATGTATGTATTTATGTTTGTTCTTGTTTGGGGACTTCTATTGATAATACCAATGTTGAAAAAAATCCTTGATAATTTGGCTGAGCGTCCCTTTTAAGGGATGTGCTTTTATCTTGAGGGTTTTCACCGCTTGTGCCAATAGCTGATACATTCATGTTTGGAGTTCGTGTGCCATTTGCATCTATATACGTTGCATAGGCTTTGCCTGTTTCTTTGCTTAACTGTTTTAGTATAGCATGTGCTTCTCGTATTGTGGGCATATGCCATTTCATTCCACCAGCTTCTGTATTGAGTTTTCTTTTATTAAGGGAATTCAGTCCAGTACTATTTGTGAGGTCTGTTAAAAGTGAACGCATAGTATCTCTCATGTTTTCCTGAGTGGTTTCAATTGCTTTAAGCCATGGATGCTCCTGTTCTATTTGTCTTTGTTCTGTTCGTGTTGGGGCTTGTTTTGCCTTTTTATATTCCTCTCTTTGTGTTTGACGAAGAGATTGATTCTCTGGATCTAAATAGATGGTTATCGTGTCAGCACTATCATTTAATTTTGCACGAACCATATCAAAACCTGCTTCGTGTAATGCATAAGCATATGGTTTTGCTATATCCTCAGGAAGTCGAGAAATAAAGGCTTGTAACATTTCATGATATCGTTGTTCTCTATTTTTTTCGTGTTCGAGTGCATTTTTTTCTTCTTCTGTAAGTTCTTGTACTTCTATGACTTGGTTGTTTGTTCCTGCTGTTGTGTTGTATACTGGTTCCTCTTCTGTTTCTTCAATACTCATTTCAATATTCGTATCAAGTAATATACCTTTTGTTGGATCATTTTCATCTGGTGTAACAAAGGTTCCTAACAGTTCCCGTGCTCGTTGTATTCTTTTCTTTTTATAATCATCGGTATCTTCTGGGAAATGCTCTTTTACGACAGCTACAATATTAGCATATAGTTCTGTCAGTTGTTTTCTTTGAGGTCCTTGTGCAAGTGCTTCAATACGTGTTTTGAGTTCAATAATATCACTTTCTCGAGCAGGCTTAAATGATGCAACAATGTTTGTATATATACCTTGATATGCTTCTTGTATTCGAGGATCCTCACTCTCTGCCCCTTGTTTCAGTAATGCTCGGAGTGCTAGTCGTTTTGTTGCATTACTATCAATTCGTTCAAGAGAATTTTTGAGCTTTTCTGATTTATTTTCTCCAAATGTTTCTTTGTGTGCCCAATCTTGTTTGAATTGGTCAACGGAAGTGTTCATTTGTTCGTCTGCATAGGCATAGAGGTGTTCTAATGTTTCAGCAATTTCAGGTTTGTTTTCTCGTGCCCATTGAGAAAGACCATGAATAATCAGTTGTGTTTTTTCATTTGGAGTATATTTTGATGCTTGGTCGTTACCCATTACCGTATCATACGATTCGTAAAGTTTTTTATTTTCTTCTGATTGTTTCTTCAACCATGCTTCGTATGCTTCTTCTGTAGGAAGAGTAATTGCCTCTAAAAATTTCCCTCGTTTGTCTTGGGTAATTTTTTCTATGTCTTCGTCGGTAATATGTTCAAAATTTCCAGTATCTTTTTCAGTTGTGAGGGCTTCTGCGTATGCGTTTTCTACATCATGGTTGCTCAAAAACTGCCATCCTTTTTCAGCAGCCATTTTTCGTTCAGGAGTCATTTCATTTTCCTGACGTCCATTGCGCTCTGTATTAGTGGATAGTTGTTCTTCAGACATAGATTATGTCACTGGCGGAGAGGCAGGGATTCGAACCCTGGGACCCCGTTAAGGGTCAACGCATTAGCAGTGCGCTCCATTCGACCACTCTGGCACCTCTCCGTGTATGGGTTGGTATGGTTTACAAAACGATCATGTACAATCGGACAGTAATACCGTATATATGCGTTTTTATTTTAGTTCTAAACATACATAGAATACTCGAAAAAGAGCTATTTGTAAAGCATAGAATTGACCTTTTTGAACTATTTTGGTATGTTCATTGGTGACTATTATGTATCGATCTTTTTAAACTTTCACAGGTAGGTGCCCATGTGTGGTAGTCCTAAAGAAAAAACGTCGGCACCTAATGCTGGCGAACCATCTGCAGACATTGCGGAAGTTATTGATAAAATCATGCACACATCAAGAACAGATGTTCTTGATGCTGATTTTGTCGCTGCAATGACACTGCTGGAAGAAGATACAAAACTTCTTCCTCAAACAAAACCCACAGCTCATACACATTAGAGCTGTTTTTTATTTCGGATGTCCATACGCAAATGTCAGCACCCACACACTGTGTGCCCCCGCAGAGTGGAGTAACCGTGCAGCTTCTGTGGTTGTATTACCTGTAGTAATAACATCATCAACCAAAATGATTTGTCTGTTTTGTATCACGTGCTTCCGTTGATTATCTAGTGTAAAAGCGTGCGACATATTTTGTTTTCTGTCTATTCCAATAAGTTGTGCTTGTGCACTGGTTCGTTTTACTCTGTGTAGTAATGGCGCATATGTCCATTGAGGAATATGCTGTGCAAGTGCTTGTGCTAATACCGCAGATTGATTAAACCCTCTTTCTTGCATTCTTTTTTTATGCAACGGGATAGGGCAGAGGAGGGAAGGGTGTAATATGGGATGTTCTTGTTGTGCTTTGAGTGAGGTATGCACCATGGTTGCTATGTGTGGGGTAAGCGCTTCAATACTTTTATACTTCCATGTGTGTATGATGCTTTGTATCCGCGGATCAGCATAGGGAAAGCATGAAAATGCCCCATCAATAGTTGTTTGTGCTTTACAGGGTGCACATACTGTTCCTTGGGGAGATTTCGTTTCACATAATGGACAATGAAAAAAAGGTATATACGTAATGCTTTGTATACATGATTCACATAGCCAGGTATCATATGCGTCACATACAATACATTGTACAGGAAACAAAAGATCTATACCTGCGTATAGACCTTTTTTGATAGAGTTATAGTGTCCCCCCCAGAAGCTCATACTACGTAGTAGTAAACTCTAATGTATCTTTTTTGCTCTGTACTTTAATCGTTGTTTCGACTTTCATTTCTTGTTCAAGAAGCATGCGAGCTAATTCACTTTCAACATAATCTTGGAAATATTTACGTACGCCACGTGCACCAGATTCAGGAGTAAACCCTTTGGTACTAATATGTTTTTTTGCAGAAGCTGTGAGGTTAATACGAATACCTTCTTGCGCAATACGATCGTTTAACTGTTGCGCATATTTTTCAACAATTGCGTGCATATCCGTTTGAGACAGGGGATTAAACACCAGTTGTGCATCAATACGATTCAGGAATTCTGGTCTAAAGTGATTGTGTACTTCTTTTAATACGTCACTAGCGAGAGCTTTGGTATCTGGCGTGGTATCTTGCGCAAAACCCATGTGTGCTGCTTTATGGAATTCTTCTAACCCAATATTAGAAGTCATAACAATAATGGTATTTTTAAAATTGATTTTGCGTCCTGTTGCATCGGTCAACATGCCATCTTCAAGTACTTGTAGAAGCAAGTTAAATACTTCTGGATGTGCTTTTTCTATTTCGTCAAGCAACACAACTGAATATGGTTTACGTCGTACTACATCCGTAAATTTGTTTTCGTCTCGATAGCCAACATATCCTGCTGGTGCACCAATCAATCGTGCGGTACTAAATCCTTCTGCAAATTCGGACATATCAACACGAACCAAAGCTTTTTCACTTCCAAAAAAGTGTTGTGCAAGTTGTTTTGCGGTTTCTGTTTTACCAACGCCAGAAGGTCCTAAAAAGAGAAATGATGCAATAGGTCTGTGTGGGTCTGCAATATTGGTGCGAGAACGTCGTATTAAATTTGCAACGGTATTGAGTGAGGTGTCTTGCCCAATGATATGTTCTTTGAGTGTATCTTCGAGTGTAGAAAGTTTTTCTTTTTCAGACATGGATAACTTGCCCAAAGGGATTTTGGTAAGCATGGCAACAATCTGCATAATATGATCCTGTGTGACTTCTACTGGATTGGTGTGCTCTTGTTTGCTTTGTTCGTGAAGGAGCGCAAGTTCTGCTGTAAGTGCTGATTCTTTACTTTTTAAATGAAGAGCTTCCACATATGCTTCATTAAGTACTGCTTGTTGTTTTTTTTCTATGGTTTCTTGAAGTTGTGCTTCAATACGTCGTATCGTAAGTAACATGCTTTTTTTAGAACGATCAACTTTTACACGTGCCGCTGCTTCATCTATTAAATCAATAGACTTATCTGGTTGTAGTTTTTCTGGCATGTAGCGATTACTTAACGTGATTGCTGCAGTAATTGCTTCTGGGGTAATAAGCACATTATGGAACTCTTCATAATTCTTTTTTATACCAAGGAGCACCTCTTGTGTTTCTTCATGAGATGGTTCTTCAACCATAATAGGTTGCAGGCGTCTTTCGAGTGCGCTATCTGTTTCAATATGCTTTTTATACTCTTCAAGCGTAGTTGCTCCAATAATAGAAATAGTGCCACGTGCAAGTGCAGGCTTCAGCATGTTTGCTGCATCAAGTGAGCCAGAAGCACTTCCTGCACCCATGACCGTATGAATTTCATCTATAAACAAAATAACATTTCCTTCTTGTTCTGCTACCTCAATCACATTTTTTAAACGTGCCTCAAATTCACCACGGTACATGGTACCCGCAACCATTGATCCTAAATCAACAGAATAAATTTTCTTTTGTGCAAGCACTGGTGGGACATCTCCTTCTGCTATTTTTTTTGCAAGACCTTCTACAATAGCTGTTTTACCAACACCAGCTTCACCAAGAAGGAGTGGATTATTTTTGTATCGACGACACAACACATGTGCTAACCGTTCTATTTCAAGAGTGCGTCCAATAACGGGGTCAATATTTTTTTGAATCTGTGCATCCGTAAGTTCTCGTCCAAAATAGGCGAGTGATGATTCCTTTTTTTGCTCTTGTTGTTTATGAGTTTGTGGCTTGAACACCGCAGTAAGGTCTGGAAATTTAGAGGTACTTTCTAAAACAATGGTCAGGTTTTTCTTTACTTCGTTTTTTGCAATATTGTTTGTTTCAAACCATTGAGTAACATCTGGGTCATCAATCTTTAATATGCTGTGTAACACGTGCTCGGTACCAACATATCGGTGGGCGTATTCATGACTCATTTTTGTTGCCTGAATAAGTGCTTGAGCCATGGTGTCATCGAGTAGTATTTCTACGGTGTGTCCTTTTTTGATTTCTTTTGGTGCTGTTTTGCTTGTTGTGGCATTACTTCCTGATGCTTGTTGTTTTTGAGATTTGCGTAATATTTCAGAGGCAATGCTGCCAGTTTCTTCGAGCATCGCGTCTAATACAATTTCAACAGAAACATGTAACGTATCTGTTTCTGTTCCCTTTTTTCCTTGAGCACGAAGATAGCTCGATCGCAAAACCGAGGTTAAATGTTCGGTGAATTTTTCTGAAAAAAAGTGTGCTGACATGAGAAGATACCGTACTAAAATGTGCCTAACCTGTCAATAGATTATCCCAATGGTTTTATGGTGCCATCTGGTCTTTCTTCATAGATTTCTGGTAGGGCAGCCGGTGTTTCAGGAGAGGAAGAAAAAAGTACTTCTACGTTTAATGCTTGCCAGTTGCCACGTACGTCTTCAGCCTGAACACGAATGCGATCGCCTTCGAGCAGTTTTGATGTATCAAATGCTTCTCCGTTATAGCTAAAAGATACTGCTCGTGGCAATGTAAGAATAACGAGTTCATTGGTGGTATCACTTTGAAGGACAATCGTCGGGTCTTCATAGGTACGAATAACACCTGTAAATACCTGTACGGGAGCTGTTGTTTCTGTTTGTGTATCTTGTGGCGTTGTTTGTGTTGTATTGTCTTGTGCTTGTTGTGCAGCTTGTTGTTGAATCTGTTGAATTCTATCAAGTGTTGATTGGTCTGTTGTTGGTCTTGCTTGTTTTGAAAAAAGAATAAAAGCAAAAAGAACAATAATAGCTGCACCTAATGCTATAGTTGCAACAATAAGAATATCTTTTGTGCTCATTTCTCCGCGAGGGGAATGATGTAGTCTCATAAAAAATATGATTATGTTATACTAGAAGTGATATATATAGTATACCATATCTTCATTTATACCTATGAAACACTCACGTGTGCACCTTGTTGTATTGTTTGGCATCAGTATCATGTTGTTTCTTTTTGTTGGCAATACCTATACACAAGCAGCATGTCAATTCCATAACATTACTGGATATGTATGGTCAAGAAATAGTGGGTGGGTGTCGTTAAATTGTAATGCAGGTGGGAGTATTGATTATGGTCTTGATATTGATTTTGAATCAGGAGAAACTACAGAACCAGTAACTGGGTATGCCTGGTCTGCAAATATGGGTTGGTTAAATATGCAACCAAGCGGTCCTTTCCCTTCTGCTCCTTCTCATGCTTCTCAATTTAATAGAAATACAGGGGGGTCTCCAACAACTACTGCTGGAACATTGACTGGTTGGGCACAATGGGAAGCGCTCGGGGACGATGGTTGGATGCAGGTTGGCCCACTGACTATAGATAGTACTGATTATGGGGTTGGTATTACTGCTGATCGCTTATTTACTGGTTGGTCATGGAATGCAGGAACAACTCTCCCAGGGGACGGCTGGGTATATTGGGATAGTGTTGGCTCAGGAGGAGGAGCGTCTGTATTACAAGAGTGGTTTGAAACGTTATATGGTGATATTTATTCTGGTGGAAATATTCAAGCTCCATTTTCTCCGCCATCAAGTAGATATAATGCAACCTATTTAATACAAGCGGATGGCACTATTCAACCGGTGGTTATTAGTAGTCAAGGAGGAGCGTCCAGCCCGTATCTTGAAAGTGATTTTGATACGTTTACGTTGCCCGATGTTGATAATGATTACGAAGGAACCCTTGGTTTAATAGATAAAGCAGGGATGCTCAGTGGAAGATATGGAACGGTTACTTCGTGGCCGTCTCCTGTTGGAAGTTTGTTATTAGATGGAACGGTGTATCAGTATACTGGCGATCTTACCATTTCAAGTGCATTAAGTTTCACTATTGGAAGTGGAACACAAAAAGGTAACGGAACGATTGTGGTGACCGGTGATTTAAACATTAATGCAGATGTAACGTATCAATCGGGAGCGGTAAACACTCGCATTGATAACCTTCCGTCTGTTGCATGGATTGTTGGCGGTGATATTACTTTTGGTTCAGGTGTTACCGAAGCAGTTGGTGTGTTTTATAGTGAAGGTGCCACAGGTATTAGTACGGGAACTACTGGTTCTGCGTTAAGTGATGTTGCTTTAATAATAAAAGGAATGCTTATTGCAAAAGATATTAACTTAGAACGACTGTATGTTGATGCTTCTAATGAACCTGCTGAACAATTTATATTTGATGGACGAGCTATAGTAAATCCACCTCCTGGTTTAGTTGATTTAGCAAAAGGGTTACCAACCTTGCGAGAGATTCGTCCGTAATCGTCAGGTGCATAGATACTATGATATAATACTATGTACGTAACATATTTTTAATTCATGATAAAGGTAAAAAGAAATATACTATTTTTTGTCGCCGTATTTGGTGCAGTGACATTGATAACGACTATCACTCAAGCGGCATTTGATCCTCCTGGGCTCTCTCCCCCAAGTGGAAATGTTGTTGCTCCACTGTATTCAAGTGGAAGCCAGTCTTTAGGAGGAAATTTAACAGTTACTGCATCAAGTGGTGCAGGTATTACGGTTTCTGGTGGCTCTGCAGGGGTCCTTGGTTCAAATACCACAACAGCAATACAAGGGGCACTTACAAGTGATGCGGGAGGAGGAGATGTTGCGGTGTATGGTAATGCTTATAATGGTGATGGGTCTGATTACTCAGGAGTATTTTATGGTGGGGCAGGGGTGCAATTAACCACAGGTGATTTATGGTTTTCTGTGCAAGGTACTGGTATTTCTTGGCCTCGAGAATCTGACAGTGCTGCTTTATATGGTATAAAGGTTGATACCGATGGCATTTTGTCTTTAACTGGGCATGGTGGTGGAATTGTATTCAGAGATCAAACTCCCACGGTGAGAATGACTCTTGAAGAAGATGGTGATTTGTTGACTACGGGAGATGTTACTGTTGCTGATGGGAAATCACTAAAAATAGATAACGGAAGTGCCAATACTACCCTGTATGTAGGGAATTATGGTGATGCGGGAGCGTTCTCTTTTGGAACAAACTATACTGTTGATCTTGTTGTTGAAGGCAATATTAAGGGGGACGGATTATGTATCGAAGATGATTGTCGAACCGATTGGTCATCAATTGAAGGAAATGTATGGACACTATCAGGTGCAACGCTCTATCCAAATAGCTCTGCGTACGAAGTTGCTATTGGGAGTACCAGTGCTGGTGCAAAATTACAAGTAAATGCAGAAACAAGCCAAGAGGGTATTCGTGTTGTTTCTGCAAGCAATTATAGTCCACTTAATATTCGTGATAGTACCAACAGTAGTGATATTTTTAGAGTGGACCAAAGTGGTGTGTTGCAAGTTGGAACAGTGCCTTGGGCTCGTTTGTCTGGGCATCCTTCTGTTTCATCAGGGGCGGGGCTCTCTGGTGGGGGAGCACTTTCTTCAACTCAAACACTTTCGGTTGATACTACAAGTATTAGTGCGTGTACTGGTTCTGGTGATAAGGTTTTGTGGGATTCTGGAAATAACAGATTTACCTGTGGATCAGACGCTTCTGGATCTGGAACATTAACAGGTTCTGGCACAACTAATTATATTTCAAAGTGGTCTGGATCTACCTCTCTTGGTAATTCATTGCTCTATGATTCTGGTGCTCGTATTGGAATTCAGGATGCCTCACCTGGATATGTACTTGATGTAAATGATGACGGAAGCACGGCTATTGTTAACGTAGATAGTAATGATGCAACCAGTTATTGGTCTGGATTGCGTGTTGCTCGACAGGGAAGTGAAAAATGGTTTGTTGGTATCAGCAATAGTTCTGATAACTTTATTATTCGAAGAGACGGTAGTACCAATGAGTTAACGTTAGACAGTTCTGGTAACATGACTATTGATGGAACTATTACTGCTACAGGTGGAAATAGTAGTAATTGGAATACAGCATACTCACAACGAGAATACTGGGATGGTTCAAGCTCTGGTTCGTTTAATGCGGCAACAGGAAGAACTTCTCTTGGCTTGGGTGCATTATCGGTACTCAGTACTATTGATGCAAGTTATATAACCACTAATATGATTAGCTCTCTTAATAGTGTTTCAAATGATGGGGGGAATATTGATCTTGTTGCAGGGGATAATATTACCATTACTCCTGGCGTAAATCAGGTTACTATTGCGGCAGCAAGTAGTGCCGAAGTTGATGGTGTGATTGGTAATGAAGTCACGAATGTAACAAACAGTACTCTCAGCAGAAGTGGCTCTGGCACTGGAGGCAGTCCGTATACGCTTGGTTTGAATTTAGGTAACGCAAATACCTGGACAGGTGCACAAACATTTAATGCACAAGTAAAAGTAGATGGTAACTTTATTCTAGATAACGTTTCATCTCGTCCCACATGTGATGCTGGAACAAAAGGGAATTTAGTATTTGATACAGTTGAAGACAAACCATTTGTCTGTACTGGGGCCGGTTGGAAACCATTAGATTCAGATGGTGATAAAGATGGGGTAACCGACGCTTTTGATGCAGATGATAATGATGCAAATGATGCAACAGCAACAACTGCAGATGTTGCGAGTGGTAAAACGTTTTATGCAAATAGTTCTCGTGAAACAGGAACAGCTTCTCTTGCTCGTCCGGGATGTAGCCCTGGAGATTCAGGAACAAATTCTGGTGATATGCAAACAGATTATTGCGATAATGATCACGATGGAACTGTTGATGAAGTTGAATACCTAAACACAAATGCTCATTATCGGTATGGTGGTTTACTAGTTGATGAACCAGGTGAAACGTGTTACTACAGTCCTGGTGGTGGGGTTTTAGGAACGAATGGTCAATTTGCTATGGTTGTTCCTGATGCAAATGGCGGTGATGATCGATACTGTACTCTAAAACATGGTGCAGGATGGTCTTCAATTTCTTCTGGAGGTGGAAATTATGGTAATACTTGCTATTGGTCTCCTGGATATGGTTATTGGATATCGGCAGGTTATGCTACTGCTATTGAAGGTATTACTTGTAATCATTCCGATGATGATAATAGAAATTAGTGCACACGCGTATGCGTCATAACATAATAAAAATTTGTATTGCTGTTATTTTTTTTGTATTCGGGCTTTTTATTCGTCCATATATTTTTCCTTTCGTGATAGACAATTCCGAATCGTTGTTTACTGAACCAGTGTATCCTCCTGGTCAACAGGTAGAAGATTTTTCTAATGAGCAAAATACAACTCAATATGAATATGAGGTACCTTCAGTAAATTCCCAAACTCAAGGGGGGATTGTAAAAAGTATACTTGATAATCAAACACTTGTTGTTGAAATTAACAACAAAGGAGATCAACTCGAAGCCCGTGTACGTTTGATTACTGCAACACAAATAGTAAGGAAAGAGCCCACTATTGTAAAAGATGGTGTTCGTGTTTCTGTGCCAAGTTCCTATGTATCTCAAGATTTACGTTCAGATATAAGTGAAGATAAAGAAATATTAAGAGAATTACAAACACTTCAAGTACGAGATGTTCCTATTACTATTTTAGATATACAATCTGGAGATGAAATATTTTTTGAATACTCAGAGTTTATTGCACCGGCAACCTATACAGCAACATCTATTATTGTACAAGCGTTACAGTAGCAGAGATTATATATGTATAAGTTTCTTATAACGATACTCACATTGGTACTCATAGCACTTGGATTTCTTGGTATTTTAAAATATCATGCAACGTATTTACAAGATCAAAGCAACATTTCTCATACATTTCTTAGAACACTTTTTTCATCAAAAATATTTAATAATACCACAGTTAGAGAACTGACTCATACATTTATTGTGGAAGCACCTTTATCAAGGGATAGATCAATAGCTCCTATTTTGGAAGAAGCATCAGTTACGTACATTGAGGAAATGATCCCAGACCGTTCTATGGTTCCTATATATTATCCAGATGATGTTGTATCAATTGATACAGGGTATTATCAAAGTATTGAACCAGAAAGAGATGATTTGATTGCATTCAGTGACCCACTAACAGATGTGGTAAGTATCAAGCGTGTAAGGGGAGTGAGTGGTGATACTCTCCGTATAGAAGAGCGAGCAGTGTATGTAAATGATACACTTATTGTTGAAGGAACAATTGGAGAAAGAGATTTTTTTGAGCTTAATGAATCCTATATTGTCCCCGCTGGATTTGTATTTGTCCTTGGAGATAATGTGTTTAAGAGTATTGATAGTAGAGATTGGGGATTTTTACCTATAGAGCGTATTGTTGGAAAAGTGCAAGAGGTGCAATAATTGTATATATTGACAATATATGTAGTTATGTGTTTTTTTGTGTATAAAAATTTTGTTGAAATGTATATTTTATTGTATAATTTAAACCATAACATTTACCGAAAAAACAGAGAAAAATAAAAACCATGCTTGTCGCAATACAATATACATATGTACTGAATCACATAATGAATGTGCTTATTTTGTTATCTCCAAAAGATTTATTAATACAATTAGATAGTCAGTATGTTTAACCCGTTTAAAAGTAAGCAAACCTCTTACATTGGTATGGATTTGGGTACCAGTAGTATTAAATTAGTTGAGCTCGAAAACGTTGCAGGAAGACCCCAGCTAGTAACCTATGGGAGTGTTGAAACTCAAACAAATGTTTCAAAAAGCGAGGCAAAAACAGATACTGAGAAAATTGCAGGAATTGTTCGTGCATTAGTCCAAAAAACAGGCGCGCGATCAAAACGTGTTGTCGCTGCACTGCCTAATTTTTCGGTGTTTAGTTCTGTTATCTCATTACCACAATTAGGTCAAAAACAATTAAATGAAGCAGTACAGTGGGAAGCAAAAAAATTCGTCCCTATGCCTATTGAAAATGTTGTCCTCGATTGGAAAGTACTTGATCAGGTTGCAAATACCCCAGAAGCTCAAGCTGAATTAGAAAAAAATGCACAAAATCAAGAAGCACAAAAAAATGCACCACAAACCGTGAGTAAAGGAAATCTTGCTCATTGCAAAACCATTGTGAAGATTTTATTGACTGCAGCACCGAAGCATCTTGTTGAACGGTATGTTGCTATTTTTAAAAGTGCAGGTTTAGAACTCGCAAGTTTAGAAACAGAGTCCTTTGCTTTAAGTAGAAGTTTGGTTGGAAATGATCCTGGAGCTATTCTGATTGCAGATATTGGGTCACTGACTACTGATTTAACCGTGGTTCAAAAAGGCGTGCCCGTACTTGCTCGAAGCATTAATGTGGGTGGGAACACCGTCACCAAAGCAATTGCAGATAGTATGGGGATTGCTCCTGAACGTGCTGAGCAATTTAAACGTGATGTTGGATTAGGTTCTATTGTTGCAGCTTCTCAGGGTGAACAAAAAAATTCAGGTGTTGCACAGATTATTTCTCAAAGTTTTTCAGCGGTTATCAATGAAATGAAATATTCTCTTGAGTTACACCAAAGTCAAGGAACCAGTACTATCGAAAAAGTACTGGTTACAGGTGGGAGTTCTTTCCTCCCTGGGTTAGCTGAGTATATTACCCAATCTGTGGGAATTAAAGCATATATAGGAAGTCCATGGGCTCGAGTTTCGTATCCAAAAGACCTTACAGAAGTGTTGGATCAACTTGCCCCAAGTATGGCAGTTTCTGTTGGTCTTGCTATGAGAGAAATAGAATAATATTAAGTTCAATATATAAAACCACGAATACATGAGTGCTGCAGATGACAAAGGAATTAATCTGCTCCCTGCTGATTTGCAAAAAAAGCGGGAACAAGTAAAACGTGCTATTACGAGTACGTCTTTTGAGTATACCGACCCGAAAAAAACTGCTGCCTCAGAAAAAAAGAAAAAAAGTTTCTTTTCATTTTTTAAAAGAAAAAAGAAACCGATTACCGTGCAACAACCTAAAAAAGAACACACAACACAACCAGCTGATTTGCCAACAGGGAAGCCTTTGCCTTCTGCATTATTTGCCACACAATCAAACAACAAAGAGACACAACAACCCTCTGTTTCAAAAAAAGAAATACCACAAAAAAAGCAAGAGAAAAGTACACAAGCCAATAGTACAATAGATCATACAACCATTGAAGCTCTGAAGACGGTTGAAAAAAAGAAACCTTCTGTTACTCAGACTCCTGAGAAACATGTTTCATCTTCAGTAATACAACCTACGCATTATACTGATACTGTCCCGCATACAAAAGGTGTGAGTGCTCGTTCTGTACAAAATCTGCACCAGCCAAATTTTGCACATGTAGCATCTCTTCATACTCTTGAAAAAGAGTTAGAGCAAAAAGTAGGGCCTTCAAAGAAAAAAAATATTTTTTCTCGAATACTCTCAACATTGTTTTTTAAAAAGAGTGCTGTTGATACACCTAAAAAAGACGAACTAAAGGAACGTCCAGTGGAGACACCTTCCATAAAAAACAACATATCTGAAAAGAGCATAACTGAGTCAAAAGAAAATACTCATCAAAAAATACATAATGATAGCTCAGACAAACAGGGATGGTGGAAAAAGTTTTTTGGTCGCAAACATGCAAAACAATTAAAAACAAAAGCTATTGCAACTAAAACAGCACAACAGAGGCAACAACCTAACACACCAGTAGTACCCAAAAAGGTTCTTCCTGTAGCAAATCAAAAAACAAAAGAAGCACCATCCCCAAAACCATCTTCTCAAAGTACACAGCAACCACTAGCACCTTCAAAAACACAAACATCACAAGAGTCTGTTAAGCAGTTAGCAGCTCCTGTTGCTCAAACAAAAAAAACAATAGCACCAGTAACTCCTACTGCAAAAAATACACAGGTTCCATCAGCCCCTCAGGTTACTGCACAAAAAATATCTGATGAAAAGGTACAAGCAACAGCAGAAGGACTCACTGAAGCCCCGATTCATCGAAAAACGCTCTTTGATGTGAATTTACTTTCAGGAGAGTTTGCTGATTCATTTGTAGAAAAAAATCCCCTTCAAACCATTGGTCTTGGAGCAGCTGTCAGTGTGCTTTTTGTTCTATTTGTATATACTGGTTTGGCTTTATATCAGTCTCAAGGAGCGGGGAGTGTCCAATATACTGAACAAGTGAATACTGCGCTCATGCAAGCAATTAACACGTATAAAACGTTAGAAGATGAAGATCAACTACTCAGACAAAAAGTAAGTATTATTGATGCGCTTCTTTCAGAACATATTTCCTGGAATACTTTTTTAGGAAAACTTGAAGCAGTCACCATTCCTGAGGTTACCTATACCAGTTTTTCTGCATCGGTTGATGGTACTATTTTAATTGGAGCTCTTTCAACCAATTACACTTCTCTGGCTCGACAAATGGCAGTGTTTCAACAAGAAACCCCATGGATAGATACGGTCACTATCACGTCGGCTGCTTTAGCTCAAGATAATACAGGACAATCAGATGGAGTGCGCTTTGATATTGCTCTTACGGTAGATAAAGAAGCACTCCTTGCTATTTCATTTGAATAAGTATATGGAAGCAAAAATAACAGAATCAAAAAACAAGACACAAGAAAAGAAAAAGCAAGAAGCATTGCAAAAATATTTGCGTACCGTGTTACTCACCTATTATAAGCATACAACCATAGGTGCGAGCGTATTGATTGTGCTCTGTGGGTATTTTTTTGTTATTGGTCCCAAAATAAGTACCGCACAGGATGTCGCACAAACACGTTTAGAATCACTTGTTGAAGAACAAGGAACGTTGGAATATCGTTTATCCTATCTTGCGCAAGTACAAGCTGATAGGAGTACTGTATTTGAAGGAGACATTAATCGTATTCATGATGCACTTCCATCATATCCAGCAACAGCTGAACTCATTACCAGTATCGAAGCAATTGCTCAAGAAAGCAATGTTATTGTTGAAGGCATTGAACTTGCCATTATTGATCCAAACGATTTTACTGGAATTGATTCTGGTGGTATCCATGCTGTTCCTGGTGGTGCACGTGTTGTTGAAGCAAATCTTGGTGTCACAACCGGACCATATACCAGTGTAAAACAATTTTTAGATAAGATTGAAAAAAGTCTTCGACTCCTTGATGTGATTGCTATTTCGTATAGCCCAATAGGTAAAACATACAACATTATTGTCCGAGCATATTTTTTCCCAGAATAACATATGGCACTTATTCAACGAGCCCCGTCTCGTAAAAAACAAATTCAATTAGGATTAACGCTTACAGCAATTATTGGAGTAACACTAGCAGTTGCATATTTTGGACTCATTAGGAAACCTTCATATGAAACTCCTCAAGGTGGTGTGAGTATCCCTGGTGTTGGAGATACCGAACAAAAAGGTTTAAAATCTTCAGGAATAGATGCTTTACAAGAACTACAATCTATTCCTGAATACAGTGAATTAGAAATATATGGAAGATTCCCTATTCAAACTTCTCCACGGGGTAAGCAAGAGCCTTTTCTTTCACCTAAAGAATAATATTTTATGATGCATCCATTTCTACAATTTCTTGTTTCTAAAAAAGTGTTATCACAGGAACAAGCTGATACGCTCAATGCAAAATATGAACAAGGGACACACGCACTTGATACCTTGTTGGTAGAAAGTAAGTTGTTTGACCATGAACAACTTTTGCAATATAAAGGTATGTTTTTTCACATGCCTACTATTGCGTTGGTAGATCAAGCAATACCGCAGGAGGCATTATCACTTTTTCCAAAAGAAATTGTAAACAATTATCAAATAATCCCATTTGCTCAAGAAGGGTCAACAATTCGTATTGCAATGGTTGATCCTCAAAATCTTAAGGCTCGTGAAGCAGTTGATTTTATTGCTCGACAAAAAGGTTGGGATACTCAATTTTATGTTACCACTATGATTGGGTTAAAGCATGCATTAGATCAGTATAGTGGCAGTTTGAGTTCTGAAGTAGAAGAGGCTCTTGAGTATGCCGATCAAGATAAGGTTGAAGAAGAACAACAGCCAAAAACAGATAAAGAATTGGAAGAAGTAGTAAAAAGTGCTCCAGTTTCAAAAATGGTTAATGTTATTTTACGGCATGCTGTTGAAGGGAAGGCATCTGACATCCATATAGAGCCAGGTGATAAGGAAAGTCGTGTTCGATATCGTATCGATGGAGAATTACATTCAACGTTGGTATTACCAAAATATATTCATGCCTCAATTGTCTCTCGTATTAAAGTCATGGCAAATTTGAAAATTGATGAAACACGCAAACCTCAAGATGGACGAATCCATTTAACCATTGGTGAAAAAGAAATAGATTTTCGTGTTTCAACTATGCCACTTACGGGTACCGAAAAAGTAGTTATGCGTATTTTAGACATTACTCGTGGGGCTCCAGCATTAGAAGATCTTGGTTTTGTTGGGAGAAATTTAGATGCCATGAAGAGACAGCTGAAACAACCAAATGGATTATTCTTAGTAACCGGTCCTACAGGTAGTGGTAAATCAACCACATTATTCTCTGCATTATCACTATTAAATAAAGAGGAAGTAAATATTGTTACCTTAGAAGATCCAGTAGAATATTATCTCCCCGGTGCAAACCAATCACAAGTTCGACCTGAAGTAAACTATACCTTTGCATCAGGTCTCCGTTCTATTTTACGTCAGGATCCTGATATTATCATGGTTGGTGAAATTAGAGACAACGAAACTGCTGAACTCGCTGTTCAAGCAGCATTAACCGGACACATCGTACTTTCAACACTGCATACCAATGATGCACTCGGTTCTATTCCACGATTAATCGATATGAAAGTTGAACCTTTCTTATTGGCAAGTACCGTAAATATTGTCCAGGCTCAACGCTTGGTACGAAAGATTTGTCAGGATTGTAAGGCTCCAACGGAATTAACAAAAGATCAACAGGTATTAGTTGATAAAATAATTGCAACCATTCCACAAAATGCATGGTATCCAGGAGTGGATCCTCGCACTCTTACTTTTTATAAAGGAAAAGGATGTAGTAAATGTGGAGAAACAGGGTACACGGGGCGTCTTTCCGTATCAGAAGTTGTTGAAGGAACAAAAGAAATGCAACGCATTATTGCAAATGGATTTGATCACACAGCCGCAGAAGAAGAACTAAAAAAGCAACAATTTATTTCAATGATCCAAGATGGTCTGATGAAGGCATTACTTGGGCTCACTACTATTGATGAAGTAGTAGTAGCAACTAAAGAATAATTATATGACAGCCGATACAAAAGCAATTATCGTACTTGCAGAAGATGATCAGTTTCTACGTCGAATGTATACTATGAAATTAGAGCAAGCTGGCTTGCAAGTATTTTCATGTGATGATGGAGAAAAAGCCTTACGTTTGGTGCGTGAACATACACCTGCAGTCGTATTGCTTGATATTTTGATGCCTCGCAAAGATGGTTTTGAAGTGCTTGAAGAATTGAAAAATGATACACAAACAAAGAAAATACCAGTCATATTGCTTACCAACTTAAGTGAACCAGGGGATATTAAGCGTGCTCGAAAATTAGGGGCAGACGATTATATGATAAAATCACATTTTCTTCCTTCTGAAGTCATTGCTGTTGTACAAAAGTATCTTGCTCAATAATATCTATGCCTGAATCACAAAATCCTACCAATACACCTCAAGTCACCCCTGCTTCTCAACCCACTCAAATTCCACGTGCCACTGATACCTTGCACTTTGAAAAATGGATTAATGAGCTTGGAGAACGAAAAGGAACAGATCTTCATTTATCTGTCGGGAATGTTCCAATGATTCGTGTTGATGGTGCTGTTGAACCACTGCTTGATGAAGCATTGCTTACCGTTGAAAGCATGGAGGCAATTGTTCAATCACTATTAACAGAAAATGAATTAAAGCAATTGGGACATGATCGACAAATTGTTGTGAGTAGAACTTTGAAAAAAATAATGCGTTTCCGTATCCATGTGATGTATAGTCGTGGCTTTTTAGCTGTTTCATTACGACATCTTCCTGATACACAGTTTACGCTTGAAACAAGTGGCTTGCCTCCAATGGTAAAAGAGTTTGTCACAGCAGAAAATGGTTTATACATCATTGGTGGACCTTTTGATGCGGGAAGAACAACCGCTATGCGTACCATTGTTTCAGAGATTAATAACACACAAAAAAAATATATTGTGACGCTTGAAGAGCCTGTTGAGTATCTGATACCAAGTGCTACATCTATTGTGGTACAAAGGGAAATAGGAACAGATGTTGCTCGCTTTGAAGATGGTTTGCGTGCACTTCATGATGAAGATGTTGATGTCGTCGTGCTTGGGGCATTGCGCGGAGGTGAAGTATTAGAAGAGGTGATAAAACTTGCAAGTACTGGCAGATTAGTTATTGCTATTGCAGATGGAAGTCATGCTGTTGGTATCCTTGAATCACTACGAGATAGTGTCCCTCCAGAAAATCGTCAACGCGTTCTCAATACACTTGCAGATGTATTATTGGGAATGACAACACAAGTATTACTTCCTCGGGTTGGTGGTGGCCGTGTGCTTATAGCAGAAGCATTACGAGCAACAAATCCTATAACCTCCCTCATTAAAGAAAATAAACTAGCTCTTATCCCGAATGTTATGCAAACATCGAGACAAGAGGGAATGATCACTATGGATAAAGCATTAGTTGAGGCAATCAAACAGGGAGTGGTGACGTTACAGGATGCGAAAGAGTATGCAATAGATCTTAATCAGTTTAATATGCTTGCTGCGCATTAAAGCGTACGTGTATCATTTTTATGCCTTTTTTTGATTACATAGCACTCAATGATCAATGTGAAGAGCTCGATGGTGTTGTCGATGCTGTGAACAGTGATGTTGCATTGGACACCTTAACTGATCAGGGGTTGTTAGTATTGTCTTTACGTCCTCGTGGTGAAAAAAAAGGACTCACTACTGAAATTACACTTTTTCAGAGGGTAAAAGTAAAAGATATTGTTATTTTTTCCCGACAACTTGCGGTTATGGTTTCTGCAACATTACCTGTGGTGCAAGCACTCCGTATTCTTGTTAATCAAACGGATAGTATTGCATTAAAGATTGTTGTTTCAGAAGTAGCCGATGCTGTTGATGGAGGAGCACGACTGTCTGAAGCGTTAGGCAAACACCCTAAGGTGTTTTCTAATTTTTATGTCAGTATGGTTTGTTCAGGCGAAACAGCTGGAAAATTAGATGAAGTGTTGAATTATTTAGCAGATCAACTTGAAAAAGATTATGATCTTATTAGTAAAACCCGTGGGGCAATGATTTATCCTGCGTTTATTTTATTTGGATTATTGGTTGTTGGTTTTGTTATGATGGTTTTTGTGGTACCTAAATTAACAGCTATTTTACAAGAGCAGGGAGGTGAATTACCTTTTACTACGCAATTACTTATTACCACATCTGGGTTTATGTCTACCTATTGGTGGGCATTTATTATTGGCATTATTGGACTTATTGTAGGATTGCGTTTATATCGAAAAAACGAAGCAGGAAGAAAACAGACTGATTATTTTATCCTTCGATTACCTCTTTTTGGCCCACTTATTTTTCAAAAGATATATCTGGTACGTTTCACACGATCTCTTGCAACACTTATTACCGGGGGGGTCACTCTTACCGAAGCACTTAAAATTACAAAAGATGTGGTCGGAAATGAGGTATATCGAGATGTTATTCAAAAAACAATTCATGAAGTTGAAGATGGTAATTCAATAGCAACTATTTTTATGAATTCTGAAGTAGTACCTCATATGGTTGCACAAATGATATCAGTTGGAGAACAGACGGGGAGGTTGGATACCATTCTAGTCCGTTTATCTGATTTTTATACGAGAGAAGTAGACAACGCCGTTGCTAATTTAGTGACACTTATTGAGCCTTTGATTCTTATGCTTATGGGAGTTGCCGTTGGTGTTATGGTTGCAGCAATATTATTGCCTTTATATAATCTTGCAACCGTATAATTTTGTGGATAACATTTATACAAAATATCAATTTCGTGGTATAATTATTGTATTACATTCAAAAAAGATTACATTATGAAGCGTAGTAATGCTTCTAAAAATAGAAATTTAGGATTTACATTGATTGAATTATTGGTAGTTATTAGTATTATCGGAATTCTTTCAACATTAGCTGTTGTGTCTTTGAATAATGCACGGTTAAAGGCTCGTGATGCAAAGCGTGTGTCAGATATAAAGCAAGTACAAACTGCTCTTGAACTATACCTTTCTGATGTTAATGGATATCCTGCAGGAAACAATGTCACGTTAGGTGCAGGAGCTGGTTCAACCATTAGTAAATCTGGTGGGTTAGCTGCAACCGCATCAGGCACCTTATATATGGGGAAAGTTCCAGCAAACCCATTGCCTGGTGGTCAAGATTACAAGTATACTTCATACACTAATTCTTCTGCTTCAACCGTTTGTGGTACCTCCCCATGTGGTTGGTATCAATTAATTTTTGAGCTTGAAGAACAAACAGGAGGGTTATCAGCTGGACAACATATTGGTGATCCTACCGGAATTAATTAATTTATTTAGTACTAACTAATACACAAACAGATACACATATGTCTACTTCTACATCCAAACGTGGATTTACGCTTATCGAATTGCTGGTAGTTATTGCAATTATTGGTTTGCTTTCTACTTTAGCAGTTGTTGCGTTGAATAATGCACGTCAAAAGTCACGTGATGCAAAACGTGTTGCTGACATTCGATCCATACAAACAGCACTTGAGTTATATTTCGCTGATAGCAATACCTATCCTGTTGTTTCATCATCGGTAACACTTGGAGATGCAAGTAATGATACCTTGTCTTCAACAAATGGTTTTGATGCTTCTGCAGCTGGTACTACCTATATGGGAAAAGTTCCTGCAAATCCAACACCCGCTGCAACGGGATATGCTAATTACACGTATAGCTCACGTGATACTGATGGTACTGCGTGTACTTCTAGTCCATGTAAAAGCTATTGGATTGAATTTGGGCTTGAAGACGCAACTGGAGAACTATCAGCAGGAGGGCATTCTGCTCTTCCATCAGGAATTAACTAGTATTAAAAGTTATTAAGCGTATTACATTTTATGCAAAAAAAAGGATTTACACTTGTTGAGCTCTTAGTCGTTATTGCGATTATTGGGGTACTCTCAACACTCGCAGTTGTTTCATTAAATAATGCGCGAGAAAAATCACGTGATGCAAAACGTGTATCAGATATTAAACAAGTACAAACTGCTCTTGAGTTGTATTTTGCAGATAACAATGGCTATCCAACAGGTTCTGGTTTAGTTCTTGGTGGATCAAATGCACAAGCGCTTTCAGGTGCTGGGATTACTGGTTCTGGTTCTGCAACAGGGACAACATACATGGGTCAAGTACCTTCAAATCCAACACCTGGTGGTGCTGATTACAGCTATACTCAAACAGCAAGTGGTTTAAGTTATACGATAAACTTTACTCTCGAAGGACAAACTGGAGGTCTCTCAAGTGGTGCTCACACTGCTTCACCATCTGGCATTGAGTAAACATAGTACATATGTGTATTGACCCCGTCTCTTGAGAGGCGGGGTTTTATGTACTCGGTAATTCTTTTTTCTGTTATACTATACATATATGGAAGTATTACTTTACCTATTATTATTTACTCTGGGTGCAAGTTGGGGAAGCTTTTTGCATGTTGTTGCTATTCGCATAGAACAAAAAAGTTCATTTATCACAGGAAGATCTCACTGTGTTGCATGCGGTAATCAATTAACATGGTATGAATTAATTCCTGTTTTTAGTTGGATCTTTCTTAGAGGAAAATGCAGGTCCTGCCACACCTTTGTTTCTCCTTCATATGTTCTTACTGAATGTGTCACCGGTGGGCTTTTTATACTTGCATGGTATATGAGTGGGTCGTATCCCGACATGTTATTTCATCTACTTACGATAAGTTTTTTTGTGGTTTTGTTTTTGCTTGATTTTAAAGCATATATTGTCCCTGATATAGTATCTATTCCTGCAATGATACTTATGGGTGTAAGTAATATGTTACGTGTAGGTGCATTTGAATCAATTATATTAGGAGCTCTTGCCGGTGCTACCTGGTTTTTTGTGCAATATATTATTTCTAAAGGAAGATGGGTAGGGGATGGAGATATCCGTTTAGGTGCGCTTATGGGCGTATTAGTAGGACACCCATATATCTGGCTTGCGCTATTTGTTTCATATATAGCAGGGAGTGTGGTTGCTATGATTCTCATGCTTGTTGGTAAAAAAACGTTTTCAAGTAAATTGCCTTTTGGGACATTGTTACTTCCTTCTGCATATATTGTATGGCTATATGGTCCGGTTATTTGGGATGCGTATTTACAGATATTAGGAGTTGCTTAAAAAAAAGATATGTATATGTCACATTCCCAAAAAGGATTTACGCTTATTGATCTCATAGTATCTATGGCAATTTTTAGTGTGTTAACTGGTGCTGTTATTGTAAATTTCAGAGCTGGAAGTAGAAATGATTCAGTACGGAGAGGTGCTCAAATTATTGCGTCTACATTACGAGAAGCACAAACAATGACGCTCTCTGGCACAGAATTATCAGATGGATCTTTCCCTACCGGTGGGTATGGTGTTCGTGTATCAACCGATAATACGAATGCTTTGATTGTTTTTGCAGATTCAGATGATTCTGGTACGTATACCGATGCAACAGAGGATGTACGAACAGTAACACTTCCACAAGAGGTTACTTTTTCAATTGGCAGCACACTTGATGTCTTGTTTTCCGCCCCAGATGCCTCAATATTTTTTAATGGAGCAATAAGTTCTGATACAGAAGAAATAACAGTGCAAGCAGTAGCTGCGGATATTACTCAAACAGTGACGATATATCGTCTTTCGGGACAAATACGAGTTGAATAATATGTATATTTTTTTAAAAAAAACAAGACATATTCCACAAGGACAAGGGTTACTTGAGACTATTATTGCTCTTGGTATTATTATTAGTGGGCTTGTTGGGGTAATGGGGCTTACCTTGAGCAATCAGCAAGCAAGTTTTGATAGTTCTGAACGAGTTATTGCCGTGAATCTTGCACGCGAAGGAGTTGAAGTTATACGAAATACTCGAGATAGCAATTGGCTCCAATGTGCATATGAAAGTTCTGTGTTGCAATGTAGTAATTGGGATGCCTCTCTTGTATCAGGATCAGATACAACAGCTGCCTTATTGTTTAATCCAGAAACAAATACGTGGAGTATTGATTTTACTGCGGATGCCATATCGCACAGCTATGCGCGCATATGGAGAAGAAATAGTGGTACTCCAGGAGAGCTTATTGGAACGTATTTCCAATCAGCAGAGGCAACGCCAAGTAATGCAACGCTTACATCCTATAAGCGGCTTATTAGTCTGAGTGAAATTTGTACGGATAAAACGATAAGCGAAACTAATTGTTCTGGAGGAAACCCTAAAATAGGTATTCGTGTACAATCAACCGTACAATGGGAAACAAGCGGAAAAACATTATCAGTAACTACGGAAGAAAGACTTTTTAATTGGCGATAATATGCATAAACATCCTATACAACACGGTTTCACACTTATAGAAATATTGGTCACACTCGCAATTTTTATGAGTGCCATCAGTGCTGTTGGTGCTATATTTTTGTTTTCGAATAATACCCAAAGAAAAACAGCCGCTATTCAGCAAACACAAACAGATGCACGCTTTGCAATGGAGGTTATGGCTCAACAAGTGAGAAAAGGAAGTATTGATTATGATTCTTCAGAATATAGTGGTTCTATAAGTAGCAACCCTCAGGAAGTACTCGTATTACGTGATGCAGATAACAATCAGGTATGGTTCCAAAAGGGAACGAACGGGAGTAGAGGTGTCGTACAAATTTCAGACGATGGATCTTCTTGGAACGATATTACTCCTACAGACATCTCAGTTGATTTGTTACAATTTTACATTTCTCCTACTACCAATCCATTCGCAACATCTCCAAGCACGAATCAACAACCAATGGTCACTATTGTTCTTACCACCTCTAATGTCAGTACCGAAGGCGAGGGATTACCACCAACACGCATTCAGACCACTATTAGCTCACGTCAGTATGTTCGCTAAAATACTCGATCAAGTACAACCAAAAAATAGAGAAGGTGCATTACTGCTGATGTCCCTATTGGTTATGGCTGGTTTAGTATCTGCGGGAAGTAGTTTTGCTATCATTACTATGCAAAATTTACGACAATCCTCCTTGATCGATAATGGTATACAGGCATATTACGCTGCAGAAACCGGAGTAGAAGATGCGTTGTACGAAATACGTAAAAATGAAACTGCCATTGCAAGTATGGATGGATCCGGGAGTCTTTCAAACGGGGGAACGTGGTCACGTTCTATTACCACAACGGTAAGCAGTGTTTCTGAGAGTATCGATGAAAATAATTACATCTATCTTGATTTGTATGATCCAGATGATTCTCTTACATCCCAAAATATTAAACAGTTGGTAGTAACATGGGAGGGGAGTGGCAGTTGGATAGAAGTTCAAATTGTACCATGGAGAAGCACCGCATGGGACGATAGTAACCTGGGTACACCAACAACACAACTATATTCTGTTGCACAAAGTCCTAAAACAATTACGCTTGGGGCAGATAGCAATGTGTTATATCGCGTTCGTATTAAGGCATTATATGCAGATATTTCGTCTATAACAGTTACAGCATTAAACGAAAGTGCCATTGCAACTGACATTCCTGCCAATATTACATTGTATAGCACGGGTGTATTTAGTAGGACCAATCAGGTGGTGCGGGCAACGTTACCTCACCGAAGCCCACTTGCTGGTGCAGTGAACTATGTCTTGTTTAGTGAGGAGGATCTGATAAAATAGATGACTCGCATACTATCGTATGACCAAACAACAAGCAAAAAAAAGAATAGAAGCGTTACGTAAAGAAATCGATCATCATCGGTACTTGTATCATGTGCTTGATAAACAAGAAATATCCGATTCGGCTAATGATTCACTCAAAAACGAACTTGAATTATTAGAGCGAACGTATCCTGAATACGTTACTCAAAATTCACCTACACAACGAGTAGGAGGAAAGGCGCTTTCTGGATTTAAAAAAGTAACACATGCGCAACGCATGCTTTCGCTTACCGATGCCTTTTCATTTGAAGATATTGCAGCGTGGTTTAAACGAGTCGAACGATACCTTGGTACTACGGTAACACAAGAGTTCTACTCCGAAATTAAGGCTGATGGCCTTGCGATGAGTCTCATATATGAAGACGGAGTATTAGTACAAGCAGCAACACGCGGGGACGGGTTTGTTGGTGAAGATGTTACTGAAAATGTAAAAACTATAGAATCAGTTCCCTTAACACTTACTCCACATGATGTGGTATCTTTTTCTGGTGGTGACAAACAACAGGTAACCAATGCAGTCCCACGTGCCTTACAAGGAAGACTCGAGGTTCGCGGAGAAGTGTATATTAAGAAAAAAGATTTTGAAGCACTGAATAAAAAGCAAGAAAAAAATAAGGAAAAGGTATTTGCTAACCCTCGTAACATGGCAGCAGGTTCCGTGCGTCAACTCGATCCAAAACTTGCAGCACAACGAAAACTTTCTTTTATTGCATGGGATATAGCAACTGACCTTGGGTTACGTACACATGCAGAAGTACATGCGCTTGCACAGGCACTTGGTTTCCCTGTTTCTTCTGCGAATCAGTACTGTGATTCTATTGAATCATTACAAACATATTTTGAAAAACTCACCAAGCAACGTGATTCTTTAGCTTATAACATTGATGGAGTGGTTGTCATTTTTAATGATCTTGCAACATACAAAAAAGCAGGCATTGTAGGAAAAGCGCCTCGAGGTGCTATTGCATGGAAATTCCCTGCAGAGCAAGCAACTACTGTTGTTCGTGATATAACCGTACAAGTAGGAAGAACAGGCGTCCTTACACCCGTTGCTCAATTGCGTCCAGTACCAGTTGCAGGCACTACCGTTTCGCGTGCAACATTGCATAATCAAGATGAAATAGACCGATTAGATGTACGTATTGGTGATACGGTTATTATTGAAAAAGCAGGAGATATTATTCCCGACGTAGTAGAAGTACTCACTCGGATGCGCACGGGAAAAGAAAAGAAATTTGTATTACCCAAAAAATGCCCATCTTGTCAGAGTGACGTTGTTAAAAAAGAAGGAGAAGTCGCTTCAAAGTGTATAAATCCTACGTGTCCTGCAAAACATAGAGAAACATTGTACCACTTTGTTTCGAAAAAAGGATTAAACATAGATGGTCTTGGCCCTAAAATTATTGATCAATTACTTGATGTTGGCCTTATCCATGATGCAAGTGATTTATTTGTATTACAAAAAGAACAATTACTTGAAATTGATCGTTTTGAAGAAAAATCAGCAACGAATCTTATTCAAGCAATTGATGCGGCTCGCAACGTCACGTTGCCTCGTTTTATTTATGCTTTAGGTATTCATCACGTAGGAGAAGAAACAGCGCAAAGTCTTGCACAATACTTTGGTACACTCGATGCACTTATGCAAGCAGATACCGAAACTCTTGAGAGCATTCCAGATATTGGAACAACGGTTGCTCATTCGTTGTATGTATATTTTTCAGATCCACAAAACAAAGCATACATTTCTGCCTTGCAAAAAAATGGTTTAGCTATTGCTTCCGAAACAAAGATACATGCAACACATCTTACAGATAAAATATTTGTACTTACCGGAACACTGCAATCTATTACTCGAGATGAAGCCAAAGAAAAAATCAGGCTACAAGGTGGGAAGGTCGCATCCTCAGTAAGTAAAAAAACGGATTATGTTGTTGCAGGGGAAAATGCAGGTTCTAAATTGGAAAAAGCAGAAGCATTGGGTGTAACCATCATTAATGAAGATGATTTTTTGAAGATGCTATAAAAAAACATGTATCTAAGAAGATACATGTTGTAGATATGCAGCACAGTTGGAGCATATACTTGGGGCTCTACAACCGTGCTGCTTCGCTGTTGTTATAACTTATCGGTGGTAAGTTCTCAGCTGAGGGGGCTGAGGTGTGACATGCGAACCTACGATGAGGTAGTTCGGTGGGTAAGGTCGAACATATAACATGCAGACTGGTGTCGTGGTCTCTCAGGTGCATACTCCTGAGCACACAATAACAACAGCGTCGAAGGAACAGATAATTAAAAAAGTATACCATATATTTTATGGTGTGCAACCCTTTATTTTAGCCATATTTTTTGCTACACTCCATATGTTATTATACCTATATGGCAACCCAATTAACTAAAAAAGAAGTAGAAAAAATAGCACATTTAGCCCGTCTTGATCTAACACAAGAGGAGCTTGATATATATACTGAACAACTTTCAGCAATTTTAGGCTACATTGATCAATTGCAAGAAGTTGATACCGAAAATGTACCTATTACAACACAGGTAACAGGATTATCAAATGTGTTACGAGAAGATAGTGTTGATGCGTGTGACAATGCATCAGAAATTATTGCATGCGCTCCAGAGCATGAAGATAATCAGATCAAAGTAAAAGCTGTATTTTCATCTGAATCATAACTATGTCTGTTAACGTAGAACAACTTACCATTACTCAAGCGCTTGAAGGATTTCGTTCAAAATCTTTTACGGTATCAGAAGTTATTGATGCCTGTTTTAAACGAATCCACGAATATGACGGAAATATTAAAGCATTCTTAACCTTGAATGAAAAAGAAGCACGTGCCCTTGCAGAGCAGTATGATGCACAATATGCAAAAGGAGAACCAGTTGGTCCGCTAGCAGGCATTCCTATTGCCGTAAAAGATATTATTTGTACCAAAGGCTTGCGAACCACCGCATCATCGAAAATGCTTGAACACTATGTTCCACCGTATGATGCAACTATTGTTGCAAAACTAAAAGAAGCTGGTGCCATAATTGTTGGTAAAGTAAATTGTGATGAATTTGCACATGGTGCTTCAACCGAAAATTCAGCATATGGACCGAGCCATAACCCATGGGATATCACACGCAGCCCAGGTGGATCATCTGGTGGATCATCGGCTGCGCTTTCAGCAGGATTTTGTTTGGCTTCACTTGGCACTGATACCGGAGGATCAACACGACAGCCAGGTGGGTGGTGTAATATCTATGGATTACGTCCAACGTATGGGCGTGTGTCTCGCTATGGGCTTATGTCTATGACCAGCTCAACAGATACACCGGGTATTTTTGCTCGAACCGCACATGATACCGCTTTGTTACTATCCATTCTTTCAGGACACGACCCACATGATGCAACCAGTTTGCCTTCTGGTGTTGAAGCGTACCATGATGCACTTGAGAGAAGCTTGCAAGGAATGACCATTGGTTTGCCAAAAGAATTTTTTGAAGAAAGCACGCATCCAGGTTCAGAAGAAGTAGTGAGCCGTGCAATTGCACAGTTTGAATCTCTTGGTGCAACTATTAAACATGTATCACTTCCACATACTAAATATGGTATCGCCGTGTATTACATAATTACCCCTTCAGAATTAAGTTCTAACTTAGGACGATTTGATGGCATTCGGTACGGACATCGTGATGAAACAGCACAAACCCTTTCAGAAGTATATATGAAGAGTAGGGGAACCGGATTTGGCCCAGAAGCAAAACGAAGAATCATGCTTGGAACCTACGCACTTTCAAGCGGATACTATGACGCCTACTACAAAAAGGCACAAAAAGTTCGCACCGTTATTACCAAAGAAGTCGAAAAAGTACTACAAGAAGTGGATCTTATTTTAACACCTGTTTCTCCACATCCTGCAATTGTGTTAGGAGAAAAAAATAATGATCCATTGTCCATGTATTTAGAAGATGTATACCTTGAAACCGCAGTTATGGCTGGGTTGCCTGCACTTTCGGTACCTGCTGGCTTTACGGATGGTCTCCCTGTGGGGATTCAATTAATGGGTAAACAATTAGATGAAAAAACAGTACTAGCCGCAGCGCATCAATACGAAAAAGCAACCAATTGGACTACCAAGTACCCAACACTATAACATCGTGTCGTCATGTACACACAATTACCAAAACAAAAACATCCTCTACGAACCACTATTATAGTATTGGTATCTCTTATCGTGCTTGGTGTTGTTGGTTTGTATGTGTATGATGTGGTTCGCATTAGTAATACTATTCGTTCTGGGGAATATGGGTTAGAACAATTTGGGAGTGCCATTTCAGGTGCAGGCGGAGCAAATATTGATGACACCAGCAATTTTGCATTAGTAACAGATGATGATCCTTCACTTGGACCACTCGATGCGCCGGTAGTTATTGTTGAATTTGCCGACTTTGAGTGTCCTTTTTGTAAACAAGCTTTTCCTATTATTCGAGGTCTCGCACATCAATATCCAGATGCCATTCGTCATGTGTATCGTGATTTTCCGTTAGATGATATTCATCCAAATGCAACCATTGCAGCATATGCAGGGCACTGTGCCCATGCACAAAATCGTTTTTGGGAGCTACACGACAAGCTATTTCAAAATCAAGAAAACTTAGAAAGACAAAATATTCTCTTATACGCACAACAAGTAGGGATTAATGTGCAGACATTTAGCACATGTTTAGATGCACAAACAACGCATAATGAAGTAGCACAAGATGTACTCGATGGATTAGAAGCAGGAGTCCTTGGGACACCAACTTGGTTTATTAACGGAGTTCGTGTTGCAGGTGTGCTTCCAGAAAAAGTATTACAACAAATTGTAGAAGATACCCTTGCACGTAAAAAATAATATGAAAAAATTTGCACCATTATTAATTATTCTTGCAGCTATTCTCTGGAGCCTTGATGGATTACTTAGACAAAACTTGTATAGTTTGCCTCCCGAATTGGTGGTATTTCTTGAACATCTGCTTGGTTCATTGATACTCCTTCCGATAGTATTTAAAAAATGGAAATCATGGAAAAACCTTTCAAGTCGCACATGGTATTCTGTTGGAGCAATTGCGTTATTTGGGGGAACTCTTGGAACCATTGCTTATACGGCAGCCTTAGGTAACGTGCAGTATATTTCTTTATCTGTTGTGGTGTTATTACAACAATTACAACCAGTATTTGCTATTGCGCTTGCGGGTATTCTTTTGAAAGAAAAAATAAACAAATCATTTATTGGTATTGCGTGTATTGCATTGCTTGCAGCGTATGCGGTTACGTTTCCAAATTTGCAGGTAAACTTTGATACCGGAGCATACACCATTGTTGCTGGGTTACTTGCCATTGTTGCTGCTGCATCATGGGGGGCTTCTACTGTTTTGGGTAGGTATGCATTATCCCATATGTCTTTTGTGTCACTTTCTGGCTTGCGATTTTTTCTTACTACGATTATTACCGGTGCGTATCTTTTTTCTACAGGAACCATTGGTCGTGTCGCAGAGGTAACCACAACACAGTGGTGGTTTTTGGTTGCCATATTGTTTTCAACCGGACTCGTTGCTTTAGTTATTTACTATAAAGGGCTCAGTCATGTTCCTGCTCGTGTATCCACTTTGCTTGAATTGTCATGGCCACTTTCTGCTTTAATTATTGATTGGGTATATCTCGGCACACGCCTTTCAGTAACACAATGGATCGGTACGGTAGTGCTCTTGTTTGTCATGGTACATCTTTCTCGTACTCAGTGGACCACAACTCAGGAAGAACCTGTTGGGCCAACGCTCTAGATATGGTAGATGCAACCAGTCAATTTGAAACGCACGTTATTGCTGGAGATCAACATGGCAGAAGCATTGGATATCCAACAGCAAATTTAGCAATAACAGATGCAATGTCTTCTCTTTTTCAAAAAGAGGGGGTATACGCAGTATCGGTGTTGTATAACAAAAAATCATACATGGGAGCATTATTCTGGGGAAAACGAACCCTTTTTAATGATACTCAACCAGTCTGCGAAGTGTTACTGATAGATTTTAATGAAAGTATCTATGGGCATACCGTACAAGTTTCGGTGCATGCATATGTGCGTCCCACACAAAAAGTAGAGTCAAACGAGGCATTACGTGCTATGATTACAGAAGATATTACACACGTAAGACATATCATTTCAAAAAAATAAGCAGATACTATGATATATATTGGTTCAGATCATGCGGGATATCGATTAAAAGAGAAGATAAAAAAATATCTCGATACGAAAAAAATGGCATATGTAGATCTTGGAGCAGCATCGTTACAAAAAGATGATGATTATGTTGATTATGCGGTACAAGTGGCAAAGCATGTTGCACAAAACAAAACATACAAAGGAATTGTGTTGTGTGGTACAGGAAATGGTGTCAGCATTGCTGCAAACAAAATACACAAAGTACGTTCTGCAGTTGCATGGAATACGTTAATTGCACGTAAGGCAGTTGAGGATGACCATGCAAATGTGTTAGCATTGCCTGCTCGGAGCCTTTCTGAAAAAGAAGCTATCAGTATTGTGCAGTCATTTTTAAAGGCACGACCTTCTCAAGCACAGCGCCATATTCGTCGAACAAAAAAAGTGAATGCATTATAATCTATGCCAGAAGTATTACCCGCTATATTAGAAACATCATTTGAATATGTACGACAAAAAGTAGATGCCGTTGCCCCATTTGTAGATCGGGTACAATTAGATATTGCCGATGGGCAATTTGTGCCAACCACGACATGGAATGATTATCGAGACTTACATTTAATTGAGCATCCTATAGACATTGATCTCCATTTAATGGTTGAAAAACCAGAACAATGGGTACAGCAATGGAGGGATAATTCTATTTTTAGATATACCTTTCATTTTGAGGCAACCTATGATCTTCGCCGAACCGTGAGTATCATTACTGAAACTGGTAAGGAGATAGGCGTTGCTCTTAATCCTGATACTGAGGTGGAAGTGGTGTATGATATATTAGATATAGTTGATTTAGTCCTTATTATGGGGGTAGAACCTGGGTTACAGGGGCAAGAATTTATTCCTCGCACTGTCGAAAAAGTACGCACTCTTCGTGAACATAATCCCAAAATAGCTATTGGAGTAGATGGGCATGTTGATGCCTTAACCGCACCAGCATTGGTTGAAGCAGGCGCAAACGTTCTGATGAGTGGAAGTTATATTTTTCAACATGATAACATTGAAGAAGCAATAAAAACATTACAAGATATTGCATAATACTATACATGTTTGAACACATTACAAACGTTTCTCGACTCGAAAAAAAAGCAAACACCATTCGTCAGCATATTATTACGTCTCTCGTGAAAGCAGGTTCTGGACATAGTGCTGGCCCTTTGGGAATGGCTGATATGTTTACCGCATTATACTATGCGGTGTTGCAACATGATCCAAAACGTCCAACATGGAAACAGCGAGATCGTGTGATTCTTTCCGCTGGGCATATCTGTCCGGTATGGTATGCAACCCTTGCAGAGATTGGGTATTTCCCTAAACGAGAACTCTGGCAACTGAGGAAAATGGGGAGTGGATTACAAGGGCACCCACATTATCAATCTCTACCAGGTATTGAAAATACAGCCGGTCCACTTGGGCAAGGGATATCAGTTGCAACTGGTCTTGCCTATGCATTACATGTCTTACAACAAAAAAAGCAATGGGTATATTGTGTCATGAGTGACGGAGAACATAACGAAGGGCAGGTATGGGAAGCACTCCAATTTGCAGCAAAGCACCAACTGCCAAACCTGACGGTTATTGTTGATAGAAATAATATTCAAATAGATGGTGCAACAGAGGATATTATGCCTTTAGATTCACTGAAAGAAAAATACGAAGCATTTAATTGGCACGTACTTGAGGTGGACGGAAACAATATAGAAGCATGTGTAGCTGCTCTTCAACAGGCAAAAGCAATTGTTGAAAAACCAGTATGTATTATTGCACACACTGTTCCAGGGAAGGGTGTTGATTTTATGGAATATAAATATGAATGGCATGGTAAGCCACCGAGTGCTCAAGAAGCACGAGAAGCTTTGCGAGATTTACGATCTCTTGGAGGAAAAATAGAACAGAGCGACACATAACATATGTCACTTTCACTTGTTACCAATCTATTTTCAAAAAACATACCAACAGCACCAACACGTGATGGGTATGGTCGTGCGCTTGTTGACCTTGGAAAGAAAAACGAAAAAGTGGTGGTATTGTGTAGTGATGTTACTGAATCAACACGCTCACATTGGTTTGCGGAAACATATCCTGAACGATTTGTAGAAGTAGGAGTTGCAGAACAAAATGTTGCTGGTCTTGCTGCTGGTATGGCAATGGAAGGATACCTGCCTTTTATTTCTGCATATGCAGTGTTTTCACCAGGGAGAAATTGGGATCAAATTCGCGTGTCTGTGTGTTATTCAAATCTCTCCGTAAAAATTGCAGGTCATCATACCGGTATCAGCGTTGGTCCAGATGGAGCAACACACCAAGCACTAGAGGATATTGCACTCATGCGAACCTTACCAAATATGGTAGTTGTTGTCCCTGCAGATGAGCGAGAAGCATATAAAGCTACTTTGGCTCTTGCTGAGCTGAAAGGTCCTGGATACATACGTCTTACTCGTCCAAAAACACCAGTATTTACCACACAAAAAAATACGTTTAAGATAGGAAAGGCTCAAGTTCTGGTAAAAGGAAAAGATATTTCATTGGTTGCATGTGGTCCACTCGTATATGAGGCATTGCATGCAGCAAAAATTTTGGAAAAGAAACACAAAGTAAAAGCAGAGGTCATAAACAATCACACCATTAAGCCTTTGGATCATGCAACGCTGGTTGCTTCTGCTAAAAAAACAGGAGCAGTGGTTACGATAGAAGAACACCAAGTGCATGGAGGAATGGGGAGTGCTGTTGCCGAGTCACTTGCAGAAAGATATCCAGTGCCTATGCGTATCATGGGTATGCCAGATGTCTTTGGCGAATCTGGTGAAGCAGAAGAATTGTTAGAAAAATATGGTATGACCGCAGAACATATCGTAAAAGCATCCTTAGATCTACTTAAAAAGAAAACATAATCTATGCTGACTCCTACAAAAAAAATACTACAACACGCACAAAAGCATGGATATGCGGTTGGTGCTTTTAATGTAAATAACATGGAGATAGCGCAAGCTATTATAGATGCAGCAGAATCAGAAAAATCTCCTGTGATTATTCAAACATCCGAAGGTGGTATTAAGTATGCAGGTATGGATGTACTCATTGCTATGATCACTACCATGGCAGAAAAAGTATCCGTACCCGTTGCGTTGCATCTTGATCATGGTAAAAATGAAGAACTCATACTACAAGCAATTCGTTCGGGGTATCAATCAGTCATGTTTGATGGAAGTGATTTACCCGTGCAAAAAAATATAGCAATTACGAAACGTATTGTGCAACAAGCTCATAAACACAAAGTAACTGTTGAGGCTGAAATTGGTGCTATTCAAGGAATTGAGGATTTTATCTCTGTTGATGAAAAAGATGCCAATTTAACCGGTCCAGAGGAGGCAAAAACATTCGTCCAAAAAACAAATTGTGATTTTTTGGCTATTGCTATCGGTACTGCTCATGGCGCGTATAAATTTAGTAAAAAATCCGCTCTTGATTTTAAACGGCTTGAGGCAATACGTGCTCTGGTAAACGTGCCATTGGTATTGCATGGAGCTTCGAGTGTTCCCAAAACATTAGTAAAACGGATTAAAAAATTTGGTGGCAACTTAGGAGACCCTAAAGGCGTGAGTGATAAACACTTAACCAAGGCTGTTGCTGGAGGTATTTGTAAAGTAAATACCGACACGGATATTCGTTTAGCCTTTACTTCGGGAATACGTGAAGTATTACATAAAAAACCACAGGAATTTGATCCAAGAAAAGTATTGGCCCCAGCGTATGACGAAATGCTTACGGTTATTCGTTGGAAAATGCATTTGTTAGGATCGAGTAATAAGGCGTAAACATCATGTCATCCTGGAGGGAGCTGTACTCAGCGACCGATAGGATCTGCGTGAATACCAACTAGATTCTATCGCCTTGAGTATAAGGCTCCAGAATGACGATTGATTTGAACTTAATCAGACATAACTACTATGAAAAAACCATACGTATATATTGCACGAAAAATTGATAAAGAGGGATTAGCAGACTTGTACAAACATTGTACCGTTAAAATGCATACCAAGCAGATGCCACCTGCTCGTTCAGAGTTATTACGTGAAGCAGAAAAGGCAGATGCATTGCTTACCGTACTTACAGAAAAAGTAGATAAAGAATTATTTGCTCGGGGGAAAAATCTAAAAATTGTTGCTAATTATGCCGTGGGGTTTGATAATATAGATGTCCCTGTTGCAGAAAAAGCAGGTGTGTATGTTACCAACACACCGGGTGATTTTGCGAGTTCTGTTGCAGAACATGCAATGGCAATGATCCTTATGCTTTCAAAACGTATGCTCGAAGGGGATCGATACGTACGGGCAGGGAAGTATAAAGCATGGGATCCTATTTTGCTTATTGGAAACGATGTGCGTAGTAAAACATTGGGTATTATTGGTACCGGTCGTATTGGTTCTGCATTAGTTCAGATAGCGAAAGCAGGATTTGGTATGGATATTCTGTATTATGATGTGGTGCCAAACAAAGAAATAGAAAAGAAATATAAAGCAAAACGAGTATCTCTTAAAGAATTGTTAACAAAATCAGATGCTGTTTCGTTGCATGTACCGTTGTTACCAGCAACCAAACATCTTATTGGCAGTAAAGAACTTGCACTTATGAAACAAACTGCCGTACTCGTAAATACTGCTCGAGGACCAGTTATTAACGAAAAAGCATTAGTAACTGCCTTACGTAAAAAAAGTATTGCTGGTGCAGGGTTGGATGTGTTTGAACATGAACCGAAACTTACTTCTGGATTAAAAGGATTATCGAATGTAGTACTTACTCCACATATTGCATCCGCAACACGCGAGTCTCGTAATCAAATGGGGGAAATTGCTACCCAAAATATTTTAGATGTACTTGTTCGTGGTAAGGCTCCACGTAATCAATTACATTCTTAACCATTCTGTCATCCCGAGCCATGTACTCATGGCGATGGGATCTCGTCATCACTGCAACAGTCACGGGATCCCATCGTCCGCTTAGGCGGACTCGGGATGACATCTTGTATACATTCCCATGATTCCTTTCCTTTCAACATACACACCACACGCTATTGCTGTATCCATTGGTCCATTTGCTATTCATTGGTATGGTTTGTGTTTGGTAATGGCGATTATTGTTGGGTATCTTGTTGTTGGTTCTGTTGCACACTATCAGAACATTACCAAAGAGCAGGCATATACCATGTATGTGAATACGCTCATTTGGGGAATTATTGGTGCTCGTGTGTACCACATATTCAATGAACCTGTTTTTTATTGGAATAATCCTTCGCACATGCTTGCCTTATGGAACGGGGGCTTGGCTATTCATGGTGGTTTAATTGCTGGTGCATTGGTGTTGTGGTATTACGCTCGAAAATACAAGCTCACATTTTATGCCCTAGCTGATTTGTTTGTTATTCCTGCTATTATTGGACAAGCCATTGGCAGATGGGGAAATTATTTTAATCAAGAATTATTTGGTGGTCCAACACAACTTCCGTGGGCAATTCCTATTGATGTAGTGTACCGACCACAAGGTTTTGAACAATACACTCATTTTCATCCAACGTTTTTATACGAAAGTATCTGGAACCTTGGGGTGTTTGCTTTGTTGTATTGGTTAATCAAAAAACAAAATAAGCCACAAGGTTTAATCTTGTGGCTGTATATTGGTGTGTATTCTATTGGACGAGTAATAACCGAGGTATTACGTATTGACCGTGTACCGATTATTGGTGGCATTCGATTACCTCTTATGGTAAGTGTAGCACTTGCGATTGCTGGTTGTGTAATGGCTGTATACGTATGGAAACGTTCAAAAAAAGTTTAATTTTAATTTAATAATAATTAAACTTTTTTTAGAGCCCTTGTCCTTTAATCATAAAGAAAAAGGATTGCACTAAGAGCCATATATCGTGTATGACCACTCGTATTCCTGAGTGGTTTTGTACGAATTGAATATAGGTGTTGTCTAAAAATTGTTCGCCACCATATTTGTTGGCATCAAGTTTGTGTATTTGTACGGGGCCGGTGAGCCCTGCTTTTATGATTTTTTTTCGGTAGACTCCTGTTGCAATTTCTTTTTCGTAATCAACGGGGTTCCATGGGCGGGGGCCGATAAAACTCATATCTCCGAATAGAATACTTAAGAGTTGAGGGGCTTCATCTAGATAAAAATTTTTTAGAAGAGTGCCGATGTAGGTGAGATTATCTGCATTTTTTTCTAATGGCTTGGTGTGCACGATCTCTCCACGATCTCGAATGGGTTGATATGCCGATACTTTAAATATTCTAAATTTGCGTAAGGTAAATGGTTTGCCTTGGGACATGCGTGTTTCTGTATAAAAAATTGGTCCTCGGTGGCTGGGTATACATAACCCTTCGAGTTTTTGTAGAATGATGATGAGTACCCACAAGGGAGAGCAGAGGAGTATGACTGCTCCAGAAAAAAGAATATCAAAAATCCGCTTTGCGAGCGGTATTTGAACGGGAATATCTTCTATGGTTTGGTTGTGGCTCATATATCAATTGATATACTGGCGGAGAGGGTGGGATTCGAACCCACGGAAACATTGCTGCTTCAACGGTTTTCAAGACCGCCGCCTTCGACCACTCAGCCACCTCTCCGCGTCGTAGTCATACGTCGGGTTGCGCGCTATCTGGGAGTACCCAGAGATCGCTCCACCCTTTGTATGCCTACTCCTCTCATTTTTCCACTTAATTCGCTTGCGCTCACCCAAGTGGAAAAATGTATAGGTAATAAAACAATAAGGATAAAATAGCACTTTAAAACGAATATGTCCATAGCTCCTATTGATTTTTTTAAGGATATTCGCTATGCTATTCAGGTATTATTTCTATAATACAGTTTTTTACTTGGGCTGAGGTACTCCGAAGTTAAGTAAAAAACTGAAAGGAATAGGCGGGCGAAAGGCGAAGCGGGTTCCGTGTACTCACGGAAGACGCACAGCCTGCAGTCCCGACTATGACGCCACGCGGGGGCGTAGCTCAGTTGGTTAGAGCGCCTGCCTGTCACGCAGGAGGTCGCGAGTTCGAGTCTCGTCGTCCCCGCCAGAAAATAACCCCTTGTGAGGGGCTATTTTTTTATATATGCTATACTAAGCATATGACATATTTTTTTCAATCAGTTCCAGCTTTCTTTAGATGGAGTGTGACATTTTTTCTTTTTGTCGCATTGCTTTTAACCTGCCGTGGAGTGATGTTCTCGTCTTTTGTTGGTCATGTAGAAGCATCTAATCATATGAGCTGTTGTACTGAAAAAAGTGAATTTAATCTTTCTGTTATCCATGATCAAATTCAATCAGCAATAGCGTATTCTCTGGTTACTATTGTATTGTTTTTTTCTGTTATACTTGTTGTACGGTTTCATGTTTCATTTCTTTCTAAACGACATCGTACTCTTGATTATTACGCACGCCATATCCGTGAAAAATGGGGGAGTTGGCGTGTATTCATACCACTGCTTTTTCTTTTTAGAATAGGCATTCTTCACCCTAAAACGTACTAAAAAATATAACATGCTACTCACTTTTATTAGGTAAGAGTGTTTTTTGTTATTAAATTTTTTAGTATGCATAAAATAATATCAAAGGTTTCCCCACAGGCTTCTTTTTTTCTTGGTGCTGGGTTAATTCTTTTACTTGGTTTTGTTATTGGATTTTTTGTTTTGTTGTCTATGGTTCTCCAGAAACAGCCAGAAGCCACCGCATCGGTAACTCAAAAAAATGTTGCATCAACTGACCAAGCACATCAGGCGTCAGATATTCAAATTGCTCCAATAACTGACCAAGATTGGATTCGTGGTAATCAAAATGCGGCCGTTACTATTGTTGAATATTCTGATTTGGAATGTCCTTTTTGTCAGCGTTTTCATCCAACCATGCAACGTGTCATAGAAGAATATGGTGATTCTGTTCGATGGGTGTACCGACATTTCCCATTAGTATCATTGCATTCAAAGGCTCCAAAAGAAGCAGAAGCAGCAGAATGTGCTGGAGAGCTTGCAGGAAACGAAGGATTTTGGAAATTTATTGATCGGGTATTTGAAGTTTCACCAACAAATAATGGCTTAGATTTGAATACGTTGCCTGATATCGCTGCGTATGTTGGTATTGATAGGGAACAATTTAGTACGTGTTTAGCCTCTGGGAAATATGCTGATAAAGTTCAATCACAATATACTGATGCTGTTTCTGCAGGCGGTCAAGGGACACCATATAATGTCATTATTACTCCTGATGGAGAAAAAATTCCGGTATCCGGAGCTGTACCATTTGAACAGATTCAAGCATTCTTAACTTCAGTATTGTAACAACGTATTGTATGAAATATACACAAAAAATTATGATTGGTTCTTTTATACTTGTGGTGCTTGGTTTTTTCGGTGCACGTGTTTTTGAGCCACATGCGGTGCATGCTCAAGGGGTGATGTATAAATCTCCCACATGTGGTTGTTGTGTTCAGTATCAGGCATATCTTAAAAAACAAGGAATAGAACTTGAGATTGAGCATGTACAAGATATGCAGGCACAACACGATGCTATGGGTATCCCTCAGGATATGGCTAGTTGCCACATTGTTGTGTTAGATGGATATGAGATTGTGGGACATATACCTATAGAAGCTATCAATACCGTTTCGAATGAATCTTTGCAGATACAAGGTATTGCGCTTCCTGGTATGCCTGCAGGTTCTCCAGGAATGCCTGGAGTAAAAAGGAGTCCATTCTCTATTTATATGATAGAAAATGGAGCATCATCACTATTCTTAAATCTATAACATATGAAATCTTTTGCTTTTATAGTGAGTATCAGCATTATTACCTCATTTGTTGTTGGTGTTCTTATTGGGCCATACATGTTTCATACAACACATGACCATGATCATCACTCAGCTATGGAAATGAATTCGAACGAAATGTCTGTTCATGCATATCGAGATACACATATGGCAGTAAGTGCTTCAATAAAAGGAACATTACTTGCAGAGGGGGAGTATGCTTGTTGTTTAGAAAAGCCATGTACCTATTGCATTGCAAAAACTCCTGGGCATGGCGAAGGTGCAAGTTGTCATTGTTTAGATGATGTTATGAATGGGGTGCATCCATGCGGAGAATGTATCGGAGAAATTCTTGAAGGACATGGTAATCCCTTTCTGGCAGAGTATTTTGCTACAGCTATTGCAGAAAAAGTTGGATTGCAACATCTTGATTCACTGAAAGCAATCATTTCCGATATATATGATATTTCTGTTGATGAACAAGTGTAAAGAGTAAAACTTGACAACAATGATATACTTACTATAGGGATTACTCATCGTTATATGCTATACGTCAGCCGGATGACTTGTATTCGTCCGGCTTGGTATAGCTCATCGCATTAATAAAACTATCATATGCAAGAACATACACATCACGAACACCACACACATGATACGCCACAGCAGAAAAAAACATCTCATGATGTCATAGAACATCAGCATGACCACAGTAATCATCATGCAATGATGGCACACGATTTCAAGCGTCGGTTTTTTATTGCGCTTGCAATAAGTATTCCGGTGTTAGCACTATCACCAAGTATCCAACAGTGGTTTGGTTTTGATATACCATCGTTTACAGGTGATCAATATGTCCTGTTTATACTTGCATCAGTTATTGCTCTCTATACGGCATGGCCATTTTATACTCACGCAAAAGATGAGATTACAGATCGCGAATTAGGGATGATGACCCTTGTTTCTATTGCCGTGCTTTCTGGATACCTCTATTCTGTTGCCGCAACATTTTTTATAGATGCGCATGATTTTTACTGGGAGATTTCAACGTTAACACTGGTGTTGCTTTTGGGGCATTGGTTGGAAATGCGAGCGGTTGTTGGTACTGCTGGTGCGCTTGGTGAATTAGTAAAGCTTATCCCGCCAAAAGCACATAAGGTGATGCCAAGTGGTTCAACAGATACCGTTGAAACTGCATCACTTGTTGTGGGTGATACCATTCTCATTAAGCCTGGTGAAAAAGTTCCTATTGATGGGGCAATTGTAGAAGGGCAATCAAGTGTGAATGAGTCTCTTATTACTGGTGAGTCAAAACCAGTTGCAAAAAAGAGAGGAGATAGTGTCATTGGGGGTTCATTGAATGTCGAGGGGGCGCTTACCGTACGAGTGGTAAAAACAGGTTCAGATACTGCATTGTCACAAATAGTGGAGTTAGTAAAGCATGCACAAATGTCACAACCACATTCTCAAAAAATAGCAGATCGTGCAGCCCATTGGTTAACTATCATTGCCATTACCGTAGGCCTTGGAACTTTTGTGATATGGTATATCGTGCTCAATGCTCCGTTTGTCTTTGCGTTAACGCTTACTATTACCGTAGTTGTTATTACGTGTCCGCATGCATTAGGATTAGCGATTCCTGCTGTCACTACCATTACTTCAACCTTAGCCGCTCATAATGGTATTCTGATTAAAAATATGGATGGTTTGGAAAAAGCTCAAGATGTTGATTGGGTTTTGTTTGATAAAACAGGAACGTTAACCCAAGGAGCATTTGGTGTAAGCGAAGTTATTACTTTTGTTGAAGGTACGAAAGATATTATCCAATTAGCAGCATCTCTCGAAGCAAAATCAGAGCATGTTATTGCTCATGCTATTGTTGAAAAAGCAGAACAAGATAAGCAGTCTCTTATTCCTGTTAAAAAATTTAAGGCAATTCCTGGTCATGGTGTAGTAGGTGTTATCGGTTCGGGTACTCTTATGGTTGGCACCATAAAGCTTATGGAAGATAATACTGTAGTAATAGACAATCAGTATCGTGAAAAGATTGCTTCTTTAGAACAAGAGGGTAATACGGTGGTGTATGTTTCAGAAAATAATACACTCCGTGGGGTGATTGCCCTGAGTGACACCATAAAAGAAGAATCAAAACAGGCTATTGCTGAACTGAAAACGCTTGGTAAGCAGGTTGCTATGATAACAGGTGATCATGATGCTGTTGCACAGCAAGTTGCACAGACACTTGGTATTGATACATACTTTGCACAAGTGCTTCCTGAAGATAAAGTGAACAAAGTACAAGAACTGCAAAAAGATGGCACACGTGTCATGATGGTAGGAGATGGTATTAATGATGCTCCTGCATTAACACAAGCAGATGTTGGTGTTGCAATTGGTGCTGGTACGGATGTAGCTGTTGCTTCATCTGAAATTGTCTTAGTCAAAAATAATCCACTTGATATTGTAAAACTGGTTAAGCTTTCACGTGCTACTATGTCCAAAATGAAACAGAATTTGGTATGGGCTACCGGTTATAATGTTATTGCTATTCCTATTGCTGCTGGTATGCTTGCGCATTGGAATTTCTTTTTGCGACCAGAGTGGGGTGCTATTGCTATGACACTTTCTTCTATTGTGGTGGTGGTGAATGCTCTGTTGCTGAAAAAAATATCATTAGATTAATGAGTTCCTTGTATAAAAACACCTGAGTAGCTAGATTCTGTTGATGATTTGTGCTTTCTTTCTGTCTAAAAAAAGGTATACTATATGTGTAACTTTTTTAAATTGTTTTCGTATACATATATATAATACATAATCAATCAATTATATTTCTATGTCCATATTAAAAAATATTGATATCAAAACAAGCACACTTGTAAAATTAGGAGCAATAGCATTGCTGCTTATTATTGTTATTGCATTTGCCTTTAGAATTATTGGTTCATCTGTAACCACCTTAACTCGTGGTGTCTCTACTCAAAGTGCGCCAGCTCGCATGTATGCCAGTGATGGTGGATTTGATTATGATATGGCAGAATCATCTGCATATGGTAAAGAATTATCTGTAAGAAACGTTATGGGAAGTAATATTCTTCCTCCACAACCAGGATACAGTTCAGGTAATACTGCAGAGGCTTTTGAAATAACTGAGTATTATGGAGATATCGAAACACGCCACAAGGAAGATACCTGTACTCTTGTTGCTGATTTAAAGCAAAAAGAATATATTATTTTTGAAAATGCTAATGAGTATGACAGAGGATGTTCTTACAGCTTTAAGGTTGAAAATGATAACGTACAAGAAGTACTCACACTTATTAATTCACTTGATCCAGAAAATCTTTCTGCAAATACATATACCATAAAGCAAACCGTTGATGACTTTACCAGCGAGGTAGAGGTGCTCGAAAAGAAACGAGCTTCTATTGATGAAACACTTGAAAATGCACTCGCCGCATATGATGAGGTAACCGAACTTGCAACTCAAACACAAAATGTTGAAAGCCTTGCAAAGATTATTGATAGCAGAATTAACCTTATTGAGCGCCTTACGCAAGAACGTATCAATATTAACGAACGCCTTGAGCGACTTGAACGTGCTCAAGCAGAACAGCTAGATCGTTTAGAATATACTTTTTTCCATATCAATATCTATGAGAACAAATATATTGATGGCGAGCAGATTCAGGATTCTTGGAAAGTAGCAGTACAACAGTTTGTTCGTGATATAAACGATATCGCACAAGATGTGACCATTCATTTAGTGCAAATAGTATTACGTGTAGCACAGTTTGTATTGTATGCCTTTATCTTACTCTTTGTTGCAAAGTATGGTTGGCGTGCTGCAAAACATGTCTGGAATAAGTAACCGATACTCTGTCATTCTGGAGCCGTGTACCCACGGCGATAGAATCTAGTGAGATAGCACGTAGATCCTATTGTCGCCGAGTCCTGCCTGCCGGCAGGCAGGACGGCTCCTCCAGGATGACGGTTCCTCTCATATCAAAAAAGCCCACCAGTATATGGTGGGCTTTTTAATAGATGTATTTATTTAACAACCTTTTTCACAATTTCTGCAAATACCTGTGGGTTATGTTCTGCAATGTCTGCAAGAACTTTTCTATCAAGAGTACTTTTAGCTGTTGTGAGTGCATGCATGAGCTTGCTGTATGTGGTGTCATGTAATCGTGCTGCTGCATTGATCTTTACTTGCCAGAGTGCTCGTCTCGTACGTTTTTTCACTCTTCGATCACGGTATGCATGTGCACCTGCTTTGGTAACAGCAGTCTGTGCAATTTTAATTAGTTTTTTTCGTCCCCATTTAAACCCTTTTGCTTTCACCAAAATATTTCGGCGTCGCTTGGTGTGCATGGTTCCTCGTTTAACTCGTGGCATAAGAAATAATACGGTATCGGTGAATATTCACTCGTTACAGTTTGAATTAATGATTCGGTAATTGCTTTTTAATAATTTTTGTTGCAGCTTTAGAAAGGGTCATATCACGGCGTTTGTTTAAGCCGGTAATACCTCTTTCACGAGAGTTAAAGTGTCCTTGTCCAGCGGTTCTTTTAACAATTTTACCTGTTTTTGTGATCTGAACACGCTTTGCAGCTGCTTTATTTGTCTTCAATTTTCCCATATCTGTGGATATTAAAATTACCGATACATGGTACCAGATAGCCTACAATAAGTCAAGATTACTTCTTTTGTGCGACTACCAGGGATAATCGGCCTCCTTGTTTAGTAAATGGTTGCTCAATAAAGGTATCTTCCCCAATACTCGCGGCAAAGGATTCCATGCCTTCTTTTGCTTCGTCAGTGTATGCTCGTTCTCTTCCTCGGAGTACAATATCAATCTTTACTTTGTGTCCTTGGTCAATAAATTTACGAGCTTGTTGTCTGCGTGTTTCTCTATCATGTTCACTAATTCTGAAAGAAATACGAACTCCTTTTACATCAACCTTTTTTTGTTTTGCCTTTTGCTTTTGGCGATGTTTTTCTTGCTCATATTGGTATTGACCAAATGAAAGGATTTTACAAATAGGGGGTTGTGCATTTGGTTGCACTTCAACGAGATCAAGCTCTTTTTCTTGTGCAAGAGCAACCGCTTCTTTTGTAGGCATCTCACCACGTGGTTTGCCTTCTTCATCAATAACAAAAACAGTCGGAGATTTAATCCGTTCGTTTGAGCGTGCTCGTGGAACTTGTTGTTTCTCACGGCGTTTTCTATAAAATGATGCTGATCTTCGTTGCATAATGTATAAATAATCAATAACCAATAACCAAGAAAGATACAATACCCAATAATCAGTACATGGTGTTATTCCTTTGATGATGAGTTGATTGGATATTTTTTGGTTATTGGTGTTTGGGATTTGGTTATTACCGCCTACGGCGGTTTGGTGGAGATGATGGGTATTGCACCCATGTGGCTAACAGACGTATATATCGCTCTACACTGATAGTTCGTTATATGTACAGTATATCCTGCGAACGAACACACTAGCTATACTGGTTGCTCCATAGATCTAAGAGCGTATAAGGAGCCAATACGCTCCGAGTCTGAAGGTATAGCACCGCACACTCCAACTCAGACTCTGGAGGGCGATGGTTGTGGCAGTTAAGCTACAACTGGTGCAAAGCTAGGAGCTGCAAAAGCTTGCGCGAATGCATTCTTTACTCTGCTTACAATGCTGTCTGCATGTAGAATTTCTCACCGTTGATACGCAGTATGTGAGAAACTGCACAGTGCACAATGTATACTATATCTGTAAGTTCGATTGTTAAGCATCCCCGCGTCGTAGTCGCACTTCAGGTTCCGCGTCGTCTGGGAGTACCCAGAAGCCGCTCCACCTTACGTACGCCTACTCCTTATCACATTTTTACTTAACCTCGGCAGTAGCCTCGGCCCAAGTAAAAACGTGTGAGTGAATAGTCATTCACCACGGTAAAATACCGTAAATTGGTAGTTTTGTCAAGAAAAAGCATCAAAAATTAATAGCGTATCTACCTAATATAAAAAAGGAACCGTCACCCTGAACTTGCTTGCCCGCCGTAGCTTTAGCGAAGGAGGGGTTTTTGTATTTTGATGTTTCACTAGTGTTTGAGTTTTCGTCCGAGGTCTTTTTCTATTGCCTTCTTTTTTAAACTATCTCGTTTTTCGTATTGCTTTTTTCCTTGAACCACCGCAAGTTCTACTTTTACTAATCCACCTTTAAGATACAAGGAGAGAGGAACAAGGCTATATCTTTTTTGTTTGAGGGTGCCAATAAGTGTTTGCAACTCTTTTCTTTGTAATAACAATGTTCTTTCTCTGTTGGGTTCATAGTGAGCTTGTTCTCGTTTTGCTGGGATATAAGGACTAATGTGGCACCCACGTAACACAAGAGTATCCTTACTAAATGTTGCATAACTTCCTTTAAGGTTGATGGATCCTTTTTTGCAAGATTTTACTTCACCTCCAGTGAGTTGTACACCTGCTTCGTATGTCTGAATGGTGGTATAGTCATGCCGTGCTTGTTTGTTGACAGCAAGCGTTCGTTGTGTGCTCATAGTGGTATCACTATAGTATACTTTATCCATATCCTCAATGATCTAACGGATTGACAATCCATGCTTGAGGTGTACAATAATAAAGCAATTTTACTTTCATAATTAATATACGTTCACACATTGGTGGTACCTATACCTCTCTCTTGTGTGGCTAGGAGAAATGAACATGGCAGAACAAACTACTGCAAGTAAGCCAGCAGGATCATCTGCTCGTGCTAGAGGAGGATCATCATTACCTATTGGAATGATTATTCTTATCATCGTTATTCTTGGTGCTGGTTTTATGATGATGAAGCAAACCAGTTTATCTGGTTTTAGTAAAGATTACCAAGCTGTTTTCTTGACGAATGGTCAAGTATATTTTGGACAAGTTGATAGTCAAAATTCAGCAGAAGTCGTGATTGAAGATATTTATTATCTTCAAGTAACTCGACCATTGCAACAAACTGAAGAAGGTCAACAACAAGCAAATCCACAAGGAGAACTTTCTTTGGTAAAACTTGGAAATGAATTACATGGACCAACTGATTCAATGTATATTAACAGAGACCATGTATTATTTATTGAAGATTTAAAGGATGATTCAAATGTAGTACAGGCTATTAGCAACTACAAATCTGGTCAATAAATGTATTTAAAAAGAGCCTCTCACACGAGAGGCTCTTTTTTTTATTTTTGAAATTTTTTTTAAGTACATTTTGATCGGATAACTGTGTATATCTCTTTTGACGCAAAGATGCTTTTTTTTGTATAATTAGTACATATTATATTATCCGATCAAAAGATATATTAATATAAAAAAACGTTATATAAGCAAAAAACGTTTCCCATGCATGCATGCTATTTCAAAGCATGTATCATTGCTTTTTTAAAGCAGTGTTGTCACTCAAAAAATGTCAAAACAAAACCACGAAACAGAACTTATTCCATTGTCAGATATCGCTGATCTTACCCCTTACTCTGCAGAGTACTTATCTTTGCTTGCACGAAGAAAAAGATTGAAGTGTGAAAAAGTGAATAACATTTGGCATACCAGCATTCCTTGGCTGAACGAATATCTTGATTCTGTACAGGATAGTCCCTCAAATTCATCTACAGAAACTGTAGAACCAGAAGATCTATCTGGTTATTTGTCTTTGTCTGAAGTTGCTAAACACACGTCATATTCATCAAGCTATATTGCTCTGCGTATTCGTCAAGGGAAAATTGAAGGGAAAAAAGATGGTAGGAATTGGCAAACAAAAATTGCCTATGTGCACGCGTATGAACAAAAAATGAAAGAGCAAGAGGAGATTAAAGAATCTGAGAATTTTAGAATTTTGGAGAATGATGTTTCAATACCAGAAGCAATAAACACAAGCATTGTAGGGGCACAGGAATTAAAAACCAAAAACCAAGATACAAAGAATACCGTGTCATTGCGAGGGAGTCAGCCTGAAGCGGTAGCAAAGGCTGACGACCGAAGCAATCCCGTGAATGAAGATGGTGGTTTGGAATCTGGGAATGTAAGAATTTTGGAGAAACAAAAAGCAACACCAACCGAATTGTTCAGCCAATCAAAAACAGAACAAAAACAGCAAATTCGTAATTTGCAATTTGTAATTCGCAACTTCATCACGCGTCTTTCACTACCAAAAGTAGGAGCAACATTAGCGTTGGTAGCGCTCATCGCGTTTGGCGTAACCAATAAACAAGTCTTTGCACATTTTGCAGAATATTCTTTGCCAGAAATGGTGAGCAGTGTAACAAGTGAAGTGAAGCAACGTGTTGTTGCATTGGTTTTTGGTGTCCAGAAAGTGGCTAATTTAGAAAATAGCCAAACACCAAACATCAATAACCAAACATCAAAAGGGATTGTTGCAGGCGAAGCAGTGGAGAGAGGAGATGAGGAATCTGTGAATCTTGGAGATCAGGAGATTTCTCAAAATACAACCTCCCAAATTCCTAGTTTCCCAGATTCCCCAACACCTGTAGCCACAACCAGCACGGTAACCCAAAACATCAAGAGTTCGTTTAGCGACATCCTCTCCGTATTCCGATCACTACAAGGATATATCAACGAATCCCTCAGTTTCATTAATCCAAACAGTCCATCATCAATCATAGGGAGATTACAAGGAACCGCAGCAGAGGTGGGGAATAGTATTACAACTATCAATTTGTTCAACGGAACAACAGAAGAACGCACTAACATAGCAACTAGTCCGAATCAGGGGAATATTTTGCAACCAGCAGGAGGATACATAGCAGAAGTGGATAGTGATAATAATCCAGAAACACCAAACACCACGGTGGTGGGTACAATCAACGTGCAACAAGCAAGCAGTGTAACCCCAGCATCCCCAGCGGCAAATCAAGTAACCAATAACGTAGCACCAAGTAACACGGCATTATCAATCGTATCAACAGGAACAGGGCCAATTGTACAAGGGATAAATAATCAAGGGAATGTGGTGTTCCAAGTATCAGAAGAAGGAGTTTTGAAAGTAGGGGAAGCAAGTACATATATAGATACCAACAGTGTGGAGACAGGAGCGTTGATAGCGAGAACAAGTGTAAGTTCACCAACCCTCAACATTGGAAGTGGCGTGTTGCAAGTAACAGACAGGCAAGTAAACGTAAGTAGCAGACTTTCAACAGCGTCCCTTACCGTCACAGGGAATATAGATGCCCGAAGTGCACTCACGGTAGCAGGAGCAGTAACGTTAAACGACACGCTGAATGTTGCAGGAACCATAACCGCACTCAACGGAATCATTTCAAACGCAGCGGTAAGCACACCAAGCTTAACGGTGAGTGATGTAGCAACTATCACAAAGATAGCACCACCATCATCAGCGAGTGTGGTGGAAGTAGACAAAGGGTTACGAGTGAATGGAGATACTATTATTACCGGAGCAACAAACGCCGTAGGAGATGTAACCGTACAAGGTACCCTTACCGCAGGGACGTTTGCACCACAGAACATCAATACCCAAAGTTTAACATCAACAATCATTACCACAAGAAGTTTAACAGCAACAGGCCCAATCAGTGCAAGTGGTGTAAGTGCACCATTTGGTTCGTTTAGTGAGTTGTCAGCAGATAACTTAATTTTAGGTAATGATTCATCAGACACCTTCCAAGTAGCAGGGAACACCACACTTTCAAGTACATTAAGTGTGAGTGGAGCAGCAACGTTGTCATCAAGTTTGTCTGTCGCAAGTACCGCAACATTGTCAGGGGCATTAACCGTGAGTGATACTGCAACATTGTCATCAACCCTCACGGTAGCAGGAGATGCGACCTTTAGTAGTGACGTAACCATAGCAGGACAACAAACGATTACGGGAACCTCAACAGCAGAGACACTCTACATCACCGGAACAAGTGACAAATTAACCATAGCAACAACCACCACAACTCAACTAGCAACAGGATACGACACCAACAATTACTTAGCATTCCAAACAGATAGTGGAGGAACCACAACCATAGATGCAGTAGGAGGAGCATCAGCATCATTGGTAGTAGTAGATCCAACACGAATAGCAACAAGTAGCACCG
>CAZTBF010000005.1:0-6555 GCA_964611875.1 uncultured Gammaproteobacteria bacterium
TCTGGGAAACTAGGAATTTGGGAGGTGGTATTAATCACACTCTCCTGATCTCCAAGATTCTCAGATTCCTCATCTCCTTTCACAATACTTTCTCCTGCTACAACGCCAGCATCTTCACTCTCGTTCATTCTTCCATTCTTCCATTCCTCATCACCTAAATTTGCTACTTTGTGTACGCTAGAAACTAAAGCAACAACTCTTTGCTTCACTTCACTTGTCACACTGCTTACTACCTCAGGTAAAGAATATTCTGCAAAATGTGCAAAAGCTTGTTTATTGGTTACGCCAAACGCGACGAGTACCACCAACGCTAACGTTACTCCTACTTTTGGAATCGAAACACGACTAAATGCTGATGTTTTATTTGTTGCTTGGCTATTTTTTACTTCGTATTGTTCTACTGTCTGCTCATGTACTTTTTGTGCACTATGCTCTTTTTCCTTTTTTAATAAAAATTCATTCAACCAATCTTGTCTGGTGTACCATGTATTTTTCAAAAATTTTCCTTGCAACAAACCTTTTTCTATATACGAAATAAGCTCCTTAGATGTGTAAGGAGTGAGTTCTGCAATCTCTGAAACAGGCAATATCGTTACTGATTCTTGTTTGTTCTGAGGAATGGACATGGTATGCAATCAAAACAACCAACTTTATGAAAAAAGCGGTATTAAAATTTCTTCAATATTGAATAGATATACACCAAAATGTATACTTTGGTGTGTTTGTATTTTTTTCTTTGTGTTAGCCATTTGTCTGGCAGGACAATGGTATAAATTGATACCTATATTTTACCATATTTTAGGTATTTTTTATACAGTGATCTGTGTATAATTAGAACAAACACGGTATAATTTTGTCAATACAATATACGATAAAAAAAGAAAGCTTATACTGCTCTCTTTTTATAAAAAAATGTTGTATTACCTTATTGTAAACTGAGAAGTATTAATACTTTTCCATCTTTCATATCCTGCATTGCTTTTCCTAAAATACCACCAACGCATTTTTCAAGATACTCTTCTGGTGAACATTTCATTGCTTTTCCTGGCTCAGATGATGTGACTAATAAATCACCCGCTTGTATAAATCCATTTTCATCGGTCACTTTAACATATTTTCTTCCAGCCAATGCAAGAGGGAATGCATGTGGATTATCATTTTTCCAACCTTTAATTGCAATACCCTCTGATCCAATTACCATAGCTGGATTTTCTGAATACACGCCACCAACAAGTTTATCGTACGGTTTTGTTGATTTTACAAATTCTGCACCACTGTCGATATTATTTTCATTGATAACCATAACATCACCATCTCCAATATCTGTTTCTTGTGAATACATTAACTCTGCGTAATCAGCGGTAATGTCACAAGCTGCTGCTCCACTAGCGTCAGTACAGGTGTCATCAGCATTGGTATCAAGATAAATACCAAGCGTACTGTTTCCTGCAATTACCAACCCATATTGATCAGTATCATCATTGTCGATCAACAATCCATAATAATTACTTGCAGTGTTTGCATTGGTAATTTGCACTTTTCCACTTGTTGGGCTGACTGTACCAATACCGACATTACCATCCCCTGTCCAGGAAAGCACTGGTGTTAATGTAGATGAATTTCCTGGAGAAGACATGGTCCCAAGTGCCCAACCACCAGTACCTGTTTTTGAAGTTGCCCCAATTGCACCATATAATGAACCATTTGAAGTCATACCATATGATGCATTCCCTACTGTATTTGGTACATACAGCATACCATTAGTAATATGCAAACTTGTACTAGGAGAGGTATAACCGATTCCCACATTGCCACCATCAGCGATATGTATACCATTACCCTCGTCATCCGTAAGAGCTATAGACTGGGATGCCCCTGCTCGTATTTGTATCGTTTCTGGGGTGGAGGTTGCTTGTCGGACGATGAGATTTGTGCTGGTTCCAACTTGTAACGTAAAGATACCGTTAGTTGCAATGATTCTTGGTGTTTGAATATGATCCACAACGGTAAACACTGAACGCGGTTTGGTTAATTTTCGATCTAATGATTCACCTGATGTCTCACTCCACAGTGATCCCTCTGTTGAATTATTTGAAATAACTAAGGTGTTATCTGCAAAACCAATTGCTGTAGTTGAAGCTCCTCCATATGGTTGTAAGAAATCATCTTGTTTCCCTATGTCAGTATGCCATACGTCAACTAAGGTATCACTTTGTAATGCGATTTTTGAAACTGATCCACTAGTGCCATCGGCATTTGTTGTTCCAATATATATATAATCGCCATAATCATCTACAGATAATGCAGTCACTCTATTGGTATTTCCCGCAAATACATTAGGCCCCACAGAAAAAGTATCAGTATCTGCAAGTGAAGCACTATGATCTGGACTAAACTGAATATATCTATCGTTTGAACTTGATGCTGTTTGTGTGATAAACCGAGTGCTGGTTGCAGTAGCACCATTTCCATCATATATTTGAACGAGGCTACCGATAAATTCTCCTGCACTATATGGTGCATCATTTGCACCACCAGAACCAATTCTAAATGCACTATGTGCTGAGGTGTCATTTTGGGCAGTGCCCTCGAAACCACTTTCAAGTGCACGTTTACCTACCTCGTACATGTATTTAATCTGGTCAGATGTCAGCACTTCATAAGTTATCCATGCCTCGTCAATATTTCCTCGAAATGTGTTCGTACCTGAGGTACTACCATTGTCTCCTATCCGAAAACCATTTCCTACGTGCCCCGCAACTGTTGCTGCTGATCCACTTGCAACTTCTATACCATCAAGATAAAGCTTCATACTTCCACCTGAATATCCATTACTCACAACTGCGTAATGCCATTGGCCGTCACCTAATGTTGTTCCTACTATGTCCGAGGCGAGACAGGCCCAACTTCCAGTATAATAACTCACAGCATAATTAGAGCTTGAGCAGGACCCACCATCGTATGGATTAAGCGCAATCCAAATTGAATTATATCCACCTATAATCATCCATCCATCTAGTACCCCTGACTCGGCCTTAAACCACGCCCCCATCGTAAGCGCGGTATTTGTTTCAATAGCATTTGTACGCAATGTTTGATTTCCTGCAGTAAATCGAGCCCCTTGTCCACGTACACCAGATCCGGCTACAACGCTATTTGTATTTGTCAATACGGGGCTAGAGGTCGTTGCGTTTGCATATTGCAACAAACCAAATCGAGACTCAAAAGGCCACATCCCTTGCACATTTCCAATCATTTCTTCTGAAATATAATCTTTGGTGTAGTGTTTTACAGAACCGTTTGACGGGTCATTTGGTTTTGTACTAAGAATATTTAAACCACCTGCGCTTCCAGCATAAAGAGTATGTCCTCCCGGTTCAATAAATGAAGTTCCTTCAGTTACAAACACGTTTTGAATAGAAGCAGTTATTCCTCCCACAAGTGCGAGATCATTGCCACTTCTACTATACACTTCCTCATTATTAGAACTAATAGCTACATCAGATATATCATCTTGTATATCATGGCTTACAATTACATAATTACCATCTGATCCTCCTGAATTACTAATAGTGTTGTACAATTTTCCATCGCTCGTTAGCCATACAGATAAAATATGGTTGTATGAAGCCCATGTGTAATCAATGACTCTGAAATCATCCTCATTAATAACACTCACACCACCATCCGTTGCAACCGCAACATACGTTTTACCATTTATGACTGCTGCGTGGACGTCGTTAATAACACGACTTGAACCAGCAAAAAGAGAAGGATACCAATCCCCACCTGATTCACCAAGGAGTAGACCCCGTTCTCCAATACCACCATTAAATAGAGTATCATTGCTATCATTTGCTCCATCAGCTCTAATAATGGTATCTGCCTTAAAATTAATACTTGTCAATGAGTATGGTCCACTATTTACCCCTCCAACATAGATAACTCCATTCAATGCAAAAACGGATGGTTTAGTAATTGATGTTAACCCAAGATTTGAACCTTCTGTAAATTCCATCCATTCTGAATTATCTTGAGCATCATACACGTAAATAGCATTCTCTGTGCCTACAACAATTGCCTTACGAGGGAAACACTTAGTTTTACCACGAGTTGAGGTATTTAGTGCTTCGTTATACCAACTTGTTCCTTGTGCTATATCGTTACACGTCCACTCTCCTCCATCTGTATCCTTTGTTGTATCATACACAAATACATCATTAATGTTTGAAAGATTAGTTAACTTTGTTTCACTTCCAAATTGTATATCCTCTCGTACCTTTACATCCCCTGTCTCTTCGTCTACTCCAAATATTGGTTGAGCTTCTCCATCGGTTACATTAAATTTACCACTAAACTGTGCTTCGTTTTTTACAATGATATTGTTTGCTGTTTCGTTGGATTGTTCTGATGTTATGAAATCACGGAGGGATTCGCCAGCTGATTCTACCCAGAGTTCGGCATCGGTTGCGAAAGCAAGAATTCCAGAAATCCTAGAATCCTTGAATCCTGGATTCCCAGATTCCAGGCTTCCAGTATTCCCGCCTGATGTTGCTCCTATTGCCACCACATCATCCGCATTCCACGCATTTCCATTATCATCAACCTTCCCGCTCTGATTATGCCATACATCTAAAATGGTATCTGAATTGATTCCAATAGCACTCACTCCACCGGTGTTATCGCTGTTGTTAGTACCTACGTACATTACTCCTGCGTCTTCATCTACAAATACACTTTGTACACTTGTTGCGGTTGATGCATCTTTTATATAAATACTATTTGCAAGTATCTGAAAATCGGATGATGAATCTGGTGTGATATCAAATGGTGGATCTACATAAAATGTATTAGTAGATGTTGCTACAATTCTTCGTGTTTGCCCAAGACCTGTGCCTCCAGTGATTTCCACAAAGCTATTGATCCATCCACCTTCGGCTACACTTATTGATGAGTCTCCTATTCTATCGTTTCCATAGGTTGTTGCATCCGTTACTGCAGAGAGACTCTTTTGCTCGAGTGCTTGTTTACCTGTTTCGTACATGTGTTTTATTTGGGCTGGAGTGAGTATTTCTGCTGTTACAAATGCTTCATCTATGGTTCCTGCAAGATAACTACCATTTGAAGATCCATCCTGACCAGCAGATAAAGTAGCAGTTCCTCCTGTTGTTAATCTATTGGTAACAATACTTTCATGTACCAGTACGCCATCAACATACAAAGCTACCTGTGCGTCAGTGGTTTTTTTCATTCCAACAACATGGTGCCATTGCCCATCGTTTATAGTTGTTGATCCATTTATAAAACTGGTAGAAGTATCTGCAATTAAGAGTTGAGGGAGTCCACTTGCAAGCCCAATTTTATATCCATACTGATTACTTGCATCAGCTTTAGCCAATATTCTACCATCAGCATCTGTTGTTTTTACCCACGCACCTAAGGTAACAATATCTATTGCTAAATCAGAGCCCGTTCCAAAATCAACAGAATCATCAGAACCATCAAAATCTAGACCAACTCCTCTAACCCCTGGAACATAATCCGCAGTAGTCATTCCTCCTTGCATGGTTCCATTGTTGGATTTCACACTGAGATCTTCAACTGTAGTGGTTGCACTACCATTGGACATGGGGTCAAATCCCCACATACCACGAATATCCCCAATCATTTCTTCGGTAATGTAATCGTGTGTGTAATATTTTACTGCACCGTTTGATTCATCTCCTTGTTTTTCTGAGATTTTAGTTAAAATTTGAGTAGAAGCAAGATACAACGTATTTGAAGTACCATCGACAAATGAAGTGCCTTCGGTGACAAATAAATCGTTAATAGTACCAAAAACATTTGAACCATTCCATTCACCAGAATTTCGATAATAACCATCGAGCACTGTTCCTTCTGCCCCTTCTTCCAACGTATCAGCATTATAAAATACTTCAACATAGGTACCACTGTTTGCCGTCGCATAGACATCATTACCAGCCCACGCAGTTCGATTAAAAGCAAGACCGGTAACATCTGTTACCAAGGCATCATCTTCATTAATGATACTTAAACCACTCCCTGTTGCAACGGCTATATATGTTTTGTTATTAATCATTGTTACCGAAGCGTCATACGCTGTATCACCTATAATATTTGGTAATTGCGTATCCGTATAGGCAGTTGCAGGTGGGCTATTGCGTTGCGCAATATTTGGGGTGAGATGATATCCACTACTTGATTGGTAAAATCTACCTCCATCAGCAACAAAATCAGTAATAATAAGTCCATTACCGTTGCTACTGATATAGAAGACTCCATTACTTGCAATTACAGCGTTCATAGTAGAACTACCATATAATAAATTATCAGTACCTCGAGTAAATTTCATCCACATGGAATTGTTATTCGCATCAAAAACATACAAATTGCTATTGGTTATGACCAACATAGCTTTTTGTGGAAATGCACGAGAACCACAACGATCATGCTGCAAGAAATCACAGTTTTTACCACTTGCATCTATTGCCTCGTTATACCAACTGCTTGCTTTTGCAGTAGTATTATTTGTCC